>PBKA01000031.1 GCA_002721305.1 Acidimicrobiaceae bacterium | reverse complement strand
TTTGCTCGGCGATCGGGGCACCATTGAAGTCGGGAAACGCGCGGACATCAATGTCATCGACTACGAAAATCTGTCAATTTCTGCGCCCGAAATGGCATATGACCTTCCCACCGGGGCGCCACGCCTGTTGCAAGAGTCGAGCGGATACAAAGCGACCCTCGTAGCCGGGGAAATCGTGAGACAAAACGGTGAATTCACGGGAGCTCGCCCGGGTCGGCTAGTCCGAGGCCGTCGATGAATCCAATTGGACGGTAGCTCTGGAAAAGGTCCGATCCCGCTCTGTGACCAAAGGATCTGATTTGTGTTGAATTGCTGGGCTCCGATCGGGAGCGGCGATGCCTCAACCATCGCGTCCCGAAGCAAACAGCTAGAACAACGCGGGTACACGGGGGTCATTGGCAACCAGGTATACGGGCCACCATGGGCGAGCTTGGCAGTCGCGGCGGCCTCCACCACCTCCCTCAAGTTGGAAACAGGAATAGCGATGGCGTTTGTTCGTTCGCCGTTCGAAACAGCGTGCGCCGCCCTTGAACTTGACCGGATCAGCAATGGTCGGTTCACCCTTGGTCTGGGCACCGCACCACAAACTTGGACGGAAAATTACTTTGGTGAAAATTTTCGGCCACCAATTTCCCGGACTCGAGAAATAATAGAAATCCTCCGCTTGATTTTCGACGCAGCGGTAAATGGGGATTCATCGATCCCCGACTACCAAGGCGAGCATTATCAACTGTCTTTCGAAGCGATGCACCCAAACTTTGGTGCCGATGTACGACCTATCCCAATATGGGTAGCGTCGTTACGGGAAAAATTGTGTGAATTAGCCGGGGAATGCGCCGACGGGTTCATAGGGCACTCAATCTGGTCCCGGTGGTGGTTAGAAGAGCGGGCACTACCTGCGTTGTACCGAGGTGCCACCAGTTCGGGACGCGACCCAGCTGACATACAAATACAACTTTGGTTGACAGCATCCATAGATTCGGACCCAACGGTTGCCGCTCGAAGGGCGCGAGGCAACGTAGCCTTTTACGCCTCAATACCCAGCTATCGCTCCTACTTCAGTGCTCACGGATTCGGAGAACTGTTCGACACGCTTGTAGAGGCAAGGCGCTCGCTAGCCCTAGAGGACTGCCTTGATTTGGTGCCGCTCGAAGCGGCGAAAACTTTCGCGGTTTGCGGAACCCCAGATGAAGTGGGCGAGGAAATTCGTAACATCGCACAGCATGCAACTTCGGTGTGCGTAAAACCACCGATGTGGGCCATCGACCCATCCGAAGCGCGACAACAAGATGAACTGATCGAAAAATTGTTACTTGGATAATGTCATCGACTATGTCGATGAGTTGGTGAGCTGATCCAGTAGGCCACCGCTGTCGCTCACTATGTGACCTTCAACCACCTTATGATCGGCGATCGTGAAAATTGCCACGGCGTGGCGCTCGATTTCGTTACCTGAGGCCGGTATCCCCATGAAAGTGCCGGTGTGGGTTCCTCGCAAGATGTATCTGACAGCCACGGATTCCCCATCACTGACCATTTGCTGAATCTCAAATCGGGCGTTGCTTAATGAAGAGTGGTAGGCCTTCAGTGACTCAATGTGCTCAGCCAGAGAATTAGCGGAAGGACCGCCATAACCATGACGCACGTAGTCGTCAGTAAACGATGCCTCCACGACGGACAAATCCTGTTTGTTGAATCCGTCTTCCATTATGTGTCGCACCAGCTCTTTGGCTTCTTCTCCAGTCAAATCTCCCCCATTTCTGATGGGCCAACGATAGTCCCGCCAGCAACCCCAACCACGGCCTTATTCTTTGTAACCCCATACGGCATAAAGAGGATCGCCTCGTCCGGAGGACTCGGTTCTTAGCTCGGCATGTAGGTCAACCCAACCGCCAGATCGTCGAAAATATTCGCCAACAATCGCGATGTGCCCTCGGTCGTCAGTTTGTCCCCAGCCCTGGATCGCCTTTGTCGGGAAGCATCGATTGGAGAAGGTATTGACGAACACTCCGCCGCGTTTCAAACAGCGACGGGCTTCGTCAAAGACCTCCAACGGGCGAACCAGATAATCCACTGACACGCAGCAAACAACAGCATCGAAACTTGCATCTTCAAAGGGGAGTCGGGGGTCATCATTGAGGTCGTGTTGCACCCATGAGGCCGCCTGATCGTTTTGCATCAGTTCAGTCGCGTTCATTCCGAGCACGATCAGCTGGGTTGGCACATCGAGAAAATGGCTGACCCAAGAACCCATCAAATCCAGGACCGTGCCTTCAAGTCGGAGTTCTCGATAGAGAACTCCGACCGCGGTGATGGCCTCATTGTCGATGTGGGTGACCAATCGCGGTTCGAAGTAAAAGTCGCTGTCCGGGGAGTCGTCAACTCTGTCGAAGAACCCTGGGGGGAATCCTGCGTAGCGATCGTCGTCTGAATCAGGGACCACAGTTCACCGCAGCGCTCTAGTCGTTGATCCTCTTGGCGAAACTGAGATCATGGCCCGAAGGGTCCCGGATGGCGAAAAACCTTTCACCCCAAGGTGCGTCAACGGGTTTGTCCTCCGGTGAGAGGCCCGCGTCAATCGCTCGCTGGTGCACCAGATCGACATCATCGACGTGAAAAATTACCCGACCCCACCAGTCCGACGGGAGTTCCTCTTGCTTGACTTGCCACAGGTTCACGAAACAAGACCCCGAGTCCAACGTCGCGAAAGAACTGGCCGCGTTGCCGTAAGAGATAACAAAACCCAAGGCTTCGTAAAACTCAATCGACTTGGCCATGTTCACTGTCGCCAGGGTTATGGCATCGATGTGCTCGGTCCTACCGGCTTCGCGTTCAACCATTTCAGAAGCACCTTTCAAATCCCAGTGAGAATGAGGTTAAAGCAGCAGACACCCAACCCGGTCCGATCGTCAAGATCCAACCCCCAGCTTCCGGGTGTCGTGCATTGAACGCCCCAACTGCCGCGATCGCCTTATCGGGGCTGCTCGCTCACAGATAAGAGAGTTGTCCCTGTACCGAAAGTTTCGTTGAGCACCTGTCGTAGCGTCGCGGCGCTGACTGCGAAGGTGTCCGCAGCGGTGTCGATATTGGGCGGACGTCGACCCAAAGCCTCGCGGAGCTTTGCTTCACCGACGGACCAATCGATCAAGCGCTCGTTGTGACGGTATGGCACGATCATTCGTAGACAACTTTCGAAAAGAAAGCGAAAAATGAGCCGCGTCGAACTAACAGAGCGAATCGTCGCATCGATGCAAGACCGCGACCCTGATGAACCCGTAGCGATGATCAACCTGTTGAAATTTCGGGCAGTAACTGATCCGGAACTCAATATGGGAACACTTAGTGGACGAGACTGTTATTTCAATCACTACATAGCAGGGGTCACCCCGATAGCGAATCGTCTCGGCACTGGACACTCGCTGCTATATCTCAACGAAGTCCGCTCATGTTTCTTCGCGACACTCGGAGAAGATTGGGACTACCTCCTCATCCCGCAATACCCCTCCCGCCGTTCATTTATCGAAATGATCACAGATCCCGAATACCAAGACGTGCTCAAGTTCCGATCCGCGTCACTCGCCAACAGTCGCCTCATCGAATGTGTCGCAGACACCCCAGGGGGCTACCCCTTGAACCTCAAAGCGGCGCCTCCAACTGACCCAATCATCGAACGACCAGGCCTCTTCCATGACCCCCGGGTGAACGAGATCAACAATCGCGACCCTCAACAACCAACGGACATGTTGAACCTGATCCGCCTCGCGGAGACAACACGCCCTGGGGGAGGCGTCGACAATATGTCCGGCGCGCAGGGCTACGAGGAATACAGAAAAGGAGTCACATCTCTGTACGCCGAACGAGCAGGCGTTGAAATCACATGGCGCGCCTTCCCAGTATCGACACTCATAGGCCCTGCCGAAGAACTCTGGGATGAGGCCCTCATTTACCACTACCAAAGTCGATCCCAAATGCTTTCAATGTTCACCGACTACGACGACTACCGGGTGAATCACCTTCCAAAACGCAACGCGTCAATCATCGACAGTCGACTGATCGAAACCACGGTCGGCGAATAGCAGAACTTTTTGAGAACCTGAGTTATGACCGACTTCAGCCGGTAAGCGGTTCCCCATTTGCGTGTTCGAGGAACACGAACTCTTCGACCGGTTTTCTTGACAATTTCGACAGCTGCTTAGGCGGTCGACCAATAGTGAGCATCGCCGACACGGCCTCGTATGGCTCAAGTCCCAAAAGTTTCTGAACGGCTGGCTCTTGGGCTGCAAGAAGAGTCGTCAACGTCCCACCGAACCCCTCGTTGCGGGCTGCCATCAGTGCGCTCCAAGCCATCGGGTAAACCGAAGCGCCGCTCACGACCCCGACACGGTCCAAATATTGGTCCATAGAGGCCACCACGTTGAGATCAACAGCAACGATGCAAACAACCGGCACCCTCTCAAGATGCCGAAACATGGGTATAGCAATCGGTAACGAATCATCGCCAGCAGCCTCTGCGACATCCACCGAAGTTGGGGTCACAGATTGCCAGTAGACCTCGCCAGCGCGAGTTTGAGCGGCGGCCACCCTCATAGGTGACCAACACAACTCACCAAGAGACTTCTTTGTGTTCTCATCACGAACCACTATGACCTTCCAACCTTGACGATTACCGCCGTTGGGTGCAAAACGCGCCGTATCAAAAATTCGATACAACACATCATCGGGTACCGCTTCGTCTGTGAACTCTCTTGCGGCGAAAGTGGTCCTGGCGACGTCTACGAAATCCATAACAACACCTCAAACAATTCGATCTGAACGAAAATCATCTATCTCCGAAGAGCTAAAGCCAAGCTCAGTCAACACCTCATCTGTGTGTTCGCCCAGTTCGGGGGATCTATGGCGGATAGTTCCCGGGCTGCCGGTCATCGACACCGGGAACTGACTTATCGGGACATCCTTGATGGCTGTGGGGTAGGAGAGACGTTCCAAAAACCCCAGTGCCTCGACGTGCGGATGATCAAGAGTTTCTTGAGGTTTTAAAACAGGAGCGCCTGGAATCTTGAGATCTGCGAGGGCAGACAACACGTCGTCAGTCGATTTGTCCGCACACCAATCTGACATCACCCCACAGATTTCATTTCGATGATTTCCCCGACCCTCATCGTTTTGGAACCTCGGGTCATCTGCTAGTTCGGGTCGACCGACAAGCTTTGCCCATCGCGCGAATTGGTAATTGCCGATCACCGACACCAGCACCAAGCCATCCAGAGTGGCGAAGGTGTCCGAGGGGGCGGCAGTTTGCCCTTGGTTGTGCGAGGCCTCTCGGTTGATCTGAAGTTGGTCCTGTTCAATAAGCGTCGCATTTGCAATGGTCACCGCAGTTTTCAATAAGGCCCCTTCAAGTTCCTGACCTTCGCCGGTGAGATCACGGTGTCGTAACGCGGCGAGTGTCGCCATTGCCAGCAAAGAGCCAGTACAGAAATCCACGTACGGTGTCGAGTTGCGCGTTGGTTGCCCCTCAGGTCCGGTCATGTGCATGGCCCCAGACATGGCCTGAGCGAGGCCATCAAAACCGACACGGTCACTAAATGGACCCCCCGAACCGAAACAGGTCACGGTTGAAACAATGACGTCGTCCTTGATTGCTTTCAGCGACTCGTAGTCAAGACCCATTTGTCTTCGTGTATCGGGAGGCAAATTGGCTACAACCACGTCCGCCGTTCCGATTAGGGCGTTCATTATTTCTCTACCCGCGGGTTTCATCGGATTCAAAGTGACACTTCTTTTGTTTCGCCCGACCTGAAGAAACAACGCCCCCTGCCCATCGGAGGTGACCGGAGTTGTCCAGCGGTCTTCACCGCCATCGATTCTCTCGATGCGAATCACATCAGCGCCCAGATCACCCAGGATGGTGGCAGCAAACGGTCCGGCAATAAAACGACCGAAATCCAATACACGAATCCCGTCTAACACCCCAGCCATCACAACCTCCCCAGAGAACACTTGACCCCGAAGATAGTTAGATTTTCGTTGAACGGCTTCCGAAGAGACCCCTCTTCACCTCAATCGCTGACCGCAAGAGCAATGATTCATGTCACATTCAGCCAAGGCGAGGCCTATGTTGGGACGGCAACAATGACCATCAACTGAAGTTGGAGGTGGAAAAGTTGCTGAGTTCCTTCGACGAGTTCTACATACACCAGACGTCACGGCCGATAGCCACATCGGCGACAAGTGACCGGAACGCCTACGACCGCTCGTTCTTTAACGGCTACACCGCAGACGGTGCCCTGTATTTCGGAATCAGTTCGGCCCGTTACCCCAACCTCCGCATACAAGACTGCTCGTTAACCGTGGCTCAAGGAAACCAACAGCATTCCTTTCATGCCTCTCGAAGAGCACCGGATGATCCCATCGACATGAGTACTGGCCCATTCCGGATCGAAATTCAAGAAGCAATGAAGACACTCCGGGTAGTTCTCGACGACAACGAAACAGGCATCAGCGCTGATCTCGAATGGATTCCAAGGACGGCGCACTTCGCAGAAGACCACCAGATACTCACCCCTGAACAAATAGGTCGCTGGATGATCTCGACTCGCATGAACCAATTCGGATTTTGGCGTGGCGAACTCCACCTCCCCGACGAAACCATCATCCTTGATCCCGAACATACCTACGGAACGAAAGATCGGTCATGGGGAGTTCGACCTGTAGGAGACCCGGCACCACCAGGAGCACCGACTGTACCCAAAGGTCTCAAGTTTTTCTGGGCGCCGCTGCACTGGTCAGATCACGTTACCCACCTAGGCATATTCGAAGGAGACAATGACGAAGTCTGGCATTGGGACGGCTTTCGGCTGCCCGCTTACGCCGATGTGACACAGATACCAGGTGTCGAGGAACCAAGAATTGAGCGCTTTGCCTCGGTCAGCCACGATTTCGCGTGGACCCCGGGGACTCGCAGAGTTTCAGGGGGACATCTCATCATGGGACTCTCGAATTCAACCCAAATTGAAGTAGAGATCGAACCTGTTAAATCGATTCTGATGAAAGGCATGGGGTACGGGCACCCCGAATGGGGCCATGGGCACTGGAAGGGTGAATTAGCTATATCGAGTGAATGTTGGAATTTAGAGGAAATTGATCCCCTCGCCCCGGAAAACATTCACATTCAGGAAGTAGTTCGAGTTCGTTGTGGTTCCTCTCAAGGCGTAGGCGTGCTTGAACAACTTGTTGTCGGCCCATATCCGAGATATGGCTTCACACAATTCTTCGATGCGGCACCCTGAGCCAACGCCTTAACCCAATAGGGCGACACAAGGTGGGCTGGTCGTGGAAGTATGAAGACATGGAACTGTATGACGTTATGCGCACCACATTCGCTGCCCGAGATTTCACAGACGACGAACTACCCGACGAGACCCTGTATCGAATTTTGGACAACGCGCGGTTTGCCCCAAGTGGGGGCAATCGACAGGGTGGACGAGTAATAGTTGTCAAAAACCCTGAAACCAAGCGAACCCTAGGCCAGCTCTGTCTCCCACAATTGCGGGTCTACGGCGAACAGCGACGAAGTGGAGAAAGCCCGTGGCAAAGCGTGCACCCCACAGCGATAGACGTTGACAAAATCTGGAATGACGAGTCAATACCTGCTGTCATACCAATGTTCGAAGATCTTTCCCAAACGCCAACAGTGCTTGTTGTCGCCGTCGACCTTGGTGTCGTCGCGTCACTGGATAAGGACCTTGACCGCGTCGGAATCATCAGCGGCGGCTCCATTTACCCAATGGCATGGAACATCCTCCTCGGGGCCCGTAACGAAGGTTTCGGGGGCACACTCACCACTCTCATCGCAGCCCAGGAATCTAAAGCTCAGGAGTTGCTTGGCCTCGAGCCCCATGTTGCGGTAGCGGCACTTCTCACCATAGGCAAACCGAAGAAACAGCTCACAAAGCTCACACGGAAAAAGGTGGAGGAGTTCACCACCGTCGACCGTGCCGACGGCCCAGCCTTCACAGGCTGATTCCGGTGACGGCTAGCTGACCGGGACCGCTCGTTCTGAAATGTGAACCAAATCACAACCCGCCGACAGCGTGCCGAATAGAGATCCATGGTCTCCAGCGATCCGAGATGACAAATAGGCGTCACTTACCGCGGGATCACCATGTTCGACCATAAGAGTTCCAGCCCAAGTAGTGGCTAGTCGCTCAATCAATCGTCGAGCAGTCGCCTCGGACAGGGGGGCAGCAAAATGGGCTCGTAGATCATCAAGTCGTTCGTCAAGTCCTGGGTCGCGACCCCGCGATCGGTCCATTTCATCGAGGAACGCTTCAACACTTTCGGGGTTCCTCGACGCCGCTCGTTCGACATCCAGTGCAATAACGTTCCCGGCGCCTTCCCAAATGGCGTTCAGCGGCGCTTCGCGGTACAAACGGGGCATTATCGAATCCTCGACATAGCCGTTGCCACCGACGCATTCCAGGGCCTCGCGGACCACAGGATTTGATTGCTTAGTCAACCAATATTTGGCAACAGGGGTAGCAAGACGCGCGAAGGCGCGCTCATGTTCATCAACTTCCATTCGTTCATGAGCTCCTGAAAGTCGAGTAATCATTAACGTTGCCGCTTCGACCTCCACTTCGAGGTCAGCCAGAACATTTTGCATCAACGGCTTATCTATCAACTTCGCCCCAAAAGCATCGCGGTGAGCTACATGCCAGCCAGCTTGACTTACGGCTTGGCGCATCAGGGACACCCCCCAGTTGGCAACGTCTAATCGGGTGGCGTGCACCATTTCGATAATGGTTGGGATACCGCGGCCCTCCTCGCCAACGATCCAAGCCGCGGTGTTGTCGAACTCCAGTTCAGCGGACGCGTTAGAACGATTGCCGAGCTTGTCCTTCAACCGCATGAACCTCAGAGAATTGCGGGTTCCGTCAGGCAGGACACGAGGAACCAGAAAACAAGACATGCCTTTCGGCGCGTAGGCCAGAACCAAGAAAGCGTCGCACATAGGAGCCGAGGTAAACCATTTGTGGCCTTCAAGTCGATATTCGCCATCAGCGCCGAGTGTTGCTGTACTGGTATTCGCGCGGACATCTGAGCCGCCCTGCTTCTCGGTCATCCCCATTCCCAAGAGAACACCCGATTTTTGATCCGGTGCTCTCAGCTGATGGTCATAGCTCCTGCTAATCGTCAACGGTTCCCAAATTTCACTCAACTCGGGTTGATGCTTCAAAGCCATCAGTGCGCCAGAAGTCATAGAGGTAGGACAACCGTGGCCCATCTCGACCTGAGTGATCAAACCCATCAACGCGTTACGAGTCACGTACGCCCCCTCCCCGGGAGATTGCTCGTAGCGCATGCAGTGGATCCCGGCTTCGACAGCAAGACTCAGGATTGAGTGATACGCGGGGTGATACTCGATCTCATCGATTCTGTTACCGAAAGGATCGTGGGTATGAAGGATCGGGACGTTTTTATTGGCCAACCGGCCCCATTCTCGTGTTTCTTCAGTCCCCACTCGTTCACCGAAACTCTCCAAAAGCCCAATGTCCCCGCCCTCGCGACGCACCGCATCCGGCAGCACCGGATCAGCCGTGAAAAGATTGTAAGAACCGAGAGGACCTGGTTGGTTATCCGAGGATGCCATGGCTCTAAACTATCCCGAAGGCTGTTGGACAGGACAATGAAGGAACGAGCGACTACCTTTCGAGAAACCACGCCACGGCAGACAATCATGATTTGTCGAAATAGGGGGAATGAGTGAAATACGTAGCACCATCTTCGGTAGAGGAAGCAACATCCCTGCTTTCCGCGTCACCGTCTGCGCAAGTGTTTGCTGGGGCAACAGACGTTGTTCCTCAGCTCCGTGCGGGAAGACCGGCGCCCGAATTGCTGGTCGATCTAAAAAAGATCGAAGAACTGGTATCGCTAAAGAGCGACGACAATAAGTGGACGGTTGGAGCGGCCACACCTACCGCTTATCTGACAGAAGACGAAGCCTTCAGCCACGAGTTCCCAGGACTGTCTGAAGCTGCAGGTCTCATTGGTTCAGACCAGATCCAAAACAGATCCAGCTTGGGGGGCAATCTATGCAACGCCTCACCAGCGGCAGATTCGGTGCCGGCGATGGTAGTCAACGGTGTCCGAGCCGTAGTTGCAGGTCCAAGCGGCACTCGCGTGCTTGACGTCTCCGAAGTAGTAACCGGACCGGGTCAAACATCACTTGATGACGACGAATTTATCGTCGAGTTTGAAATCGACAACATGCCTGCCCGTAGCGGAGATGCATACCTGCGAATGATCCCCAGAACTGAAATGGATATCGCAGTTGTAGGAGCAGGTGCACGGGTAACACTGGCCGACGACGGCAGTATCGAACAAGCCGCGCTGGCTTTAGCCGCTGTCGCTCCGACAGTCATCAGAATCCCTGACGCGGAAGACGCACTTGTGGGCACGACTGCCGATGACGCCACTCTTGACGCTGTTGCGGCAGCGGCCAGCGAGGCGTGTGACCCCATCGACGACAAGCGAGGTACCGTCGCCTACCGGAAACAGGTAGCCGGCGTTTTGGCCAAAAGAGCGGTACTGATTGCAATTGAACGAGCTGAGCAAAGAAACGGAACAAACTAATGCCGCGAACTCACATCACCACGGTAATCAACGGCGACGAGACCGAATTTCTCACCGAAGACGGGACATCGCTATTGAATGCCCTACGAGACGAAGTTGGTCTCACGGGGGCAAAAGAAGGGTGCGGAACCGGAGATTGCGGGGCCTGTTCCATTCTCGTCGACGACAGAGTCACTTGCTCATGTCTTATGTTCGCTCCTGAAGCTGATGGAACGACAATCCTCACTGTCGAAGGACTCGCCGATTCCGGTGACCTGCATCCCCTCCAACAATGCTTTCTAGAAGGAGCAGCTCTGCAGTGCGGCATTTGCACGCCAGGGTTTCTCATGGCAGCAAAAGCTTTGTTGGACAAGAACCCAGATCCAACTGAAACCGAAATTCGTTATGCCCTGGCAGGCAACCTCTGTCGGTGCACCGGATACGACAAAATTATTCGCGCTGTCCAAGAAGCAGCTTTAGAAATGAGGGGTAAGTAATGGCTGTAACTGAAGAAAACCCTGGCTACAAGTGGGTAGGTACCCGACCTATCCGACCTGACGGATTAGAGAAAGTCACAGGCAAAGCACGATTCGGAGCCGACCTGGTTTTGCCGGGAATGTTGTACGGCAAAGTTGTGCGCTCACCCCACGCGCACGCGCGCATCCTGTCGATTGACACCAGTGCTGCGGAATCCATGGAGGGGGTGAAAGCGGTAATCACCGGGGACGACTTTCCCGACCTCGCAGCCAATGGTGCCCACCCAAGCGATGTAGATGTCGCCAACAACACCATCGCTCGAGACAAAGTTCTGTACGAAGGACATGTTGTCGCCGCTGTAGCGGCAATCACTCGAGAACAAGCTGAAGCCGCCGCGAAAGCAGTAGAGGTGACATACGAAGTGTTACCCCACGTCCTGACAGTGGACGAAGCCATGGCGGACGATGCCCCCCTATTGCACGAAGGGATGATTACCAAAGGGGTGGACCCTGCCCCAGAAGAACCTTCAAATATCGCAAGCAAAATTCTCCACGAACGAGGTGACCTCGAGCAGGGATTCGGTGAAGCGGACGCGGTTGTTGAACGGGAATTCACCACAAAACCGGTTCACCAAGGCTACATAGAGCCCCACGCAGCAGTGGCTGACTCCAATAGCGACGGCAGAGCAAACATTTGGTGTTCATCCCAAGGTCACTTCCAGATGAGGGCCTATACAGCGACAGTGTTAGGAGTGTCTCCTGGCACCCTCAAGGTCACAGCGGCTGAAATTGGAGGCGGTTTTGGGGGCAAAACAGTTATTTATCTTGAACCGCTCGCCGTTCGCCCATCCCAAAGAGCCGGTCGACCCGTCAAGTTGGTGATGGATCGAGACGAGGTCTTCCGGGCAACAGGACCCACATCAGGAACTCGGATTAAGGTCAAGATGGGAGTGTCCAAAGACGGGAAAATCACAGCTGCCGAAGTATGGATGGCCTACGAGGCTGGGGCATTCGCCGGTTCACCAGTTGGCGCCGCGGGCATGACTGCGATCGCATGCTATGACATCCCCAATTTCGTGGTTGAGGGATACGACGTAGTTTGCAACAAACCACGCGTCGCTGCCTACCGCGCCCCGGGCGCTCCAATGGCTGCATTTGCCGTGGAGTCGGTTCTCGACGAGTTAGCTCGAAATATCGAAATGTATGCGATCGACATTCGGTTAGCCAACGCCGCAGTGGAAGGAACGCAAGCGGCATACGGACCCAAATTCCCGCGGATCGGGTTTGTCGAAACGCTCGAAGCCATCAAAGATCACCCCAACTACACAACGGAACTTGGCCCCAACCAGGGACGTGGCGTAGCAGCAGGGTTCTGGTTTAACGCGGGCATGATGTCCAGCGCGACGGTTCATGTCAACGAGAATGGCACTGCAACTGTCGTAACAGGATCGCCAGACATTGGCGGGAGCCGTCAATCCATGGCGTTGATGGCGGCCGAAGAGCTTGGAATTCCTTACGAGTCGATCAAGCCGGTCGTCGCTGATACCGAAACGGTTGGCTTTAACGACGTGACGGGAGGGAGCCGAGTGACCCTGGCGACTGGCGCTGCAGTAGTTGATGCGTGCCGTCTCATAGTGGAAGATCTTCGGGCGCGAGCCGCAAAAACTTGGGATGTCGAACTTGACCAAGTTGAGTGGGTTGATGGGCAAGCCCAACATGTTGAAGGTGCACAACCTCCGCTTTCCCTGAATGATTTGGCGGCCAAATCTGGACGAACAGGTGGTCCGATATCGGCTAACGCTTCATTGAATTCTCGCGGAGTCGGCGCGGGCTTCTCCACTCAACTTTGTGATGTCGAAGTCGATCCTGAGACAGGGGTGACGAGAATCGTTCGTTACCTCACTGCACAAGACGCAGGACGCGCCATTAGCCCCGACTATGTCGAGGGACAAATGCAGGGCGGTGTCGTCCAAGGAATTGGATGGGCCCTCAATGAGGAATACATTCACGACACCGAAGGTGTGATGGAAAACCCGAGTTTCCTGGATTACCGCATGCCCGTCGCTTCGGACCTACCAATGATTGATTGCAGCATCGTGGAAGTGCCGAACCCAGCGCATCCCTATGGAGTGCGAGGCGTTGGTGAAGTGGGAATCGTTCCGCCGATGGCAGCGGTCGGCAACGCTATCCATGATGCCGTCAACGTTCGGATGACCGAATTACCAATGTCGCCGGTCAAGGTTCTCGAGGCGCTAAACGCACACGACGAATAACAAGCCCTATGGCACAAGTTCATTTTTCTGCTGGTCTTCGCGAACTGACAGAAGGTCTCGCACAAGTCGAGGTCGACGCCTCCACGGTTCGAGGCTTAATCACAGCGTTAGACGAAATGTTCCCGGGTGTAGGTGACCGATTATCCGAAGCTTCCTCAGTCGCAATCGATGGCGAAATTTTCACTGATGCAGAATACGAGCCGGTATCAGAAAACTCCGAAGTCCACTTTCTCGATATTTTCCAAGGCGGATAGCCAGCTTGTCCAAGCAGCCAGCTGAGTGCTTGGAGTTATCTGTGATTGACAGAAGAAGTGGCGAGGCGTTCGGGGATAAAGCAAAGTGCCCACGCCACAATTGACGTGACGATCACAATTACAATCGCAACTTCATACCCCGAACTATCAATAACAAAGCCAAGAACGGCAGGTCCTGCCAAGGCACCAAACCCAAGCGCTGTGTAAAAAGCTCCTACCGACCCCCCTAGATCAGCGACCCCAAACCAGGTTGCGAGAACGTTCGGTGCGGCAGTGAACCACACCGCCCAACCGATTCCGTGCAAGAGGGCGCTACTGGCAAAAAGAACATAAGAATCGCCAGCAAGCAACCACACCAGCAAACAAAAGAGAAGCAAAAGTTGCCCAAACCGGTATTGGCGCATAGGGACGAACCGGTCATTCAAAGCGCTGATCACCAGGCGGGCCACAACTGAGGATGCTCCAATGATCCCAACAAGTACAGCCGCTTTCCCCCCGCTGATGCCCTCACTCATAGCGTGGTCGTTGTAGAAGGCCACAGGGGCGTAAAACCCCGGTCCACCCAGAACCAAAGCTGCGTACAGCACCACAAATTTCCTTGACCGGAGAATCTTGGAGAGTCCCAAAGCCGGACTGGTTTGGTTAGCTGGCGGATCTTTGGCAGCGACCGTGCACAACGTCAAAAGAACCGCACTAAACGCTGCATAAATACCCAACGCCGATCTCCACCCCCAGTTGTCAATCAAGAAACGAGAAACGATCGGTACAACAAACGTACCCATCCCCACCCCCGCCAAAACGAGACTGATGGCCGATGCCCGCCGATGCTCGAACCAACGACCAACGGTTCCAATCATTGACGGGTAACAACAACCGACAGCGCTGCCCACCAACGGTGCATACACCAAATACAGGATCCACAGTTCCGAAGCGACGCTGCTAACGATCAGCCCAATAGTCATAAACACTGCACCTGTTCCAACTACCGGTCGGACGCCCACGCTGTCACTGATCTTTCCCCCGACGGCACCCGCCAAGTAATAAAAGCAGACTGCCGTCGAGAACAAAGGAGCCACTGGCCCTGTCGAAGTGTCAAACGATTCGGCGATTGGAGTCAGAAAAATGCCAAAAGAAAATAAGACTCCGAAGTTGACGAAGTTGGCTACAAACGCTGCCGCTGTCACTATCCAACTGGTGCGTCGGAACTGGGATGGTTGGGTGTCGATCCTCTATTTCTACCGCTTACCGGTGCAACGGATCACAATTCTGCGCGACTACCAAAGCCCGCCCCGTCAACTCATTGTCAAGCCGCCGGAAACCGACAGCGTTTGCCCTGTCACGAAGCTGGCTTCTTCGGAGCTGAAATAAATGACGGCGGAAGCCACCTCTTCTGGAGTGCCGACGCGTTTCATCGGAACCGCCCGGGCCATCGCTCCGATGATCTTGTCGCCATCGTCGCTGGCGGCCACTATCCCATCAAGCAGTGGTGTATCGGTTGGACCTGGGCATACAACGTTGGCCGTCACTCCCGATCTTGCTACTTCCCGGGCAATGGTTTTTGTGAAACCAATGACACCGCCTTTCGCTCCCGAGTAAACGGCTTCGAACGAGGACCCCACACGGCCAGCGTCCGAAGCGATGTTTACTATCCGCCCCCAACCGTTCTCCACCATTGACGGGAGGCAAGCATGAACCGTGCGAAGGACGCCTTTGTAGTTGATTTCGATTACCTGGTCCCAAAAATGTTCGTCAGTTGACAAGAACGGCATCAGTTCATCCCAGCCGGCACAATTCACCAATATTTCGATGGTCCCGAGTTCATCGAGAATCTGCAAGATGCCTCCTTGGACAGCGTCGGTAGCAGCGACATCCATGTGCACAGCGATGGCGGAACCTTCCGCCTCAGAAATCAAGGAAACGGTCTCCGAGGCTCCTTCGAGGTTCAAATCAGCGACCGCTACTTTTCGTCCGGCCTTCGCCAATCCGATAGAGATTTCCCTGCCGATTCCGCTCCCACCACCGGTAACAAGTGCAATACGTTCTGTCATGATCTAACTCCTCGAATCACGGGCAACTTGACCCCATTTGTCTGTAGATTCTGGGTCTTTCCGCATTTGCTCCTCGGTCAGGTACATGACAACTCGAGAAGCAGTGCCGCTGTAACGCTCCTTCAATCGATCCGCCATTTCGTCCCACGTGGATACCAACGCGAAGTGGTCCAGCATTTCGTCGGAGATGGTGTCGGCCATTCCTTGCAAATCTCCTGCCTTCATCTTGTCCCCGAGAGCTTTTGTTACGCCCTCAAAACCCAGATCTTCGAATTGAAACGCGTAGTTTGGGGTCGTGCCATAGAAGGCGATTTGGGTTTTGGCTCGATGGACCCACGGTGCTCGCTCTTCGGGTGTGTCGCCGGCAACGGCGAACACAGGGACAATGAGATCGATGTCAGAAGTTTGCCGACCTGTCAGTTCTGCGCCCTCGCCGATCTCAGGTAACAGTCGATTTTGGATGTAGTGCATCGAATGCATGGGGTGGACATGCACTCCATCGGCAACTTGACCCGCTACCCGGTTCATTAGAGGCCCTACCGAAGAAATGTCGATCTTGATGTCACCAAATTCATGAGAACGCGGTTTCCAAGCGTCAGGCAAGAGAGAAAGACTATAGAAGTCCCCGGCATGACTTAAACGTTCTTCGCCTCGAAACGCCCTCAAACAAGCTTTCACGGCGAGGACATAGTCATGGAGGCGACGAGCTGGACGGTCGAAGTCAGCGGAATAGCGTCGAACGACGTGCCCTTTCACTTGGCTACCCAAACCCAACCGGAATTTGCCCTTGGTTTCGCCAGCTAACTCCCACGCCACTTGAGCGGACACCATCGGGCTGCGAGGGAAGGCGACCGCGATCCCGGTTGTAAAAGTTAACGAAGGCGCAGCCATCGCTGCCGCGGCAATTTGCATCCAGGGCACCTGCCCGGTCTCGGTGTACAACATCCCAGAGAAGCCTTGACTTTCAACGCTCTTTGCCAACTCGCTGGCTGTACCCCAAGTAGATGAGCCAGTCATCAAATCAAATTCCATCTCGGTACCTCCTCCTTTGCCCCCTATTTGAGCCGAAATGAACTCGTTCGGCCAATGCAGTCGGTTCGCATCTATGGTTGCGTGGCATGAATGACGACTGGCTACTAATGGGAGACATCCCAAAGCGCGCCGCGAGACTATGGAAAAACGATCCAGCGCTGGTGTTCAAAGGCGACCGTTGGACCCATGGGGAGTTCGCGGACGATGTCGAAAATGTTGCCAAGGGATTAATGACCATCGGAGTCGGACGCGGTGACCACGTAGCGGTCTGGATGACCAACCGCCCCGAATGGCTGCACCTCATGTACGCGATCCCCCGCGTCGGTGCATGCATTGTTCCCCTCAACACCCGTTACCGAACAGATGATGTCGCCTACACCGTCGTCCAATCTGAAAGTAAATTCCTAATTGCGTTAGATCGTTCCGGCCCGATCAACTACGGCGAGATGCTTGAAGAAGCGCGCCCGCAACTCACTGACGGAGGGCATCTGCAAAGCATCGTCATGCTGGGAGAACAGCTTGACGACAGTATTGCTTGGGACGTCATGCTTGAACGAGGCGGTGATGTCAGTGATGAAGAGTTGAATACCCGCAGCGCCCAGGTCAATGTTGAAGATCGAATGATGTTGGCCTACACCTCAGGCACCACTGGCCACCCAAAGGGAGTGATTCACTGCCACAAACCGGTTCGTAACACCTACGAAAGGGCGATGCTGTTGGGCCACAATCGCAACGATGTCCACATGAGCTACCTCCCACTTTTCCACGCCTACGGGTTCAGCGAAGTCGCAATGATGACGGCATTAACCGGAGCCAGCCAAGTTCTTTTTGATGTCTTCGAACCGGCAGAGGTTCTTGACGCCGTCGAAGAAGAAGGCGGTACGGTGCTCCATGGTTTCGACAGTCACTGGGCAGACTTAATTCGCGAACAACAACAACGTCAACGCGACGTGACTTCACTACGAGTCGGGACCCTCCCCGCGGGCATGGAATCCACAATTCCAATCGCACGGCAAGTACAAGACCTTTTCTGTCCGACAACCAGTGGCTTCGGCATGAGCGAATCATGGGCGTTCATTGCGTCAAGCCATGTCAGCAACACATTGGAACAGCGAACTGAAGCATCCGGCTACCCAATGTACGGAATTGAATTTCAGGTCCGCGACCTCGATGACGGTCACGTTCTGGGCGAAAACGAAACCGGTGCCTTGTACGTCAGGGGGTACACCGTCACAAGCGGATACTGGGGAAAACCAGAAGCCACAGCAGAAGTCCTGGATGCCGAGGGATGGCTGGACACCGGCGACGTTGCCATGCTGAGATCAGACGGACACGTGGTCTTCATAGGTCGCCACAAAGACATGCTGAAAGTCGGAGGTGAAAATGTTTCACCCGCCGAAGTTGAGGGCTACCTCCTCGAGGTTGAAGGGGTCGAAGAGATAGCGGTTGTCGGCTACCCCGACGAACGGCTTGTCGAAGTCCCCGTGGCGTTCGTTGTTAGTTCCACTGAACTATCAGCGGAAGCATTGATCGAGCGTTGCCGCGGCAAAATCGCCAGCTTCAAAATTCCTCGGCATGTCATATTCATAGACGAGATGCCCGCGACCCCATCAGGGAAAATACGGAAGGTAGAACTCAGAGAGTGGGCGTTGACCCAACTTCAATAACTTTCAACCGATTTAGACCGGACCGCCAAGGGTGTGGGCGCTTGCCTCACCCGCCGAACGCTCAGCTTCACGATTGCGAACCTCAGCCCGAGCCACAACGTGATGATGAACCTCATCTGGCCCGTCAGCCAAACGGAGCGTTCTTTGGCTGTGCCACATATCGGTTAGGGGGAACCATTGGGAAACACCGGCGGCACCATGCATTTGGATTGCTTCGTTGATGATGTCGCAGCACTTCTCGGGCACCATGGCTTTGACGGCACTCACCCATACTCGTGCTTCGGCGTTACCAAGGGTGTCCATCGCCTGCGCAGCGCGCAACACCATCAGGCGCATCGCTTCAACTTCGATTCGCGCTCGGGAGATAATCTCCATGTTTTTTCCCAAGTTGACCAGTTTCTTCCCGAAGCCCTCACGTGAGGTGCCGCGGTCGACCATCATCTCGATCGCCTTTTCTGCTGACCCAATAGAACGCATGCAATGATGAATTCGACCCGGACCAAGCCGTAACTGACTGATCTCAAAACCGCGACCCTCTCCTAGAAGGACGTTGTCACGAGGCACCCTTACATCCTCAAGTTTGATGTGCATGTGACCATGTGGCGCATCGTCATTACCGAAAACGTGCATTGCGCCGACGATGTTCACGCCCTCAGTGTCAAGAGGCACCAGAATCTGAGATTGTTGCTTGTAAGTGTCAGCATCGGGGTTGGTCCGAACCATGGTGATCATGATCTTGCAGCGAGGATCACCGGCCCCCGAAATGTAAAACTTTTCGCCATTGATGACCCACTCATCGCCATCGAGAACCGCTTCGGTTTCGATTTGCTTGGCATCCGAACTCATCACTCTTGGCTCGGTCATGCAGTAGGCGGACCGAATTTTGCCGTTCAGCAACGGTTCGAGCCACTCCTCTTTTTGTTGAGCAGTTCCAACCCTCTCCAAAACCTCCATGTTGCCGGTGTCAGGGGCAGAACAGTTAAGGCACTCTGACGCCAGACGGTTCTTGCCCAACTCGTTGGCAATGTATGCGTAATCCAGATTGGTCAGACCTTCGCCTGTCTCCGCATCAGGAAGAAAGAAGTTCCACAACCCTTGAGTGCGAGCTTTTTCTTTGGCGCCTTCAAGTAGTTCCAGCTGTCCTTCACCGTACCCCCACCGTTCAGGCCGGCTCTCGCCAAGCCGGTGGTACTCCTCCGTAATAGGATCCACTTCTTCTCTTATGAAGACCTTCACGGCCTCGTACAACGGACGTACCTTGTCTGACATTCTCAGATCAAAGTCGTCCATGCTTGCTGACTTCAGTGCGCCACCAACCACGGGGTGCCCCTTTCACATCGCTTTGACTGAACCCTAGCTATCTTCTCAGCCGTAAGCATTTTCGAATCGGGAAACAAACGAAACAGGCCACGAGGCGGGAATAGAGACAAGCAAAGATATGGCGACTCAAAGCTTCGTGGTTCTTTCGATGGTCCCCGACGGCCGCCGCTACTGGGACTACGTTCCATGTCCATGGCATCTTGCTCACGAGGTACATGCAGTTCACCCGCTGTGGCAGGTATCACTTATGACAGTGGGTCGTTATCTGCCTGGGTAATTGACCTCCACGCGGACACGGGACACATGATGTGGCTCTGCCAGAAACATGTCCAAACTCTTCAAGTGCCGCAAGGATGGACCGTTTCCGACGAACGAGACGGAGTCCCCCGACTATGGACCGTCACTCCCGATAATGTTTCTGCACCCTCTCGGAAACGAAGTCGAGTCCGGCGACAACGGACCCAAAGTGGCAGGATCCTCGAAGTTGAAGAACTGCAACTGTTCGAAATAGACGAACCAGCCCGCGAAGCGATCGCACCCGTGGCATCGCTTGATGCGGCTCGAAATTCAGCGAGACCGCATAACGGATCTGGCCTGATAGGTGAAATGAGTCCCACCACTCTTTTGGGGTAAACCCCCAAAGGCATGCGACTACAAGTGGTCACCGGATCGAAGATCAGTGACAATTACTCGCCCGTCTGGCGCCAACGCTGCTCTGAATCGAATTTCTCCGTCAGAGACAAGCACAAGATCGTTTCCATCATTTGAGACTTCCAGCGCCCTCCCAACTTCCTGCTCCAATGCTGGTCGCACCCGATGCAGGACGTCCCGAATCCTTTGCCGTCGTTCCGCCTCCATCAAGTCGTAGTCAAATTCGACGAAATCACCCGGCTCAGTTCCCGACGGCCTCACGATGCATCCAGTGAGTTGGTGATTGATCCAAGAGGACACAGAAGAACTTCATTGTTGTGGTCTTCAATGTCAAGACGAATTTTTTGTGGTGTAACAGAACATGAATGAGTCATTTCGCCAGTTCTTTCAAAGCGGCGATGCCGTGTCGGCAACAAGTCGGTACCCATAACGATACGCAGTGGCGAGATTCGACGTGGGCGCTACCGTAGACCTCGTGGATTTGGTTGTTCCTGTTGCCGGTTCGTTGCTTTTTATCTATGTGGTGTATCGCATTGGGTTGAAGCTAATGCTGGGATTTTCGCGTCCGGTACCACCCCCACCTCCCCCCGGCGAACTTCGTAAAGTTCGACTCACCTACGCGTGCACCTTGTGCGGCACAGAGGTGCGAATGACCCGATCACCCAATACCACTCCAGAAGGCCCAAAGTGCTGCATGGAGGAGATGGAGCTCGTCCGCGATCACGACAACGACTGAAAAAGACTGATTTATCCACACGTTGTCCCCACGTTGGGGAGAAACAACACGTTTGTAATTCGAGCACTGTGGGAGCGAAGAGCTACCGCCACCTCGTAGCGGTCAGAATTCCCACCAACACGAAGCCCAATCCTCCCAGGATCCACGAACTCGATGGACTTCCGGGCAGCCAACTCATGTAGTTGGAGAAGATGACGGCCACGCCCACAAGCAAAAAGCTGAGGATCAACCATCCAAACCACGCGGGACTCGGCGGCAGGCCATCGGAAAGTGTTTCTTCGGTGATCAAACCTTCAGGGCGTGTCCCCTTAGGTGTTAATCGACTTGTTTTTTTCGGTCTGGCCATAAGCAATGAGGATAGAGGGAGAAACGATAGGTCACTAATCACAAATATGAGCACCACGGGTACGTCGTTGCCGGCAAAGGGTCTATTTGCTCAATTGCTGGGCTCGACGGTGACAAAGCTGTTGCCCGGATCGACGCTCGAGCTAGGTCCGGCGTCACCCGTGCCGACAACGAGGATCACTTCAGACCCCAACAGAAGATTTGTGCCGGGGGAGGGATCGATTTCTAGTACTTGCCCGATTAACGGATCACCCATTCCCAGTTGCCTTTCGACACGTTTCACTTCATAACCCAGGTTCTTTAAGGCAACCTCAACTTGGGCCGCGTCCGTCGTTCCGAGGATTTCCACTGAAGGCACCTGACCGGTCGCGGGTCCAAGCGAAATGACTAGCCGAACCACGCTTCCCCGTTCAGCTAAACGCCCAAACCCAGGTTCGGACCTGATGACAGTGTCGACCGGGAAGTCCAAAGAATGCTCCTTGGCCACTTCGGCATCGAAACCCTCTCGCGCTAGGACGACCCGTGCATCGGCTATTGATTGTCCTTCTACTGAGGGAACGGCTACTTCGCCTTTGCCGATTGACACGGTCAGAGTAATGACGGTTCCTTGGGGTCGTTCTTCTGTGCTTGGAACGCTTTGTTCGATCACTACGTTGAGCGCGAAGTCTTCGCTTTGTTTGTCTACACGTTCAACCGAAAATCCGGCTGCGAGAAGAATCTCTTCAGCTTCGAGGAAGTCCATTCGTTGGACCGATGGAATGCGCACCACGGTCAGCCCCTTGGAGGCGAACAATCGAATTGGGTTTTCAGGGTCATTTGGTTCAGCAAGCAACAACCCTGCCCTGGGGTCCTGTTGAAATATTTGGTTGGTCGGTGTGTCCTGCCGTTCCTGGAACTCAATAATGATTTGTTCGAAACCTTGACTGCGCAACTGATTTTCTGCTTCTTGCCAGTCGAGGCCGACGACCGAGGGCACTCTTAATCGATTGTCTGTATCCCCTGCGACCTGAGAACCAGGATTCCCGGATCCCGGGTCGAATCCGTTGAGCAGCAAGTACACCAAGCCGGCTACCACAATCAAAAGCACAACTAGCAAAGTCGCCCAGATCCGGGTTTTGTCTGAAGTTGGTGACGCCACTGTTGGAGTACCGCCGGGCGGGGTCGCCGCTTCAGCCTCGCTTGGCGCTTGGGGTGCACTTTGTGGGGCGGGACGACTCCCCGGTGATGGGGTTACTCGTGTCTGAACAGTTGTAGCGGCAACTGTGCCACCATGTTGGGTCGCGAGAACTTGTTGACCGGTACGAAACCTTCTCAAGTCGCCACGCAAATCGTCAGCTGACGCGTAACGGTCCTCAGGATCTTTTGTTAAGCCGAGAAGGCAGATCGCTTCTAATGCTGGAGGTACGTCGGCGTTGAACTGAGAGGGGGGATTAGGGGGTTCCTGAACATGCTTGTAGGCAATCGACACGGGTGTGTCACCGGTAAACGGTGGTCCTGCGGTGAGCATTTCGTAGAGGACCACCGATAGTGAATAGACGTCACTTCTCGGGTCCGCCGGGTGTCCCTGGGCTTGTTCAGGGGACAGATAAGTGGCGGTGCCCATCACCGAACCGGTCTGAGTCAAATTGTCAGAAGTGTTGCCCGTGAGAGCCCGCGCTATACCGAAATCGGTAACTTTTCCCTGCCCGCCTGTAGTGACCAACACATTTCCTGGTTTGACGTCGCGGTGAACAACACCGTTGCGATGAGCGAACGCCAGGGCCGCGGCAATATCGATGGCAATGTCCGCGGCACGGTCCGGATGCAGAGGCCCCTCGGCCCTAATGATTTCAGCGAGACTCCGACCTTCAACGTATTCCATCACGATGTAATACGTGCCCGCCTCTTGCCCCCAGTCGTACACGCCGACAACGTTGGGTTGATTTAGATTCGCTGCGGCTTGTGCTTCCCGACGAAAGCGCTCAACAAACGACGCATCCGTCGCATACTCAGGGAACAAAACTTTGACAGCGACAGGTCTGTCCAAAAGTTTGTCTCTGCCCAAGAAAACCTCGGCCATGCCACCGCGAGCGATGCGTCGATATAGCTCGTATCGTCCACTAAAAATAGGTCGGTCGTTGTCAGACATCGGCATCTCTGGAGGAACCATTAGGAACCCCCTACGTTAGAGCTTGGGAGGCGCAAAACAGCCTCAGTGATTCGTCGGGTAATGGCGGCGACATGGGCTTCAGCGGTCTGGTGATCGTCAAAGCTGTCATGCTCTAGAAGTACCGCAACAACGACCTCTGGCAGTGTCACCGGAGCGATCACCACCGCCCAAACATGTTTCGCAAGAAACGGTGAAGCCACCATGCCACCGACTTCCATGCCGCTAATCGAAAGATCCTGGGCAGTGCCATGAATGACGTTTTGTGCAAGCAACTCCCTCAGCTCGGCAGCGGTTTCCTTCGAGATTGACTGACCCAGCACACTCGGGCCGAACTCTTGCAGAACTTTGCCATCATGAGCCAAGACCCTCTCGACAACCCGAGGCTGCATCCTGCTACCACCGTTGGCGACAGTGGCAAATACGTGTGCGACCTGCAGCGGAGTGGCGTGGAGGCCCGTGCCGATTGCTGCGTGCGAGGCAGAGAGATCCAACCGCGTCACTTGGAGCGCCCCTTGCGGACTTCCTTCCAACCGAATGGGACTACTTTCACTCAGACCAAGCCGTTGGGAAACATCATTGAGCCCCGGTCTGCCGATTTTTTCGCCCATGGTCGCCCACCCGGGAAAACAACCGGTGAGCATCAGTGACGCTATGTTTCCTCCACAGACGCCGTCTGTGTGTGTGATTACGCGTGAATCGTCAACGGGGGTGACGGCCTCCAATGGCGGCACGACGAAGCCACTCAACTCTTGTTCAATCGCGGCCGCGGCGGTGACAATCGTGAAGAGAGAACCCATTTCGTGATTCTGAAATTCTGCTCGATTAAGCAAAGGTTGCTCGGGATCAGAGAACAGGACTCCGTAATCTGTCATTGCCGCGGTCAAATCATGTGAAGACAAGTGGTTCGGATCAAAATGAGGTGCGTTCCACAGACCAAGCACAGAGCCACTCACCGGTTCGAGAACCACTGCGGCACCAACATGACCGGTCATCGCAGCTCTTGTGATTAATTGAACGTCGTGTCTAACTGATATCTCTATCTGGCCGGTCCTAGCTCGGTCGATAAAGAGGTCGCGGTTGTCTTGTATGCGAACTCCTAAATCCTCTCCGGCAAGGAACTTATTGTGGGTGCGCTCCAAGCCCGAGCCACCGTTCTCGGCTGATATGAACCCTGCAACATGTGAGTACAAGGGCCCATAGGGGTATTGGCGCAAACGCCCTTGTTTGCCGCTCACCGCAACGGTCTGTGCCACGATTTCGCCATCAGCGGTTCGAATTGATCCTCTCGGCTTGTCAAAGACCAACGTGATCTCTCGGCTGTTTTGGGAATGGTCTCGCAAGCTGTTTGCGTTGAGGACTTGGATCATCTCGAGGCGGAAAAACAAAAGCCCGTAGATGACAAGAAATACAACCCCGACATGGGTTAAGCGCCGAGTCACTTGCCACCTCGCGCTTGCGGAGTGACTTGTGGAAGCACCTGAGTTCGATCAGATACGAAAGGAACGGTCTCAGAAATTCTCAACAAGAGCACTAACGCGAGATTGCACGTAACCAGCACGGATCCGTTAAAGGCGACAAACGGCAACGACGAACCGGTAGGCGGCAGAAGCCGAACCGCCACAGCGATGGCGGCCCATGCTTGACTGCCGAGAAATATGGTGGTCCCGATAGCCAAAATGCTGTCAAATTCCCTTCGAGCAGCGATAGCGAGCCGCAGCCCAACTCCTACCAGAAGCAAATAGCTCGAGAAGACAGCGGCACCACCTATGAAGCCGAGCTCTTCTGCAATTGGCACGAAGGCAAACTGGTCAGTCGCACCAGGCACCCAGTCCGCAGACCCGCCCCCGGGACCAGTCCCAGTAAGACCACCGCCAGCTAGGGCAAACATTGAACGGGTGATCGGCGCACCAAACTCAGAATTCGACCAGGGATCGATCCACGCGGCAAAACGGTCTTGGAGTTCGGTGATGCTTACGAGTGCAATAGCTATCGACCCGCCGATAGCCGCCAAGTAGATAGTCAGGTCCACCATCCGTCCAACTGCCACCCACCACATCGAGACGAAGATGGCAAAGGTCACAAATGCCAGACTCATGTCAAACTGAAAAATGATGATGACTGAGGTGGTTAACCAACCGCTGACCAAGGGAAGAAACCGAGATGGGTCGCCATCCAGCCGCTCGAGCTCACCTAAATGCTCCGCGGTGTTTCGAAACCGGTGGTTGGTTAACCAAGCCGCGAAAAAAACAACTAGACACAGAATTCCTAATTGTTGCGGCGCTACCCGAACAGGACCTAGGTCAAATACTTGAGATCCCGTTGGCTGCCGCGAGTTCGTGGTGACGATCGCCGGGGTGACAAGGACCAAGAAGCCGAAGATCCCGATGTAGGCCCATGCTCTCTGCAGTAAAACAAGGTTACGAAGGCCAGCTAGGACCACAAGAAATCCGCATGTAGCAGCCAGACTCCAAGCGAAGTGACGGCTTGCTGAATCAGGGTCAATTCTGAGCATGAAAGCAAAACCGAGGCCCTGCAACAACGCTGTGATTGGAAACAACAGGCCGTTGGAGGTCGGTGCCCATCGTCTCAACGCCAGATGGCTGATAGCCCAAAGAGCTAACAGACCGACCAAATATGGGAGGGCATCCCAACCTATTGCGACATCCTCGCCGACAGCTGCCACCGCGACGGTCGCAATGGTGATGAAAGCAGCCAAGAGTAGAAGGGTGAGTTCAACTACTCGTTGGTTGTTCACCCTAACTACCGTCCCCGGCGTTGGTCAGGCGTCCCCGAAGGTTGGCTATGAAAGACTGAGCCTCGGAGAGAGTCGACATATGGCCACTGTTGGTGACACGAGAACGGTCGGTATCGGCGAGTTCAGAAATTTGGATTTCTGTCCACTCTTCTAAGGTCGGTTCGAACCAAAGAAGACCACCGGCGCGACCTTTTTGGATCACGACATGGTTGGCAACCACATCTAGGTGGTAGCCCGAACGCGCATACCATCCGATCGTTGTCACCATCACAGCGCTGGTCACCACCAAGACCAATGCGATTAAAGCCGTCCCGAGAGAGATACCGACCTGGTCATACAGCCAGCTTCGTTGCTTGACCGTAGAGGTACGCGCTCCCACCTGAAACGTTTCAGCAGAAGACGGTTCGGGTGAAGCCGGAGCCTGAATTGCTGGTTGGCTTGAATCCTCGACGTCATCTTCTGCAGCAGATGGAGGATCATCGTCGGTGGGGTGTGGTTCTGCTTGGACGTCCACGATGAGCACAGTCGAGTTGTCTCTGCCGCCGTGTTCGTTCGCCAATGCGACAAGCGCTTTTGCGGTTGCACCTGCGTCTTCTCCGTTGGCAAGTTGCTGAGCGATTTCGCTGTCATCAAGTTCGTTTGTCAGACCATCGCTGCACAACATGTAGCGGTCGCCAATGACAGGCTCCAGTGACCATTCGTCAATTTCGACGTCGGCGTTGACGCCGATAGCTCGCGTCAACATATTCCGGTATGGGTGAACGGCCGCGGCCTCGTCGTCGATTTCTCCTCTCCGCACAAGTTCCGCGACGTAACTGTGGTCGTCAGTGATCTGTTCGAGTTGATCGGCGTGGTAGCGATAAACCCGCGAGTCTCCGACATTTAGAACAACAAACTGATTCTCGTCTCCTTGCTGGCTTATAGCCAAGACGGTCAGTGTTGTGCCCATTCCATGGAGTTCAGGTTGATCAATCGCGGTGTCATGTACGAGTCGGTTCGCTTCGGCGACGGCATCGCGGAGTTCGTTGGTGCTGCTCCGTTCCGCTTTTGTGACCGCGCGAACAGCCAGGTTCGCCGCGACTTCACCCCCCTGGTGTCCCCCCATGCCGTCGGCTACGACAAACAAACCCCAATCGGCGTACATGGCGTCCTGGTTGTTGGCACGGACCCGGCCTTGGTCGGTCGCTCCACCCCAGGACAGCCGGAGCCGATGTGAACGCTGGTCACTCACGACATCACCTCAAAGACAGTTGATCCGATTTGCACGTGATCACCGGTGCGGAGACTCGTTGCTGAGGAAACCTTCTGTCGGTTGAGGTATGTGCCGTTGGTGGACCCCAAGTCTTCTAAGACGTGTTCGCCTTCCCGTCGAAAAATACGTGCGTGAATTTGACTGGCGTAGCTGTCATCAATGGTGACTTCACAAGTTGCGGCCCGACCGATGGTTATCTCCTCGGTGAGATCGTGTCGCTGACCGTTCAATGTTTCGGGAGTTCTCACTATAAGAACGTTGGCCGGCCGATAATTTCTGACGAAGGGGTTAGCCCGGGACCGCGTGTCGCGGGTTGGTCTTATCCCCACCCACACAGCTCGAATTACTCGGAATAGAAACAGGTGGATGAGAATCAGGAGAAGAATCGTCAGCACTCGTACGAGTTGGGGTGACATCAGATGACCTCTACCCGCAGTTGGTGATCGCCGATGCTGACGATGTCGGCGTGCAATAAACGGTGGTTACCGATAGCGACACCGTTCACCAGGGTGCCGTTAGTGGACCCCAGATCAACAATGAACAATCCGTGCTGGTCCGCTCTGATTTCTGCGTGACGCCGGCTGACATTTGATCCGGCGAGAACGACCCCACAGTCGTCATTTCGTCCGAGCAGTTGAGGCGTCGTAATTGAGATCCTGAGGCCGTCAGATGTCACCAGAACAGCTTCATCGCCGATAGGTGCGTCACGGAACTCTCCTGACACATCGCAACGCCCGGTGCGAAACCCGGGGTTTGTCGCGAAGTCAATGGAAAGTGGTCCAGTGAAACCGACATCCCTTGAACGCGCGTGGGTGTGAGCCACTTCAATGAGTTGACGACGAAGGGTTTCTTCGGCGTTGCCGAACCGGTCCCGGTCTTTCTGGGAAAATGCGATGATCAGATGATTGGGAACAATGGTGTGGCCGTGGGTATCGCTGGTTCGTTCCCGATCGAGAAGACGATTTACTTTGTACCCCAGCGTCATCGGGCTGATCGGAGTCCGAAGCATGCGAGACGAAGCTCCCCGTATAGCGTTGGATATACCTTTGAAACCCATTGTCACTCGAGTGTAGGACCGCCTCCCCAAAGTCGGGGGTCGCCTGGGTTGAACGCGGAACATGAGGGCTGCGGAAGAAAGTTCGTGGGCGGCTACCCTAGGCCGTTCAAATTCGCGCGAGTGGCGGAACTGGCAGACGCGCAGGCTTCAGGTGCCTGTGCCCGCAAGGGTGTGAGGGTTCAAGTCCCTCCTCGCGCACCAAAAAAGTGTCGGCGCGCGATCGAGGCCTGTGCCGTTCATTGTCAGATGCCGGGAGAGGGAAGTGAGGACCAAGAAACAACGTCACCCCCGTCGCTTCAGATAGCTCCCTCAAAAAGTAACAAATGCCTTTTGGTGTCTAAGCCACCGGCGAAACCAGTGAGGGATCCATTTGTTCCTATTACCCGGTGGCAAGGAAGCACTATAGAAACCGGATTCTTGCCGTTGGCGGCGCCGATGGCTCGTGTCGCTTTAGGACGGCCAAGATGTTGCGCTTGCTGTTTATAGGTCCAGGTGGTGCCGTAGGGGATCGTTGCGAGAGCGTGCCATGCAGCTCGCTGGAAATCAGTGCCCTGCAGGTCGAGCGGTAGATCAAAAACAGTTCGTTCCTTAGCGAAGTATTGCTGAAGTTGTAGTGCTGTTTCGGTGAGGACAGGGTCAGTAGTTGACGCGGTCAACTCCAGTGGAAAAGATATTCGACCCTCGTCATCGGGCCACAAGACGGCGCGAAGTCCGACCTTGGTAGCGACAAGGGTGAGGTCGCCTATTGGAGTCGAAACTTTGTGAAACAGAAGAGGTGAATTCATCGGCTCATCCTGGAAACTTCCGGTGGCTGCCAGAGATGTTGAGCGGCCCATGAACGGAATGGCTTCCAAATTCTAGATTGGTTCTCCAATTGTTTGGCATCGAGTTCGTGTTTTGCAAGTCTGTTCACGGACCGGAGTACTCCCAGGTCAGATGACGGCATCGCGTCGTCATGGCCAAATACCCGCATAGCTGCGACCCTTGCAGTCCACGGGCCAATACCCGGTAGAGCGCACCACTGTTCCTCCATGTCACCTAGGTCTAGTGACGACCTCAAATCAATAACGCCGTCAGCTACTGCACGGCTGAAGTATCGGATCGTCGTTTTCCTCCGCTCCGTGAGCCCCATGTCTGTGAGGTCGGCATCCGCGAGCACTTCAGGGGAGGGAAAGATTCGGTTCAAACCGGATCCGGTTGGAACGTGTTTCCCCAGCTGGTCTGCTATCCGTCCGCTAATAGTGGTCGCAGCCGCCACAGATATCTGTTGACCGATGATGATCCGAATTGATGTTTCGAACGGGTCCCAGCACCTGGGGACCCGAACCCAAGGACGTTCCGCCACCAAAGGACCAATTAGGGGATCCCGGGAAAGGTGCGCAACAGCAAAGGAGGGGTCCTCGTCTACAGCGAATAGGCACCGAAGACGTTCAAGGTCCCCGATGAGGTTGTCGTTGCTTTGCGACGTCACCGTGACTTTGAGGTGGCGCCCGTCATGGGCATCTTGGATTTGTAGAACCCGGGGATTCCCGGCCTGAACGGTGATTCGGCAATAGGTGTTGCCTTCGACAAGTTCGACCCCCGGCGTCGTTCGTGGCCGCAGGTGATCAAGCAATTGTTGAAAGGAATACGGCTGTACATACTCCACCAATATTTCCCGGTCGGTTTTTGGGGTCGGGCGGATGTTCACACCTCCAGTATCTGATGAATTTCCTCGCGGGTCGGCGAGGAATCGATAGGGACGGTTGATGTGTTATCGAACCGGCTGTTTCCAACCATTGAGGTAGGTCACCTCATCAACCGAACGCCTTGGTGCGGGATGAAAAGAATCACCGGTGTAAAAGGCCACCGGCAACAGCGCGCACTGACTGACCGTTGAGGGGATACCCAGAAGATCAGCGATCTTCTCCTCGTGTGCGAGATGAAACGTGGTCCAGGTGGAACCGAGACCACGGGCTCTCGCCGCAAGTTGAAAGCTCCACACTCCCGGCAACACCGAACCCCACCAGCCACCTGCGGAACCCTCCTCGTTTTCACCGCTGGGTGGGCGATCGAGCCGCAAAGGAATGACCATTGCCGGAACTTCGTGCATGTGATCGATGAGATGGATCGAGGAATCGATGACCCGGGTGGTGCGTTCATCGGTGCGAATACCTGAACTTGCCGCCAGATAAGGGCGCCCCACCTCGGCGTAGTAGTGGGCGATTTCTGCTTTGAGTTCGGGGTCGGTGACAATGATCCACCGGTTGCGTTCCAGGTTGCCACCGACCGGGGCGTGGCCCGCCACTTCTATGCAATCCAAAAGGAGATCCACAGGGACCTCTCGGTTGAGGTCCAAACGTTTCCTAACTTGTTTGGTTGTTGTGAGTAGACGGTCTATTTCCGCCAAGTCGAAATCTGTCATCGGAACGACGGTATCCCAGTGATTTCCTGACCGAGAATCAAGCCGTGAATTTCTTCCGTTCCCTCGTAGGTCATGACACTCTCCATGTTGTTGGCGTGACGCATAGGGCTGTATTCGGTACTGACGCCGTTCGCACCCATCATTGCTCGAGCGGTCCGTGCGGCGTCTATCGCGACCCGACAGTTGTGTCGCTTCGCCATTGAAATGTGGTACGGGCGGATGTTGTGATCCTCCTTGAGTCGCCCGAGGTTCATGGCCTGAAGGTTGGCGTTGGTCATTGCGGTCAACATGTCAGCAAACTTGATTTGGTTGATCTGAAAACCCGACAACGGTTTGCCGAATTGGGGGCGTTCTTGCTGGTAGTCCAAAGCCGCGTTGTAACAGTCCCGAGCAACCCCGACTGCGCCGAACGCTATACCGTAACGAGCTTCGCTCAAGCAACTCAACGGTGCTCCGATGCTCGTTGCGTCGGGAAGGCGCATGGATTCAGGTACCACAACATCATCCATGTAGAACTCCCCGGTGACAGAAGCTCGAAGTGACAGTTTGTTTTGAATTTTTCGGGCCTCGAACCCTTCTGAGTCTGTGGGAACCAAAAATCCCCGGAAACCGTCGTCGGTGTTGGCCCACACGATGGCGAGGTGGGCGATTCCGGCGTTCGTGATCCATCTCTTCGAGCCGTTGAGCACCCATTCATCGCCGTCGCGTTTCGCTCGCGTCTCCATCGAGGATGGGTCGGATCCGTGGTCGGGTTCGGTGAGACCGAAACAGCCGATGATTTCGCCGGCCGCCATCTGTGGCAACCACTCCTCTTTTTGTTCCTCAGACCCGTACTTCCAAATGGGGAACATGCACAAGGATCCTTGTACTGACACGAAACTTCTGAGTCCGCTATCACCAGCCTCAAGTTCTCGGCAAGCAACTCCGTATGCCATTGCCGACGCTCCGGCGCAGCCGTAACCGTCAAGATGCATCCCCAACAAACCCATGTCTGCGATGGTGGGCACCAGTTCCATTGGGAACGTGCCGGCTTCGAAATGCTCAGCGACGAGGGGTTTGAATTCGTTGTCAACGAATTTGTTGACTGTGTCGCGAATCATCTGCTCATCATCGTTGAGGAACGCATCCAAGCCGTAAAAATCTGAAAGGTCTGTCATACAGGCCAGTATGACGTCCCAACAGCCACGGCTGCTATTCCGATGCCACAACTTTTCGATTAACTCGTCGCAACAGGCCGATCTTCGTTGTTGCTCCACTGAGACCACGAACCCGCGTACAGACGGGCCTGACCCAATCCGGCATGCTCGAAGGCCAGCAAGTTGTTGCAGGCACTCACTCCGGAACCGCAATACATCACAGTCGACTGACCGTCAGCGCATCCAGCTGCCTGGAACCGTTCCCGCAGCTCTTCGGGGGAAGCAAAAAAGCCGTCGTCGGACAGGTTGTCAGCGAACGGAAGATTGATTGCGCCGGGGATGTGCCCTGCTTTGGGATCAACCGGTTCATTCTCACCGGAGAACCGATCGGGGCTGCGCGAATCAATGAGCGCGTGAGCTGGGTCGCTGCCGGCACGCCCAGCGGTATCGGCGTCAGCAAAAAACTCGGAGGGCCATTCGCGTATCGGGTGGTCAACTGCGTCTCGGACGCAGGGAAACGTGTCGAGTTCACCGGGCCATGCCTGTAAGCCCCCGTCGAGCAGGGCCGCGTCGTGACCGAGAATACGAAGCATCCACACCAACCGACCCGCGGACATGCCCCCGCTGTCGTCGTATGCGACAACCGGATCGTCGTGGCTGATGCCGAGTGAACCCAAACTTGCCGCGAATGAAGCGGCCGCGGGCATGGGGTGACGGCCCTCTGACTTGCGGGGAAGTGTCGCCAAATGTTCGTCAAGGTCGACAAATATTGATCCGGGGATGTGACCTTCGTTGTACTTCTGGCGTCCCGGTGTGCGATCGAGATACCAACGAACGTCACACAACACGATGTCGTAGCGGTCGGCGATTTGTTCCAAAGTGACGATGGGTGGGAGAGGTTGAGTGGTCATTGTCCGCCGAACATCATCAGCCACTGTTCTTCCGATTCGGGTTTGAAGACGTAGTTCATTTCTCTTGTCATCCCCATCGTCGCCGACGAATGAAATGAGTAACGATGACCGGGAAAAAGAACAGTGTCGTCGGGAACTTTGGCCAAGGTGTGATGAAGGGAGTGATACATGGCTGTCGCGTCGCTTCCGGGGAGATCGGTTCGACCGCAACCTTCGAGGAAAAGTGTGTCACCGGCCACCAGGGTTCCTTCGACGAGAAAACATTGACTCCCCGGGGTGTGTCCGGGAGTGTGCAGGAGGTCAATGCGAACATCCCCCACCAAGATGTGATCGCCCGGTTGATGAACTTCGAGGTCTCCGTCGCCGACCTCGGTCACCTTTTTCACCAAGTCGGCTTCTTCTGCCTGAACATGAACTTTGGTGCCTTTGATGTCGAGGAGTTCGCGGACACCTTGGATGGTGTGGCCCATCATTGAACCACCGACATGGTCCGGGTGGTAGTGGCTGGCGAGAACCCCTGACAGCTGCATACCGTCATGGTCGAGAATGTCCAATATGTCGCTCACCCCGTAGGCCGGATCGACAACTACGGCGTCGCGGGTCTCCCGGTCCCCGATGAGGTACACGAAGTTCGCCATCTGAGCGGCGATGGGGTCTTCTTTCGCGAAATCTCGTCCCGAAAGAAGCTGACGAAAATAGAACCGGTGAGTGGTCATGACGACAAGCGTACCGATGCGCAGAAAACGTCACCGCTTGAACCACTGCCGACGAACCATTTTTGTCCGCCTCGCAAGGCATGATGGTGTCAATGAACTTTCACCTGTCTGACTGCCGATGAGAAACAGAATTCTCAGGTTCCTCACCTATGGCGCGGTGGGTGTCGTCACGGGTTTGATGGTTGCCGGTGTGGTGGTGCTGGCCGAGAAGGTGTTGCTCGAAGACATCCTGCATCGCAGTCTGTGGCAGCAGGCTTGCGCCCCGGCGTTGGGACTGTGGATAGCGGTACTTCTGTTACGCCGCTCCGATTCGGGGCATCCGCTGTCCCCGTCCACTTCAGAGGAATACATACGCGGATATCACAACAAGTCCTACGTGCTGAAAGTTGTTCACCTCCCGTTCCGTTTGCTGGCCGGTGTCGCCACGGTAGGGATGGGTGGCGCAGCCGGCCTCGAAGGTCCAGCGATTTATGCCGGTGCGACGACCGGGTCGGCGATCCAACGGCGACTGTCCTGGTTGTTCAGGGACAAAGACGGGCAAGCACTGCTTGTGGCGGGGGCGGCGGCGGGTGTGAGCGCGGTGTTCCAGGCACCAGCAACCGGTGTGTTGTTCGCGTTGGAGTCCCCATACAAAGGTGATTTGGGTCGGCGGGCTCTCCTCCCTGCGCTGCTGTCCAGTGCATCGAGCTACGTCACGTTCGTGTTGGTCAGCGGTTTGGACGACGACCTGCCCTTTGAAGTTCGTACCGATCTTGTGCGGGTCGGTTTCGGGCAACGAGAACTCTTTGGCGCAGCCATCGTCGGGGCGTTGTGTGGTGTTGCTGCCATGGTGTTCAGCAGAGCCATCAAAGGCGCGAAACAGGTGCAACGAACTCGACCGTGGTGGATGCTTGCCGGTATCGGAAGTTTGATTGCGGCCGGTCTCGTCGTGTTGAGTGACGTGTTGTTCGACGCGCCACTGTCAATGGGTCCCACCGCTGAAGGCCAAGTACTTCGATGGGTACTCAACCCAGACGAAACACTGCCGATGTTGGGGATGCTGCTCGCGATCAGACTGGTTGCCACTTCTACGGTGATCGCGAGCGGTGGGGTAGGTGGCGTGTTCATCCCGCTTGCTGTATTGGGGTTGATCATCGGTCGCATTGTTGGTGGGTGGATTGACGTGGGAGTGGAATCCATGGCCTTCTTCCCGTTCATAGGGGTGGCAGCGTTCCTCGCCGCGGGGTACCGGACACCGCTCGCCGCTGTGATGTTCGTCGCCGAATCAACTGGGGCACCGTCGTTCGTTGTTCCCGGTCTCATCGCGGTTGCTGTCAGTCAGGTGGTTGTCGGCAGTTCATCGGTGTCGGACTATCAACGAGACACACGGGTCGGGCATCTCGAACGACGCTTTCAAATGCCGATCACCTCAGCCATGAAACGAGAATTTCGAACCGTTCAACCGTCCGACTCGTTGTCGGATTTTGTGTGGGGGTTCGCGTTTCCCCGAAAACAGCTCGAAGCCGTTGTCGCTGACGAAAACGGTGAATTTCGAGGAATCGTTAAAGTCAGCGACGCCGGTGACGTTGACCAGGATCTTTGGTCGACAACAACCTGCGGGGACGTCATGATCTCAGACGTCGCTCCGGCCCGGTTGTCGTGGACGGTGCGCGAAGTCAGCGCGCTGATGGAAGAAGCCGATGTAGACATTTACCCAGTTGTCGACACCGCTGGCCGTGTTGTGGGAGTCGTCACTGACCAAAGCATTGTTAATGTCGTCGAACTACTCGACGAAACCGAAGGGGGTTGAGGGTGACTGAACGTGAAGAGGTAGGACTGTTGGAAGGATTGGCCACGACCCGGGCAATTCGCCGGTACCTGCCTGAACCGATCCCAGAAGAAGACCTCAACTCGATTTTGTGGCATGCGGGTCGAGCCCCATCAGGATCCAATCGCCAAAAATTCCGTTTTCTTGTGCTCCGTGACGGTCCCAAAGCCCGAGCCGCGAAAACATTGCTCGGTGAGTCGTTCCGGGCGGGCTGGAACGAAAAACGATCCAACGACGGGTATGACGGGGGTTCCGGGGAAACCGATGACTCGCCGAAAGCTCGAATGGCACGAACCATGCAACATTTCGTCGACCATTTCGAAGAAACCCCCGTTGTCGTGCTGGCGTGCTTGATTCGTTACCGACCAGAAAACTATGCCGAAGGCTCATCAGTGTTCCCGGCCGTCCAAAACCTGATGCTCGCAGCCCGAGCACTCGGATACGGCGGTGTCATCACCGGATGGCACGTGTATGTGGAACAAGAATTACGCGAACTGCTTGCTATCCCCGATGAAGTCGCCATTCACGCAACTATCCCGTTGGGTAAACCAGCCGGTCGACACGGACCGGTTCGTCGTCGACCGTTGGGAGAAATCGTGTACGAGGACCAGTGGGAGCAAGAAGCACCCTGGGCGACGGATCCGGACGGAACCGAGTTCGCTTCAGCGGGACCCCCCAAGGGCACACCAGTGGAGCCCAGCATCAGAAAATGAGTTCGGCTAGCGGTCTTGGGCCAGCGCCTCGGCGCGAGCGGCAACTTCGCGGATCGGTAACCCCAGCGCTTCAGCAGCGGCCGCGACATGATCGAACTCCGCTTTGACTCGAACATCACTGACTTTCACGTCAATATCGTGCCCGTCGACGGACACTGTGACGGTGATGCGATCCGCCACGACACGGTCGAGTTGGCGGGTGCGCACCCCCAAACTCCCAGTCGAAGACATCACCACTGCCGCTAACCGGCCCGCGTCGGCGGGGTGAGCGAGGGCGGACAGGGTGTGAGCCGGACGGCCCTTCTTCATCACGATCGGTGTGACCCACGCGTCAAGCGCGCCGGCGTCCATTAGTTGGGTGATCGCGTGACCCAACTGCTCTCCGGTCACGTCATCAACATTGGTCGCTAGTTCGACCACGGTCTCAGTCGAATCAGAGTCACTCGTCGTGGCGGGGGTGGTGGTTCCGACGATGACCTGGGTCACGTTCGCTCGATCAGACAGATCCTTGGTTCCGGCTCCGTACCCCGATGAATGAATGGTCATGTCCGGCATCGGACCAACTGTGGTGGCGAGGGCTTTGATGATCGCCGCCCCGGTGGGGGTTGTGAGCTCCAAATCAACATCAACACCAACAGTGGGAACGCCTGCCAGGAGGTTCACCACTGCGGGTGGGGGATTGGGTAGCACGCCGTGCGCCGCGGAGATAGTGCCAACCCCAACCGCCACCGGCCCGCTCGCGATCTCATCAATGTTGAGCGACTCCAACGCCGCGCACGATCCAACGATGTCAACAATCGCGTCGAGAGCCCCAACTTCATGAAAGTGGACCTCTTCGGGAGGGACCCCGTGGACTTTGCCTTCCGCGACCGCAAGTGTTTCGAACACGGCGAGACTCCGGGATTTCACC
>PBKA01000030.1 GCA_002721305.1 Acidimicrobiaceae bacterium | reverse complement strand
GTTTCAACGCCAAGCGGGACGTTCACTACCGGAGTACCGGGCAATTCGGGGTGAGGGCAGCATTCTTGACGCAATCGAAGACTCGTCGTTAGCTGCTGAGATCACATTGCAACCAGTGCGCAGATACGGCGTTGACGCGGCCATATTGTTTTCTGACATAGTTGTTCCCGTCCGCGCTGTGGGATTTGACGTTGACGTTGTTCCGGGCGTAGGACCAACCGTCGATGAGCCCTTCAGAAAGAAAGCCGACCTTCAACGTTTGCGGGGTCTCGAACCACCAGTCGATACCCCCTACGTTTTGGAGACAATCAAAATATTGACCCAACATCTTGAGGTGCCACTCATAGGTTTCGCTGGCGCGCCTTTTACGGTTGCGAGTTACCTCATTGAAGGCCAGCCATCTCGCACCCACCAAAGAACTAAGTCGCTCATGCACTCAGATCCAAGTATTTGGCATGAGCTCATGTCACGGCTGTCGGACATAGCTATCGCGAGTATGCGTTCTCAAGTCTTGGCAGGGGCAAGCGCTGTTCAGTTGTTCGATTCATGGGCTGGTGCGTTGTCCGCAAAGGACTACAAGAATTTTGTTTTTCCTCATAGTCAAAGGGTCTTTGATGAACTCGCCGACCTTGGAGTTCCGCGTGCGCATTTCGGGGTGGGCACGGCCGAAATTTTGTCGTTGATGAGCGAAGCGGGTGCGGACGTGGTGGGCGCTGACTGGAGGGTGCCTCTCGATGAGGTCCGTCGGAGAGTGGGGCCCGACACCGCTATTCAGGGAAACCTCGACCCCGCTCTGTGCTTAGCTGAATGGTCTGTTGTAGAGAAAGAGGCTCGCGAGGTACTCAAGGCAGCGGGTGGCAACCCAGGTCATATCTTCAATCTGGGTCACGGGGTGTTGCCAGGGACTGACCCAGCAATCTTGGAGCAGTTGGTCGAACTAATTCACAATGAAGGCCTGCAAGCGGATTTGCCGGCATCATGAGCAAACGAGTAGTCGTAGTCGGAGGCGGGATTGCAGGACTGACAGCTTTCCGCGAGATCCGGCGACAGTCACCAGATAGCGAGGCAATCCTTTTGGAGGGATCGCCACGTTTGGGGGGCAAGATCCTGACATCCGACTTCTTGGGCCGACCAGTCGATGAAGGGGCCGATGCTTTCATCACTCGAGTTCCTTGGGCTGTGGAGTTAAGCAAGGAACTCGGCTTGGAGGCGATCCTTACTAGACCGGCTACCTCAAACGCGTACGTCTTGGTTGACGGTGAGTTGAGGAAACTTCCTGAGGGGCTGGTCTTGGGAGTCCCAACAAAACTTGTGCCCCTTCTGAAAAGTCGGATAGTGAGTCCACTTGCGGCATTAAGAGCCGGATTTGATCGTTTCTTACCGGACGACTGGCCGGGTGACGACGAATCGGTTGGTGGACTCATTCGGCGGCGGATGGGAGATCAGATAGCGGATCGGTTAGTTGATCCTCTTATCGGGAGTATTAACGCTGGCGACACAGACCACCTTGATGCTGCTTTGGCAGCACCGCAATTGGAAACAGCTGCTCGTCGCAACCGTAGCTTGATTATGGGTCTCCGAGAACAGGCGAAGAATTCTTCTCAATCATCCGGCCCCGTGTTCTTAGGATTTGAAAACGGCATGACCCAGTTAACGGAAACTCTCGCAAGCAGCGTTTCAGGTTCAGATATTCGCACAGGTGTCCCGGTAACCGCTGTTGAGGTAAGTGGGAACAACTTGCGTGTCATCACCGATGCGCAATCATTCGAAAGTGATGTTGTCATAATCGCTGCCCCCGCTCACCAAGCAGCTCACTTGGTAGCTAGCTGCCAAACCGCAGCGAACCGTTTGTCTTCAATAGAACATGCATCGGTTGCGCTCGTCACAATGGGCTTCAAGCGTGAAGATGTAGGGAATTCTCTCGATGGGTCCGGTGTGCTCGTGCCCCGAAGCGAGGGGTTACTAACTACAGCGGTGAGTTGGGGTAGTTCGAAGTGGCCGCATTGGGCGGACGACGGACACGCCATCTTTCGAGTTTCAGCTGGGAGAGCCGGCGATACAAGGGCCTTGGCTCTCGATGACACCGACCTAGTCGAAGCACTACTCACAGAAATTGCTCACATATTGGACATTGAAGGAAACCTGATCGAGTGGCGCGTGTCACGGTGGATCGACGCATTTCCTCAATACGCACCGGGTCATGACCGTTTAGTGGCAGCAATCGAACGTGACCTTCGCTCGCACATGCCCGGAGTTTTCTTAACCGGCGCTGGCTATAAGGGTCTCGGAATACCGGCATGCATTCATCAGGGTGGGCAGGCGGCTAGAGCAGCTCTCGATTATCTCAGGACTTCATGAGTCGATTAGCGCCAATCGGGCGATTCGTCTTGGGAGCTGCGATCTCCCTATCACTACCGCCATATGGGCTCTGGGCATTGACTCCTATATGTTTGGGTCTCCATTTGAAGTTCTCGAGAGACACGAGCCGTCGCCGACAGCTACTAAACAGCTTCTGTCTTTGGATGGGCTACTACACCGTGGCCTTATTTTGGATGACCGATCTTACTTTTGCCGGGTGGGTAGTGGCGACACCGGTTCAAGCCCTCATCATGGCGACACCGATGGCGTTTGTCCCCAGTTCCGGCCCCGGACGCTGCATCGCGTTTCCTTCAGCCTTGCTTGTCGGAGAGGCCATCCGATGGGTAGTTCCTTTCGGAGGAGTTCCCATGTCGAGTTTGGCGATGGGACCAATCGACAGTTACCTTGTCGACGTCGTTCGGGTTGGAGGGCCCTTGCTCCTTATCGGCTCGATCGGCATTTTGGCTCTCGCCGTGGAGGGAGTCTTATCGACCCAACTTCGGACAGTGTTGGGTGCACTGATCACGGTCATAGGTTTGATCGCCGTCGCTCAGGTCGCGCCTGTCGGACAGACCGAAGCCGTGATTCAGGGAAGTGTCGTTCAAGCTGGTGGAGAGTTGGGAACAAGGGCGGCGACGAGCAGCCAAACAGCAGTTTTCAATCGACATTTGGAAGCAGTTGCTAGCCGAGAAGTGGAAACCGACTTGATGGTTTGGTCCGAGAGCAGTGTGACCGCAACCGCTCCTCTGGAACGCAGCGCAGAACTTTCGACGATTGTTCAGTTGGCACAAAGTCTCGACGCAGTGATAGTTGCTAACTTCTCAGAAGTCGACGGAGAGTACTTCCGAAATGCGTCGGTATCGGTCAACCCCGATACTGGTATCGCCGATCGCTACGACAAAGTTCATTTAGTTCCGTTCGGCGAGTACATCCCTCTGCGCAGTTTTGTGGAGCGGTTTGCCGACTTATCGCTTATCTCAAGGGAAGCGTTACCTGGCAGCGGACCGGGAGTGCTCCATTCAAGTCTGGGTCCCATTGGGAACGTGATTTCCTTTGAGGTCTATTTTCCTGAACGAGTGCGGAGTGGAAATCGGTCAGGGGCACGAATTATCACCAACCCAACACTTGCGTCTTCATATGAGAATTCACTGGTTCCGGAACAATCTTTGGCCAGCGCTCGTCTCAGAGCTATCGAATCCGATCGATGGGTCTTACAGGCATCCACGACTGGTTATTCAGCGATAGTGGCGCCCGACGGTCGGGTTGTAGAGCAGAGCAATCTACGAGAACAAGCAGTGCTTACATCCACGGTTGAACTTCGAACCGGCCAAACTTGGGCCACACAATTAGGCAAACTGCCAGTTTCTGTAATCGCCCTACTTTTGTTGGCGGTGAGCGCATTGCACAGCTCTAAACGTCGATAGTCAGAGTGACTGGCCCGTCATTGTAGATTTCCACCTCCATGTGACATCGGAAACGACCAGTCGCCACATTCGCTCCCATATCCTCGAGCAACTCGCAGAGGTAGGCGATGAGGGGTTCGGCTATCTCCGGTGAGGCAGCTTCCACGAACGACGGTCGTCGCCCTTTGTTTGTATCCCCGTAAAGAGTGAATTGACTGACGACCAACACTTCACCGTCGACATCACCGAGAGACTTGTTCATTCTTTTTTCTTCGTCTTCGAAAATTCTGAGATTCCATATTTTGGTCGCCATCTTTGTTGCTTTGTCATCGTCGTCGTCGTGGGTAACACCAACAAAGACACAAAGACCAGTCCCAATGGCTCCAACAATCTCTCGGTCGACTGAGACCGAAGCTCTGTTCACTCTTTGGATCAACGCCCGCACATGTGCCCACTTTCGATGCTCTAGTCCTCCAACGTAACTCTGAACCGGCCACCAGTGACTCATGGAGTTACCGGCCGGTAGCATTGATATCCCCTCCCTGGCCCCGCGAGTTGCGAAAGGATCTAATGTCCAAGGACGATCCGTTACGCATCGCGTTCTTGACCTACCGCGGTCACCCCTACACCGGCGGCCAAGGCGTCTACACCCGTCACATGGCGCGCGAGCTTGCAGCGATGGGGCACCACGTTGAAGTCATTTCAGGACCCCCTTATCCACATTTGGATGATGGAGTTCGCTTGACTGAGTTGCCGAGCCTGGATCTCTACCGAATGCCCGATCCTTTCCGCATTCCGCGCCTCAGTGAGTTCAAGGATCGTTTCGATGTATTGGAATACTTGGTGACCGCGGGGGCAACTTTCGCGGAGCCGCTCACCTTCAGCCTACGGGCCCATAGGGAACTGGCCGGAAGATTAACCGAATTTGATCTTGTTCATGACAACCAATGTTTGGGCACAGGGATTTGGAAGATACACAAAGCAGGGTTGCCGGTGTTGGAGACAATTCATCATCCGATCACGGTGGACCGGAGGCTGGAAACAAAACATGCACCCACACCATGGAAACGTTTCACGAAGAACCGTTTTTATGCATTTACCGGCATGCAAACCAAAGTTGCCCGCAAGCTTCCACGAATCCTCACGGTTTCATCAAATAGTTATGACGACATCGTTGAGGATTACGGTGTCGATCCGGACAAGCTGCACATAGTCCACGTGGGTGTAGATCCAAAACAATTCCGTCCACTCAAACATATAGATGTCGTTCCAGGAAGATTGATGACAACAGCAAGCGCTGACGTCGCAATGAAGGGCCTCGCTTTCCTACTGGAGGCGTTGGCGAAACTCAGAGCGGAGGACAACTCAATTCATTTGGTGGTTATCGGTAAGCCAAAATATGACTCCAGGGCAACTCGACTCATTGCCGAACTTCAATTGTCAGGCAGCGTCGAATTCGTGAGTGGAGTCTCAGACGAGCGGATAGTAGAGCTGTATAACCAAGCAGAAATTGCGATCGTCCCCTCGCTGTACGAGGGATTTTCCCTTCCCGCGATCGAAGCGATGTCGTGCGGGGTACCGCTCGTGGCAACCACTGGTGGAGCTTTACCTGAAGTCGTTGGAAGCGATGGCGTCACGGCTCTACAAGTACCGCCCGGTGATAGTGAGGCGTTAACAGAAAAGATCAAGTGGGCGTTAAAAGAATTGAACCTGCGCTCGACGATAGGAGCAGCGGGACGCGAACGAGTGATCCAGAATTTTTCGTGGAAGATCACAGCTGAAAGAACCGTTGAACACTATCGAGCTTTGCTTCGCGAGATGGGCACTGATGCTCACGGTTGACTACGACCAGTTGGGGGCCAACCCGGGTGATCTTGTTCTCGACATGGGATGCGGGGCGGGGCGACACGCGTTCGAGACTGTTCGACGCGGTTGTCGCATCGTCGCGCTAGATCAGAATCTCCACGAACTGGTCGATGTAAGAAACACTTTTGCAGCAATGATCGAGGCTGGGGAGTTGAATGCCCGCGTGCAAGGTCAACCGGTTTCCGGCGACGCCTTGAAGCTTCCCTTTTCGAACGAAACTTTCGATCGGATCATTTGTTCAGAAGTGCTCGAGCACATACCAGATGATGAGATCGCTATTAAGGAGTTGGCACGCGTCCTGCGACCGGGTGGCAGCATCGCAGTCACGGTCCCGGCATGGGCGGCTGAAAAGATTTGTTGGCGGCTGAGTGACGAATACCATGCTCCCAAGGCCGTGGGTGGACACGTTCGCATTTATCGAAAATCCGAACTTATGTCAAAAATTAGGCTCGCTGGCTTAGAACCCCACGGCTGGGACAAAGCTCATTCGTTGCACTCCCCGTACTGGTGGCTGAAATGTGCAGTCGGTCCAAACAATGACGACCACCGACTTGTCAAGGCGTACCACCGCTTTCTTGTCTGGGACATCGTAAAGAGACCTTGGATCACACAGTTGCTTGACTGGTTACTCAATCCGTTGATCGGAAAATCAGTGGTGCTTTACGCGACCAAACCTCCCGTGGAGACTACAAATGCAACCTGAATCAGTTGGTGCACTTACCGAGACGCAAATCCGCGCGACTGCCTCAGCAATTAGCGAACAACAAACTGCCAGCGGCTTGATCCTTTGGTTTTCCGATGGTCACGCTGACACTTGGAATCACACGGAAGCCGCTATGGCACTGTCGACAGCCGGACTTGTATCGGCCGCCGGACGAGCTTACGAGTGGTTAGCTCGAAGTCAGCGACCAGACGGCAGCTGGCATCATTACTACCTGACCAACGGAGTCGAAGATGCGAAGGTTGACACCAACTGCTGTGCCTACGTCGCTACGGGAGTCTTACATCACTTTCTGACCACTAACGACTCGAACTTTCTTGAAGAGATGTGGCCGACGGTAAAGAAGGCGCTGGATTTCGTTGTGGGGCATCAAGCCGCGTCCGGACACATCCCCTGGGCTATCCACACAAGCGGTACGCCTTGGTCTTACTCGCTCGTAACCGGGAGTTCTTCGATACTGCATTCCCTGCGTTGCGGTGTCGTGCTCGCATCTCATTTGAATCAAGAGCAACCTGAATGGGAGTTTGCTGCGGTTCGACTTGCCAGCCTCTTACAAAGCCATGAAAGTCAGTTTGAGCCGAAGAGAAGATGGGCAATGGATTGGTACTACCCCGTTCTGACTGGAGTTTTGACGGGAAGAGAGGCATCTCGCCGTCTCTCGGCACGATTTGAAGAATTTGCATTGGGCGACCGGGGCGTGCGCTGTGTTTCCGACCAACCGTGGATCACGACGGCAGAAACGTGTGAATGTGCCATGGCATTCTTGGCAACAGGCGACGAAGCTACAGCGCACAAACTTTTTGAGAGCATCCAACTCTTGCGTGATGACGACGGCGCTTATTTCACGGGGATGGTGTTTCCAGATGAAATTACTTTTCCTGACAACGAGCGCTCGACCTATTCAAGCGCTGCGGTGGTACTGGCGGCTGGCGCACTGGGCAACAAGTCCCCCGCATCGCGCTTGCTGCTCGGGAACGGTTTACCATCCCTCGATTTCTAGAAATCGTCAGGCATCAATTTCGTCGTAATACTTGAAGACTGCCCACATTTGAGTGTTGTTCAAATTCTCCTTCTTCAAGGGCTCGAGAATAAATTTCATACGGTGGTCGTCCGCCGTCAGCTGGATCTGCGAAAACGTCATGGATCGCCAGAAATCCACCTGTCGCTACTTTTGGAGCCCAGCTTTCGTAGTCTGCGTGAGCCGGCTCGGATCCATGTCCACCATCGATGAAGAGCATCGAAATCGCCGTGGCCCAGTGTTGGGCAACCACTGCCGAGTCTCCTACGATCGGTACAACGACGTTCTCAAGCCCCGCCCCTTCAAGGTTGCGACGCAACTCGGGTAAGGAGTCGATTCTGCCGGTTATCGGATCTACTACTTCTGCGTCGTGATGTTCCCAACCCTGTTGCATTTCTTCGGAACCTCGATGGTGATCGATCGTAAACACTATGGAACCGCTTTCGATCGCTGCCGCTCCCAAGTAAATGGTCGATTTGCCACAGTAGGACCCCACCTCAACAATCGGTCCCGCCGCATTTACTTGAAGCGCTGCCTGGTATAGACCAAGGCCCTCATCGTGGGGCATGAAGCCACGGGCCGAGCGCGCGGCGATTTCTAAGTCATTTCTCATCATTCAGTCACGCTCATTTGAATAAAACCTTTTCAAGTACAAAAAATTTGCCTACCCAGAGCCCTCCGAAAGCCAAAAGATTCGCCAGCATCAAAACCGCTGTCGAGGTGAACCAAATGTCCGCCAAAGCGACCAGCGTTGTCGACATCACGAGGCCCAGAAGGCTGTACAGCCAAAACGGCAATATTTCCTCTCGAACTGAATGGGAGTCTCTGCGCCCCCAAACCCACGATCTGTTCATGAGGTAAGCAGGAACAGCCCCGATGGTTACTGCAAAAATATTGGCTGCTAAGGCAGGCCATTTGATGACCGCCAGTCCCAACCAAAGACAGCTTTGCGTGACAAGTACGGCAATGACTGACACGCCTGAGTAGCGAAGAAGCTTGACTCGCAGATCCGAGAATGTGTTGGACATAACGTGCAGAACAGGGGTATGACCCTAACTATCCCTCTCCATCCGGCCGATAGAGGGCCAACAACAGCGTCAGTGCTGCACCCACTCCTCCAATGACTGCGGCGGCGAACCATCCGATACCCGCCCACTTGATTCCTATGGCGTTATCCAAAGACCACGCTCCAGGACCAAACAGCGCCAATGAGGACGCTGTCACCGCAAGCACGAACACATACTCCCATCCATCTTTGATGATGAAGAAGCCGTTCTGGCGATGACCGACCCACCCCGCAACGCACATCACGCCTACAAAGCCCATTGCGCTTAAGGGGGTCAAGAAGCCGACGGCGATCGCGCAACCAAAACCAATTTCACCTGATGCAGCTAAGTGTGCATGGACTATTCCTGGTTTGAGACCCTCACTTTGAAACCAGCGACCAACCCCGTCGATTCCTCCCCTGTACTTGGCAACCCCATGGAGTGCAAGTGTTACTCCTAGGGTGAGACGCAACAGCAGCAGGCCCAAGTCCAACGCATTCTGATCCATGATTGTCCCCTTTCAATAACCGTACTCTGAGCTAGGTATCTGGTTCGATTTAATCGGCCGTGTTGATCAAGTGGTCCGCTGCCATCGCGAAGTAGTCAAGCATCCGTTGCTCGATCTCGCTGTCAATCTGGGCTTCCGACAAGGCTGACGCCATGTGCTCGTACCACCTGTCTCGCTCTCGGGTCCCTATCGGAAAGTGCATATGTCTCATTCGGAGTCTCGGGTGACCCCTCTGGGTGGAATAGTCAGACGGTCCACCCCAATACTGGGCAAGAAAAAACGCCAGCCAGTATCTAGACGGTTCTAGGTCTTCCGGATATAGGGGACGCAGCAAGGGGTCATTCGCGACACGCTGATAAAAGCGATCACACAAATCCTGAAACCACTGCATGCCACCGACAAGCTCATAAACGTTCTCTTCTTCCGCGTCAGTCAACGGCTTCGGCCTCGTAGCGGTAGATGTTTGTGTCTCGGGCAACGAAACCTAACCGTTGGTACAACCTATTTGAAGCTGAACGGGAGGATCGGGAGGTTAGATCTATCGTCTTGGCCCCCTCCGATACGGCTATTTCTATGGCACGTCGATTGAGTAATTCGCCTATGCCACGACCTCGAGCGTTTTCGTCGACAACGACATCTTCAATCCAAGCCCTGAGCCCGGTGGGAATGGGGAAGAGGATCAGTGTCATCGAACCCAAGATCTTTTCCCCTTCCCTGGCCAGCAACAAAGTCGCCGCATCGTGATCGATGATTCGACTTACTTCTTCAGCGGTTGGCGGAGAGGAGGATTGAGAGAGCTGAGGCATCAATTCTCCGAGCGCTTGAACAACCGCCGCGTCAGCTTTGTCACATATGGTGATCTCAATAGTCATTGGTTCATTTTCCATCAACGCCTTCATGGTACGGATCGCGAGATCCGCAGATAGCCTTTTCGTCGTGGAACACGTCGAGTGGAGCGAACATCCCGTCTTGCAAGATGCGGTGCTCCTCGCAGCTTTCACTGGTTGGAACGACGCTGGGGATGCAGCGACCGAGGCTGTGGGTTATCTGACACGTCGTTACGACTGCCAGCGAATAGCAACAATAGACCCTGAGTATTTCTATGACTTCGCGTCAGTCCGTCCAAGTGTCCGATTGGAAGGGGACGAACGTCGTATCGATTGGCCCGTGAACGAGGTTCGCCTCGGAGAATTGGATGACGGCCGGCCACTGGTAACGGTGCTGGGTATCGAGCCGAGGCTTCGGTGGCGCACCTTCTCCGAAGCTCTCCTATCGGTCGCCAATCAACTTTCTGCCAAAACGGTGATCACTTTGGGCGCTCTACTCACCGATACGCATCATCAGGCGCCTGTAGATGTAATCGGAGCCTCCAACAATGAGGTCATCAATATTGAGCTCGGGTTGACCCCTTCCGAATATGAGGGACCAACCGGAATAATCGGTGTGCTCAATGACGCATTCCATCGGGACGGATTTGACAGCCTTTCATTTTGGGCTGCGGTGCCCTCCTACATCGGCCACAATCCATCGCCTAAAGCCGCTCTAGCTTTAGTGCAGCGAGTGGTGGAGTTTCTCGACATTCCGCTGGGGGCGACCGATCTGCAAATCGCTGCGGCAAGTTACGACCGTCAAATAAACGAGTTAGTTGAAAGCGATCCGAACCTCGCCGAGTACGCCCAGCAGTTACTAAATGATGCGACCGACGAGATCAGTGACATGGCGGACAACCCTCAGGCGATGATCGACGAGTTGGAACAATACCTACGTCAGCAAGACGAATAGCATTTCGCTTTCCTAGCTACTGGGGTTCCTCTTGCCAGGGCATTGAACGTGGGGAGTCGAAACGAACGCTAGCCAGTCTTCCTTCAATGGCCGCGAATGCGTCTTCAACCCAAGTTTCTAATCCGGCCAGCGGTTCCGGAAGCGAATCACGAGCGAACCATCCGCAACCAGTTGTTTCTAACGGATGCGATCGAAGTTGGCCGCCAACTGCTTTGCAGTGGAAAACCATTGAATAAAGTGGGATCCGTGTGAATCCTTGGCGCATTCCGTCGACGATGGATACAAGAGTCACTGGCTCGCAGTGAATGCCAGTTTCCTCATACACCTCCTTGATCGCGATCTCGACTGGTGAGTATCCGATATCAGCCCATCCAGTCGGATATAACCAGACACCACTATCCGCTCGCTGCACAAGGAGAATCTCATTTTCGTCGTTGCCGACTATTGCCCCGACCGCCGCCTTCGGAGTGACATAACCAGCGACTCCTTGGCCAACCGCTCGCATCCATTCATCAACAACAGCTTCAGGGACTATCTCCGCATCCACGACCCCACGAATCTCCGCTGCCACTTTGAGGATCTCTTCGTACCGTTCCTTCTCATACAGACTCTCGGTAAACCCCAAACCGGTGCGAGCAATTCCTGCAAGGGTTTCCGCCCAGTGGAGTAGGTCTTGTCCGGTTACTGACTCCGACATCAGACAGAGGCTAGTCGGGGTCAATCAACTCTCGTTAACGAGTGCCGCAGCGCCGCTTCAATCTCCCGACAGTGTTGTTCCTCTAGGGTCGGACCGTTCGAGCTTGTCACATAAAACGTATCTACAACTTCGTTAGAAATTGTTTGTATCTTGGCGGACCGTATATCAAGTCCCATTTCAGCTAGGGCTCGGGTGAGATGGTAGAGGACACCAATGTGATCTTCGGTTCGCACTTCAACGATCGTGGCGTCGGTGGCGGACTCAATGTCAAATGTCACTCGGGTCGTTACTGATTTTGCCGATAATGCCGCTCGACGCCGGTAAACCCTTGCTCGTTCTGCGATGCGGGCATCTATTGCTAGGCGCCCATGCAAACACCGGTGGACATCTTCGGTTACTCGAGTCCAGTCCACCGGAGTGTCAGGTTCGGCGACTCGGAATCGTGAAACTGCCATCCCAGCATCACTTGAGTACGCGTCGGCTTGAAGAACGTCAAGACCACGCAGAGCGAGAGCTCCAGCCGCTCTGCTGAAAGTACCTGCTCGGTCGGGAGCGACGATCGTTACAGTGTCTCCCGATCCTTGAACAACCGTTTCACCTTCCGCCATCAGCGACTCGAGTTCTTCAGTGACGAAAGAACGTCTCTTCAGTCGGGTAACACCATCGCTAGATATGTAGTCAGCTGTGGCCTCAGCGAGCGTTTCAACTAAATATGCTTTCCATTCACCCCACGCGGTAGGACCGGTCGCTATGGAGTCGGCTTCGGTCAAGGCGGCCAGAAGTTCTAAAAATTCAACGGTCTGAACCTTTTCAGCGACGACGCGAATGGTTTGAACATCTTCGAGATCTCTCCGAGTCGCGACATCAGGCAACAAAAGGTGATGTTCAACTAGCCGAATAAGTATTTCAGCGTCCGCTTCAGAAAATCCGCATCTCGTAGCAATAGGGCCAACCAAACTCATTCCTACTTCAGTGTGATCCCCGGGATAACCCTTGCCTATATCGTGCAATAGTCCCGCCATAAGGAGCAGGTCGGGACGCCTGACTCGCTGGGTCAGCCGAGCCGCTTCTGCAACCGTCTCTAGCAAGTGACGGTCAACAGTGAACCGGTGATACACGTTTCGCTGCGGTCGCGACCGGTTCGGGGCCCATTCCGGCAACAGGTGGGCCCAAACTTCGAAGTAATCAAGAGATTCAATTACTGGAATGGCCCTGTGACCTCCGCCGAGAAGTTGAACGAATAGATCGCGAGCGCCTTGCGGCCATGGGTCAGGAAGATCACTCTGGCGTTCTGCCAAGAGCCTCAAGGATTCTCGCGCTAGTGGCAAACCCGACCACATAGATTCAACCGCCGCGTGCAGCACCAACAAAGGATCTGCTGACGGGTCTCCCGTGATCACGATCTCGTTATCGACAAGCTTTAAACCCGCCACTTCAATTTCGGCCGCGGCTTCTTCAGTCGTTTCACGATCGATATGACGCCATGTCTCGTCGCTCAGGTAGGCGATTGTCCTAGAGGCCGCTGCAACTCTTCCCATCAACGCGTCCGCGTCATGGTCACCGAGCGACTCCGCCACAGAATCCTGTTCCTCTAGGAGCAAAACATCTCCTCGTTTTGCGCTTATTCGGTGGAGCTCAACCCGGGCTTCAAGCAGAACCCGGTAAGCCGCCGCTAAACCTTCATGGTCATGAGTGGGCACTTCAACTCCTGCGCGCGCAGCCCAATCAATGGCATGCACGTCTCGGAGACCACCGCGGCCCTCTTTGAGATCAGGTTCGAGCAAGAAGGCAACTTCACCGGCAAGAAGATGGCGGCGAGTGACGTTTCGGGCCAATTCGTCCAAACGATCGAGGCCGTGATCGGCCCACTGTTTCTCAGTGCGCGTCAGCAAGTCGTCCACGAGAGATGGGTCCCCGGCCACTAGCCGAGCGTTCAACAAACTTGTCGCAGTTTCCAGATCACTAGCGGCCAAACGCAACGTTTGTTCAAGCGACCGCACTGAATGGCCAAGCTTGAAGCCCTCGTCCCATAGCGGGTACCAAATCCGGTCAGCCAGGGAATCAATATCTTCCTTGTCGTTATGAATGAGCATCAGATCGAGATCACTTGATGGGCATAGCTCGGAACGGCCATAACCACCTAGGGCTACCAATGCCACATCTGTGTCCAGTCGAATTTCTCTCTGGTAAAGCTCCACCAAGAACTCATCCGTAACCCGAGACAGCGCCTTTGGAACCTGCCATGCGGACAGGGATTGATCGTTGACAACTTCTTTGCGTCGTTCGACGAGTCCGCGACTAGCCATCTGAGTCTCCGAGCAAGCCTGGTAAACGTTGGAAAAAGATTGATCGCGGCAGGGCCTCCATACATCCCGCTGCTTTGGCCAACTCGAGGATCTCAGTATCTACGTGTGGGGCAAAGCCGATCACTCTCGCTTCCGCGGGAAGATGATCGAGGACTTGTGGTTTCGATACGTCGACTAAAACCAAATCAGCGTCCGCAGATTTCAATTCATCTAGTGTCTGCAAGATTTCGACGCTCCCAACAAAGCGGCTTCGATCCATCAAGTTGGGAACGTATGCAGCGATTCGTGTCATCGGGATTGGCCTTCTCGGCGTCGAGCGAAGTGAGCGTGAGCTTTCGTTGCGCCCCAAGTTATTCCTAATTCGTGGCAACGCTGCCCGAAATCCAGAAATGCGGTCGGGGTTAAATCATAAACGTCCTGCGGAAAGGCCTCCTCTGCATACTCGTCTCTTTGCACCGGGGGTATTCCGATGCGACTCAGCACTTCAGTGGGATATCGCGCTGCCATTCGCAGAATTGACATCGGGTTTGTATTTTGCTTGTCGACGTCAGCCTGAAGTAACTCAGTAATCGCTGGTATCAAATCGTTGACGCACTGCGCACCCGCAAGCCGCGCGTTCTCCGCTATTTGTTCATCCCACGCGCCACCCCATGCCTGGTAGATGTCCCGGACGGAACTTTCTACCCATCGAGGTATAGCTTCCTCTAATTCTTGAGCAAGCTGTACACCTATTTCCTGCAGCGGATCCATTAGACCGAGTGGTTCAAATTTCCCGACCGGAAACCTTCTAGGTCAAGAGTCACGTATCGGTAGCCGACAGCTTGAACAGCCTCCACAATTTCAGTTCGCCGATCAAGTGCGGCAGGCATCTGATCAATGTCGAATTCAAGTCGTGCTACTTCGCCATAATCGCGAACCCGGAGCTGCCCAAAGCCCAGAGCTCTGAGCGCCGATTCAGCGCGATCCAATCTGCGCAATAGGGGGACAGTGACCTCAGTGCCGTATGGGATACGTGAAGCAAGACATGCTGCAGCGGGCTTGTCCCAGGTACGAAGGCCTAATTGTCGACTATGTGTTCTGATGTCCGCTTTCGAAAATTCCGTCTCAACGAGCGGAAATCTAGCGCCTCGTTCTTCAGCCGCGAATTGACCCGGACGATGGTCTCCTAGGTCGTCAGTATTTACGCCGAGAATCACTACACAGTCATGCAGTTGCGCCACAGGCCCCGCTACATCCATCAAGGCGGACTTACAGTGGTAGCAACGATCGCTATCGTTTTGTCGGTACGCCGCGTTCTCCATCTCGGACGTCTCGATCGGCGCCCAGTTGAGTCCCCATTCTTCTGCCAACGTGGCGCAGTCCTCAAGCTCACTTGCCCCAAGGCTTGGTGAAACTGCCGTGAAGCATCGCGCTAATTCATAACCGAGAGTGTCGTTGGCTACCCACGCTAGAAACGCCGAATCGACTCCGCCACTAAACGCCACCAGAACGCGCTCTAATCCTTCAAGATTCTTTCGAAGGGATGCAAGGTCAGCCGTCATCACAATCGATCATTGGGGATGGCGAAGAGACGCTCTGCCCCTTGGGTGATAGCAGGCACAAGCCCTGAGACCGTAGGCATTACCTGCTCAGCGTAAAACAGAGCAGTGGCGATTTTGTCATTGAGAAAATCGGTGTCACCATCTCCAGTATCGAGCAGTTCTTGAGCTACTTGAGCTGACCGCGCGAGGTAGTAGCCGCCGACAACCACACCCGCTAATCGCATGAATGGCGAAGAACCTGCTGCAGCGTCATTGGGCTCCGTAGCCAATCGCCCTCCCAGCCAAAGCGCCGCTTCGTGCAGTTGCTGGCTTCCTTCGTCTAGAGCACGTCCTATCGGGCCAAGCTGATCATCTTTACTGAGTTCTTCTGCGAGTTTGACCATTTCTAGGATGAGCTTCTCTACAACTTGGCCTCCGCCCAGCGGAAGTTTGCGAAATACCAAGTCGGCTGCCTGTATCCCGTTAGTGCCTTCATATATTGGTGCGATACGAACATCTCTCCAATGTTGAGCCGCACCTGTCTCTTCCACATACCCCATGCCGCCATGGGTTTGCACACCCAACGACGTCATTTCGACGCCAAGATCGGTACCCCAGCCCTTGGAAATGGGGGTCAGTAAAGCGGTTAAGGCGTCCCAATGTTCGCGTTCAGAGTCGTCGGAACTGCTATCTGCGAAGTCGATAGAAGCAGCGTTGGCATACATGACGCACCGCATTGCCTCGGCATTTGCGCGCATGGTCATGAGCATTCGACGGACATCTGCGTGATCTGCGATGGGCGACGAGTCACCTGGTTCTAATTCAGAACCGATTGCTTTTCCTTGTTTGCGGTCGATCGAATACTGGCGAGCCTGCTGATAGGACCTGTCGGTGAGTGAGAGCCCCTGAAGTCCTACTGACAACCGAGCATTGTTCATCATGGTGAACATAGCCCGCATACCGGTGTTTTCTTCGCCGACCATCCAACCCACGGCTCCTCCTTCGTCACCGTAGGACATGACGCATGTTGGACTTGCGTGTATTCCTATCTTGTGTTCGCTTGAAACTACCCTTAGGTCGTTTCGGGCTCCCAGAGTGCCGTCGTCGTTCACCAGGAACTTGGGAACAATGAAGAGACTGATGCCTTTGGTTCCCGGCGGAGCGTCAGGCGTTCGGGCTAGTACCAGATGAATAATATTTTCTGATAATTCGTGCTCGCCGTACGTGATGAAGATTTTGGTACCTGAGATCAGCCACGTGCCATCTTCGCCCGGGGTCGCTTTCGTAGTTAGTGCCCCGACGTCGGATCCCGCGTGAGGTTCTGTGAGATTCATGGTCCCTGACCACTCCCCGCTAATCATGTTGGGGAGATAAATCTCCTGAAGAGTTTCACTAGCGTGGTGGCTGATGGCGTCGATCGCGCCTTGAGTCAGAAGTGGGCACAAACTGAACGCCATATTCGAGGCGGTCATCATTTCCTGCACGGCTAGGCCGACACACCACGGCATTCCCCCACCCCCGTGGGCTTCGTCCATGGCGATACCGTTCCAGCCGGCCTCTACGAATCTTTTGTAGGCATCTCCAAAACCGTCGGGATGAAAGATTTGACCATTTTGGACCACGAGCCCCTCTTCGTCTCCCTTCCGGTTGAGTGGCGCTAGCTGCTCTTCCATGAAGCGGGCAGCTTCATCTAGAACGCCTTCAACTGTTTCGAGATCAGCGTGTTCGTAACCTTCGCGGCTGGCCAAGTCTGATAAATCGGCAATGTGCTCTAAAACGAACAGCATGTCGTCAGTAGGTGCTCTGTATTCGGACATCGTTGCCTCCTAACCACAGGCTATTAGGCCAGCGCTATGAGGAATTGGAAAATACTGATGACAAGATGAAAAGATGCAACCGAAAAAATGTCGAAGAATGTTGGTGTCCGGGAGAGCAGCGGTGGGCTGGTCGGCAATTCTGGCTCCGAAGCTGCTCGCTAAAGCATGGGGTGTTAAATCTCCTCTTCGAAGCGATATCAAATATGCGATTCGACTTTTCGGCATTCGAAACGTAATTCTGGCTTACCAGCTGTACCAGGCAGAACGCCTGGACGCCGACCCTGAAGAGCTCGAAGAGATCCTGCGCCAAGGAATAACCGTGGACATTTTCGATGTGCTCTTTGGCGTAGGGGCAAGAATGGCGAAACCGGAGGGGGATTTTGTTGCGGGGCTACCAGTCATAGCGTCACTGGCTGGCGTCGCGCTCGGTTTTCTGGGGCGCGAGAACTCGGAACTCTTCGGAGGTCGACATAGGTGAAGGTCCGAGTAGCGAATCTAGCCCTAGTGCTCCGATTGTCATCTTGACGTAGCGGTCGGGACCGAGGAACTCCAATGGCCCTGGTGCGAATTCCAGAGAAAAAGTAGTTGCTTATGGGCGACAGGACCCGTTGGACACTGTCAAATCAGCTCCTGAGCAGCGTGAGACCCAAATAACCGCAACCCCACTCCCTCATGTCTAGTTCCTGGCTTGGAACCCAAAAGGGACAAAACCCACACCAAAGCTTGTGCGTCCTAATGCAATCTCTGGGAAAGAGACCGGCTTGGTCAGCCAGCAGTGGCTCTGATAGACAGGGCGCAAACGCGACGTCTACAACTCGGGCTCGCAGAAATGGGAAGAGATAGAAGTTATGTCATTTATCACAGCGACTATTGGCGCTACCCAGGACAGGGAAGGTTTCCTTGCATCTTGGAACAACGTCACTAAGCCAAAGGCAATCGAGATGGGGAGCATGGACACCTCTGTAGTTCAGTTCGTCATGGGTGGTGAGATGGCCGGCCTTATGGGTGTTTCTATGGAATGGGAGTCCGTCGACGCGGCTATGGAAGGATCGGAAGGGATCATGTCGGACCCAGGTGTTCGAGAAGCACTAGGAAGCACTGGAACTTCTGTTGTGCGGCGGAGCATTATGGAGATCCTCGCGGAAGACGGTGTGCGCGAAGGCAAATATCTCTCTTGTACCTATGTCGCAGGTGGGATTTCCGCTGAAGCCCAAGAAGTCGGCTGGAGGCATGCCCAGTCTGGTGCTAACGGATTCATGACCTGTGGCCTCGTTGCTGGAGGTATGGCTGGTTGGGCTGGTGCCGTTTTCGCTTGGACGGACTCGGTTGACGCAATGAATGCCTCGCGCGCTTCCATGATGGCTGATCCGCAGATGCAACAGATCATGGCTAAGAACGGCACCTCCCCGGTTGGGCGAGTGATTATGAGGGTCCTCTAGGTCGAGATTTAGCTAGTCAGTCTTCTGCAAACAGCTTCAAAGATCTCTTCCGCTGCTTCTTCGTAGTCCCAGGTCATTCCGGTGACCTCATCGGCTGTGATCTCGAAGATCGTTGTGAGGTCGTTGTCGGATATGACGGTGAGGGCTTTGGGGCGTTCTCCGAAACTGCGGATGTTGTGTTCGCAAGCCGAGGCGAATCGTCGTTGAAGGTCGGTGTTCATTGTTTGTTCCTTTACCGGGCTCTTGGAGGAGTTCGAAGATGAGCTCTTCGAACATCTCTGCTGATACGAAGAACTCCGTCAGATCGTTAGCTGGTTGCATATACCCATCGAGGATCCAACCACCTATAACACCTAACCGTTAAGCACTTGCTGAGTGACCACTTCGACATCGTCGAGCAGACCCGTGTAGAAGGTCCCAAATTCACCGTAGATTGCTGATGCTTGGTCATATCGCATCGTGTAGACGACTTCTTTGAGGTCATCTAGGTGAGTACCGAACAACGTAACGCCCCATTCGAAGTCGTCGACGCCTGTCGATCCGGTCACAACTTGCACAATGCGGCCCCGAAAATTTCTTCCCGATTTCCCATGTTCATACATCAGCTCTCGCCGGGTTTCATACGGAAGGGTGTACCAATTGCCTTGCTGTTCTCGCCGTTTCGACATTGGATAAAAGCAGAACGCATGTTTATCTTCTGGTGGAAGTTCCGGGTACAGACGCGGCGTTTTCATTTCTTGAGGCAAATCCGGCGCATACTCAGATGTTTCAGTCATTGAGACGTAGCTGTCGGCGACTTCTAACCCGGCCTGTTGAAGTTTGCTTTGAAGGCTGCGGAGGCGCCATAGGTCGGGACCGAGGGCCATGAATCCAACGTCAGCTTTGTGTCCGAACAGCGCGACAGTCAGGACTTGATGATCACCATCTTGGGTTTCCTTAACAGCAGCAATGACCCGTTGTCCGTCGGTACTGTCCGTGACTTTGCAGAACAAGTGGAGCACACCCAAACCAATGGCGGTGGAAACATAGTGCGGTCGGGTCATGCTTCTAATTTTAGGGGTCTATTCGTCGATCTGACCCGCGTAAAGGTTCATAGAGTCATTCCGGGCGAACCCGACCAGCGTCATGTTCGCTACTTTCGCTAGTTCGACGGCTAGGGCGCTGGGCGCAGATACAGCGATCAGGGTTCCGAAGCCTCCACTCCATGCCTTCTGAACCATTTCAAAGCTAGCGCGCCCGCTAACAAAGAGTCCGAGCTGCTGAGCGTTTCGGTTACCACCGAGGAATCGACTTCCAATCACTTTGTCAACTGCGTTATGCCTACCTATGTCCTCACGAAGTAATTCGATCATTCCTTCGGAATCAAAAGCCGCCGCTGCATGAAGGCCTCCTGTACGGGCGAACATTTCCTGTTGCTCGGAGACTGCCGCGAGAACCCTTCGGATCGCCCTAACGTCGAAGCTAACCGAATGTTCCATGGGACTCATCAGGGCAGCCAATTCCTCAAGGGCGACTGATCCGCAAAGACCACAAGAGGAACTGACGTTCCCGATCCGAGGCTCGGGAATCGGAGCTTGTCCACCGGTTTCTACGGTGACAACGTTGTACTCATGTTCGGCTGCTGGACCTTCGCCGCAGTATCGGACCCCGGTCACCGGCGCATCCTGAAGAAGGTTTTCAGCAACACAAAACCCGACCGCTAGCTCATAGTCGTGTCCTGGAGTTCGCATGGTGGTCCCCACCAGATTTCCGTCCAATCTGATTTCAAGGGGTTCTTCGACCACAACCTCGTCGGGGAATCGCGAGGTATCTCCGTGTCCAATTCGTTGAACCAGAAACTTTTCGCTTCGACCCTTCCGCATACAAACAGGCTACTGCTGACCTGATATTTCCTCACGCGACTCTCTAGGCAGCGTGGTCTAGTCAGGTTGAACTCGCTGGAGCGTCGCCTCTAAGTGATGCTGTAGCGGTTGACCTACTGCGGCCATGGAAACATCGTAAGAGAGTTGATTTCGGTCGATTCGTATTAATCGGCTCACCTGTTCGACTGATTTAGCTGATGGTGTTGTCACTACTTCGGCCGACTCAAAGTTGGCGATGAAGGATTCATCGTTCGACGCGTATGCACCAACATGTGTCTCAACGATGCCGGTCGGTTGTGCAACAACCAATTCTAAGGTCGTGTTGTCGACGACTCGTAAGAAGCCCTGTTCGGAGTGAAGTGGTTGACCATTAGAAAGGCTCTTCGTTTTCTGAGAGTACGTAACGAAAGGCTTACCCACGTGACCAAATACAACTTCCTCAGAGTAGTCAAAGTCATCGATGGTGGGGTAATGACCGGTCCCCGATCCGCGCCATACTCCAAGAATCACGGCGAGAGGTAGACAAGCTTCATGGAGAGGAGGTTGCATGGGAAACCTGTTCTGGAGCTACGTCTAGGTTACGTCCCGTGGGACTCGGCGCGCCTTACGAAAATTCGATTGAGTTGTGGCTTTGGGATCCCCGACTTAGAAGTCCATGTCAGGCATAGGTGGCATGCCACCACCGCCCTCTTCGGGCTGCTCACAGATAACGGCTTCGGTGGTCAAGAACAGTGCTGCAATCGAAGCAGCATTTTGCAATGCGGAAAGGGTGACCTTTGCAGCGTCTATCACTCCGGCGCCGACCAGGTCTTCGTACTCGCCACTGGCCGCGTTCAGGCCTTGAGTTCCATCGAGGTCTCTCACGCGGCTAACTACAACGCCACCCTCCATGCCAGCGTTTTCCGCAATTTGCTTGAGAGGCCCTTCTAGGGAGCGGGCAACGATATTTGCCCCGGTCGCCACATCTCCGTCCAGGCCGCCCGCTGCTTCTTCGACCGCTGCCTGTGCCCGGAGCAGGGTTACTCCTCCGCCGGCCACCACGCCAGATTCGATAGCTGCTTTCGTGGTACTCACGGCGTCTTCAATCCGATGCTTTTTCTCTTTCAGTTCAACCTCTGTCGCGGCACCAACTTTGAGAACCGCCACACCTCCTGAAAGTTTGGCTAGTCGTTCTTGTAGTTTTTCTCGGTCGTAATCGGAGTCGGTGTTTTCGATCTCGTTCTTGATCTGTTCGATGCGACCAGCCACATCGGCTTCGTCGCCGGCTCCCTCGATGATTGTGGTCTCATCTTTGGTCACGATGACACGACGAGCAGTGCCGAGCAGGTCAAGTGTGGTGTTTTCTAGCTTGAGGCCAACATCCTCACTGATGACCTGTCCGCCCGTCAGAATGGCCATATCTTGAAGCATGGCTTTTCGGCGATCACCAAATCCGGGTGCCTTTACGGCTACGGACTTGAATGTGCCGCGGATCTTGTTGACGACAATTGTGGCTAGCGCTTCACCTTCAACATCTTCTGCAATGATCACCATGGGCTTTCCGGCCTGCATGACTTTCTCAAGAACTGGCACTACGTCTCTTACGGCCGTTATCTTTCCTTGAACAAATAGGAAATAGGGTTCATCAAGAACGGCTTCTTGACGATCCGCGTCGGTGACGAAGTATGGAGAGATATACCCCTTGTCGAAGCGCATTCCCTCGACCAGATCCATTTCCAGACCAAAGGTTTGACTTTCTTCAACGGTGATGACTCCGTCCTTCCCAACTTTTTCAATAGCTTCGCTGATGTGGTCACCTATTTCACGATCAGCGGCGGAGATAGCGGCAACCTGAGCTATTTGTTCTTTGGATTCGGTGACACTGAGGGCCATACCTTCTATCGCTGTCACCGCGGCCACTACGCCCGCTTCGATGCCCTTCTTCAAAGCCATAGGGTTGGCTCCGGCTGCGACATTGCGCATGCCTTCATGCACCATTGACCATGCGAGAACCGTGGCGGTGGTGGTGCCGTCCCCTGCTACGTCATCAGTTTTTTTTGCGACTTCTTTAACGAGTTCCGCCCCAATTCGCTCAATGGGGTCTTCGAGCTCGATGTCCTTTGCGATCGAAACTCCATCGTTTGTGATGGTGGGGGCACCCCATTTCTTGTCCAGGACTACATTTCGTCCTTTGGGGCCGAGGGTTACTCGGACAGCGTCTGCGAGTTGGTTCATGCCCGCTTCGAGTGCCCTGCGAGCTTCCTCGTCGAAAGAGATCATCTTTGCCATCTGAATTTGACTCCATTGCTGTGTGTTTCGGCATTAGCACTCTCGCCCAGAGAGTGCTAACAGCCAATCAGCGAACACCCTCCATTTGCAACCTCGAGGCCAAGGATTCTCAGAGAATTCGGGTTTCTTGGCTGTGCGGATCGAGACGAACCAATTCATGCAAGCGATATCGTGTTCTCATTCGTCGGGAGACGCGAAACTCAGAATGTTCGATCCGAGGGACGCTAGGCATGAAAGTGTTCCCTGCTTGGCCATTTCGGGACCGAAGCTTTCGACCAATGAAATGACCGCCAGCGCTGACGGGACTCGGAGGTCGGAGTCCCGCGCTCCTACAACGGCGACGACCGGGACAGCATGTCGTTCCGCTATCGACGCAACACTGCCTACAACTTTCCCATTGAACGATTCGGTGTCTAGATGACCTTCCCCTGTAATTACAAGGTCCGCGTTGGCTACAGCATCTTCGAGTTCTACTTCCTCAGCAACTAAGTCGAAGCCATTAACAAGTTGTGCCCCTACCGCAGCAAGTCCACCGGCCAGACCTCCTGCGGCCCCTGAGCGCGGCAAATTGACTACGTCCACGCCGTACTCTTCCATATACAGATCTGCCAACCGCGAAAGGCGGCGCTCCAAGAGTTCAATTTGAGCTGGCGTGGCGCCTTTTTGAGGCCCGAAAATCGAAGGTGCTTCAAGAAACTGGGTTGTGACATCGCAGGCGACGACGAGATCTACACCCGAGAATCGAACTATGGGTTCCATAGCTCGGATTGCACCCAAACCACCGTCCGTCGAGGCTGATCCGCCGACCCCTACGATGATTCGTCGCGCTCCCGCTGCCCTGGCTTCCGCGATGACTTCCCCGGTTCCAAGGGTGGTGGCTGACAGCGGGTCATTGTGTTGTGCTCCGCCCGCTAGCAGCAATCCGCTTGCTTCAGCCATCTCGACTACCGCCGAGTCTCCAGAAATTCGCCATCTCGCGTGGACGGGGTCGCCGAGGGGGCCTGTGACTTGGGACGTGCGGTTGGAACCGCCCAACGCGTCAAGTGTTCCTTCGCCCCCATCGGCCATTGGCAAAACAGCAACATCGTTGGCTGAAGCCGATACCCCTTCGGCTATTGCTTGAGCTGCTTCTGTGGCAGTTGCTGTACCACGGAACTTGTCGGGGCAAATGACGACGCGCAAAGCAAAGCGGGGGTTACCGAGTTACTCTGCGCTAGCTGTATCTATGCCCAAAGCGATGAGAATGTGTGCTTCCTCAACGCCATCGAAAGCACTCAGATCAGTCGGCATTTTGTAGACGTCGTTGTCGGGGTCCAACCCCAATAACGAGGCTATGTTCCCTGCCTCGATGATTGAGCCGGGCTGATAGTAAACCCGGGTCCGGTCAAGGGGGGTGCTCTTCATATTGATCGGAGTTCTGGTGATAAAGCCTTTGGTTTTGAGAGTGTCGGTAGTGCGGCCCGCTGCTCCTCTAACTGACGTCGAATTCGCTACCTGAATTTAGACCTCGTTGTTTGGTCGACCCTCAAAACCCACCATGGTCCCAGCGTCGGAGCCATCTGCTTGTGCGCCTTCATCAGGAACTGAGGTAGCAACGCTGATACCTGGCAGAGTTGTGTCCGTCGTTGAATCTGATGGGTCGGCCTCAGCGACCGCTTCGTCTGAAGATGGCTGTGTCGTCGTTGGGCCAGCGACTGACCCTGTATCAAGTGTCGGGGTGTCGGTTCCTCGTAATAGGTAAATCCCTACTACGACTGCAACAACCACTAGGAGCGCTCCTCTTATAGCAGCAGCATTATTGGGTCTTGACATTGGACCGTTCATCGGGCGACCTCCTGGTCGGCTGTACGGCGGGCTATGTGTTCTTGGCGCCGACGATCACGCATACGTCTCAGTCGTCGCACCAGCAGCGGCTCTACGATCAAGGCTTCGTCTGAGGCAATTAGTTGATCTAGGGCCGCGGCGTACTCGGATTCGGTTAGCTGAAATCGTTCTCGCACAGCTTGGTCTTTGGGGATCTCGGACTCCCACCATGACTGTTCAAACTCAAGTATGTCCAAGTCGCGTTGTTTCAGCTTCTGGTGAGGAGATTCTTCCACTTTTGTTTTCTTCCTTCCGGTTTCACGGAGCCCGAGGTGGGAATCGAACCCACAACCCCCGCTTTACAAGAGCGGTGCTCTAGCCGTTGAGCTACTCGGGCCGTGCACGCCTAGCGTAAAC
>PBKA01000029.1 GCA_002721305.1 Acidimicrobiaceae bacterium | reverse complement strand
TTCTTCGCCGGGGCTTTCTTCTTCGCCGGGGCTTTCTTCTTCGCCGGGGCTTTCTTCTTCGCCGCTTGCGGTTCCTCTGGTTGAGCTTCTCTCACCAGACCATCCCGCTCAGCCCTACGTCGGACCCTGTCAGCCTGCGCTATTGGAATACTCGACGAGTGACTTTTTGCCTCGATGCCGAGCGCGTCACAGAGCGCGAGGGTCTCGTCGTTGGAGAGACCTAACTCTTTTGCGAGTTCATGCACCCGGGGGTTCTTGGGCAAACGCGTTCCTTACTTGTCGTTTGGGTCGGTGAGCGGCGACGATTGATCCCAACGTCATCTATCTTCGCAGACAGTGACACGGTTCCGATAGATAACGGTGTTGTGGACCGTTCAGCAACGCTACCGGGTATCGCGGCCGCAGGTGGTCAGTTATTAGGCTGTTCTTCCTCTATTTCTATCTCTTGATTGTTGTCTACTTCTTCTGAAATTTCCTCATCATCAGTTTCTGTATCAGCTTCGGCCTCTTCTTCGTTATCTTCCGCACTCACATCCTCAGTTGCCAATTCTTCAACATCGACAGCGTCTTCTGACACGTCGTCGTTATTCTGCTCAGCTTCGGCCTCTTCCGCAGCATTGGCCCAGTCATCTGCTGACATCGCCTCACTTCCGTCAGCGGGAACCCAAGTCTGTTCGCCCGTCTCAGCGTCTGTCACCCACTCGCCTTCAGCCCAATCGCCTTCGGCATAGGCCATTTCCTCATCAAGAACTTGAGTTTCACTCTTAATGTCAATACGCCAGCCGGTTAAGCGAGCGGCCAAACGGGCATTCTGTCCTTCTCGGCCGATAGCAAGCGACAACTGGTGGTCCGGCACCACCACCTCAGCCACGCCTTCAAGTTCGTGGAAGCGAACTTCGCGCACCTTCGCTGGTGAGAGCGCTTTGGCAACAAAGTCGTGCTGATCTTCCGAAAACGGGACTATGTCGATCTTTTCACCGCGCAGTTCATTTACAACCTGTCTCACACGAGCTCCGCGAGCGCCCACGCAAGCACCGACAGGGTCAATGTTGGCGTCATTCGACCAGACGGCGATCTTGGTTCTATGCCCTGGTTCTCTCGCGCAGGCTCTCATCTCGACTATTCCGTCACTAATTTCAGGAACTTCAAGCTTGAAGAGTTCACGAATCAACCCGGGGTGAGTTCGCGACACCACTATCTGCGGTCCTTTTGCTGTTTTGCGGACTTCAACGATGTAAGCCTTCAGACGGCTATTTGGCTCAGGCCTTTCATAGGGCACCTGTTCTGACTGTGGCAACAGAGCTTCCACCCGACCCAAATCCAGAAGGGTGTAGCGAGAGTCGGTTTGCTGAATAATGCCCGTCACAATGTCGCCTTCACGGCCGGCATACTCGTCGTACTTCATATCGCGTTCAACTTCGCGAATCCGTTGGGTGAGTACCTGCCGCGCCGTCTGCGCAGCTATTCGCCCAAAGTTTTCGGGAGTGTCATCCCATTCTTGGACAACGTTGCCATCCTCATCGATTTCTTGGGCGATGACCGAAATGTTGAACATCTCGTCTATAACGACATATGCATCGTCGGCTGCATCGGGCATTCTCTTATAAGCAGATTCGAGGCCATTGGCGACCGCTTCAAGCAGTAGCTCCGTGGTCATCCCTTTTTCTGCTGCTAGAGCTTGAAGAGCTTCCATCATGTCCGGGGTAGTCATGATCGACTGCCTCCTTTGTGATTGTGTTTCGATCCTTTGGGTCCCACCTGACTTCCGGGCTTCGGAGCGGGGCCCCACTCAAAGACCGTTCGCGCCTTTTCAATTTGATCCATATGGACTTCAGTGACTCCGGAGTTCACGTCCTCGATGGTTAGCGTTTCACCTTCTACCGAAACCAACGTGCCGACCAAACGTCGACGCCCATCTGGTTCCGGGGTGGTACGGAGGTTGACAGTCTCGCCGATCGCTCCACTGAAATGACTTTCGTTGCGCAGCCGACGCTCAACGCCGGGCGTTGATACTTCCAGTGTGTACCGACCGGGTATTGGGTCATGTTCGTCCAACACGCCCGAGACCGAACGACTCAATTGAGACAACTCTTCAACGCCGACACCATCGCTACCTTCGACAAGGATGGCAAGCGTCCCACCGTTGCGCTGGACGTCGTACAACTTGTGACCGGAGGCTTCCACGACCGGCTGAATTAAAGAGCAGATTGCTTCGAGGTGATGGTGAGGATTCATGCTCATCACATCTCCATTTGTCTTCGTTTGTGGGCTACAAATTCTTTAGGGCCAAGAAAAAGGACGTGGGCATCGCCCACGTCCAGCAAATAAAGCTGACCTGTAGAACTAATGGTATCAGCGGCGGTCCGTTTACCAACTCGAATGGGCCGGGACCTGATCTTGCACTATCGCTTTCTAATCATTCGCACTAGTTCTTCTGCTTGGTTCGCGTCTTCACCTTGAAGTTCCAGCAACGCCTGCCGGTCAGCTTCAGCTTCGGCTGCAGCGGATTCATCGGCAGCCGCCAGTGCTCCATCGACCCCTTCAGAAGAGATCTTCTTTGCCCAGTCAACCAAAGCTTCAACCATCTCACTTTCTGGCACAACTTTGACTACTTGCCCTCGAACGAACAGATGCCCTCTCTGTCGTCCTGCCGCAATTCCTAGATCCGCGCTCTTGGCTTCGCCTGGTCCATTCACTACACAGCCCATGACGGCGACTTGGATTGGCAAATTGAGATTTTCAAGTGCCTCTTGTGCCATAGCGGCTATTGAGATTACGTCGACCTCCGCTCTGCCACACGAGGGGCATGCAATGAGGTCGAGGGAGCTTCTTTGGCGTAATCCGAGGGCTTCGAGAAGTTGGCGACCCGCTCTTGCTTCTTCCACAGGGTCAGATGTGAGGCTGTAGCGGATCGTGTCACCTATGCCCTCGTTGAGCAGCGTCGCTATTCCTGCCGTTGCTTTCAAAATACCGGCGGGTGGCGGCCCTGCTTCGGTCACGCCAAGGTGTAAGGGAAATTCAACAGCGTCAGCCAACATGCGGTACGCGTCGACCATGAGTCGGACATCACTTGCTTTTACTGAAATCTTGACTTCGTCGAATCCAATTTCCTCAAAGTATCCCAGCTCCCGTTTCGCAGATTCGACCAAAGCAGTGGGAGTGACCCCAAACTTTTCCTCTATCTCGGGATCAAGTGATCCGGCATTGACTCCAATTCTGATCGGCACACCGCGGTCGCGCGCTTCCGAAGCCACAGCCTTGATGTGCTGCGCCTTTCGAATGTTTCCGGGGTTGAGACGCAGACAGGCCACTCCCGCATCGAGCGCAGCTAGCGCTAACCGGTACTGAAAGTGAATGTCAGCGACAATTGGGACCGGGGACCGGGGAATTATTCGAGCGAGACCCTCGGCAGCCGCAAGATCATTGCACGTACATCGAACTATTTCTGCGCCTGCTCCGGCCAAGGAGTAGATCTGCTCGAGGGTTGCTTCCACATCTGCTGTCTTTGTCGTCGTCATTGACTGGACGCTTATGGGCGCGCCAGCACCCACTCGGACCCCTCCCACATCGACGCTACGGGTAATTCGACGTTCGAACATCAACAACAGTCTGTCATCTTGATCAGAAAATCCCAGCTACGCCTCGTTGTTAGAACCCCAGAGGGTTCGCTATGTCCAAATAGATCGCTCCCAATCCGAAGAAAGCCAGGAAAGCGACAACTGCATAGGCGACAGGAAGAAGCCTGGTGGTGTCGATTATGTGTCGCCGACCGCTTGTACCTTCTCGGATTCGTTCATATGTAGCTATCGCTATGTGACCGCCATCGAGGGGCAAGAATGGAAGTAAGTTGAAGACCCCGATAAAAATATTGAATGCCACGAATAGTTGCATCCTCTCGGATCCACTTAGCTGTTCGCTCGCCCCTATTTGGACCGCACCGACAAGCGAGACTGGCCGCGTTTCTAGATTGTCATTGGCATTCGGGTCATTTGGCGGCGAAAAAATTCGATCCGCCACTTCGCCCAAATTCGCGACGATTGACCATATGCCACGCAACGACTGTCCAACCATGGAGGTGAATTCTGTGGCTGTCTTTCGTACCGCTGATACGGGTCCGTACTTGATTAGCTCCGTCGAATTTTGACCTCCGATGCCTAGCAGGCCTCTGCCCTCTGCGTCGCTGCCCAGCGTTGCGTCAACAGAGAAGCTCGATCCATTTCGTATGACTTCAATTTGGACCAGTTCACCGGGTCGATCGCGAACCATTTCAACTAAATCAGCCCATGCAATTGTCGGTTCACCGTCGATAGAGGCGATGCGGTCTCCGGGCTCGATCCCGGAGCGAGCCGCGGCGGTCAAACCACCGTCACTGTCGCGCTCTAGAACGCTCGCTACTTCCCATTTGTCCCCTCGCACGACGGGTTCACCCATAAAAGAGAAGAGGACTATCAGACCCAAAGCCGCCATCAAGAAGTGCATCAACGAACCGGCAGAAGCGACAAGCAATCTTTTCGGGTAGCTCTGTTGTCTGTAGGCTCTCGACTCATCTTCAGGATCGACATCATCAAGATTGGTCATGCCCACTAACTTGACGTAGGCGCCAGCAAGTATTGGCTTCACACCAAACTCGGTTTCTCCTCTTCGGAAGCTGAATAGACGGGGCCCAAACCCTAAGAAGAACTCGGTGGCCTTCATCCCCGTGACTCGCGCCGCTATGAAATGACCGAGCTCGTGGGCAAAGACCACAAATGCTATGACCATCGCTACCACGAGCATGGCCTTGGAGAGCAAGCCCAGCAAAACCAAGGCGGCAAGTACACCGCAGAGTCCAAACAGCGGTCGGGTCTGCGCATTCTTCTTCATATTCGGAGACCCAGACACTAGCGACTTTCCTCAGCGAGGTAGGTCGCAACACATTCGCGACCTCGTTGATCTGCTCGGATCACGGAGTCAATCGAATCAGCTTCGTTGCCGTCGTATTCATCCAGCGCACTTTCGATTGAGGTTGGAATCATGGACCAAGGAATGCTTCCCTTCAAGAAAGCGTCGACGGCTGCTTCGTTGGCTCCGTTCATCCATGCTGGGGCTGTACCTCCGAATTGACCTGCTGTGTAGGCCAGCCCGAGGCATCTGAAGGTGTCTTTGTCGGGTGGTTCAAAATGAAGTGACTTTGGCTGAGCCCAATCGATCGAACCGAACGGCTTAGCGGACCGCTCAGGGTAAGAAAGCGCGTACGCGATGGGTAACTTCATGTCTGGTTCAGATAGCTGCGCGATTGTCGTGCCGTCGGTAAATACCGCCATGGAATGAACTATCGATTCAGGATGCACGACGACTTCAATATTTTCATACGGAACACCAAAGAGTTCATGTGCCTCTATGACTTCCAGGCCCTTGTTCATCAGCGTCGAAGAGTCAACGGTGATCTTTGGTCCCATGGACCACGTCGGGTGAGCCAACGCATCCTCTAAGGTAACCCGCTCTAAATCGTCTGAACTGAACCCCCTGAAAGGTCCACCGCTTGCTGTGAGAACTAACTGATGGAGATTTCGCATTTTCGGGTTCTGGCCATCTGCCCTAAGGCATTGATGAAGAGCGGAATGTTCACTGTCAACCGGAATCAATTCAGCTCCCGGCGTGGACCGGAGCGGCTGCACCAGTGGCCCTGCAGCTATGAGACTCTCCTTGTTGGCCAAAGCTAGCCGTCTCCCTGAACCTAAAGCCGCGAGCGTGACTCCCAGCCCTGCGAAACCGACCACACCATTGACAACTACTTCGCCACGTGTAGCTAACTCTTGAAACGAACCATCCCCGGCAAGCACTTCTATATCTGATGGAATCCCGGCTTTGAGTTGACCGGCCAACTCGGGTCGACCAATGGCAGCGATGTCCGGTCGAAATTCTCTGACTTGAGCGATGAGTGCCTCGACTGACGACCATGCTGCCAGCGCCGATATTCGGAAACGATCGGGTTCAGATCTCACTACCTCGAGCGTCTGGGTACCGATCGATCCAGTGGAACCCAATACCGAGACCGTCGTCACTCAGGCACCTCTCAGTTGAACACGAGTTCGGCGACGAAATATGCGGTGGGTAGCACAAAGAGCAGAGCATCGAAGCGATCGAACACTCCCCCGTGGCCGGGAAGCACAGTGCCCATATCTTTAACTCCCATGTCTCGTTTGATCATCGACTGCGCTAGGTCTCCTATTGGCGCTGCGAGAGCAACCGCTAGGCCCAGCCAGAAACAATCCATCATCGATTCGGACCATGGGTACACGCCCGGGAATCTATTCAAAACCAACGTGGTTACAACAATGGCGAGCATCATGCCGCCTATGAGTCCCTCATATGTCTTGTTCGGGCTCACACGCGGAGCGACCTTAGATTGGCCGGTGGTACTACCAATCACGTAGCCACCTACGTCGTAAGAGATGGTACCTATGACGGCTCCTATCAATATTGCATCGCCATTGGGTTGAGCCAGAATTAGAGCCCCGAAAGATCCAAGTCCGCCAACCCATCCGAAGCCAAGCAAAGTGACCGCGAAGTTAGCCGTTACGTGTTGAGATTCGACGTCGAATAGGAACCAACACAAGCCAGTCACTATTAGCAAAGCGAACACAACGGGATATGCCTCATACCCGCGGTGGTACGCACCGAGCGACAAACCGACAACTGCTGCTAGGCCAAGGAGGGTGGCTGGTCGGTAACCGAGGTTTTGAGCTGAGGTGAAGAATTCCAGGGCCGCCAAACCCAGCGCGACAAGAACCATGATGAGTACTGCCCACGGTCCGACCCTGACTAACCCGAAGAAAACACCTGCCAGTGCAAGTCCGACAGCGATTGCTGCCGGCAGATTGCGGCCAGCAGGCCGTCCAGAACCGTCTTGAGTTTCACCTCGACTAGCGCTATGTGTAACTACTCGGTCATCTTGATTCACTTTTGCGGGCTCCTCATAGTCTCGACGGCCTTCTCGCCAATGGGGTGCCGGGCCACCGAAGTCGCTCCAATCCCCGTTCTCTTCTTCCTGATTCTGCTTATCTGGCCCACCTCTAGGACTATCAGCGCCAGTTGACGACGCGCTCGCCATTATTCGTTGACTTGGGGGTGTGTCAAAAAGTTCGATCACCCGAGGAGCCGGTCTTGGGGTTTGGTCAACTCCACGTTGATCGCCGCTGGGCGCCAATTCGGTCTCTTCGTCTGATCCCTCGGTCTCTCGGGCCTCTACTTCTTCCTCGACTGGCTCAGAGGCCTCCTCGTCAAGGACCAATTCGGCCGTCGGCTCATCAGCGAGAGCGGTGAGGTTGTTGACGTCCTCAGCCGGGAGTTCCCGAACAGCCCGACCCGGTGCTTCACTTCGTTTCACTTCTTGCTCGTCTTCGTCTTCGGTGCTGGGAAGCGCCGGGTTGTCGTCGGGGTCAGGAGGCTCATCGGGAACGTGTTGACCTTGATCTTCTCGTTCGTCGATCCCAACCTCGTTGATTGGTCCTGTATCGAAAGCGGGCGCTTCGTCTTCATCGGTGCGACCGATGATCGGCGAGTCATCAAAGATTTCCGTGTCAAAAACTTCTTCGTCGTCAAACAAGGTGTCGTTGAATAATTCGTCAGTTGAAGGCTGGTCTTGGGAGAAGTCGTCGCTATCGGATGCTTCCTTTGTCGCGTTAGTTCCGGTCGCCTCGTTTTCGGGTTCCTCGACCTCCAGCGGACCAGTGTCAAATAACTCTTTGTCTGCTCCGGGTGAAACTGTTGGAATCGTGTCAGATCGAACCGCATCCATAAGCCCTGTATCAGAGGTGTCGACGAGATGCGGGTCATCGGGCAACTGAGGGAAAAGTCGGGAGCCTCCCTGCGACGTCGGATCTATTTCCGGAGGGTCCGGTCGGTCTCCCCCATCAGGCTTTTCTCCTGATCCTGGTTCCGACCAGTGAGGCATCGGTTCTTCATCAAAATCGAAAGAAAGCAGCGGTCCGTCGTCAACATCGCCATCGTCGTTTACTTCCTCAGGGCGGCGGGGGTTCAGATCGCCGTCATCGCTATCAGCCATAGGCTCCCCCGATCCTCGGTTCAGATTTCAAGCAACTCCTGCTCTTTAGCAGTGAGTGCGCTATCAATTTCGTCGACAGCTTTTTGTGTAAATCGATCAAGATCCTTGCTGAATCTCTCTTTGTCGTCTGAGGAAATCTCTTTGTCTTTTTCGAGTGCATCTAAATCCTGGCGGGCGGATCGACGAAGGTTGCGCACCGCTACACGGCCGTCTTCGGCCATCTGTTTGACCACTCGTACCAGATCTTGCCGCCGTTCTTCGGTCAAAGGTGGAAAAACAAGCCGCACGACCTCGCCATCGCTATTCGGATTAATACCCAAATCCGATTCCATTAGAGCCTTGGATATGTCATCGATGGAACCCCTGTCAAAGGGCTGTACGACCAACACTCGCGCTTCGGGTACTGAAAAACTTGCTAACTGTTGAAGAGGAACATCTGTCCCGTAGTAGTCAACCTTTAGCTTTTCGACCAGTGCCGGTGTCGCACGTCCAGTCCGAACCGTCGAATATTCGTTTTGTGCATGCTCGACTGCCCGATCCATACGCTCTTGTGCATCAGCGCAGATTTCTTGTGCGAACTCGCTCACTTGACCAGCGTACCGATCGCGGCACCATCGAGGATGGACTCAAGATTTCCTCGTGTCATCAGGTCAAAGACGACTATGGGTGTCGCGTTGTCCTTGCATACCGCTATCGCAGCACTATCCATTACCGCAAGCTCTTGAGAAAGTACATCGAGGAAGGAAACTTCATCGAGAAGTTCTGCATCGGGATTGGATTGAGGATCGGATGTATAAACCCCATCGATCCCTGAGTGGGTTCCCTTCAGCACGGCATCAGCGTCAATTTCTGCGGCCCTAAGGGCAGCCGCTGTGTCTGTCGTAAAAAAGGGGTTTCCTGTACCAGCAGCGAATATAACGACTCGGCCCTTATCAAGGTGTCGTTCGGCGCGGCGACGAATGTATGGTTCTGCAATTTGTGCCATACCTATTGCAGTCATGACGCGAGTGGGAACCTCAGCTCGTTCCAGGGCGTCTTGGAGAGCAATGGCATTGATCACGGTGGCAAGCATGCCCATGTGATCGGATTGTGCTCGGTCCATGCCCCCCACCGAACCCGACATTCCCCTCCAAATGTTGCCTCCGCCTACGACGATTGCGATGTCAACGTCGTGAGTTTCTCGAACTGCTGAAATCTCCGAGGCCAAGTTCTGCAGGACCTCACCACTAATGTTCTCACCCGTTGAATCAGCAAGCGCTTCACCCGAAAGTTTTAAAACGACTCGTTTCCAGGGGCAATCACCCTCCCAGCGACGAGTTTGATCCTTCACTTCAGCTTCCTATCTCCACCTGAACGAAGCGACTGACCGTTGAGTCGCCAAGCAACTCCGAGATACTAACTTTTTCATCCTTTACGAACTTTTGCTCAAGGAGAGCAGCTTCTCGAAAGAAGCCGTCCATGCGGCCATCGACAATCTTTTCTATCGCTTGCTCAGGCTTGCCTTCATTCCGGGTGATGTTTTCAAGCGTTTCACGCTCCGCAGCCACGACTTCGGACGGCACGTCATCGCGATTCAGGTATTTGGGTCTGTTGCTCGCTATGTGAAGAGCGACATCGTGCGCTATTTCTTGCGTTCCTTCGCTGATCTCTACGAGAACTGCGTTGACCCCTCTACCGTTTTGCTGGTGGACATACGCGTCAAGCACAGAGTTCTCGCTGGCTTCGTATCGGATTACTTGGCCTAGGTCGATATTTTCTTTGAGAGCAATCTTCAGGTTTTCAAGATCGCCAGAAGCTTCAGATACGGCTTCTTCTCCGTTGGCGAGAACCGACGTCAGAATTTTGTCTGCCATTTCTCCGAATTGGTCGGATTTCGCCACAAAGTCGGTCTCGCATTTCAATTCAACTATGGCCGCCGTCTGCCCCTCAACTCGCGCTACTACCACTCCCTCACTGTTCTCTCTGTCGGAACGGCTGGCGCTCTTCGCTATGCCCTTTTCTCTTAACCATTGGGCAGCTGCTTCAGCATCCCCGTCATTTTCAACCAAAGCCTTCTTGGCGTCCATCATTCCCGCGCCGGTTGATTGGCGAAGAGTTTGAACGTCCTTCGCGGTGAAGTCTGCCATTGGATTCGATGTGCCTCGTCGATAGATGGTGGTTAGTTTTCGTCTGTGGATTCCGAAGACTCTTCAGATTCTTGTTTGTGTTCAGGCTCAGCAACTTCTGCGTCTACGTCAGACGCTGTTTGCGTCGGGGCGTCAACAACTGGGTTGGCCTGAGCCGCCTGCTCAGCTGCTATTCGAGCCTCACGCGCTGCCGCCTCTGCAAGTGCTTTTTGGGCTGCCTCGGACTGCTCGGCTGTGACTCTGGCTTCTTCTTCGGGGCTGCGTTCTCCCGGAGCGCTGACAACCCTTCCTTTGCTTTCGGCGATGTACCGTCCCTCGCTAACCGCATCCGCTATAACCCTCGTCAACAATTCGGTGCTCCGAATTGCGTCATCGTTACCCGGGATCACGTAGTCGATTAGGTCAGGATCACTATTTGAGTCGGCGACAGCGACAACGGGAAGTTTCAAGCGATTGGCTTCGGCGACAGCAATATGTTCTTTGGGGGTGTCAAGAACAAATACTGCTTGCGGAAGCTTGTCCATGTTGCGCAGTCCATCGAGGTTGCGTTGAAGTTTGGTGAGCTCGCGGGTTAGGAGCAGGGCTTCTTTCTTCGGCATGTTGTCGAAGTCGCCCGCAGCTTGCATTCGCTCGTATTCAAGCATTTTGTCAACGCGACCTCTGATTGTCCGGAAGTTGGTGAGCATGCCACCAAGCCAGCGTTGATTTACGTATGGCATCCCCGATGCTTTCGCATAGGTCTCAATCGGGTCTTGAGCTTGCTTTTTGGTGCCTACAAAGAGGATGGTTCCGCCTTTTGAAACGGTGTCACGGACATAGGAGTACGCCGTGTCTATCAGGCCGATTGTTTGCTCAAGATCAATGATGTAAATGCCGTTGCGTTCTCCCCATAGGTAACGATCCATTTTGGGGTTCCATCTTCGGGTCTGATGTCCGAAATGAACGCCTGCCTTCAGCAGATCTGACATGGTGACAACTGCAGCCATGATTTCTCCCCCCACGGTTAGCTTGCTGCACTGAGATCGACGCCGAACCAATTTGAACGGCGACCGCGAGGTCGTCTCAGCTGTTAGTGGTGTTGGACCTAAATCGTGTCCGAATCAGAAGTCTAGCGAGGCTAAAGGTAAAGCCGTCGCCGCATGTACCCCTGCGTCATCTATCGTTCCTTAACCGGTTTGCCGCGAGGATGAAAGAGCCGGTGCGTTATCACTAAGTCCTCGTCACTCACCTTCAAATAGTTGACGGTTGTTTGGATGTCTTTGTGACCCAGTAGGTCTTGAACCGCACGTACATCCGCTCCCCCATTAAGCAGGTCGGTAGCGAAGGTATGTCGAAGGTAATGTGACGGAAGCGGATCTAGACCTTGAGCCGTCAGCGCTCCGTGCCAAATTCTCAACAGATCACGGCTCGTTAAACGATTTCCTCTGCGATTAACGAACATGGCTTGTGGGTTCTTCCTGCCTGATGTGTACGAATTATCGAATTCGCGACTTTTTTCGTTAATCCATAGCTCCAGCATCTGGCGAGAAATCAACGTCATCGGAAGTCGTCGAAATTTTTTGTCTTTGCTTCCAATTTCGTCTCTGTGTTTGATGACTTCCACGACCAACAGTTCATTTTCCCTATCGAAATCGGCCATATTGAGAGCGCATAGTTCAGCGACGCGAAGACCCGACCCATACATGAGTTCAAAGACCACTCGATTGCGCAGGTCAAGCGCGTTCTCCGGCGGTCCTTTATCCAACAGCTTTCGGATCACCTGCCTCGGTAGGGTGCGGGCGAGTTTTTCAGGTCCTTTTGGAGGCTGTATCTTGGCCGTCGGGTCAGTGCTAATGGCTCCCCTCTCGACAAGCCATCGAAAATACTGTCGCACTCCCGCGATACGACGAGCCATGGTTTTTTGTGGACGTCCTTCTCCGTGCATGGCGGCAACCCAAGTCGAAACGTCTTTGCGTTCAATGCATCCAGGATCTGTATGGCCGTTCTCTTCGCTCCAACGGATGAATGCGTTGATGTCCTGTTCGTAGGCTCGAACAGTGTTGAGTGAGGCCGCTGTCCGTGAGCGAAGAAACTCTGCGACGTTCCATTTCTCAAGGCTCACGTAATGAACGGTACCGATCCCGGCGACGTTCAGTTGACAATGTTCGCCCAGAACCCTTAACTCGACTGCCGGTGCGAACCAAGGCACCTACCGTCATCTTCTTGAGTCATTGACATTCAAATTTGGGATAAAGGTGCATACTGCGACTATGGGTTACAACCCCTACAGGAAGTACTCCGCTACGCGGATCGATTATCTATTGGTCGCAATCGCGTCCTTGGTCGCAATCGGTGCTTGTCTCTGGGGCCTTTTCGGATAGGAACTGCAGTGTTTGACTTGGAGCAAGAGGACGGCTTCGAGGTTCGCCGCGTTCAGCCGTTTCAGGCAACGAAAACGTATCTCTGCCCCGGTTGTAATCGTGAACTTCCGCCCGGGCTAGGGCATATGGTCGCTGTTCCTTTGGATGCCCCTGACCTGAGACGCCATTGGCACTACGGATGCTGGAAGGCCCGACATCGACGAGGGCCGCGGGGGTAAGTCGGTCTGACGTTGCTGGTCGAACTAGTAGCGCTGTTCTTTTACACGCGCAGCTTTACCGACTCGGTCGCGAAGGTAGTACAACTTGGATCGACGAACATCACCGACTGCGACGCGTTCTATTTTGGCGACTGTGGGGGCGTGCAGCGGGAAGGTCCGTTCAACGCCGACACCAAAACTCAATTTCCGAACAGTGAAGGATTCACGAATACCTGAACCGCGTCGGGCGATGACATATCCCTCGAACACTTGTGTGCGCTCACGATTGCCTTCTACCACTCGAACATGCACCTTTACCGTGTCACCCGGACCGAATTCTGGGTGATCAGTTCTGAGTTGTACTTGATCTACTTGATCGGTGCTGTGCATGTCGCACTTGCTCCTAGTGTCGGATTCAAATTAGGAAAGGCGGAAGGTTGCTTTCCAAAATACCCTCGCCACGGACCACAGGCATCGCGGAAACAACGAAACATCATGCTAGCGGTCTCTCACTCCGAAACGAAGCGGTCAGCGATGCTTATGTTGAACTCATCAAGCAAAGCCAGTTCTTCCCTGGAGACCCCGCGCTGTTCTAGAAGGTCGGGTCTCAGTCTTGCTGTACGAGCAATAGCCATTGCTAAACGCCATTGCGAGACTCTGGGGTGATTTCCGCTGCGCAGAGTTTCCGGCACCGTGAGGCCTTGGAACTCAGATGGTCTCGTCCATTGCGGGTACTCAAGCAAGTAGTCGCCAAAACTCTCATCCTTGGTGGAGACTTCATTGCCGAGCACTCCTGGCACAAGTCTGACGACAGCTTCGATTACCACCATCGCTGCGAACTCTCCTCCGGCAAGGACAAAATCACCAATCGAGAGTTCTTCGTCCACCAGGTTCGTTCTAATCCGTTCGTCTACTCCCTCATAACGTCCACAAAGAAGTGAGAAGCCATCTAGTCCCGCGAGTTGGTTGGCTTTAGCTTGGTCGAATCGTGTTCCTCCGGGATCCATTAGAACAATCGGCCGTGGGGGATCGATTGCGTCCACCGCGCCAAAAACCGGTTCTGGTTTCATGATCATGCCGGGTCCGCCACCGAAAGGTTTGTCATCGACGGTTCTGTGCGGGTCCGTTGCAGTCATTCGCAGGTCATGAACGCGTAGGTCGAGCACTTGTTCCTTTTGGGCTCTACCTAAAATGCTGAGCACTCCCATGTCACTGACTATTTGGGGAAAGATCGTGAAGACGTCGATGCGCATGATGTCAACTCAGTTCAAACAGACCGTCTGGAACATCAACCAAAACAATTCCTTCTTCGAATTGGACGATGAAGGTCAACGGGACTAGGTGGCCACTATCTAATTCCAAGAGGTCAGATGCCGGGTTGGCCAAGACAGCAGTTACGGTGCCGCGTTCTGCACCGTCGACTTCTCTCACTACCGAGCCGATGAGTTCGTGAACCCATAGGACATCGGGAATGTCCAGTGGCAGGGCACTCAGAACTGCGCCTCTTAGTTCTTCTGCTTGGTTGCGGGTTTCTATTCCGTCAAATTGCACGAGCCATTTGTCATGGTGAGGTCGGGATTTTGAAACGACGAGCTCGCGGACTGAACTGATGAGTCTGCTTCCTGGATCCAGTCGTTCCAGCCTATTAGTGACGAGCCGGACAACTACTTCTCCACCCGTGCCATGAGCCCGACCGATCGTCCCTACCTCGAGCAGCTCACCCGCGTCAGACATGATTTAACTTGCCGGTAAAGGTGGGTACAGCTTTAATCGCTGAAGTCGACCTCAACATCAACGCCGTCCTTGACCGCCGCTGCTCTGACCAACGTGCGGATTGAGTTGGCGACACGTCCGCGTTTTCCGATAACACGTCCGATGTCTTCTGAGCTTACTTTCGCCATAAGGCTTATTTTCGTGTCGCTCTCTTCGATTTCTAACTCGACCTGGTCTGGGTGTTCAACTAATTGCGCTATGAGATAGAGGAGTACTTCCTCGGCGGTGGTTCCCTCTTGTTCGGTCATGACTGCTCCTCATCTTCGCCTTCAGGGACCGAGTCAGTCTCGCCATTTGAAGGGGTCTCGTCCTCTGCTGCTGTAGCTTCGCTCTCCGCGGGAGATTCGTCGGCAGGCACCTCTTCGTCAACGACTTGTTCTTCACTGCTGGATTCAGCCGAGTCATCTGAATTAACTACAGCGAGGCTCGAATCAGATTTCTTTGACGAGGCCTTCTGTTTCGGGGCGGGCGGAGCGGGAGGGACAAATGTCTCTCCTTTGAATTCAGCCCAAGCACCTGAGATTTTGAGGAGCTTTTCAACCGTTTCGCTTGGTTGCGCTCCCTCTTGGAGCCAATGAACAGCGCGTTCATTGTCTATCTTGACCACGGAAGGCTCCAAGCGAGGCTGGTAGGTACCGATGATTTCGATAAAGCGCCCATTTCGGGGGGACCGGCTGTCAGCCGCCACGACTCGGTATGTAGGTTGCTTCTTTTTGCCCATGCGCATCAGGCGCAGTCGTACGGCCATGGTTATTCAGGTCTCTCCTGGGTCATCTTTTTGAATTTTTCACTACTCGGCGTCGCCGACCCTGGGGTCGGTGGAGCAGTAAGGGGCGGCTTTGTTAGAAGCCAGTAGGAAAGCCTACCTGTCTGGACCCCTAACGAACACGCCTCGCGTCAACGTCATCTCATCTACCGGGCAGGGTTAGGTCGAGACCCTCAATGTCTATCTTGGGCATTTTCGGGGCTTCTTTAGGTTGCACCCGGCTGTTTCCTCCCTTATTGGAGTTCTTTTTCCCCTTCTTGCCTTTCTTGGCTTTGGATTTGCGGCCTTTGGACTTACTTCCAAGACCAGCGATACCCTTCATTGCTTTTCGCATCTCTTTGAACTGCTTCAGCAAATTACTCACTTGGGTTGGCGTCGTTCCGCTTCCTCTGGCTATTCGCGCTCGACGGGAGCCATCGACAATTTCCGGATCGATTCTCTCTTCTGGCGTCATTGAAAGGACGATGGCTTCGACTCGGTCAATTTCTCGTTCGTCGACATCTGCATCTTTCATTTCTTTCGGGGCGCCGGGCATCATGGAGACGATGCTGGAGAGGTCTCCCATTTGCCGCACCTGCCGAAGTTGTTCAACAAAGTCGTCGAGAGTGAAAGTCCCTTCTAAGAGTCTCTGCGTAGCTGCCTCCGCGGCTTCTTGCTCAAATACTTCTTCGGCTTTTTCGATAAGGGTTAAGACATCTCCCATGCCGAGAATGCGTTCAGCCATGCGATCAGGGTGAAACTGGTCAAAGTCTTCTAGCCTCTCCCCGGTTGATGCGAAGGCGATAGGACGCCCGACGACTTCTTTCACGGAGAGTGCTGCCCCGCCTCGAGCATCTCCATCCAGTTTGGTGAGGATGATTGCATCAAGTTCAAGGGTGGCGTGGAAGGCCTCAGCGGTATTGACTGCATCCTGGCCGGTCATGGCATCGACTATCAGGAAGGTGTGGTCGGGGTCAACTGCATCAGAAATCTCCGCGATCTCATCCATGAGCGCATTGTCGACTGTCAAACGGCCGGCGGTGTCCACGATGAGTACGTCGCGTCCTGTTTGTTGTGCTTCGATGAGACCCCCGCGGGCCGACTCTACGGCGCTCTCGGGCGCACTGAAAACCGGTATGTCTAACCGCTGTGCCAGTGTCTTCAATTGATCGACAGCCGCAGGTCGTTGCAGATCTGCTCCAACGAGCAACGGATTTCGTCCCTGGGACTTGAACCAACGCGCCAGTTTTGCCGACGATGTTGTTTTGCCGGAACCCTGGAGGCCCGCCATGAGGACGACGGTCGGCGGCTTCGACGAATACGCGACCTGAAAGGACTCTCCACCCAAAATCGTCGTGAGTTCTTCGTTGACAACCTTTACGACCTGTTGTCCGGGAGTCAGACTGTCTGCGACGTCTGCGCCGAAGCATCGTTCCCGGGTACGTTCAATGAAACGGTCCACGACGTTGAAATGGACGTCGGCTTCCAAAAGGGCTAACCGAATTTCACGCATTGCTTCGGCAACGTCGTCTTCGGTTAGCCGACCCTTTCCTTTAAGCCGACCCAAGATCCCGTCGAAACGATCCGTCAGTGATTCGAACATACGCTTGGTCAGGCTACCTGTCTCGGTTCTCTCTATTTTCTATGGCCTTAGTCATCACCGAACAATGCTTCCACGAATTGCTCAGGATCAAAATCGACAAGGTCGCGGTCGCCTTCACCCAGACCAACGAGCTTCACAGGCAATCCAAGTTCTTGTTCAATCGCAAAAACTATTCCGCCCTTGGCTGATCCGTCTAGTTTGGTGAGAACGACACCTGTGACGTCGACGGCTTCGGAGAACTCTCGCGCTTGATTAAGCCCGTTCTGTCCCGTGGTGGCATCGATCACCAGCAATACCTCCAAGACTTCTCCCGGTTCTCGATCCGCGACTCTTCGGACCTTGGCCAACTCTTCCATCAAGTTGACTTTGTTATGTAGACGTCCTGCGGTGTCAGCAAGCACAACGTCAACTTTTCGTGCTAAAGCTGCCTCCGCTGCGTCAAAAATGACGGAGCTGGGGTCTGCTCCTTCGCTTCCGCGCACTAGTTCTGATCCACTGGTCTCGGCCCACTGCTCAAGCTGCTCGGTTGCCGCTGCTCTAAATGTGTCACCGGCTGCCAAGAGCACTCTTAGACCATCATCGTTGAACCGTCGGGCAACTTTGCCTATCGAAGTTGTTTTGCCAACACCGTTGACTCCGACGAAAAGCCACACGGGCACCCGTCCCTCTGAGGCGAGTCTTTTAAGCTCCCTGTCTCGCGACAAGTCGCCTATCATCTGCTTCTTGAGCAGATCAAGCAGCGTCGCTCCTTCGCTTGGCTCCTTCTCTTCAACCGTCTGACGCAGTCGCCCGACAGTGTCGAATGTTGTTTGCACCCCGACATCTGCCAAGATCAACAGTTCTTCTATCTGGTCCCAAACTTGAGGTCCGACTGGTCCTCGACGTATGTCCCTGAGTCGGCTGGACAGCAGGCCCCGCGCTTTCGAGATTTTCGTCCGCAGCGAGTGTGATTCCGAGTTGGAGCACTGATCTTGGGTCGCGACCGCTACGGAGTCGTCACTTGGCTTCGGCCCTTCGATGCTTTCCGGAGCCTGCTCTTTCCCGTCCTCGAACGGCATTCGTTGAGAGAGGGCGCTTCCGCGACGCTCGGTCCACGCTCGATGCATCCAGGGCAACAGAGCTAGCAAGAGCATCAGGGCAACAAAAACAATTATGAGCAGGGTCGTGTTCACTACGACTGAAAGCTACAAACAATTTCGCGATTGAGTTGCATCAACCCTAAGAAGCAACCTTTTCGCTCAGAACTTGCGACGAGCCGCCCGAAGCCATCGATATTCCGTACAGAACGTCAGCGGCTTCCATCGTACGTTTTTGGTGGCTCACGATGACCAACTGTGCCTCTTCTCGGAATTCGGAGACAAGCTCTAAGAATCGGTGCAAATTGATGTCGTCCAAGGCTGCTTCGACTTCGTCCATTACATAAAAAGGGGAAGGTCGACTGCGGAAAATGGCAAAAAGGAACGCCAACGCTGTCAATGACCTTTCACCTCCAGAAAGGAGCGAAAGCTTTCCGACGTTCTTACCTGATGGTTTGGCTTCCAATTCAATGCCTGTTCCAAGCATTTGGTCCGGGTCACTCAAGGTCAACCGGCCTTCGCCACCCGGAAACAAGGTTGAAAAAATCTGGCCAAAGTTGTCGGCCACGTCCTTGAACGCCGCGGCGAAGACGTCAACTATTTCTGCGTCTACTGCGGCGATAACCTTGTTCAATTCTCTCCGTCCGCTGCGAACATCATCTAATTGTTCAGCTACGAAATCGTGGCGTTCTTTGAGAGCTTCATGTTCTTGAAGGGCTAAAGGATTAATTGGGCCCATACGACGCAGGTCGCTCTCGAGTTCTCGAACCCGTGAGGTTGGGGTGCTCGATTCTTCCAGCAACGGCTCTGGCGTGGCTAACGCCTCCCCTTGGTCAGCATTCAACTCGTTGCGAAGCATCTCTCGCAGACTGTCAATTTTGAATCGACGTTCAGTTTCAGCTAGCTCGTTGGATGCTGCTATCTCTTGAGTTTCGGCCAGCTTCTTCTCCATGGATGATCGCTCTCCGCGCAAGGTCTCAAGACGGTCAGCAACCGACCTCACTTCAGCCGATAGTTCTGTACGTTTGGCGCGTAGGTTTCCTACTTCTCGGTCCAACACGGCGAACCTTTTTTGCAGCAGATCTCTTAGAGCGGCGAGAGCTCCCAGACTTTCCTCTATTCGAAGTAATCGATCTGACTTTCCCTTTGTTTCCTCATCATTTGCTTTGAGTTGGGCGGTGATCTCTTCGCGTCGATCATTTGCCCTTCTCTCTCGTTCTTGGAGCGCTTTCTGGTTTGCTTCGAGCTCAGCTCGACTTTGCGCCGCAACCCGCATTCGGCGTTCTAACTCGCGTCGTTGAGTGTGGGCTTCGCTAGCCGCGGATCGCTCAAGACTTTCCGCAGCTTCCAATTCCGCAAGACGTGCCTCTAGCTCCGCGAGTCTTGGCCGGTCACGTCCCAGGGTTTGGCCTAGCTCATCGACTCTTGCCCCCAAGATTTCTCTCTCCGAGGTTAAATCGCGGCGCGACCGTTGGACCTTTTCGATTCCGTCCGCTGACCTTGTCAACAAGTCATCATTTGTTTCCAAGCGTCGTACCGCTTCTTCGTGCCGGCGTCGAGCGTCTAGAAGGTCGGCTTCTACGACGGTGCGTTCCGCCTGCGCGGCTTCTCTGCGGGCGGTCGCAACTTGGACATGATCTCGCGCCTCGTTTAGCGCCGTTGCGGTCGAGGCCTTTTCTCCCGGCCGCATATTCCAGCCGCCGGGTCCGAAACAGTCACCGCCGGAGGTGACTACCGTAAGTCCCGGCCGCTGCACCGCTATGTCGATAGCTTCTGACCAACCACCTTGCACGCAGACAGCGGTGGACAACAACGAGTCCAGAAGTATCTCCAGTTGGGACGTTTTCCCACTTACCCTTTCGCGGAGAGCATCAGTAAATTCTGGTCTGTCGGCATGGTTGTAAGGACTCTGGATAGCGAGTATCGAACCAGGTACTTCAGACCGTCCTAGCTGCTCCAACGCAGTCCGAGCGGTTTCGACATCTTCGACGACAACCGAGGTTAGAACCCCGCCTATTGCAGCTTCAACGGCAGGTTCCCACCCTGGCTCAATTTCAATGAGTTCAGCCAACACCCCCAAGACCCCATCAATTTCTTGCACTTGTGGGAAACCTGAGTTTTTGAGAGCAGTCTCCGCTGCAATTTCGAGGGCCTCAACTCGGGCTCTCCAGGTCTGTTCGTCTTTACCAGCCAAGAGTTGTTCTTCGGTTACAGAGGTCATCCTCTGTTCCGCTACTTCAGTTCCCTTTAGGGCTTCGTCCAGGTCCTGCACGAGTGCGGGTTCAGAATCGGAAGCAGAAACGAGACCTAGTTGCAGGTGTTCAAGGCGTTCGTCAGCTTCGGCAATCTCTTTCGTCAGCTGTTCCACTCGTCGCGTGAGACGAGCATGCTCTCCGGTGACGCTCTCCAGCCCTCGCTCTAGTGGCCCGAGCTCACCCTTGACCTCCGCAGCGCGTCTGGCTGCATCCAAGCCCACTAGCGGTCCATCGACTTCTATCGATTCGGCTTCTACGGTTAGCTGTGCATCGACTCTAAGTAGTTCTTCCAGTTGTCGAGCAACATCTACCCCAAGTGTCGACAGCTCGTCTAGTTCCTCAGCAAGTCTCGACGACTCCGCTTGGAGCGTTAGTGCCACGTCAGCAGCGAGCAACACGCCTCGATCACGTTCAGTTGTCCTCGAACGTTCCTCTATCAGGGCGATTAGACCTCGGCATCGCTCGCGTAACGATTCGACTCTGGGAAGCAAGTCTGTGCTTGGATCACCCGCGGCAGCTAGTTGAGACTCCGAAGCACGTATCTCTATATCGAGTACACCTATATCTCCGCGCAGCCGTACTTGTTCACTGTTGGTTTCGTCAGCGACGTCTTTGGCCGCTGTCTGGGCGGCCTCAATACTTCGGATCTCTTGCCCGGTGAGGAAAAGGCGAATCGAACGCAACTCATCGACAACCGCGCCGTGGCGCTTTGCTGCATCCGCCTGTTTCTCCAGCGGACGTAACTGGCGTCGTACCTCTCGTTGGAGGTCTTGGAGTCTTGTCAAATTTGTTTCAGTCGCCGCAAGTCGACGTTCAGCTCGCTCCTTTCGGCGCCGAAACTTAAGGATTCCGGCCGCTTCTTCAACAATCGCTCGCCGTTCCTCGGGTCTCGAATTAAGGACTTGGTCTATCTGGCCTTGAGCGACGATCACATGCTGTTGTCGTCCCACACCGGCATCGCTTAGTAGTTCTTGGATGTCGAGGAGACGACATGGAACGTCGTTCAGCGAGTACTCCGAATCTCCTGACCGGTACAAAGTACGAGTGACAGTCACCTCGGTGAATTCAATCGGTAACGAGCCGGAGGAATTGTCGATCACCAAACTAACTTCGGCGCGTCCGAGAGCGGGTCGATCGGGTGTGCCCGCGAAAACGACATCCTCCATTTTCCCCGATCGAACCGTGGTCGGTCCCTGTGCACCCAGCACCCACGCGACCGCATCCACCACGTTGGATTTACCGCTCCCATTGGGACCCACAACGACCGTAACTCCGGGCTCAAATTCGAGCACCGTTGGGTCCGCGAAAGACTTAAAGCCCTTCATGGTAAGCGACTTGAGGAACACTAATTTGACCTATCCGGAAAACGAAACGGCACCACCAAAATGAGTGGTACTCCGACATCATGCCCTGTCATTGGCACTTATTGGTTGACCCTTGGCTAGGTATTTTGAAAGCTAATGCGATTCGGGCACTAGACCTGATAGTCGCAGTAGTAATGAGTGGTTCCCCCCACTCTCGCGGTCAGTACGTCTCCTCGTCCGTTCCTACTGCGTTCACCGCCTCGTCGATACACTTCGAGGTATTCGTCGTAGCCTCCCGGTTTTCCGAAGACGTCCGAAATTTCGTCGAGACTTACTCCCCGATGCTTTACCGCGTTGTGGATCGTCTCGACGATGGATCTGTACAACCTGCGTATCTCCTGGGTGATGAGCTGATTCGCGATCCTGTCATGTCGCAATAACGCTGCGTGAAGAATTTCGTCGCTGTAGATGGGGCCTAAACCGACTACGAAAGTTTGATCCATCAACAGCGGACGCAGTTTGGTGTCGTACTGAAGTAAACGTCGGCCAAAGTCAGTCCACGAAAGGGGCTCATCAACGGGGTCGAATCCTAGATCTGCGACTTCAGGAAACACCTGACCGATTTCCTCATTCTGGACCAGGGTCACGGTCGCTGATTTGTCGCTGTCGAGAAGACGCAACTGTCCCTTTTGGGTAAAGGCGATGATTAACTGCGTATCGGCTTCTCGCTTATCTTTGTTGGTTGCTCTTCGCAACGCTCCCCCTGGACCTAAGTCAATTACCAGGGATTCACCGTTGCCCACGTCCAGGCAGATCAGCATCCCGATGCGCCGTACGTTGGAAATCTTCCGTCCCGATAGTGCTTTCGTAAGGCCGTTCTTATTTGGCTGCCCAGGAATGAGGCGCTTTGGGCCAATCACATCTATTTCTTTAATCTTCAGACCGCCAACTTCCCGATCGAGGTCACGTCGGGCGGTTTCGAGTTCAGGGAGTTCTAGCATGTTCACTTCTTCCTTGGGTGGTTGGCCGGTCAGGCTCGTCTATAGCTCCAATGGCTTGCCAAGCTTGACTTGCGGCCGCTTGCTCAGCCTGCTTCTTGGAAGTGCCTTCGCCTTTTCCTTGGATGCTTCCAGCAAACCAAACCTCGGCGGAGAAACACTTGTCGTGATCAGGGCCACTATCAGTCAAGACGTAGGTGGGAGAGTCACCGTGAACCCGGACTACGAGTTCTTGCAACCTGGTCTTGGCGTCATCGACGCCCGGGTCGATGGCTACTTCTTCGATCCGCAACCGCAAGGCTTCGAGAATAAAGCGCTCCACTGTTTCCAATCCAGCGTCCAGATAGATCGCTCCTAGGAGGGCCTCAAAGGCATCACACAACAGCGACGCCTTGCCCCGACCTCCTGATCGCTCTTCACCCACACCGAGCAACAACGCGCTGCCTATGTCGTATTTTTCAGCGACTCGCGCCAAGCTTGAGGAATTCACGACTGCTGACCTCGCTTGAGCCAGTTCTCCTTCGCTCCACTCAGGGTGAATTCGGTAAAGATGTGCCGTGACGCAGTGGCCAAGCACGGCGTCTCCTAGAAGCTCAAGTCGTTCGTTTGAGGGAGAGTCGTGTCGTTCAGCGCACCAACTTCGGTGCGACATGGCCAATTGCATCAACCCCGAGTCCTTGAAGGAGTACCCGATTCGGTCGGCTAAGGGCTGGAGTAGCTCCGTCATGTCGGAAGAGGTGTCTTCGCGCCGTTGTTTGATTCGCGAGGAGCGTCCGAGATGGCGGCTACCGAATTTCAAGAATCTCAAAGTTCTACCCAATTCGGGCCATCACGTAATCAATTGCATCGCGGACGGTTTTCAGATCCTCCAGATCTTCATCCTCGATCCGGAATCCGACGGTACGTTCGGAGAGTTCTTCCTCCAAGCCTTCTACAAGTTCGATTAGAGCGAGCGAGTCGGCTTCAAGGTCTTCTACAAAAGAAGACGATTCCATGATCCGAGCCGGATCAATTTCGAGGATGTCCGATAGCTGATCGCGGATGATGCCAAATACTGCATCTCGGTCCGGTCGGCTTTGTTCGACGTGTGTTTCAGCGGGCAAAGAAGCTCCTTGCAAGAGGTGCCGGTTGGGTTAACCATAGCAGACAACTCAAATTAACACTTTAAGTGTTTTTTCTGTTCACCATAACCACTTACAGTGATGTATCGGTCGTCTGTTCCTAGACGGCGACGGCCCCTGAAAGCTCAGCGACTAAGTCCCGTTCGACCATATCTTTGGCGACCCTGCACGCATTCAAAATGGCGGTTGCTCCGGCCGACCCATGGCTAATGATTGCCACACCATTCACCCCCAACAACATGGCGCCGCCTACCGCATCCGGATTGAGCTCTGATGCTATTGGCGCTAGATGACCCAACGCCTCTGGCCCCACCGCTGCCGCATCTTGTGCGCTCAACGCCGAAACTATTTCCCCGACGAGAAACTGGACCGTGCCTTCCAATGTTTTCAAGATGACGTTTCCGGTGAATCCGTCCGCAACGAGGACATCCACTTCACCGCTAAGAACATCACGCCCTTCAACATTGCCGATGAAGTTGATTGTCTGATCATCTGCGAGGAGCCGATGAGTGTCCTTAACTAGCTGGTTACCTTTTTCGGCTTCCTCACCGATTGACACCAAACCGACGCGAGGTGCCTCGATTTCATAACGCACTTGCGTGAACACAGAGCCCATTCGAGCAAACTGGTGCAGCCAGTCGGGCTGGCAGTCAACCATCGCACCTGAATCAAGCAGAATTTTGGGCGGCCGACCAGGAACAGGGAGGGTGGTTGCAATCGCAGGCCGGCTAACACCCTTGATACGTTTCATCCTCAATAGCGCAGCTGCAGCTACAGCTCCGGTGTTCCCCGCGCTCACCATGGCTGAGGCATGTCCATCTCGAACTCGTTCCGCCGCTCGGACTATCGAAGAGTCCTTCTTGGTCCGAACCGCGCGGCTCGGCTCCTCGGCCATCTCAATAACCTCGGAAGAGGCATGCAGAGCAATGTCATCGCAGTCGGTCACCAAGCTCGGGTCTCCAACCAACTCAACCGGGATGCCCGAGGCCAACGCCTGGCGGACACCTTCGATCACTACCGAGGGAGCGTTATCGCCACCCATAGCATCGACGACAATGGGTTTCATGTTCTATGGAGTTCGCTAGTCGACTTCAACGGCTTGGCGGCCCGCGTACCAGCCGCAGTTGCCGCAAACCCGATGTGGCAACTTCGCCTCCGAACAACGCGGACACGAACTGCGCGACGAAGGGCGCAGTTTCCAGGCGGCTGCTCGACGGCTCCGTGTTTTTGACTTCGAAGTCTTTTTCTTTGGGACGGCCATCGTCGACCTCAGCAAATTGGCTCAGCATCATCCGCTGAGCAAGCGAATAAGGACCCGATTCAGTTTCAATGACAGCGCTTAGTCAAGGCAACCCACGTCGGTATCTTGCACACCACACACTGCATGCGCAAAGTAAGAGGCTACCCGAACAAAAATCGACCTCCTACTGCAGTATTTCGTGAACACTCACGCGAAGAAGCCGTATTTGTTTGTCATTCTTCTTCAAAAGTCAGTTCGTCTAGGGCGGCCCATCGTGGGTCCCTGCGCTCAGAGTCCTCTGCCTCATCACCTGACTTTCTTTTTGCACTCGCATACTCGGGTGCTGCCTCCAAACATTCTTGGGTATTTGGGCATCGAACCACGCCCACAGGAAGTTCCAGTAGAACCGCCTCTCTAACCATCGCCGCCAAGTCGAGAAATTCGTCGCCAAGCGGGTAAGACTCACCTTCGCGGGGGTTCTCTTCAAATAACTCTTCAACTTGAGCTAGCGCATCTCCCTCGATGGTCCGCAAACAGCGTGAACATTCGGCAACCCAATTTGCGACCACGGTGCCGTTCACCGCGACCCCCTCGGAGACTTTGGCTAATACCACGTCAACTACAACCGGGTGATGGGAGGGAACGAAAACGTCGCCGATCCGCAGGGGAGTTTTCACTTCTTCTAACTGATCTGCACGTACCTCAACCTTCCATGTTCGGATGGGATCCAGACGTTGAAGCCTCTCTAAGGGGACCCTCAGTTGAGACAATGAACCCTCGTCACTCAATTCTCATCCTGATCAAAAACTTCAGAGTCAGAAGATCTTTCGGGCTCTGTTGGCGTATCAGGTTCGTGTTCAGGCATCGTCGGCTGCAACCGAGTTCTCGCGTTGACTACTGCACTCTGAATCTTTTCGAGAGCAGCAGCGAATTGCTCAAGGCGCTGGTCGCAATAGTCATCAACCTCATGTTGTCTTCTGCGAGCCCGAGATTCCGCTTGCTCCACTGTTTGACGAGCTTTGAGTTCAGCTGATCTCACGACTTCCGTCCGTTGAACCATTTGAGCGACACGCGTCCGAGCTTCTTCGATGACCAATCCAGCATCAACTCTCGCCTTGGACAGAAGGTCTTCTCGTTCTTTCAAAAGCCATCGGGCCTCTCGAACCTCTTCGGGAAGTTCCAAGAGCGCAGCTTCGAGTAACTCAATGATTTCGTCTCTGCTGACCATTACCGACGTTGAGAGTGGCATCGGCCGTGCCGCGTTGATCACATCGATCACCCGGCGCACTAGAGCTTCAACACCAGGGCCACTTAACGGTGCGGCCTCACTCACTTGGGCATCTTCTCTCGGAGCCGATCGGCAATTGACTCGGGAACTAGATGTGAGCAATCAGTTCCGAATTTCGTGATGTCGCGAATGTATTTAGACGCGATGAAGGCATTTCCGCTGGTCGCTGGAAGAAACACTGTTTCAACACCGCTGACGGATTTATTCATTTGAGCCATCTGCAATTCTGACTCGAAGTCCCCTGAACTTCTAAGGCCCTTGACGATGAAGTCGACTTCTAACCGTTTCGCCAAGTCCACCACTAGCTCCCCGAACTGAACCACTTCCACGTTGTCCAGGTGACTACACGCCTCCGTGATCATTTCGATTCGTTCTTCGTCACTAAACAAGGGCGAAGACTTTTGGGGGTTTCTCATCGCGGCCACGACAACATGGTCGAACAGGCGACTCGCGGTAGTGCAGATCTCTATGTGGCCGTTGTGAACAGGGTCAAACGAACCTGGGTAAAGAACCTTGACCACGAGCGTCTCCTCGCCTAGCGGTTCGGGCTATATGAAACGGTACCGACCCTGAACGGAATCCTCCACTGTCAAACCTGCAAATTCACGCAATTCAGCACATATTTGCTTCGCTTGGTCGCAAAATAGTCACCACCGCTCTCCCATACTTGCGAGATCTCACCACGTCCCAACCTTCGAAGAGTTCCAGAGGTCGTTCGCTTTCGGCGACCACCAACGCTTCTCCCACTCCCTTCAACAACTGATCCCACCCGTCAAATCCATACGGTGGATCTGCGAGGACTAAGTCCACCTCCAAAGACTGAAGCTGTTGCAGTGAATCTCCCTGGATCACCCGGCCCTCTACACCCAGAGAGTCCAGGTTCTCACTGATGGTTCTGCACGCAAAAGGGTTGTTATCGACAAAGGAGACCGCGTCCGCTCCACGCGACAGAGCCTCAATCCCAAGAGCACCTGAACCCGCGTACAGGTCTACCACCTGACAACCTTGGGGGAATCCGAGGCTAAACAACATGTTGAACATCGCTTCACGCGCCCGGTCTGAAGTGGGTCTGACATCCTCATTGGGGGGAACTTCGATTCGACGACCGCTCAATTCCCCTCCGACAATACGCATACGACGACACTAACGGCAGACTGTGTACATGAAGGTCCCTGAATCGATTATCTGCGTCGACTGTGGCGGTTTGTGCGGTCGGATCAGTTATGAAGAACCCGACGAAGGTTTCCAGCCAGGCGATGTAGTCGCTTACCGCTGCAGAGACTGCCTTGATCGGTGGGACATAGTCATTGAGGAAGACTAGGAAAAGTTCTCCTAGCCCCTTAAGAGATTCTCCGCATCATCGTCCCGACGTTCCACAAACCAAAGGACCTCATCTTCAAGTGCTCCATATTTATCAAGGGACCCTTGTTCATCCACAAGTTCAGCCGCTAAGTCGCGGGCGCGTTCAACCCAGATTCGATCTCTAGCCAGAGAGGCCAATTTAAGATCGTTGCGGCCTGACTGTCGTTGTTCAAAGATCGTTCCCTCCCCTCGTAGTTCGAGATCTCGTTCTGCAAGCGCAAATCCATCAGTCGATTCTTCGAGGGCGCTTAGACGCGCCGTGGCATCGTCAGAGGTCTCTTCGGTGGTCACCAAGAAACAATTCGACTCGTGACTTCCTCTGCCAACCCTTCCGCGAAGTTGGTGAAGTTGAGCAATACCAAATCGGTCAGCGGACAAAATAACCATGGTCGTGGCGTTGGGCACATCGATGCCAACCTCGATCACTGTGGTCGCGACTAGGACGTCTAAGTGGCCATCTCGAAACGATTCCATGGTCTCTTGCTTTTCAAGGGAACCCAACCGGCCATGGAGCAGTCCGACTCTAAGTTCCGAAAGCACACCCTCAGCTAGCTCTCGCCTGGTTTCCTCTGCAGAGCTCGCGTCCAACTTGTCGCTTTCTTCGATCAGGGGGCAGACAACATAGGCCTGCCTTCCCCGTTCAACCTCGGAATGAACATGCTCCCAAACTCGCTCAAGGTCTTGTGATACCCAAGAGGTAGCAATCGGTGATCTACCGGGTGGAAGCTCATTGAGTGTCGAAACGTCGAGGTCACCGTAAACGGTCATCGCCGCAGTTCGGGGTATCGGCGTCGCTGTCATCACCAAGAGGTGCGGCCATCGACCGTCGCCGCGTCCTCGCTCTCTGAGAACAGACCTCTGTTCGACACCGAATCGGTGTTGTTCGTCAACGACAACAACACTGAGGGAAGAAAAACTGACGCCGTCTTGAATTAGCGCGTGGGTTCCGATGACAAGATCAACCGAACCATCATCCATTCCTTTCAAGACTTGGTTTCGGTCTGACCCCGTCACTCCATTGGTCAACAATTTGATCGAAAGTGGTCTGCTGCCGGTCAAAGTAGACGGATCAGTTACTTCTAGGTCTTTCGCTAGTTCAAGCAAATTTAGATAATGCTGTTCGGCCAACACTTCAGTCGGGGCCATGAGGGCGCCCTGATGACTGTCAGCAACAGCGACCAACATGGCGTACATGGCGACCAGAGTTTTCCCAGCGCCTACATCACCTTGCAGAAGTCGATGCATCGGCTGATCGGAAGTCAGATCTGTGCTTATTTCAGCAATCGTTTGCCGCTGCGCACCTGTGAGTTCAAAAGGTAGACCTTCTGTGAACTGAGTCAACAGGTCACCTTGGTTCGTGTGTTTCACTCCAGAAGCGCGATCGAGACGCCTCATTTTTCGCATTCGAAGGACCAACTGCACCCTCAACAATTCGTCGAGAACCAGCCTGTCTCTGGCGTCGACGACCTCGGACATTGAGTTCGGTTGATGGATCGTTTGAAAAGCGCTCATCCGATCAACCAAGCCCATCTCCCGCAAGTACTCCTCAGGGATCGGGTCAGCTATGCGTCGGCTTTGACACCGACGCAACGCCTCTGTGGACCAGCGCCCTATGTCCCAAGTAGTCAGTCCGGCTTTACCCGACTGCGGATAGATCGCCACAATCCTTCCGGTTCGATCGCCGACTAAGTCGACAAGAGGGTTTGTCATTTGGAGCTGGCTCCGGTAAAGGTCGACCTTCCCGAACAACGCGACCGTTAACCCTTGGGCAAGTTGCTTCGAACGCCATGCTTGATTGAAAAAAACCAACTCCAAGGTGCCGGTGTCATCAGACAAAGAAGCTTCAACGATGGACTTCCTGTTTCGGGTCCTCCGAGAACTGACGCTTTCTATATCTCCCACGACCATGACTTCTTGACCGGGCCGAACGTCGGCAAGTTTTGCTTCGTGGCTCCGATCTATGTACCGCCGTGGGTAATGGGTCAGCAGCTCAAAAACAGAATGAATCTGTACCTCTTCTAGGGAAGCACGCTTCTGTCGACCCACTCCTTGCAGACGATCGACACCTATCGCATCGAGTTCCCGAAGAGAGATTGGCTCTGTCACTCGACTCCAAAAAAGAACGGGTAGTGGCTCTGGCCGCCATGGTGAACTTCCGTCTCGACACCTGGTCGGTTCTCTCTCACCCACTCAGTCACCGAGCGGGTATCCGCATCGCTTGCCTCATCCCCGACTATTACCGAAAGAATTTCGTCTCGCTCATCGACGAGCTGTTCGAGTAACGCCGTAGCTGCTTGAACCAAGGTGGCCCCTATCGAACCTATGCCGTTGCGGTCCAAACCTATCCAGTCACCCGTTGCTACTTCACCGACCGCTGTACTTGTTGGACGGATAGCTTGGGTCACTTCGCCAACTTTCACTCCACGTGCGACGTCGAGCATGGTTTGGGAATTTTGGGCCGCTGTCGTCTGCGGGTCATAGCCGAGTAAAGATGCGAAACCCTCGGGGATCGACGTGGTGGGAATTACCACAACTATCTTCTCTGTTTCGGCGTCGACTGCTTGCGCCACGGCGACAATGTTCGAGTTGTTCGGCAAGATAACCACTTCGTCGCCAGGCGCTCGTTCCACAGCATCCAAGAGCTCAGAGGTAGAGGGATTCATGCTTTGACCACCTAGCACCAACTCTTGCACTCCCAGACTGTGAAAAATTCTGCTTATTCCAGCAGCCGGGGATACCGCCACCACAGCACATGGAACTGCATCCGCTGCAACTATTCCATCAATTTGCCCAGCTTCTGCGGCCTCGCGAACCCATCTTTCCTCCATCACTTCTTCGCTTAAGTCAGTGACTCTTATTCGTTCCGGTCGGCCAATTTCAATTCCCGCCTCAATGGCGGGTCCTATGTCGTTGGTGTGGATGTGGCAATTCCATAATCCATCGCCTCCGACGACCACAATCGAGTCCCCGAAGCCCGCCCAAACATTCTTGAATTCCTCGATGGTGTCATCCGCTGCGTGCAGCAAATACATAACTTCGTAACGGAGTTCGGACAGCTCGTTTGCGACAACAACTCGGTCAGTTGGACTCAGGAGTTCCTCAGCAGTCGGCGCCTCGGGCAAATCGCGTCCATCTATTACTGAAAGGAGCGCGTGAAGAAACAAAAGAAACCCTGCTCCACCGGCGTCAACTACTCCCGCTTCACGCAAAACATCAAGTTGTTCTGGTGTGCGTTCTAAAGCAACCTCGCCTTCCTCCAGCGCATGTTCGACGGTCTCCAAGATTGAAGAGTCACTTGCGGTGTCTTGAGCTGCTCGAGCCACTTCGCGTACGACTGTCAGTATGGTTCCCTCCACCGGCTTCATCACCGCGCCGTCTGCCGCAACACTGGCCTCACTTAGAGCCGTCGCCAACGCTTCAGCGTCTATTTCGTCGACTTGCGCAAAGTAGTGACTCATCCCTCTGAGCACTTGGGACAAGATCACACCTGAGTTGCCGCGAGCTCCCATCAACGATCCGTGGGAGAGCGCTGCACACACCGCTTCTCTGTCGTCAAGGTCGACTCCCTGTATCTCCTCCAACACCGATGCGACTGTCAGGAACATGTTGGTACCCGTGTCGCCATCAGGAACCGGATAGACGTTTAGACGGTTTATTGATTCTTTGTGATCTTCCAAAGCAGCGTGAAACGCTGACAAGGTTTCGACGATGTGCGCTGTAGTGAGCGCCGAGACAGATTCCACAACTGCCGATGCTACCGGTGACCGGCGCTACCACTAAGTGACCATCTCTAAAGGTGATGCTCCCCCAAAGGCGCTTCCTCACTTGCTAAGTTGTGCGCGCTTCTCAAAGCGGCATAGGGTCGCCGTGGAAGCGTGCGATATTCATCAAAATTTCGACTCCAGGAGTCCTATCGGAGGCCGGCCGTGCAAGGTGTCATAAAGTCATATGACCCACAGACCAGAACAGGCGTCATAGTTGATGACGTCAACAGATCTGAGTACGACCTCGCCTTGGATGCCCTCGAAGGGTCGATCTTTCGCATGGTTAGACAGGGGCAAAGGGTCATTTTCGACCTGGATGAACAAGGATTAGCGACCCGACTCCGGTTGGGAAGCGAAGTTGACCTTGGTACACCCGAGTGGATCACCGCCGTGAGGGGCGACGCGTGACCCGATACTGGGGACTTGCCCCAGCTAACGTCTGCTAATCGGCGGAGGTCAGAATGCCTGGAACGACCACCAACCAAAGCCTTCTCGAATGGGTTGACAGCTGGGCGGAAGTGTTCGCCCCCGATTCTGTCTATTGGTGTGATGGCACACAGGAAGAATACGACCAGTTCGCCAATTCAATGGTTGAACAGGGGACCCTCATTCCCCTTAATGACGCAAAACGGCCGAACAGCTTCTTGGCCAGGTCTGATCCGGGCGATGTCGCTCGAGTTGAGGACAGAACTTTCATTTGCACCGAGGACCCTCTTGACGCCGGCGCCAACAATAACTGGCGGGACCCTGACTCAATGCGCGAAGAGATGTTCGGGTTGTTTGCAGGTGCCATGCGCGGCCGCACAATGTTCGTTGTCCCGTTTTCGATGGGACCGCTGGGATCTCCGATCGCTCATATAGGTGTTCAACTCACCGATTCACCCTATGTCGCCGCGTCAATGCGAATTATGACGCGAATGGGACAGGGTGCTTTGGATGCTCTAGGCGACCAGGCCTGGGTCCCATGTATCCATTCTCTGGGCGCACCTCTGACCGCCGCTGAGGAAGATGTCCCGTGGCCGTGTGACGCAGACAACAAGTACATAGTGCATTTCCCGGCCACTCGAGAAATCTGGTCCTACGGGTCTGGTTACGGGGGAAATGCCCTTCTCGGTAAGAAATGTTTTGCTCTTCGGATCGCTTCAACCATGGCCCGAGACGAAGGCTGGCTAGCCGAACACATGTTGATTGTCGGAGTTACACCTCCAGGCGGTGAAACCAAGTATGTTGCAGCGGCCTTCCCGTCTGCCTGTGGCAAGACAAACATGGCCATGATGATCCCCTCTCTTCCTGGCTGGAAGGTCGAGACCATCGGGGACGACATCGCTTGGATGAAATTCGGCGCAGACGGTCAGTTGTACGCAATTAACCCTGAAGCCGGTTTCTTCGGTGTAGCACCTGGTACGGGGCAAGAAACCAATCCCAATGCCCTAGCTACTCTTTCCGGAAACTGCGTCTTCACAAACGTGGCGGAAACCGAGGACGGGGATGTTTGGTGGGAGGGATTAAGCGATGAGGCCCCCGCCCGGTTAGTTGACTGGAAAGGCCAGACATGGACACCGGAGTCGGAGAGTCCTGCGGCCCATCCCAACGCCCGATTCACAGTGCCAGCTTCCCAGTGCCCGTCGATAGCGCCTTCTTGGGAAGATCCGGCCGGAGTGCCCATATCGGCGATCCTTTTCGGAGGAAGGCGAGCAACTACAGTTCCGCTGGTAGCGGAAGCACTCAGTTGGGAACACGGCGTTTTTCTTGGTTCGGTTATGTCATCGGAAAAAACCGCTGCAGCTGCAGGAACGATCGGTCAGGTACGTCGTGACCCGTTCGCGATGCTTCCTTTTTGTGGCTACAACTTCGGCGATTATTTTCAACATTGGCTCGATATCGGCCGCCATCCGGGAGCAAGTCTTCCAAAACTTTTCTACGTCAATTGGTTCCGCAAAGACGAAGAAGGCAACTTTATTTGGCCAGGTTTCGGCGAAAACGCGAGAGTGCTCAAGTGGGTCCTGGAGCGGATCGGTGGAACGACGGAAGCCGTCGAAACTGCGATCGGAATGGTGCCCAAGATCGAAGACTTAGATGTCTCAGGACTCGATCTTGGGGCGGAGGATCTTCAATCCTTGCTCGCCGTGGATGAGGGTGAGTGGCGAACCGAGTTGACCTTGATCGAAGAACACTACGAATCCATCGGGGAACGGCTGCCCGACGAAATGCGGGCCCAACTCAATCAACTATCCGACCACTTAGCTGACTGAGTCGTCTGCGCCGCGGCAGAATTCTCTTAGATCAACACTAGGGCGCGGATGCCGAGTCCCATTATGAAGAGGCCTCCCCAGCCATACAGGGCGTGAAGGTATCGGCTGAGTTGGCTTCTGTAGCTGTAAAGGATCGTCACAGTCACCGCCGAGAGAACTCCGTAAAAGACGTGGAACGACCCCGCTGCCCCTTCATCTGCATTGAGGTGAAGGGCAGCAAGCGTTAACTGGACAAAAACCCAGAACTGGACGAACGCTGTGAGCCACCACAAGCTGGGACTTCTCAGCGAGTGAAGGCGCGTGGCCGCCAGAGACCATATTCCGGCAAGGCCGTTTCCGAACACAAGCACCCAGCATGCCGCTAGGTGCAACCTGCCAAGCATTAGCCCTTCAACTTGTCTGGTCCGCTAGGAGATGAAGGAACATAGTGAGGTTCTGAGCATCGCTATGACCATCAACGAGTTGCAATTCAGCGGGATTCTTGGCTGACTCGTCGCTCATGGCAACCACGTCCAAGGCTCTGAGGAGACCAACCGGTGCACCTTGATCGACAAGCGTGGCGACATCACGAGTGATATGACGACCACGCAGACCGCGCTCTTGAATCATTGCGCGAATTATGACCCTAAGAATTGCGCAAGCCGAAGCCGGCGAAATCTCGATAACCGCTTGTGCTTCGTCGTAGAGAGGGACGAGGTTGGCGGGCAATCCAGAGGGCGATGCGCCGGGTTCGGGGTCGCGTTCCGCTGTCAGGCCACTGCTCCTACGTCACGTAATTTCACTATGTCGTCGGCGTCATATCCCGCCGACCGAAGAACCTCATCGGTGTCTTGCCCCGGATGAGATGGCGGACCTTGTATTGCTTCTATGGTCCGACTGAAACGCGGGGACGGGTTGGGTTGCGTAACACCTGCGACTTCCGTGAACACTCCGCGATGCTGATTGTGAGGGTGTTGAGGTGCTTCCGCGAGCGTCAGTACCGGGGCAAAACACACATCGGTGGCGTCCATGATCTCGCACCACTCATCTCTCGATTTGGTCCTGAAGACCTCACTAATCCGCTCTTTCAACTCAGGCCAAGAAGTTCTCGTCATCTGCGAGGCGAATGCTTCATCTTGTTCAAGTTCCGTTAAACGAAGAAGTTCGGAATAAAACTGCGGCTCGATTGATCCAATCGAGATGTACTTTCCGTCGGAGCATTCGTAGACGTCATAGAAATGGCTTCCTGTGTCAAGCAAATTCGTCCCACGTTCGTCGTTCCAAACACCCAAAGCTCTCATTGAATGGAACATAGCCATCAGGGTCGCGGCACCATCGACCATCGCCGCATCGACCACCTGACCTTGTCCTGAACGCTGCGCCTCCACTATCCCGCATGCGACGCCGAATGCCAGCAACATACCTCCTCCGCCAAAATCACCGACGAGGTTGAGTGGAGGCAACGGCGCTTCTCCGTTACGACCGATCGGCTCGAGAGCCCCCGCCAAGGCGATGTAGTTGATGTCATGTCCCGCTGCCATCGCGTACGGACCTTCTTGGCCCCATCCGGTCATGCGTCCGAAGACAAGTCGAGGGTTTCTGGCAAAACATTCTTCAGGCCCTAAGCCCAAACGTTCCATGACGCCGGGACGGAACCCTTCGATGAGAGCGTCAGCGGTCTCAACCAGTCGCAATACGACCTCTACCCCTTCGGGGTTCTTGAGATCCACACCTATGGATGATCTTCCTCGCGCCAGCACGTCGATGGGTGGGTTATCTGAGTCACCGCCCGTAACGTTCCCCGCGCGGTCGATCCGGATGACCTCAGCACCCATGTCGCTGAGCATCATGCCGCAAAACGGCCCCGGACCAATGCCCTGAAGTTCTATTACCCGAATTCCTTGAAGCGGACCCATACTTATCTCCCTGTGTCGGTCAAGGACAATCTAGTGCTTGGATAAACCTTGTCCCGGTTGACTGACAGTCTTACCAAAGTTCGTCCGAGAGACGCCGTTCCAAGTCGCGGTCATATTCGAGGGCGTCCAAATCGTCGGTACTTGTTGCCTCCAGCATCTTTCCAGCCGATGGGACATCACCTGGACGCATCTGTTTACCGACTTCCCATATACCTGAACGAACTAGGGCTTTCGAACATTGGAAGTAGACGCGATCAACCTTTACTTCGACCACCGTCTTGGGTCGCTTGCCGTTAGTTGTAAAGGATTCGATCAACTTCGAGCAAACCGAGATAGAAGCGCGACCGTTGACTCGCATCGTCTCTCCGATTCCTGGTACTAGGAACAGCAGAGCTATTCGACTGTCGTAAACAATGTTTCGTAGTGTGTCCAGTCGGTTGTTTCCCCTCCTATCAGCGAACTGGATTGTGATTTCATCTAGGACGCGAACCACGTTGCCGTCTTCGCCGCGGGGCGAACAATCAAGGCCTTCGGCTCCGACGGTTGCAACCGCCATAAAGGGTGCTGCCTCAATGAAGGACCGATATTCGGAATTGAGATGTGTTATTTCTTTCGTGATCGATCTCGGTGATGCGGCTCCGTAGAGCGCATTAAGTTGCGTCACGTCTGTGATTACGTTGTCTGACGTCACTGTGTCTGATCCACCAATCTCTGGAAGTCGGCTAGGTAGCGGCCCCACAACGGTTCGGGGGTGTCGTGTCCCATTTCATCATGTATGACCAATTCTGCACCCGGTATTAGACCAGCGGTTGCTATCCCTCCGTCCAACTGAACCAGCGGGTCGAGCCTGCCGTGAACGATCATGGTGGGCAGGGTGATCATCGGGAGTTGTTCGGCTCTGGAGCCCGATGCCATGACCGCTAAGAGTTGCCATATTTTTCCTTGGGGATGGTAACAGCGGTCATATGCCGCCTCTTCAAGCGAGCGGGCCCAACTCTCCTCATATAGTGATCCGCCGTGTAGCTTTCGAGCTGCGACCGCACTATTAACAACGTCTTCTCTGCTATCTCCTGCAGTTACAAGTTGTGCTGCTGATTCGGAAGTTGAACGGCCGACACCAGGTTCGCCAGTCGTCGACATCACACTGGTCATCGATTTCAATCTGTCGGGACAGTTAATGGCCAAGGTCTGCGCGATCATTCCCCCCATCGACATTCCCCAGACATGGGTTTGTTCGACTCCTAGTTCATCCATCACCGCAACACAGTCCATAGCCATGTCGGATAGGTCGTACGGAACGTTGATGTCAGCTATGGAGCGGTCACCGGACCAACTGTCAACCAGCGCTTCCATGGTCGGTGCATCTCCGGACGTCTTAGATGACAACCCGACATCGCGGTTATCCATGCGGACCACGTAGAAACCGGCGGCGCAGAATTGTTCCACCCAACCAGGGAGAAAGTTGATCAATTGGCTTCCGAGACCGTTGATGAATAACACCGGTGGATCTGAACTGTTCCCCGATGCAGCAAAGTACAGTTCGGTCTCTTTGTTTCGAGCAACTCCTGTGTGTTCAGTAAACATCAAGGTCCTTTCTGGATGATTGTTTCTATCTGAGCGTCCAGCCGTCGGATCGCGTCGGTGGTTCTAGACCCCCACCAAAAGAGGTCTTGACCGTCTACAAGAAATGTCGGGGCTATCCGTTCCAACTCTTGTAAGTGCCGCTCACCGAATGGGTACGGCTCGCTAGGAGCTAAGACAATGTCAGGGTCAGCGGCGGAGATGGACGATTCATCAAGCGTTGGATACGAGTCATCAGCTTCAGAGAAAAGCACTTGAACACCTAGGTGCTCAAGTAAAGAAACCCCATACGTTTGGGAGGCAATGGTCATCCAAGGGCGCCGCCAGATGGGAACGAATGCGGTCAGGTTCCGGTTTGGCTTCGGTGGCCCCGGGGAATGTGACCATTGAACGTCGAAGATCGATGCAAGACGTGTGATTTGAGTGGCCACGTCGGACAGCGACGTGACGTGAAGGGGCTCTACGGTGAGATCGCAGCGAACCAAGGCCTGGTAGTCCTCAAGTCGGTTCTCTTCGCGGTCTACAACCACTAGATCAGGAGCCAGGTCCCGGATGGCGTCAATGTCGGGATCTTTTGTCCCTCCCACGTTTTGAATTTCCGGATGCTCGCAGAAGCGGGTGCAGGCAATCGGGGTTATTCCCCAAGTAATCAACGTTTCAGTCACGCTCGGAACCAGACTAACGACGTTCATAGACGTGCCCATGGTTCGAGAGTAGACGCGACGGGGCCAAGGTCTCACCTAGGCAGTAGCGTCACAAGGGTGGGTAGCTCGAACAACGTTGGTGGATCTGGACCTAGCAGACCGACCTCGAACACGTTTCAGGCGCATTTTGACCCGCTGAGCGGCGAACAAGAAGCGGCGGTGGAGTCTGATGATGCTCCTCTGCGGATTCTCGCCGGACCGGGCGCCGGCAAAACTCGTGTGCTCACCCATCGAATAGCTCGACGTATCGCCGATGGGAGTGCGGATGCACGTCGAGTGCTCGCTCTGACGTTCACGCGGCGGGCGGCGAACGAACTCCGCTCTCGTCTGAACAGAATGGGTATTCGAGATTTGGGCGCGGTCGGAACCTTTCATTCAACGGCTTTAACCCAAATTAGGCAGTATCGATCTGACCATGGGAAGCGCCCTCCCACTGTGCTCGCAGGCCGACGTCTGGTACTCGCACAAATAATCGAAGACTTTCCACAACTGCAATTGAAAGCTGCCATATCGGAGATTGACTGGTTGAGTTCGCAGAATTTGACTCCTGACGAATACAGGAACGGACCGGGTATTTGGCGGGTCGGCGAGGCTCGTGCTGCTCAGCTGGCTGATTTACAGAATTCTTTTGTTGCCTATAAACGCAAGCGGGGACTTCTCGACTTCGATGACATCTTGGCCGAATGCACCACTTTGTTGAAGACTGACAAGGCATTTCGGGATGCGCAACACTGGGTTTTCCGACATTTCTTCGTCGATGAGTTTCAAGACCTGAACCGGGTCCAATTCGATCTCCTGAAGGCTTGGCTTGGAGACCGAGAAGACCTTTGCGTGGTGGGCGATCCGGACCAAGCGATTTACGGGTGGAACGGCGCGGACTCATCTTTGCTTTCTGACTTCTCCGACTATTTTCCGTCTGCTAAGACCGTCTCATTAACCGATAACCATCGAAGTCAACCACGGATTATTGATGCGGCAAATGCTGTTATCGGCAAGTCCTCGTCTCTGGGTCACGAGCTTCCTTCCAGCGGGGAATTTCCGACGAGAAATAGCTTCGCTAATGAGAATGAGGAAGCGGTAGGCATCGCTCGCTATCTCCGGGACCTTCGATCACCCGAAACCAGGTGGTCGCATCACGCTGTTCTCGCGCGCACTAATGGCCAACTGGAACTGATAGCTAGCGTATTCAACGACCTTCAAGTTCCTTACAGATTTAGGAGTCAAGGTGGCATCCTCCGACTTCCGGAGGTCAAAGATCTCATCGATCAACTGTGCGCCGCGGAGTCGGACTTCTCTGCCTTGGCAATTGATCTGTTCGACGACTTCGACCACGGTGTTCAAAAACGTGTCGCTGAACTAGCTGTCCAATACGGTAAAGAAAATTTCAACGCTTCAGGGTCAGGATTTCGCGATTGGCTGCGGACTCTGCGCCCAGGCGACTTGGATTACCACGGCGATGGAGTGGACCTCGCCACATTTCACGCTGCGAAGGGGCTTGAGTGGCCCAATGTTGTAATCGCCGGACTCGAAGAGGGTCTGGTCCCTATTCGATCCGATGATCCCGAGGAACGTCGACTCCTGTATGTCGCTGTCTCTCGGGCTCAGCGACGGCTCCACCTGACTTGGGCGGAATCCAGACAGGTGGGGCAAGTATCGGAAAAGCGCGACCCTTCTCGATGGCTTGACCTCATCACTACATCCGACCGACAGCCCGCGGCCTCATCCAAGGATGTAAGCATTCGGTATCTAGCTGAGGCGAGAAAAAAGTTGGCAGCTAACGCCAACAGTGCTGCTGGACTCCGTGACCGTCGCCTCCGAGATTGGATTGACAGCACATCTCGGGCGCGACGGATAGAACCGTCTGCTCTGCTTCCTGACCATTTAATATCCGAAGTGGCTAGAAAGCTTCCCGCAAGCATTTCCGAGCTGTCGGAAGTTACTGGTCTTGCTGAACATCGCCTCAAACGTGTTGGTCCGGAAATTCTCGAGGTGATCGCCAACGACTCCCCGGTTCATCTCGATGAAGAACCGCAGTAAGGCCTCAGCTAATCATCTAAGTCAACGAAGACCGGTGCATGGTCAGAGGGCTTTTTGCCCTTCCGAGCGGTCCTGTCCACTAGACAGAAACTCGCCCTATCCATGACCGGCCGGCTAGCCATCAGCAAGTCGATTCGCAGCCCCATTTTCTTGTGGAAAGCTCCGTCCCGATAGTCCCACCAGGAGAAAAGTCCTTCATCGTCATAGAACTCGCGGAAAACGTCCACCAAACCCCACCGTTCCAGAGCAGTCAGCGCATCTCTTTCTTTCTGGGTCACATGGGTTCGCGAAACCGGGTTGTCTGGGTCCCAAACATCTCGGTCATCTGGGCAGATGTTGTAGTCACCCCCAACCAGTAGCGAATCGTTCGGGTCGCAAGTCGCTTCTAGATGGCCTTTCAAGCGGGCCATCCATAACAGTTTGTAGCGGTAATGGTCATGATCGACTTCTCGCCCATTGGGCACATAAACCGAACACACGCTTACCCCGGCACACGTCGCGGAAATAATCCGTGCTTCGGGATCTTCTTCACCACCGTCAGCGAAGCCCTTGAAAGGGTTTTCAATTCCTACTCTCGACAGAATCGCGACTCCGTTCCAACGACCTTCGCCCGCATGGACACTGTCGTATCCCAGCTGTGCGAAATGGTCATGGGGAAATTGATCTTCCGACATTTTTGTTTCCTGTATCAGAAGGACATCAGGACACGCGTACTCAAGCCATTCATCGACTCGCTCTATCCGGGCATTGAGACTATTAACATTCCATGTCGCTATACGCACATCCAGAATCTAGCTCCAGCTAGCCTCCACAACGGTGAAGAGGGAATCATTGGTAACAACAGTTTTGTTCGACTTCGGAGGAGTCATAACAGCAAGCCCATTCGAAGCTTTCGAGCAATATGAGGCTGAAGTTGGTATTCCATCTGGCTCGATCAGAAAAATCAATTCAACTAATCCAAACGACAACGCTTGGGCCAAGATGGAAAGAAGCGAAGTCACCCTTGACGAGTTTTCCCAACTGTTCGAAGAAGAAGCTGAAGCGGTCGGTCTCGAAATATCAGGTGAAAGAGTTCTCGGATGTCTTAGCGGAGACGTTAGGCCTCAAATGGTCCGAGCTTTGGAGATTCTTCGGGAAAGAGTCACCCTTGGCTGTATCACCAACAACATGAAGTCCGGCCACGGCTCGGGCATGTCGAGAACCGCCGAGCAAGCAGCGGTCATTGCCAACATTATGGAGATGTTCGAAGTAGTGATCGAATCCGCCAAAGTGGGGGTCAGGAAGCCGGACCCACGAATTTACGAAATGGCTTGTACTGAATTGAAGGTGGATCCGCACAGTTGCGCCTATCTCGATGATTTGGGAATTAACTGCAAACCTGCCGCCGCGCTGGGAATGACCGCGATCAAGGTTGTTGACCCTGAACAGGCGCTTGATGATCTTGAGCAAGCGGTGGGGTTTTCATTGCGATAAGTCGATATGACTTGCATCGTCAGCCCTTATGATCCACTCGTCTCCATCCATAGAAGAAGAAACAAATGGCATCTGAGTTCATCTTCACAATGCGCAATCTTGAAAGGTTTTATCCTCCCGATCGCGAGGTGCTGAAAGACGTGACTCTGGCGTTTTACCCCGGCGCCAAAATCGGGGTACTCGGACACAATGGTGCGGGCAAATCATCCGTATTGAGAATCATGGCTGGGTTGGACGACGGATTTACCGGAGAAGCTCGCCTATCCCCTGGTTATTCGGTTGGTCTTCTTGAACAAGAACCGAAGCTCGACGATACGAAAAATGTTTTTGACAACGTTATGGACGGCGTTACCGAGACCCGCGCCTTGATCGACCGCTACAACGAAGTGTTGGCCATGTGGGCGGACCCGGATGCCGATCTTGAGCAGGTTGGGGCGATGCAGGCGGAGTTGGAAGATCAAATTCAGTCGTCGAACGCGTGGGACTTGGAACGCCAAGTGGAAATTGCTATGGAGGCCTTGCGGGTGCCCGCCGGAGACAGCCCGGTTTCGATACTTTCTGGAGGCGAACGGCGCAGGGTGGCATTGTGTCGACTTTTGCTGGCTCATCCAGATCTCTTGCTCTTGGACGAACCAACTAACCATCTCGATGCCGAGTCTGTCGCGTGGTTAGAGCGCTTTCTCAGCGACTATGAGGGCACCGTGGTGTCGGTAACTCATGACCGCTATTTCCTCGACAACGTCGCCGGTTGGATTCTGGAGCTGGACCACGGCAATGCTTATCCCTATCAAGGCAACTACAGCGGCTGGCTTGAGCAGAAACAAGCGCGACTCGCTTCTGAAGAGCGACAGTCCAACGCTCGGCAAAGAACCCTGGCTCAAGAACTGGAGTGGGTACGTCTTTCTCCCCGGGCGCGTCAGGCGAAAAGCAAAGCTCGCCTGTCCGCGTATGACCAACTATTGGCTGAACACGAAGCGGGTGATCAGCGCGACGAGAAACTTGAATTGAGTATTCCTATGAACAGGCGGCTCGGCGATCAAGTAATCGAGTTAAAGAACGTCGCTAAGGGCTTCGGTGATCAGCTCCTGATTGAAGATCTTTCCTTCATTCTGCCGCCAGCCGGAATTGTCGGTGTCGTCGGTGCAAATGGGGCCGGGAAAACCACCCTGTTTAGGATGATCACTGGCGACGAGGTACCCGACTCCGGAGAAATCACCATAGGAACAACGGTTGATTTGGCCTACGTTGACCAATCTCGAGATGACTTACGTGATGACCAAACGGTCTACGAAGAAATAACTGGCGGACTTGACATCGTCCAAGTCGGAAACCGAGAGGTCAATGGTCGCAGTTACGTCGCGTCGTTTAATTTCAAAGGCCCCGATCAGCAAAAACAGGTCGGAGATCTGTCGGGCGGGGAAAGAAACAGAGTTCAACTCGCCAAGGTGTTGAAAACCGGTGGCAACGTCTTGCTCCTCGACGAGCCGACCAACGATCTTGATGTAGACACCTTGCGTGCTCTCGAGGCCGGTCTGGGGGCGTTCCCCGGATGTGCTGTGGTTATTAGCCACGACCGATGGTTCCTCGACCGCGTAGCGACCCACGTATTGGCATTTGAGGGAGAAAGTCAGGTTCGGTGGTTCGAAGGAAACTTTTCTGAATACGAAGCGTTTCGTCGACGCGAATTCGGTGACGAAGCCGGACCCAGACCGATTAAGTACAAGCCCTTAGCCCGCTAATCGCGCGTTCCGCGCGAAGTTGAGAACACAAGGCCTCATATATCGGAGACAGATCGCGCGATAAGCGCGTGTCGATATGATTCACCTACTTTTCGCGCGAAAATTTCGCGCGAATCGCGCGAATATCCACCTACTTCGCGCGTGGTGTGGCTAAATTGCGATTTGCACTCATAGTGACCGTGTCGACAGGAGACTAGCAGTGGTTGCCAAAACAGCAACAAAAACCAAGAAATGGCGAAGCCGTGCGGTTACCAGGACCGTCGATGCCGGAAATTCTGCTTACTGTGCTGTCTGCGAAGAGTTGATCAAGTTCCGAGCCAGGATCCGCGCCGACCAGATCATCTGCAACGTATACGTCAGCAACAAGTGGGACCGCGTGGAGCACTACCACCCCGAGTGCTACAAGAAAGCCAAATCCCCGTACGGCGCTCCGGCAGACTGAACTACTTCGATCTGATTCGGTTGACCTAAAGCCGACGATAAGAGCACGACTCTTCAGTTCGTCGCAATCAGGTCACAGGATTTGGCTGAGGAAAAGTTTGGTCCGGTCTTCAGTCGGGTTAGTGAAGAAATGTTCAGGCGTTCCCACCTCAACGATTTCTCCACCCTCCATGAACATGATCCTGTCTGCGACCTCGCGAGCAAAGCCCATCTCGTGGGTAACGACCATCATCGTGATTCCCGAATGCGCTAGTTCTTTCATTACGTCAAGAACTTCCTTGATCATCTCAGGATCAAGCGCAGATGTCGGTTCATCAAAAAGCATCACCCGAGGTTCCATCGCAAGTGATCGCGCTATCGCCACCCGCTGCTGCTGACCTCCTGAAAGCTGACCCGGAAACTTCTCTGCTTGCTCGGGGATACCTACTCGTTCAAGCAACGCTCGCGCCATACTCTCGGCTTCACCTCGGGGCTTCTTGCGTACCCATATCGGAGCAAGAGTGATGTTGTCCAAGACCGTCAAGTGAGGAAAGAGATTGAACTGCTGAAAGACCATGCCGACTTCAGACCGGATTTTTTCGATGTTGCGTAGGTCATTCGTGAGTTCAATACCATCGACAACGATGTCACCACCTTGGTGCACTTCAAGCCTGTTGATACAACGAATCCATGTGCTCTTTCCCGAACCCGAGGGGCCACACACCACCGCAACTTCGCCTTCTTTGATGGTCGCCGTTACACCCTTTAGCGCTTGAAAGTCGCCATAGAATTTGTCGACATCTACACAAACGATCATGTCGTCGCGATCCGCCAGTCTGTCGTTGGCAGCGGCCGTTGCGTCATCTATGTTCATGATTTTTTTCTCCCGATCTGAGAGTTAAATGGACTGGTCATCATCTTTCTCCAAGCCCAACTCGGCGCTCGAGGCGCTGACTGTATTTGGAGATAATGAAATTAAAGAAGAAATAGATCATTGCTACAACAAGAATGCCTTCTCGCTTCACACCCATAAATTCGCTCTGAGCCGGGATGACAGAGTTGGCAACTCGCAAGAAATCAAAGAGGCCGATGATCGCCAGAAGCGACGTTTCTTTGAACGAAGAGATGACTTGGCCCACGAGCTGCGGAATCGAGACCGTTAGCGCCTGGGGCAGGACAATAAATCCCGTTCGTTGCGCAGCGGTTAAGCCGATCGCGTCGGCCGCTTCATACTGTCCTTTGGTAATCGACTGCAGTCCCCCTCTGACGTTCTCGGCCAGATACGCCGCCGAGAACAACGTGTATCCAGTCAAGACAGCTGCGAGTTCCGCGAGTTCCATTCCGTCAGGCAAGAAAAGCGGAACCATGACCGAGAAGAAAATTAGAACGCTGATAAGAGGGACGCCCCGAATGACTTCTATATAGCTCGTCGACAGCATGCGGAAAATCGGGAACTTAGAAGTGCGCCCCAACGCCAGCAGTACTCCCAGGGGAAACGACAGGATCACGACGATGACCGCTACGAAAAGCGTGAGTCCCAAGCCTCCAAGAAATTCATCGGACTGAAGGTCAACAGTCGACGGAGTGTTAATCATGGTCGCCAAGTAATGGACGAGAGCCATGACACCCAACCAGCCAAGAACCAGCTGACGTCGCTTGGCGGTGTCACCAATGAAATTGGGAGCGAGTAAGGCCGCTAAGGCCAGTAGCAGGAAACTAATGCGTGCTTTTTGAAGCATCGGGTACCAGCCGAAGAAAGCTGCTACCCAATTAAAGACAGCGAACACCAGCAAGGCCGTGGCTGTTATCCGACCAATCTCTCCGATGTCACTTCGGGTCAATAGCCAGAGAACCGCACCGCCCAGAAGCCCAAATGCCAGACCCATCGGCAAATCAGTTGACATCACATGGCCATAGTCCAAAGCCGGGTCGCGAAGCACCACCCAGAAAAGAGCAAATGGGCAGATCAACCAGAGCAGATTGCTACCAGTCTTCGCCATGCCGACATATCGACTTGAACGCAGGAACCTACCGACAAGAAACGTCAGGCCCAGAATTACCCACATCACCGTCCAAGGCATCTGCGTCGAAAACGCGACCGTGGTACCCGATTCAGCGATGTAGGTGCCGTCGACGAACGCATAATGCCCGTAGGGCACTACCCAAAGACTCAGTATCACTAAGCCGATTCCCACGAAGACAACCGAAGTAATCGATAACTCTGCACGTGGTCCTCGTCGGCGGACAGGGCTGCTGAACCTACTCCACAACACGGCTCCCACGGCCAACAAAATAACTGCTGCAATCCACCAGCCGGATCGATCCACCATGGCATCCATGAAGGACTCGCGTTGCGGTGAACCTTCAATCGTGCGAACGACCTTTCCGTCGGTACCGATGATCACGCTGGGTTCGCGAACGACCACACAAAGGGCTATCAATCCGCCCACGCCCATGAACCAAGTAGCAAGCCGCCTTAATGGCAACCCACCCCAATTGGACCAGATACCCGCACTCAATCCAGCGAGTCCAACGACAAAGCCAAGGGCGACCCAGACCCTCACATACTGGGACTCAGGGTATGAAAGCGTCATCAGGGCACGGAGGTTGGTCCGAACCGCGACCCACTCGCGATTCTCGCTAAACACGAAATTGAGAACCCCTCGGAGCATCAGAAAAGCGGCCAATGTTCCCAATATCGTTAAAATCGCATTCGCCCAATTCGAAAAGAGATTCGTACGAAACCACTGCAGCACCGACAGTCTTGGGGCTTCGTTCGGAGAAACTTGCTCCTCTTTCAGAGCGACCGAAATTGGATCTTCTTCCTGCATATCAGCGTTCCACGATCTTCATGCGAACGTTAAAGAAATTCACTATGACCGATATCGACAACGAACATGAAAGGTAAAAGAACATCCAGATCGAAACGACCGGCAGGGTTTTACCCGTCTGGTTATAGACCGTCTGACCAACTTGGACAATGTCGCTATATCCAACAGCAATGGCAAGTGACGTGTTCTTAGTCAGGTTCAAGTACTGATTACCCAGGGGTGGAAGCATCACCCGCAGCGCTTGAGGAATGATGACCCTGCGTAACGCCGTCGACCGGCGAAGCCCTAGCGAGGCCGCGGCTTCGGTCTGACCTTTTGGTACCGCCAGAATGCCGCCGCGGACAATCTCAGCAACAAAGGCTGCCGTGTAAAACACGACACCAAAAAACACAGCTGCAAAGCCGATCGAGAAATTCAGACCGGAAGGCCCATAGTTCGGAAATTTTCCGGTTTGAACGATGTTCGGCAAGTCAACATCAAGGGGTCGACCGCTCCGGCCATTGCCGAACTTGTTTCCTAGAACCTCGAAAAGATCACTAGCGGAATTGATCATCCAACTTGAGAGCCCGGGCCACAACACCAGGAAGAAGACCGCTCCTATGACCCCTCCGACAGCCGCGAAAATCATTCGGAAATAGTCGTCGTCAGTCAACTTGGCTAAGCCGGCAGGGGTGCGTCGGCTATTGAGGAAACCTCGAATCCAATAGGCACTTGATCCTACGCACAAAGCTCCTATCACAAGCTGGAGGACAGTCTCAGGCACAGATGACACTAGGGATGACAGCGCTTCGAAGATGTTCCCAATGAATCCGAAGATTGGGTGAATAAACCAACCAATAATCGCAACGACAACCATCAGCCCGAACGCGCTCAGGATGGGATAAGTCTCTTCACCTGTCGCGTCCTGTTGAGCTATACGACGCTTGCGTAAGAAGTTGGCCACCACCAAGCCGATCAGTAGGACGACCGCCCATTGGTAAAAACCGTCCGCTATATGCGCTCTCGGCATTGAGAGGCCTTTGTTGGAGATATGGAGCCAGCCGTTGATCGGACCTACGTCGGCCGTTACACGATCCAAGCTGGCAAAAACGGCGCCATAAAAGAGAATTTGCACCAGTAACGGGACATTTCGAAGAGTCTCCACGAAGACTGTCCCTATCTTTTTCAGCAACCAGTTATTCGAAAGTCTTGCCAATCCGACGATGACGCCCAAAATCGTCGCCACGAGAATTCCGGCAACGGCCATACGCAAGGTGTTGACCATGCCAACCCAAAGAGCCCGACCTCCGGTGTCAGGGTCAGTGTCTATTCCGGATGAAAGATCAATTCCTGGGTTCACCGACAAGAAGTCGTAATCAGTGGGGACATTCGAGGCCCGCAGGTTGTCGCCAGCCTGATTAGCGAGAAACCACAAGGCTCCGAGCGTCAAGAGAAGTGCCACGATTTGCACCACCCACTTGACGACCGTTACATCCCGATACAGCGGCGGGCGTTCGTGGTGAATTGACGGCGGCGAATTGGTTGCCACTGGGCGCTTCCCTCTCAAATGAACACGGCAGCTATAGGCGAACGACTGTTCAGCCTAGAGGCAAGAAAGGGGCTGAAGGTCGATTTGACCTTCAGCCCCTTTGAAATTCTGGTTCAGTAGCCCGGGGCTACCTTCAGAATCGAATAGCTATATCAGCGTGCTGGTGGAGCGTAGACAAGACCACCGGCGGTCCAGGCAGCGTTTGCTGACCCTTCACGGCTCAGACCCACTGGGTTGAGGTTACGGCTGTAGATCTCGTCGTAGTTTCCGACCTGCTTGATGACCTGGTAGAAGGCATCAGCTGGGAGGCCCATGCCACTCTGAAGTTCACCTTCGCCGCCAAGGAGACGAATGGTTTCAGTGTCACCACTGGCAAGCATCTCGTCGACGTTGCTTGAGTTCACACCCTTTTCGTCGGCAATGATGGTCGCATAGACGGCCCAGTTGACGGCGTCAGCGAATGCTGAGTCGTTCTGACCGTATGTCGGGCCAAGCGGCTCTTTTGAGATAGGTGTCGCTGGGAAGATCACCCAGTTTTCACCCTCTGGCTGTTGCTTTGCCTTTCGGCCAACAAGACCTGAACCGTCGGTGGTGATGATGTCGCAAGCACCTGAGATGAAGTTGTTGGTGACGGTATCGAAGTCCTCAAAGGTCTGAAGTTCGATACTCACGCCTGCTTCAGCGGCGGCGTCAGCGATGTTCTTTTCGGTAGTTGTACCTGCACTGGTGCAGATAACCGAACCGCCAACATCCGATACCTGTGAAGAGCCTGAGAATCCGTCGCTCGCGCGTCCCATGAGCTGCTGACCGTCATAGTAAGTCGTCGGTCCGAAGTCCATACCGACTTCAGAGTCACGGCTCTGAGTCCAGGTCGTGTTTCGCATCAAGAGATCAACGTCACCGGTCTGAACTGCAGTAAAGCGCTCCGCTGCTGTCAAGGAAACAAAGTTCACCTTGTTTGCATCACCAAGGATGGCGGCTGCCACAACGCGGCAATAGTCGGCGTCGAAGCCGGCCATGCTGCCATCAGCTTGGAGTTCTGAGAACGCTACGGCAGAACCCGACACACCGCAGTTAACGGTGCCACGGCTCTGAATCGTGTCCAGCAGGCTTTCGCCACTGGC
>PBKA01000028.1 GCA_002721305.1 Acidimicrobiaceae bacterium | reverse complement strand
GGGTGTGGTGGTGGTTGGGGGTGTGGTGGTGGTTGGGGGTGTGGTGGTGGTTGGGGGTGTGGTGGTTAGCTTGCTGGGATCGGAATTGCCAGGGCCGGGGATTAGTTTCCGATACTGGTTATTTGTCGCCGGAGAGTCGTCATCTTGTTCTGTCCAGTCATTAGTTGGTGTTGTCTGTATCTGTTGTTCTAACTCTTTGATTCGCAGCTTCAGCGCCTCAATCTCAGAAGAACTGGATGCGCCGCACGCCGTTCCGAAAAGCAACACAACCAAGATGATGCTTCTGTAAGACATCCTCGAAGCTTGTCGCGTCATCTGTTGCTGACGGGAAACGCTTCTCCGCCGGGTGGCTGGACCGGTGGAATTGTCGACTCTCGGTACGGGGCCTTTGGCACCCACTACTGCACACATCCATAGTGAGCTGACGACACGTGTTGTGCGTATCGGCGCAGCACTGAGCCCTGCGGAAGTGTGCTCGGCAAATCCTGGGGTCCAATCGACCCCATCCGTTGCTGCAGCTCGCTGTCATCGATCGCCACGTTGAGAGACCGACTGACCGGATCGATGACGATTGTGTCGCCGTCTTGCACCGCGGCGAGCGGGCCGCCGTCGGCCGCTTCGGGGCAAATATGTCCGATGAGGATTCCGTGGGAGACACCGCTGAATCTGCCGTCAGTGATGAGTGCGACGTCTTTGCCCAACCCGCGTCCTTGTAACTCGACGGTGAGCATCACCATCTCGGGCATACCCGGTCCGCCTTTAGGGCCGACGTTGCGCACCACAACCACGTCGCCAGGCACGATCACTCCGGATTGGATGGCTGTCATGGCGTCCGGTTCGTTTTCGAACACCTTGGCGATGCCACGGAACTCGCCTGTCTCGAGGGTTTTGCCTCCCAGTTTCAGAACACAACTCTCCGGAGCGAGATTTCCGTGAAGGACTGTGATGTGGTTGTTCGGTTGGGCTATGGGGTCCGATGTCGGACGCACCAAGTCCTGGTCACCCAAATCGGCCAGGGAGGCCACATCGGTCAGGTTCTCAGCGAGAGTCGTTCCGGTGACTGTCATGGCGTCGCCATGCAACAAGCCGTTATCGAGGAGTTCCTTCATCACCACCGGCACTCCGCCCAGTTCGTGCAGGGCCACCATCGAGTACGGACCGTGGGGTTGAAGATTCGCAATGAGTGGCACCCGTTCACCGATTTCCTGGATACGGTCGATGGTGAGGGGCACTTCTGCGTCGCGCGCGATCGCCAGCAAATGCAGGTACATGTTGGTTGAACCCCCCATCGCGTAAGCGGTGGTGATGGCGTTCTCGAAGCCTTTCGTGTTCATGATGTCCCGGGGCCGAACGTCGGCTTCGATCAGGGCGTAGAGAGCTTCGGTGGTCGCTTCCACCTGTGCCTTCACGTCGTCGTGAATATCGCTTGCGGCGTCATAGTCGGCGGGATGGGAGGCACCTCGGGGCAGCATCATCCCCATGGCCTCGGTGATGGTGCTCATGGTGTTCGCTGTAAACATCGCCCCGCAGGTGCCGCTGCCCGGCATGACGTTGCGTTCGACCTCTTCGAATTCCTCTGGAGTGATCCGTTCCGCTCGCATAGCGGCGCGTGCCTCAGCCCAGTCGAGAACCGTCAGGTTGTTGCCCTTCGACGCCCATGGTTCAAAGTCCACGCAGCCCGGCGAGCTGGTCCCCGGGTAAATCACCAGTCCAACGTCGTTGGTGCGGGCCAGGGGCATCATCGCGGCTGCGCCCGTCTTGTCGCATCCTGAGATGACAATCATCGCCTCGCCGTGATGAGCCCGATGCCCGATCTCGAACGAGTCAGCGATGATGTCTCGTGACACCAGGCTGTAACTCGCGTTGACTGAACCCTGAGTGAGAGCATCGGAGACCGCCGGTGCACCAACGACCAGCCCTTGTCCGCCGTGTGAAGCGATCGATTCTGACAACAGGTCAGATATGCGTTCGACCCGGTTGTTGCAACGGTGGGCGTTTGTGTAGGCCCCCGCCACCGTAACAATCGTGTTTTTCGCGGCTATGGTCTCGGGTTCGAACCCGGCGGCCCGCAACTCAAGACTTGCCCGTTTCCAATGATTTCCTGCCATCGTGCCACTTTACTTTTCAAAATTGCGGATGCCCGACGTGATCAAATGGCGCCTCTTCAATCTCTCCGGATCAATGAGCGAGGAGTTGACTGGAATCGAAAACCTAAAGGGGGGCGTGGACTGCATTTCCGTTGGAACTCATCGACGGATTTCGCCGGGAAGTTAATGAGGTGGTGTTATGTCGCTCAACTGGTAGATCGTGGGTGGGCCATGAAATTTGCTTGTGCGTTGAGCGAATTCTTCAGTGCCCATGAAGGCTGCCATCTTCTCCATATCGACGCCGTAGGCCAAGATCGCGACCTGTCCATTGTCCAGCGGCCCTGCCACCATCGATTCTGAAAATTGTTGTCGGGCCGGTAAATCCTCGTCGAAGACTGCGCGCCACTCGTCGTAGTCACCGAGAAGCTCAAAAACAACTGCTATATCCATTGTGTTTCGCCTTTGTTTGTTGCTGAGAGAAGCGAACCTTAGCTCAGACGGCCCATTTCATTACTCTGAACGTCGGTGCGGCGACGGAGTTGTCGGCATCAGTTCGGAGAACGCATGGGGAGGTTGCGTAGCAAGATCTGGCTGCTGATTTTCCTGTCACCAGGTGTCAATGATGTGTTTTTTGACACGCTGGTGTGAACGACGTTCAGCTGATGTTGGTAGATGAGCAAGGAGTCGAGAAAGGCCGGTCCGAGTTTCGTTGGGTTCGATGACGTCGTCGAACGAATTGAAATTTCTTGTTGCGGTGAAGGGGTCCTCAACACCGAGTTCAGCTGTGGGCCAGGCGACTTGCCACAATGGCACGCTGTGCCCGGTAGGTGAACCCGCCATGACGTGCCCGCTAAATCCTCCGGCTTTGCGCAACTGGATGGAAGCAATCGGCACCGTGCGTTGCTGTTGAGTTTGGAGAACGCGGGTGTGCCATCGACTGACCCCGGGTCGGAACCCAGTTTCAGTTTCCAACGCGGTACAGGGGCTATCGATCAGGGAGACGATGGGGTATTCATATGCATCGCACAGTTCGACGAAGCGTCCGATCTTGATGGCGGCAGCTTCGGTGATCATCCCCGAGTCCACGTTCGGGTTGCTTGCCAGAACACCTACTGTTTTGCCTTCAATTCGGGCGATGGCCGTGACAACGCTCGCAGCGAACTGTGGACGTAGTTCAAAGACGGAGTCCTTGTCGACGAGCGCACTGATCACCGGGTAGATGTCATATGGACCCGATTCGGGAACTAACTCAGCGATCTTTTCCACGGATGGGTGCGGTTCTCCACCGGGATCGTCCCAGAGATAGCTCAAGTACTGCTTCGCGAGTTCGATAGCGGTGTGTTCGTCGTCGACGAGAAGGTCTATACCACCGGTTTTCTCGTGCATCTCCACTCCGGCAAGTTCTTGAGGAGTGAGAGTTAAACCGAGAGCGGCCTCCACCATAGGGGGTCCGCCCATACCAATAGCTGAGCCGCGGGTGGTGATGACGATGTCAGAAAATCCTGCGAGGCTTGCGTGCCCGGCAAATGACGGGCCCGACACGATCGCTACGGTCGGCACCCACCCTGACAGCTCTGCCATTCCGTCAAACAAGGTAAAGCGGCCGATCTGTCCGCTGAGTTCCAGATGATCAAGACCCGCTCGCGGATGTCGAGCTCGGCTGCCTCCACCGTCGACAAAGAAGGCGATCGGCCAACGCTGCTGATGAGCGAGCGATAATAGATGTTCGAGTCGGGCGGCACCGTAACCTCCACCGCGATCGGTGTAGTCGGTCGAGGAGGTGATAACCGTTTTGCCGTCTATTGTTCCGATGAAGTCAACGCCGCCTTTTTCGGGAACCCAATCCCCATCGGCATCTTTGGCCGCTATCGCCCCGAACTCCACTTCGGAACCAGGATCGAGAAGCATGGCCGTGCGTTCACGGGCCGTGAGATGATCCGTCGAATGAACCTTGTCAACTGCCTGAGGACGCGACGCGTCAAACCTCAGCGCTTTTGCTGAACGAAGTTTGTTGATCAAGTAGCCGCGCATCAGGGGTCACCGGGTGTCAATGTGGTGAGCTTTCACCGAAGGTAAGACCCGGTGTGACCGTCGAAGCATCGACGCTATAAGAGGTCTCGTTTCCTCCGGCAAGATCACGTCATCGAAAGAAAATGTTCGCCCCGCGCGTACCCCCGAGGCGACGTCTCGCATCTCCTCGGCGTACTGGTCACGAATTGCCCTCGCAGTGACAGCATCTGTTGCACCGCGTATTTCTTTTCGTTTGACCAAATATGCGGCGCCTTCGAGGCTCATCCCGCCGCTCTCGACCGTTGGCCAGGCAACACGTAGTTCAGGCAAATTCCGGCTCGCACCGTAGCCCGACATAGCGAAAGGTCCGAGACCGTAGGCCTTTCTCAGTTGAACTGTGTACAGAGGTACGGTCCGATGGTGAATAGCTGACAGGGGACGGGCATGGTGACGTGCGATTCCCTCTCGTTCCGCGTCGGGACCGACCATGTATCCCGGGTTGTCAACAAACGAGACGAGAGGCAGAGCGTAAGCATCGCACCACTCCACGAATCTGCTTGCTTTGTCAGCAGCGGCGCTGTCTATCGCACCGGCGCGAGGCGAGAGTGGTTGGTTGGCGAAGATGCCGACTGACCGCCCTTCGACGCGAGCGAACGCTGTGATCAACGATTCACCCCAAGCCCCACCAACTTCGAACACGCTGTCTTTATCGGCGAATGCAGTGACGACTTTGCGCATGTCATACGCCCGTCGACGGTTCTCCGGGACGATTTGCGAAATTGACGAAACGGATTCACTGACGGCGAAATCTGAAATGTCGTCGTGCCAGTAACCAAGAAATCGACGAGTAGCGGCCACCGCTTCTTCAACGTCTTCAACCACGACGTCAACGTCGCCCCGAGCGGCCGCCCCATCTGCTGACAGAGATTCAGCAGAGTTGATGCTGCTCGCGAATTCGGCGTCGCGTGTCGCGATAGTAAGGTCGCAAAGAAACGTCATCGCGGCATGACTGTCGCGGGTCTCGCCCACAGCAACAGCGACCGTCGGTGCCCACCCGGACATCTCAGTTAAACCCTCCAATACATCCCAACGGGCGCGGATGTAATTCACGATTGGTGGCGCCGGACGGGGATCTGTGGATCGTGACCCGTCGCCTTCGATAAACAACACCAGCGGCCAACGGTTAGACACGGCAATGGTGATGAGTTTCGCCAGTTTGCGCATGTTGCGTTCGCTGTGAGTTCCGTCTTGAACCGACCGATCATGGGCCGCAATCACCACCGGGTGACCGTCGATGTCGCAAACTCCGCCGACTACTCCGTCGGAGGGGCCGTCATCATCGACGGCTGTTGTGTGGCCAGCGAGCAAGCCGTATTCAGTGAACGAGTTCCTATCAACTATTAGGCCAATGGCGTGTCGGGCGTTGGAGCAGCCGGCGAGCGAACGCTTCCGGGCGTCAATGATTTGTTGACGGGGGTCAGCCTCCGGTGCTTCGCTCATGATCGGTGGAGTCTTGCATAGGTTCCCTGACTATTTCATGAGGACCATGTAGCTCGTCCTTCACGCTTCTACCTCTTTATGTGACATGAGATGATTCAACTGAGATCACTATTGGGCGAATTCGGGAAGGATCTCCGATCCGAACGCGAACAGTGTTTCGGTGAGTTCTGAAGCGGGCATTCCACCCAGATCACACATCAAGAGGTACACATCCAACCCTAAGGTCTCCCGGTACATGGACATTTTGTCCAAGACCTCTTCGCGGCTCCCACACACAGTCGGGCCCCGTTCAGTCATTTGTTTGAGGTCGGTTTCTCTGATGAGGTCACCCAAAGCGGGAGTGCTCAAACGCAAAAGGTCTCGTACCCACTCCATGTACACCTTGAAACGAGGGCCGCTGACGCGGAATGCCTCCTGACTTGAAGCTGCCATAAAGGTATGAGCAATAGTTCCGACCAGACAGTCTTGGCTTGGGTGCCCGTGCTCTTCCCAGGCTTCCCGATATCGCTCCACTAATGGGAGAAAAATTTTTGGAGGACCGAAAACTCCGGGAAGCATGAGAGGTAGTGCCATCTTTGCTGCATACTCCGCGGACTCAATCGAGCTGCCCCCACCCACCCATATCGGAAGAGGATCCTGAACAGGCCGCGGTTGGGTCGTGTAGTTGTGAAACGGAGACCGAAATTCCCCGGACCAATCCAGCTGTTCGTTTCGCAATGCGTCGACCAACAGACCTACTCGTTCTTCGTACATTGGTCGCGAAAGCCCTGGGTCTTGACCGAACGCGTCATAGGTGTGTTCATACAGATTGCCGCGGCCGACGACCAGTTCTACTCGACCTCCCGAGAGAACATCCAATGTCGCGTAATCCTCTGCCAGGCGAATCGGATCATTGTTCGCGCCCAGGGCGACGGCGGTTCCGAGTCGAATTTTCGTGGTTCGTTCAGCAATTGCTGCCAAAACCACCGGCGGAGCGGAAACCACGTAGTCGCAAAAATGATGCTCACCTAAGGATGCACTCCAAAACCCTGCTTCTTCTGCGGTCACCGCGCCCTCCACCAACATTCGGTGACGGTCGGCTTGGGACATGAGTTGGCCCGTAATGGGATCCTCCAAAAGATCCCCCATCGACGCCCATCCTATTTTCATGAGTCGCGCCTAGTCGTCCTTGGGTCCTGGTTGATGCCTGCAACTTTATATCTCGGGGCTTACTCGGTGTAGGGCCCAAATGTTGATATGTGATTGAACTAGTCGGTTGCTCGATCACTCGCCCGACGGCAATTAACAAGCTTGAGGTGGGAACGCCTGTCTGAGCTACCGTGTACGCGCCGCCAAGTATCGAGAACGAGCAGCCAACGCGAAGCGAGAGGCAGGGGAGTACGCCGTGAAGCCTGTTGACCTTGAGGGAACTCAACGGGTGGACGCCTGCCCGACGCTTGAGACCGACCGCTTGGTCCTGCGACCGTTCCGAGATGACGACGTGGATGACTACTTCGCAGTGCTGGACACCCCCGAGGTGCGGCGTTCGCTCCACCTTCCCGAGAGTCTGGACCGGGGTGACGCCTGGCAGCAGATGGCCTGGTTCCTGGGTCAGTGGGTGCTCCGGGGAACTGGACATTGGGCGGTGGAGGAGCGGTCCACCGGAGTGTTCTTGGGCCGGGCAGGTTTGCATTGTCCCGAGCGTTCGGACTGGCCGGGGGTGGAGGTTGGCTGGGTGTTGCACCCTGACCATTGGGGAAGGGGCTACGCCACGGAGGCCGGGGCTGAAGCCATCCGGTACGCATTTGAGGAACTGGACCTGGACCGGATCTATTCGTGCATCCTCCCCGAGAATGGTCCATCTCAGGCTGTGGCGCGACGGTTGGGCATGGAGTTGTTGGAGGAGCGCACCATGGCGTTCTTCCCGTCGGCCGCCCACGGCATCTGGTCCCGGGCTCGTTGAAACAGCGGGCTCTCGCAGTCACGGAGAATGACGCGCTGTAACGCTCACAATCAACTCAGACGAACGGACCGTCGCCGCGATTCGATGTAGCGCACCGAAGCTGTCATCGAGTGAAGTGTTGATTGATGGTTCGGTGCCACTTGTTGCCCGGCAGAGCACTGTGTGTGGCTGCCATACCGGTTGCGTATTTGCTGAGAGGGATCGGTCGATGACCCTGTCGCCACAACGTTCGATCAAGGGGGCTAGGCCCCTCAGCCGATTTGGTTTCAATCACCACACCGTTGACTGACACTTCTCTTCCGTCGACTGTCCGGCATCTGACATTCAAGTCTGCTGTCAGACGCACCAACCTCTCAGGATCAACAACGGAGATCCGTTGATAAGAGGTTTGCAACGTGGGGGTGAGAGTTTCGGCGAACCTGTCCTTGTTGAGAACCTTGTCGATGAACTCTGTGGCATCGGTGGTCAAAGTCTGACGCGATGGTGCATCTTCGAACAGCCGGTATTTGAGACTTTGTCCCCGTTGCTCGCGGACCTTTACCTCGACCGTAGAGGTGTCGGTGTCTGTATAGCTGCGGGTGCGTACTTTCCAACGTCTTCTGCGTCGATGGGCAGTGCCACGGAATGACTCCAGGTCCGCGGTATCGAAGTAGCACGATTCGTACGAAAATGATCGGTGTTCACCAATTTCTAGTGCGAACAGGGTTGGGGGAAGGATGGTAAAGAAACGCTCCGCTTCTTGGATGTCGACCACATATTTCCTGTCGAAGCGTTGTTCGAGGAGGGCCAAGTCCTCGATGCCTTCAAGACCAATTGAGGGAAAGCGTGCCACTAGCGACTCGAACGGAATGGTCATGCCTTCAGGCGGTAATGGACATCGATGTTGGTGCTGTCGTTGACCAGGTCGACTCGTCGGAGAGTCACTCGCCGCACCGAGACGGCATCTGCTCCTCCAAGCAGAGCCTCCACGACCTCAACTAACTCGGCTTCGTCGGTGTAGGCCCGATCAAGGATCAGATTTTGGTGACGATATCCGCGCAGCAGTACCTGATGGTCACCAAGCCACAACGCAAACAGCACAGCTGCCATCAAAGCTGGTGAGACCCATTCGGGTTCGATCTCAACCCCGCCCAGCAGTCCTATGGCCAGTGAACTGAAGTAATACGCGATTTCTTGTTGACCTAGCTCCGAAGACCGCAAACGGATGATGGACAGCACCCCGAATAGCCCTAAACCCAAACCGAGGTTCACCTCGACATTGGTGAACGTGGTGGCGATCGCCAGGACCGCTACGTTGACGCTCAGGAGAGCCACGACCATGTCGCGTCTTCGGTTGCGGGGAAAGTACAACCCGAAGACCAACAAAAGGACCGCTATCAGGTCCGCTGCAATCAACAATGCTCGACTCATCCGACCGGCCTCTCTACCTATGCAACCAACCCATTGTTCACCCTAGACCCTGAACATCCAGCGATAGTTACAGTTGATCAGCCCCTGTTTCGTGCCACTTCAAGCGCTGAACTCAAATTCGCAACAGCGAGGTTCCATTTGTCGACAGACAACGCGTCGGAGTGCGTTGTTGCCGCTTCCGCGGTCGCGTCACGAATCTGATCGACCCACTGATCAAGCATTGATTGAGTGTTTTCTTGGGAAAACGGGCCGTTGAGAAATTCGGTGTTTGCCCGGTCGTGCTCTTCGACGAAAGTTGCCCACGCGCCCAACAAGGGGTCACATGCCGCTGATCGCTGAGGAATTCGCCATGCACCATAAGGAAAAGGAAGGCAGTCGTTACGCGTCTCGCCCCAATCGTCGGCGATTGCGGTTACCGGGCTGATGTCGGAGACGATGTTTACGAAGGCGTTGTCAAGGTCCCAGGGGATCAAGTGAAGTCGTCCGGAAGCGGGCTCCTCGTACCAATAAAAGTTGTGGTTGTTGCATCCGTCAAAGCAGTACCAGTGCATGGCGCCGTCGTCGTTTTGGATGGCTCGGTCGACAACGGCCCAACGCATCACTTCGATGATGTCGGTCCACTTTGCGGCGACCCCGGGTAGCTCGTCTTTGTCCGCTGCTGCCAGTTCTTTGGAAAAGGTGTGGATGTGAGTGACGATGGCGTCTTCTTCGTTCGTTTTTAACGCCTGTTGGAATTCGGATTGTTCGCGGGCCTCACCGTTCTCATCCAATGGCCATACTTCCTTGTAGAGATTTCCGTCTCCGTCATCGAACACTCGGTTGACGAACCTTCCATCAATCTGTTCAACGAACGCGTACAGACCAACGTACTTTCCGTTGATATTTAGGCGAGCGTGGGTTGCTCGAGGAGCGGGCACCCCCATCTCTCGAAAGAGCCAGTATCCGAGTCGCTCATGCATTTGCGTCGGATCAAGATTCATGGAGTGGAATTGGAGCTTCTTAACTCCCCAGAAGGTGCGCGAGCTGTCGTTCCAGTTGATCTTGACCTTCATGGAAAGTTTGGTACAGGTCTTTGCTCCGGCAGGTTCGAAAATATTTGTGCCCGTGAGACATCCAACCCAGGCACCGATCGATCCCTTGTAACGGACACCGATGGGAGTGATGGTTTCACCCTCGAACGTCAAGCTGGCTTCGACGTACACCTCTTTACTTGGATCGCCATCAATCTCGGCGAGAGCATCATCGGAAATGGTGAGTTCGAAGGTGTGCAACAGTTGCTGGTCGTAGAGATAGTCAGATGATCCTGTCTGCCATTTAGGGGCAGCGGGAGAGGTGACGGTTGTAGCGACTGTCGAACTTGTAGCTGTGACGGTTGTTGTCGCTCCTGCTTCGAGTGACACGACGGGTGCGGCGGGGACCTCGACTTCGTCGATGCCTATCTCATTGGGATCGGTGCATCCTGAGAGCACAGCGATCGACACCATGAAAATACATAGCCAACGCACTTTCCCAGTTTTACAAGAAATTGCGGATATAGGACACCCACCATCTATAGGCGAACACGCAGACCCAGATGGCCGACGGACCGCTTTCGTTGAGGACTCTTGGTTCGGTGCGTCGTCAGAACCAAATCACTTATCGGAGATCCGGCTACGCTGGTGATGCGACGGCACTTTGTGTAGTCAAAGACCGACACTGGGGTGAGAGCTAATGGACATTCCGAATCGACCTGACGTCGAAGACTGGGAAACAGACTTCGATCACCTGCACAACGATTACGCGACGGACCCTTACTCGATTTGGAAAGAAATGCGTGAGGGCGGGTGCCCGGTCGCTCACACGGAACGCTTCCACGGAGTGTATTTACCAACGCGCCACGAAGACATTTCAGCAATTGCACATGACACCGATCATTTCTCTTCGAAATCAGTACTGGTCAACGATGTTCCTGTAACGGAAATAGGTGATTTCAGTAGCCCACCAATCACCTCCGACCCCCCTGAACATCAAGACCACCGTCGTGCTCTTCTTCCAGCGTTTTCTCCAAAAGCCATAGAGAAGTGGATTCCGATAACACGCGATATCTGCAATGAATTACTCGACGAATTCTCTGACAACGGATACTGCGATGCCAGCGCAGACTATGCCCAACACATTCCGGTGAAAGTAATCGCCCGAATGATCGGCATCCCCGAGGAGGATGGGGATCTGTTTCGTAAATGGGTCCATGACCTACTTGAGGTTGGACCGACCGACCTCAACGTCGCACACGAAGCCACCAGGGAAGTTTTCGCTTATTTCGGCGAGTACCTGAAGGAACGTCGTGCAGAACCGCGTGACGATATCGTCACCTACTTTATTGAGAGCGAGGTCGACGGCGAACCGATGGATGACGGCCAAATTCTCGGAGGCTTGTTCCTTCTTTTGCTCGCTGGGATTGACACAACTTGGAGTTCGATTGGCTCTTCGTTCTGGCACTTAGGCCAACATCCTCAAGATCGGCGCCGCCTCGCCGAGGACGACTCGTCCTACGACTCCGCGGTGGAAGAGTTTCTGCGTTTTTATTCACCTGTCACCATGGCCAGAGTCGTAACCGAAGAAGTCGAGATATCAGGTACAACACTTTGTCCCGGACAAAGAGTGCTCCTGCCTTTCCCATCAGCGAACCGCGACACTGAATTCATGGAAGACGCCGAAACTTTCAAAATTGACCGGCAAGAGAATCGTCATTCCGCCTTCGGTTTGGGAATACATCGATGCCTAGGATCGAACCTAGCTCGAATGGAGATCAAGGTCGCCCTTGAGGAGTGGTTCCGCAGAATTCCTGAGTTCGAATTGACTGACCCCAACATGGTGTGGTGGTCCAGAGGCCAGGTACGTGGGCCTCGATGTGTACCCCTGCGCTGGTGAATGCTCGATCAGTGTTGCTCACAGAGTGAACGACTATCAGATCGGGCAAGGTTTCACTAATGTAAATTTCACCCGATAACAAAGGATGGGAGAAGAACAGTGAGCTACACCTCGTTTTCTATCGCTGCCCCAGGTCGCGCTTATGACGGTGTGACGGTGGGAAGTGATCGTTGGAATGAACTTCTTGGTCAACAAATGGCGATACTCGAAGCTGCAGGAACTGAACAGATCCTCAGCGGATACGCCGCCGCCATCGGCAAATTCGTCAATGTCAACAAATATGCAAGTGTCGAGAACTCAGAAACGGTCATTGCGAAACTATCGGCCGCTCAACTGATCGAAGTAGAAGCATCGGGCCCGTTCATTGAGTTTGAACGCTGGTTCGAGCTGATTGGCTAAATCGATACCCCACGGAAGGGAATCGACCTGACAGGGACCGCCCCTAGGGGCGGTCTTTTTCGGACTTGGGTGGGATCATGCGGCGCTAATGCGCTCAGAGTTCGGAGCGCGAGTCGTGTCGATGGTTATTGGCAAGAAACGCAAGTGCCCAGGGCATCGAGCCGATGATTGTCGACTCTGAACCTGGTTCTGTTTGCGGCTTGACGGAGGGAAACGTTGAGACTCTTCTCAACGGATGATGGCAGTGAGAAATCGGCGATGTCACCGCAGCTCGTGCAGATTATGTGGTGGTGATGTTCGGTGATGTGTTCCGCTAGCTCATACCGAGTGAACTCGTCGTTGGTGACGATACGGGTCACCGCACCAGATTCTTCAAGAACGTTGAGGTTGCGGTAGACGCTTGATTGAACTAGCGACTGGTCAGATTCGACAATTTGACTATTGGTAAGAGGCTTACCAGCGGATCGCAGGACGGTCACCAAGCGGCGACGCACCGTTGAATAGCGGTGCCCCGTCTTGTGTAACAGCGAAGCGACTTTCTCATCGACTTGCGCGTCAGTCACCACTGCCATCGATTCACTTTATTCGCTGGGCACTCAGGAACCGACGCGCTGACGGATGTCGTCACAGGGGACAGATTAAACATCGAGAAGAACCCCCATTTTTGTTCTTTCATTTTGCGGCAATCAACCACGCGAACGTATATGATAATGATTCTCATTATTATAACGGAGGTTACGTGGACAACTTGTCAAACCCATTTTCGGTAACGTTCGGAGCCCCTTCGCTTGTCTCGTTGGCCCGGGTAGGTCAGCGATGATTCTTTTCTGGCTGTCTTTGCTCATTGTCGTCATCTCATTGGCGACGAGTTTCGGTGGTGTAGCCGCTGCTGATCGGCTTACCGAAGACCGTTTACAAACGCTTACCGGGGTCGCGTCCGGTCTGTTGTTGGGATCGGCACTACTTGTCGTCTTGCCAGAAGGTTTCCATATGGTCACCGGCGAGAATGGCTTTGCCTACAGCCCACTTACCCTGGGGGCAGCCGTAGCAGCAGGCTTTGTGTTCATGCTGGTGTTGGAAAGCATGGGACTTAGTCACGCTGTTCACGAGGAACATCACGGTCACCAGGAAGGACACGGACATGGTCATGTCCATCACCCGGCTTCAGGTTCAGTCATGTCGATCGGCCTGTCCATGCACGCCGTCGGAGACGGTTTAGCCATTGGAGCTGCCACGGCATCTGGAGAAACATCAATTTCTTTGCTCGTAGCGTTCGGAGTCTTGGTGCATCGCGTCCCCGCCGCGCTGAGCTTAGGAGTGTTCTCTTCTCACGAAACCTCTAGCCGTCGTTCCATCGTCGGTGGCTTTACTCTCTTCGCCCTCGCCACTCCGCTAGGGGCGGTCGTCGCCAAGTTCCTCCTCGATGGAGCCGATGAGCCGCTGATTGGACTGGTTTTACTCTTTTCCGCGGGAACCTTTATTTATGTGACGACTGTGGACACCTTGCCTTCACTCCACAACCCTGAAACGGGACCTCGCGCGGCGCGGATCGTTGTGGCAAGTGCAACACTTTTTGCAACGGCGCTTCTCCTGCTGAACGCCAACGGTCTTCTGGAACACACCCACGGTGAACACGACCATGAGCAGCACGACCATGAGGAACATGACCACGAAGGACATGACCATTAGACACGCCGACGGTACCGCTGCTGCAGTGCTGAGCAGCGCGTGTGGAAGAAACCGTCTGAGATATCGTAGGCGGCGTTGCAACGAGCAGACGCAGGCAACGAGAGCGGGGTAGCGGTGAGCGATGAGGCACGCATCACTGATGTAGAGAGCCAGTTATTCGTGTTGCCGTTGAGCGAACCGCTCACCGACGCTATGCACGGCGAACACACCCATTTCGAACTCATCACAGCAACCGTCACCCTTGATGATGGTTTAAAAGGAACCGGATACACCTATACGGGCGGACGGGGAGGAAGGGCTATCCACGCCCTCATCAAACATGACCTCGCTCCGGTACTAATCGGCTTGGACGCAACACGAGTCGAAGCTCTCAACCAGTTCATGGACGAGCATCTCCATTACGTGGGACGGGGCGGGATTGCTGCGTTCGCGGTCTCAGCTATCGATATTGCTCTGTGGGATCTCCGCTGTCGAACTCGCGGGGAACCATTGTGGAAAGCCGCAGGGGGAGCGGCCTCGCGAGCAAAGGCCTATCACGGTGGAATCGATTTGTCTTTCACCGTTGACCGGTTGTTAGAGAACGTCCAGAGTTACCTAGACAACGGTCTGTCATCGGTCAAGATCAAAGTCGGTCGCCCCGACCTCAACGAGGATGTCGCTCGGGTGAAAGCGGTCCGCGAGCTGATAGGCGCCTCGGCGGCGTTGATGGTCGACGCCAACTATTCAATGACCGTCGACGCGGCGATTGAAGCAGCGTTGCGATTCGCGCCCTACGACCTCACTTGGTTTGAGGAACCAGTCGTTCCCGAGGATCTTGACGGTTATGCGGCTATCGCCGACCGAACTGCGATGCCGTTAGCGATGGGCGAGAACCTTCACACCATTCACGAGTTCACAGCTGCCTGTGACCGAGCGAAACTCTCTTATCTGCAACCCGATGCCTCTAACTGCGGCGGCATAACTGGGTGGCTCCGAGCGGCTGCCCAAGCCGCACGCCACGGCATACCGATCTGCAGTCACGGCATGCATGAACTGCATGTCAGCCTCGTAGCGTCTCAAACACACGCAGGATGGGTTGAAGTACACAGCTTCCCCATCGACACCTACACCATAAAGCCTCTACAGATTGACCAAGATAGGGTCATTGCTTCCGATGAGCCCGGAATCGGTGTCGAATTTGATTGGGAGCGGCTCGCATCTTATGAAATCGGTCAGAACACAGTCTGATCATCTGACTGAACGGTTTCGTTAAAGGCCGAGACCGAAGACATCTAGCCGTTATATGGCTTCACCCGCTAGCTGTTCGTCATGGGTGAAGCGACCTTTAACTGCCACGCTTCTCGCCTCAGGGAGGGTCACCACAAACCCCAAGAAAAGTGCCACCCAACTCAACCCTGGAACAAAGAGAAGCACCCTGACATCCACGACTTCAGCTAACTGGCCAAACCCAAGATTCAAAATGGCCATGTGTCCTGCCGCGATCATGATGTACAGCGACATGACCCTGCCGCGGAACTTGTCTGCCACTACATCTTGCACGAGCGTCGCCGACAGGGCCATATAGCTGGCTTGGCTGATGCCAGCAAGAACGGCTGCAGGGATCAAGAGGTTGGTGTTCGTCGCTACCCCCAGCAACACGAGCGATAACCCGGACGCAATACCACTGGCAACGAAACTTGCAGATCGTGTGGATTCCTTTCGAAGTTGGGAAACCCCCAAGGTCCCTACCAAGGCGCCCCCACCGAGCGCTATTACAATTGAGCTATACAAGCCCTCCGAGCCGCCAACCTTGACTGATAGTGCGGGCAACAGTGAATCAAAGGCCATGGTGAGCGAACAGTGAGCACCGACCATCCCTATCACCGTGAATAGTCGGGGATCTGCGGCTATGTAGCGGAGGGCAGCGCTCAGGTCTGCGCTCAACACGTTGACCGCACTAGCCACCGCTCCCTTTGATTCTTGGCCTTCCCTAGGTACCGCCTTGGTCTCTATACGGGAAGCTTCGTTGACTTCATTTCCAACTCGAAATGCGCACAGCAAAGCAAACGCTAGAAGAACTGCCGCCACTCCAAAGACTGCACTGACACCCAACGTGCTTAAGAAGGCGGCCCCGAAGAGAGGGCCGGCCAATCGAGAGCCATGTTGGGACAAACCGCTTAAGGCGACTGCGTTGGTCAGATGAGGTCGCGGAACCGAAGTCGCCACCAGGGCTTGGCGAGTTGGAACGGTGATTGCTTGAGCGGACCCCGTAGCAAACGCCAGCACACCAACGTGCCAAACCTGGACGAGGTCCAATGAGGTGACGACAGCCAGAACCGTGGCACCTACAACCCCAAACGTCCCACCGGCGATCAACACTCGGCGACGCTGGACACGGTCAGCCATGGCACCCGCAATGGGTCCGACCACCACAAAGGGAATGAAACTGGCAAAAGTAACCCAACCTACCGCTGAGGTGGAACCTCCGCTTAAGTCATGCACCAACCATCCTCGTGCCAACACCAGAGCCCAGCGCGAGCCAGTGCTGAAGAAACCATTAGCGAAGAGCCATCGAAACTGCGATGACTGCATAGCAGGGAACCGACCTGTCGAATTTTCTGTCGATTTCTCCACCCGGCAAAGTTAGCTCGCGATTGAATCATGGACCCAAGGGACGCGAACTTATGTACAAGGCATCCCCACGCACTTGGTCTGTGGAACCCGACGTACTCATTCCAAAGCTTGGCCCGAGTGACAGGTTTCTTGTCCGGTCGAGGGTGCTCACCCAAGGATCCATTAGACCGAATAGAATTGAGACTGGGATATCAGGGGGACGAGATGGCACTCACCGAACTCTCAGCAGGTCAACACGCCTCGACGATGACGGAGTACGTAACCGAACGTGGTCGGGCAGCTGCGGCGTTCGGCAGCCGTGGACCGATCCGTTATGACGCCGAGGGGGAGCTACACCCGGACATCCTCGCCGATTTCGAGACCAACGGCTTCTATATCTTTGAGAAGGTCATCGCGGATGATGAGATCAGAGCGCTGCGTGACGCGGTCGAAGACACCATCGAACGGGCCCCGTCGCCGCCTGACTCCGACACTGATGCCCAAGGTCGCCCCGCTCTTGGACTCGATTACCCGATGAGTCCGTACATCTTCATCAAACCATTGTCGGACCCCTGGGGTGGCACAAAGCTTTTGAGTGGCCGGCACCCGGTCAAGATGAGCGAACCCACTCCCGATGCTGACGCTCCGACTCAAGTTGTTCATCTGCTTCTGCAGATGTGCACTTCTATGCCTGAAGCCCTTTGTTTATACGGACACCCGGACCTTTTGACCATAGCGGAGGCCATTAACGGACCCGACTTCGTGCCCTACAACGACTCCATCTTCGTGAAGAAACCGGGGATGGGCGGCTCGGTGGCGTGGCATCAGGACGGTGCCACTCACTGGGACAACCCCGATTGGTACCCCGGCATCCACGGTTTCAACTTTCAAGTGCAGCTCTATCCAACCACCCCTGCCAATGCATTGTGGATTGTCCCGGGGACACACGCTGAGGGCCGGATCGATATTCGAGCCCGCGTGGAAGCCAACGAAGGCGGTGAGCGTCTGCCTGATGCCATTCCCCTGGTGACCGACGCGGGGGACGTGACTATCGTCAGCCGACAGATGCTGCACGGCTCGTTCGCCAACACCTCACCAGACCCGCGGGTGTCCATCACCTTCGGCTTCTACCCCCACTCATCGGTGCTGGGTGTCTCAGGCGGGCTCAACATCTCCCTTGACGCGAAGAGCGGCCGCGAGAAGTTCTACGACGCGGAACACATCCGTCGTCGTTCGGCCGTGGTGCAAGTGGCGGTGGACGCCCGGCACCAAGCGCGTCCTGATGAGCGCCGCTACAGTTACGCACCTTTCGCTGGGGTCGAAGATGAGTACCGTTACGGACCCGAGACCATAGCCAGCGTGCTGAGCGACTACACGCTCTACGACATCGCCCTCTAAACCGGACAAGCTCACCGATCAACTCTGCCGTCCCCCCGTCCTTCATGGGTGAATCGTTGAGTTTTGAAGGTTCGATGAGAGCCGATTGTTTACTGGAATGCAAATAGTTGTCGCGACCAAAGATTGCCGATTGAAATTCGACACGTACCTCTCTCACACCCATTCGCTAAGTTGGTGTTCACCAGGTCCCAGGGGGCGAAGTTATGACCGTTGAACGCCTGCATCACGTCGCATATCGATGCACAGATGCAAGGGAGACAGTTGACTTTTATGAGACGTTCCTCGATCTCGAATTTGCTGTCTCGATAGCCGAGAATATTGTTCCCTCAACAGGGGAGCGATACCCACACATCCACATTTTCTTGGAGATGGCTGATGGCGGATCGGTAGCTTTCTTTGAGCTACCTGAGTCCGAGGAAATGACCCCCGACCCCAACACCCCGGACTGGGTGCAGCATCTCGCGTTGAAGGTTGAGAACCGCGATGCTTTGCTGAATTACAAGCAACGCCTCCAAGAGGGCGGTCACTCGGTGTTAGGACCCATCGATCACTCTTTTTGCGAGTCAATCTACTTTCATGACCCCAGCGGCCACCGGCTAGAGCTAACAGTTGACACTGGTGACGAAGAACTGCACCACTCGCTTCGGTCGTCGGCTCGTTCCATACTCGACCATTGGGACGAGCATCGAGTCGCTCCTGACGTTGACCCTCTCCACGCAAATGCGCGTGATGGTGGAGGCTCCTAACTCTCAGCGGTGTCGATGCTTGCTCATGAGAGAGCGTCTTCGCTAGCCACCTGCGCTATGTCATCGTCGGTCATTCCGAGAAGCTCCGATAGGACTTCATAGGTGTGTTCTCCGAGGGCCGGCGCTGCCGTTCGAGGCCCGTGGTCGTAGCCCCTGATCCTGTATTGGTGTCCAGCGTAAGGCACGCTCCCAACTTCGCTGTGTTCGAGACGTTTGTAGAAGTCACGATGCAGGTACTGAGAATCCGAGGCGAGGTCTCGGCTTCGCTGAACTTTGCCCGCAGGAATTCCAGCGTCCAACAAGACGCGTTCCACCTCTTGTGCGGGGCGACCACTGGTCCATTCAGTAATGTGCTCATCGATCATGTCGTGGTGGGCTTGTCGACCCGCCAAAGTAGTGAGTTGCGAATCAAGGGCCCATTCGGGATGACCGAGCGCGCGTTGGAACGCGGCCCAACAGTCATCATCAACAACGGTCAACGCACACCACTCGTCTTCTCCAGCGCAGGAGTACGCACCTTGAGGCGCCATGTGTAGGTCTCGATTCCCGAGTCTGGTCGCCAAATAACCGTTGAGCTGATAGTCCAGGATTTCGGGTGCTAACAGTTGAAGCCCGACTTCTAACTGAGCGGCCTCAATGTGACATCCCTCACCGGTTCGTTCTCGACGGTCGAGAGCGGCAATTATCGCCGTTGTGATGAAACGGGGAGCGATGGCGTCGGTGTACGCCATCCAGGGACCATCTGGACCAAGATCAGGCCATCCGACAAGTTCCGTGAAACCTGCTATAGCTGCGGCATGAAACCCGTAACCCGCGAGCGATGACATGGGTCCGCCGCCACCAAGCAACGAAGTGGTGACCGTAACAACAGACGGGTTGTCGCGTCGTATCTGTTCAAACCCGAGACCCAGTCGCTCCATGGTCCCTGGCCGGAAACTATCGATTACCACGTCGGCCCAACCAGCGAGTTGCCTAGCGACCCCGAGACCGGCGTCAGAAGATAAGTCCACCGACAGTGACAACTTTGATGTGTTGAAGCTGCCGTAAAAGTTAGAACGGTTAATTCCAAACTCGCCGTCCTTGAATGGGGCTTGGGCTCGGAGCGTGTCGAGACGCCTCTCGGTCTCAACACGAACCACCGTGGCTCCATGGTCAGCAAAACACTTGGCAGTGATGGGACCCACACCAATCCAACTGAAGTCGGCGATCTTTAAACCCGAGAACGGGAGATCACCGTCTGGTTGAGAGGTAGTACGAGTTCGACGCACCCGCGGGGCTTCTGAGAGCAGTTCGGTGCTGTTTGCGCCCGAAGTCGGCACCTCCGATGGTTGATCGCATCGTTCCCCGTTGACAGTAAGGGGACCACCGGCGCGACGAACCAATTCACTCGCTGCGGGAAACTCGAAAGGTCTCCAGAAATCACGAACGTCGAGATGGTTGACATTGAGTAGATCCTCGATCGAGTTGACAGGAGCGAACGTGGCCCCAATTTCGATACCGCGCATTAGTAGTTCTTCTCGGGTGTACCGCGAACAGAGTTCGTCCAGAGCGACAAGCATGTCCTCATAACCCATAGCGGTCTTCTCGCCCGATAAGGCGCGGTGATCAAAGGTCGCCCAGTCTTCGTCTCCCCACGACTCATCGACGATACCTTCAGCAATCAGCCACGGAACCAACGGTGCATAAGTCGCTCCTATAGGCGCATTGATGACATAGCCATCCCGTGCTGACCTTCGGAGGTCAATCGTCAGAGCTAACGACACTTTTGAACCAGCCCTTTCGAAGTCGTGACCTTGAACTTCGTATGCCTCCATCGAGTTCAACATCGTCCACGTCATCGCGGCTTGAGCTGACACGTCAATCCACTGGGCTTCACCGGTTTTTTGCATGCGTGAATAACCGACAAGACTTGCGAGCGCTGCTTCCGCCCCGGCGTGACGCCAGGCTTGGGGAACTGACACCTTGAGGGGACTTCTCTCACGGACTCCTTGGAGACTCATCGGGCCGCCAAGCGCTGCGATGGAAAGTTCCGATGCCGGATCATTGGAACGTGGCCCGTCAACTCCGAAAGGGGTTACGAGGACGTAGACGAGTTCAGGGTTAGCCAAGGTGAGATCCGCCTCGGATATTCCAGCCGATGCGAGATAGCCGGGCGGACCGCTATCAAAGATGATCTCGGACCCAGCTACTAAGCCCAGCAGCCCTGAGCGACCCTCGTCGGACTCGAGGTCAAGTTCCACCGATTTCTTGTTGTCGTTATACGCGGCAAACTGGAGGCTTTCGAGACCGTTCTGAACTTCGGTCGCGAAAGGCGGTTCCCGTCGCGCTGATGAGCCTCCTGGTGGCTCGACTTTTATCACCTCGGCTCCTAATCGCGCGAGGAGCCAAGGCCCCACTTCACCTCGATGATCAGTGAGGTCCAGGACCCGCAGATCCTCAATCAACATGACACCACACCTTTCCTAACGCCCTCAAGAAATTAGACGCGAACCGTGCCCTCGTTCCTTCGGACTTTCAAGAACCAGTTACTAGTCCAGCACACCCCGGAACCTCTACTGGAACAACCGCACTTCGAAGACGAAATCGAACGCCGGCTCAACAGCAACATATGAGACCGTCCAGCACATGTGTAGTGGGGAAGATGGGGAGACTAAGTACCGGGGTTCCTCAAAACAATACGGGGACGAGCAACATGAGATCGGTGTCGTCGACCCGTTTACCATCCTCGATTGATTTGCGTCGCGTTATCGTGGCATATGACAACGTCACGACGCACCGATGAATATCAGTCCTTTCAGTACCTCACCGAAGGTTCTGATTACAAGCACTACGACCTAGCAAGTGAGCTTGACCGTGTTCCTCCAACGGATGTACCGCTGACAGATGCCGAACAGGAGCTGGTGGATCGACTCACCCGTGAGTTTGTGTTGGTTTCGATGCATGATCACCCCAATCGGTTCCCCGATGACATCAGTCAAACGCCGAGCTATGTCAAGGATGGGCATATCTCCACCGCGTATGAAGGCCTAGCGCACTCAAGTTGGGACTGCGTATTCGACAACCTTCTCGACGGGATCTGCACCATCGAATCATCGAGCGGCTGGAAATGGACCGAAGTGTTACATGACATAGGTATGCGACTGTGCGACATTGCTCATCAAGACTTTGTTGTGCCGGCGACCTCGGTTGCGGACATCCTTGAGGCTCGCGACCGGGGAACCGTCGCTTGGGTCGCAACGCTCGAAGGGGCGGCCCCGATCGAAAATGAACTTGACCGACTCGACATCCTTTACGGCTTTGGCGTGCGTTCGATCGGAGTGACCTATAACGAAGCCAACTACCTCGGCTGTGGACTCCGCGAAAAGAACGACTCTGGGTTGACGAATTTTGGACGGAGAGCCATAAGGCGCATGAATCAGCTCGGGATGCTCGTCGATTGTTCACATTGTGGCGACCAGACAACCCTTGATTCGATAGCGGCTAGTCAAAAACCCATCGTCTTAAGTCACATAGGAGCGCGAGCGCTGTGGAACACCAATCGAATGGCTCCGGACAACGTGTTACAGGCGTGCGCCGACAAAGGGGGAGTGATAGGTGTTGAGGCAGCGCCTCACACCACGCTCACCGCTAGTCACCCAACCCACGACATTGAGTCAGTGATGGAGCACTTCGAGTACATCGTCGATCTCGTCGGTATCGAACATGTCGGATTCGGTGCAGACACAACCTATGGCGACCATGTCGGGATTCACCAACTCTACGCTGCAGCCTTTACCTTCGACGAGTTGGATCCGACACAAGAAGACCAGAGTCCACCAGATTTCGAGCATGTTGACTACGTGAAGGGTTTAGAGAACCCCACCGAATCGTCACACAACATTGTGCGCTGGCTAGTCAAGCACGGCTACAGCGACGACAAGATAGAAAAAGTGATGGGGGCAAATGCCCTACGAGTACTCAACGAAGTATGGGTCTAGGTTTCCGCGGAAGGTCCAGGGATCTTTCGCCGGAGGGCTTTGCCCTGATTGGGTTAGGGTCGGTCGCGAAACAGATATTGAGAAGGGTGAGACGATGCCAAAAATTGTTCTTCACGGAAAGTACAGCCAAGAAGCATGGGAAGGGTTGGACGCAACCGGCACTTCCGCACGCAAAGAGGCCGTGGGGGCCTTGTTAGCCTCCACCGGTGCGTCTTTAGAAGCCATGTACATGATGCCCGGCTCAAACTGGGACTTCATGATGATTGTTGACAACGCTTCGGCGGAATCGATGGCAGCGGTAAAGAAGGCTGTTGGTCCAACAGGCGCGGTTCTCGAATCGAATGCCACCGTGATAATGACCCCTGAAGAGTTTGACGCGGCAGGCTCGGGTGACTACTCAGCACCCGGCCAGTAACACGATTTCCTGGTTCAGCGGTTGAGCGAGGATAGTTCGAATGAGCGATATTGACCTCAACGATCCCGCGAGCGTTGATAACCCTCACACCTATTGGTCTCACTTTCGTGACGAGGGACCGGTGCAATGGAGTAATGCTCACCGAGCGTGGGTAATTCTCGGCCATTCAGAACTCAGCGAAGCCTTTCGCGACGGACAGCTGCTTTCCGCCGACAGAGTCACGCCCCTCGAGCGGGTCGCACAACACCGCCCGTCCAGCTTTGCGAAAGTGGTCGAACTCTTAGGTGGATGGATGGTCTTTCGTGACCCACCACTGCACACCCACCTCCGAGATCCATTACGCAATGTTTTTACACCACGGCGGGTAGCGAATCTCCAAGAGACTGTTGCTCGAGTTGTCGAGGAAATCGTTGACGGCTTGACCGCCGAGATCGATGTCCGAAGAGACTTTGCCGGACCGCTACCCGCTTGGGTGATAGCGGAGCTTCTCGGGGTACGTGCCGACGAACGAGACCGCTTTCAGAACTGGTCCGATGACCTAGCGACAATCGTATTCGCCACTGACCCACACACCACCGCGCCTGAGCAAGCGACCGCAGCGGCTGGAGAGTTCAGCGAGTTCTTTCAACAGTTGATTGACCGCGAACGCTCTCAACCTTCAGGGACGTTGATGACGTTGCTAGTGGAAGGAGCGGGCGACCAATTATCTGATCTTGAACTAGTTGGTGCCTGCACCCTCATTTTGTTTGCCGGTCACGAAACCACAACGTCTTTACTCATGAACACAATGGGCTTATTGGCGAGCCGACCCGAACTCGTCGAGGAACTGCGAGCCAGCGACAAGGAAACTGCTCTGGAAGAGTTTCTTCGCGTTCTTGGACCTACACGAAGCATGTACCGCAAGGTTGCAGTCGGGCACGAAAGAGGAGGGCAGGAGTTCGCGGTGGATGACAACGTTCTGCTTTGTGTCGCCGCCGCCAACCACGACCCCGATATTTTTTCTAACCCGGGGCATCTGATGCTTGACCGTGACCCGAACCCGCATCTGACTTTCGGCTGGGGTCTTCATCATTGTCTCGGAGCTCATTTAGCGCGTCTCGAGGCGCGCCTCGCTCTCGACGCTCTGTTGACCAGATATCAGTCCTTTGAATCTCTCGGACCCGTCCCACCAATTGAAGGAACGGTCATTTCTTCCATCCAACAGCCCTTGCATCTCCACCTCAGATAGGACAACTTGGCATATGACTGAAGTTCCAGCCATCACCGTCTTCGACCGGGACGCACCTGCAGAGGTGGTCGCCGCGGAGCTCGACTTGAACGGCTGTGCGATCGTCGAACATCACGTTGACCACACCCGCATGAAACGACTCCACTCAGAACTTCAGCCCTACCTCGACGCAGCACCGTATGGTCGCACTGAGTTTGCGGGACGAACCTCGAGACGACGCAACGGATTGCTCACTAAATCCGAGGTCTGTCGCGACTTGGCTATTGACCCTCTCGTACTTGGGGTCTGTGACGGTGTACTTGGTCCAAACTGTGTGAATTATCGATTGCATGTCACCATGCTCGTTGAGCTGATGCCGGGTGAAGTGCGTCAAGAGATTCATCGCGATGGTGAGATCTACCCGGTGAGGCATCCGGCGCCGCCGATGACTCT
>PBKA01000027.1 GCA_002721305.1 Acidimicrobiaceae bacterium | reverse complement strand
TTTAGCGACCAGGTCGCTTCCCCGGCGGTTGACTATTGCGATGATGTGGCCGCCGCGTTGACGGATCAGGTCCACGGTCCGATTGGTGTCGGTAGTAGTTCCTGACTGACTCACCGCTATTACCAATGTGTCTGACATGTCCTCAGCCATTAGGAAGCCGCTGAGTTCGGTAGCAAGTTGGGCCTCAACTGTTATTTCTTGGCCTTTGAGGAGCGGGGTCAGGAATTGGGGAATTGCTCGAGCGGCTACTGCAGCGGTGCCTTGCCCAATCGCAACGACTCGTTTGATTTGCTTGTCATGGAACGCATTATGGATTGCTTCCGGGATCGTGTCAGATCCAAGTTGGACTTTCAGTTTGTTGTCTGATTCGAGGATTCGCCCGCGGAGAGTTTTCTGCACTGACTCAGGTGCTTCTTGGATTTCCTTGAGGAGATAGTGGGGTGCATCGCCACGATCGATGTCTCGGGTGGTGATATCTGCTTTGGTGATTTCTGCAGGGTCAACGGGCAGTTGGGTTCCGTCGTAGGCAAGTCGGGTGATACCGGCAAGACTTCCCGCGTGTTCTCCATCGAGTTCAACGATCTGTCCGGCGCTCGTTATCGGATGTTGGGGGTCCGCTGGACGCTCACCATCCATTCGGATCCATTGGCTAGCTTCCTCAACTACTCCGTATGGCTCACTTGCGACTACGTATGAGTTGTCCGCTAAACCCACGTACAGAGCTTGGCCGCTGCCTCGGAGCGCGAGGCTGAGCTTGTGAGGCTGGTCTGCGTTATGGCTTACGATTGCCATTGACCCTTCGAAGGTAGACACCGTGGTTCGGAACGCTTCTATCTGGTTGGGTGTGCGAGCGAGTTGGCTGCTGAGAAGGGTGGGAATGATTTTGGCGTCGGTTGTTATTTCAGGCGAGATTTCTAGATTTCGTAATTCCGTGAGATCCATATAGTTATCAATGTCACCATTTAGGACAGCTGCTACGTGGGGGTGATCGTTAGTAGTCATTTGTTGTGAGTCCACGGGATGGGCATTGGCTTCGGATATAACGCCGACGCTGGCCCAGCGGGTGTGCCCGACAACGATTACTTGGGCCGAGGGTGCTGCCATCGCTTGGTGGAGTAGCTCATCGTCGCGTATCGCCGACCTGATCACGTTGGTGTTGTCACCGAGTTCCCCAATTTCTGAGGCGTTTTTGTACACGAATGCGATGTGACTGTCGCAGTCGCGGATGGCACCTGATTGGAGAACGGGGTCGTTAAAACGATCACCGTGGAGAGCTGCGGGGGGAAGTGCATGGTCGGCTATGAATATTTCGATTCCCGCTGAGTCACGCCCGCGGACCTCTAATCGATCGAGGGCGGACAGGGCTGTTTGGATAGAGAGGAGTCCTGTCAGCGAATCGGCTTCTGGAGTGCCGCTCGCGAGGTCAATTATGGCTTCCGCTGTGCGAAGTCTGTCTCGCTCTATTGCCCACAGCGAGTCGCGAACTGCGATCAGCGAAGAATTGACCTGTTCCAGATCGTCGGTAAATTCGTCGAGCTGGTTGTCAATTGCTCCAAGAGCGTCAGCTGCTTGACGGAGTTGACCTTCAAACGCTAGTGCCGTGGCGCGATCAAAAACGAGAAGCCGCACACCCGGTACGGTCCGCAGGGTTTGGTCTATTGACGCTAGAAGTTCTGCTGCTTCAAGTGTTTTTGTCGACAGCTGGTTGACGTCAGCGGTAGCTGATCGCAGTGTCTCAACTGCGGTAGCAAGGCGCGAAAGAACGTCTTCAGCGGAAAGAGACTGCGTATGGTCGGGTCCTCGGAGGACGGCGATAATGCCGCACATACCGTTGAGGGTAGCGGCGGGTTAGGTCGTGTTATTCGCGGTCTACCTCATTGCCGCTTGGATCACGTCCGCCAGCCGCTGCGCTTCGCTTCGTGCCACGCGTTCATCGGGGGCTTCCACCATGACCCGAATGAGAGCTTCGGTTCCGCTCGCCCTGACAAGTACTCGTCCGTTGTCAGTGAGCCGATCTTGAGCTGCTTGTATTTCTTGTTGCACTTTCCGCGGGAAATCTGAGGATTTAACGGTTACGGGAACATTCACAAGCACTTGGGGAAGTTGCAGCATTGCGTCTCGGGCAAGGTCGGAGCTGGGTTGCCCGCTCCGAACTACAAGATCGGCAAGTAGCGCTCCGCTGAGCAGGCCATCACCGGTGGTCGCATAGTCCCAAAAGACGATGTGTCCCGATTGTTCACCTCCGAGCGTCGCCGCTCCTTCCTCGAGCTGGGCAAGGATGTTGCGGTCACCGACGGGTACCTCAATGGTTGATATGTCGGCTAGCTCCAACGCTTGACGCAAGCCAAGGTTCGACATCTCTGTGATGACGACTTTCCTCTCCAGAAGTAAGTCGCGTTGGGCCATGTCGTTCGCGAAAAGACAAAGTTGCCTATCTCCGTCGATAATTGCGCCATCTGACGCAACTGCTATGAGACGGTCGGCATCACCGTCAAAAGCAAGCCCCAAGTCAGCTTGTGAACTTTGAACCACCGCTTTGAGCTTCGCTGGATTTGTTGATCCGCAATCATCGTTGATGTTTCTTCCGTTGGGTTCTGCATTGATGATTTCAACTTGGGCGCAAAGGTCACTGAAGAGAGTGTCTGCGATCTCTGATGCAGCGCCATTTGCGCAGTCAACAACGAGTCGCATGCCGTTAAGAGTTCGATTTTCGAGAGCTGCGTTGATCGATTCAATCCATGAACCCATTGGATTGGGGTGACGGAGTGCCGATGAAACCGGAAGGGAAGTCACCGATTGGTCCCCGAGGAGCTCGTGGAGACGCGTTTCGATCATCGTTTGTTCGTGATCGTGAAGTTTCCGGCCACCTGGAGCGAAGATTTTTATGCCGTTGTCTGTCCAAGGGTTGTGGGACGCAGAAACTACCACCCCCGCGCAGTCCTCGACCTTTGCTAAGTGAGCAATAGTGGGGGTTGGGGCTACCCCGGCGTCGATAGCGACGCGTTGCATGCTTTCTAATGCTGCAATCACCGCTTCGGACAGCGCGGGTCCAGATTCACGCGTGTCTCGCCCAATGACCCACCGGTCGACGGATAAAACCTCGCTAGCAGCGACCGCCAGACAGTTTACGAATCTTGGGTTGAGGGCCTCGGGCGCTGCGCCGCGGACCCCGTCGGTGCCGAATGACAATGTCATCTCGACTCCTTTGAGATTTACCGCTTGGAGTACTGCGGGGCCTTGCGAGCCTTCTTGAGGCCGTACTTCTTGCTCTCTTTGACCCGGGCATCTCGGGTAAGCAGGCCCGCCGCTTTGAGGACCGGGCGGTGTTCTGGGTCTAGATCAATGAGAGCTCTAGCGATACCTAACCTCAAGGCCCCCGCTTGGCCCGCTGGACCTCCACCGTCCAAAGTGGCGTCAATGTCGTATGTTTCAACTTGCTCGATGAGACGGAGCGGTTCAGTGACAAGTAACCGGTGAACCGATGATGTGAAGTAATCATCGAAAGAACGTTTGTTGCAGGTGATTACGCCAGTACCGGGGCGAAGCCGAACACGGGCGACCGCTTGTTTGCGTCTACCTGTTGTTTGGGTCAGTGGGACAGTCATTTATCTTTCAATCTCAAATTTTCGCTGTGGCGTTCTCTAAGACGAGAGCCTCTGGTTGTTGGGCAGAGTGCGGATGTTCTGGGCCCGCGTAGACCTTCAGTTTGGTCAGCATCTGAGCACCCAGACGATTTCGCGGCAGCATGCCCTTAATCGTGCGGCGGACCGCGTCTTCAGGTTGTCGATCCAAGACATCGGCATAAGTTTGAGACTTGAGGCCGCCCGGGTATCCGGAGTGTCTGTGGACTAATTTCTTTTGGGCCTTTTCGCTGGTGAGAACAACTTTGGAGGCGTTCACGATGATGACGTGGTCACCGCAGTCAAGGTTCGGGGCAAAGGTGGGCTTATGTGTTCCGCGGAGGATTCGGGCTACTTCAGTCGCCATGCGGCCAAGTACCAGATTCTCGGCGTCCACGACGAACCACTGGCGTTCAATTTCGCTCGCTTTGGGTGAATAGGTACGCATTACGCGTCAACCTCTCGGGTCTTTTGAAACATAATTCTTTTCATCATTGGGGCGGCGCCGGTGTTGATTGGCCGAGGAACAAGGCTACGGGTGTCGCGGGGAAACGGCAAACGTGAGTGGTCACGGATTTCTAGTTTGTGTGCCTTGCTATTCATCTTCAGGGTAGGTCACGTGCATCAAAGTCAACCCGTGTGGTGGTGCGATGGGCGGGGCGGCAGACCTGTCTTTAGATTCCAGCACAGCTTCGAATTCATCAGCTGACCGTTTTCCCAGACCTACGGCTACACAAAAACCTGTGAGTGAGCGCACCATCTGGTGACAGAAGGCGTTTGCCGCTAGGGCAAATTGGATTCTTTGTTCCGGTTGGCAAGTCCATTGCGATTCGCGGATTCGCCGAGTGAGCGGTTGTTCAGGTTTGTCTTTGGGTCGCCGACAAAACGAAGTGAAGTCGTGTTCACCTAAGAATCGGTTCGCTGCACTGTTCATCGCGTCAATATCAAGCTTCTCCACTATGTGCCATTCAACCTCGGCGCGAAGTGGATCAGCAGCAGGTGAATTCAAAATGTTGTAGTGATATCTGCGCTGAGTCGCGGAGAACCGTGCATCGAAATTCTGCGGGGCCAACTTCACCGCTTGTATTCGAATTTCGGGACTACAGATTCCGTTGAGTGAATCGCGAAGGCGCTCACAATCAAGACGTTCGCTAGTGGTGGGGAATGACACAACTTGTCCTGCTGCGTGGACCCCGGCGTCAGTTCGACCAGCGACTGTTAGTTCAACTGGTTCACCGAACACGATTTCGATCGCGCGACGTAGTTCAGCTCCAACCGTGCGAACTCCTGGGTTTTCAGCAAACCCGCGAAATTCAGTGCCCTTGTAGGAAAGATCAATTCGCACGGTTTGGGCGGAGGTCACCATTAGGAAGGTAGTTTCATATTGGTTTGGGAGGGAAAAGATGTTTGATCTTGTTATCCGCAACGGGACAGTGATTGACGGTACTGGGAATCCCGGTCGAATTGCGGACGTCGCGTTACGCGATGGGCGGATACTGACAGTGGGAGAGGTTGCCGAGCGATGTGAAAATGAAATTGACGCGACGGGGTTAGTGGTTGCGCCGGGTTTCGTGGATGTTCACACACATTTCGACGCTCAAGTGTTTTGGGACACGACGTTGTCTCCATCCCCACTGCACGGCGTCACAACGGTCATAAGCGGGAACTGTGGTTTCACAATCGCGCCTCTTGAACCCGAACACGGCGATTACATGATGCAGATGTTGGCAAGGGTCGAAGGTATGCCGTTGACGTCCCTACAGGAAGGGGTGCCCTGGGATTGGAGAACATTTGGTGAGTACCTCGATTCGATTGACGGAACCTTGATGCCCAACGCAGGGTTTCTGGTAGGTCACAGCGCACTTCGAAGAACAGTTATGGGCGAACGCTCGGTAGGCGAGTTCGCTTCAGATGATGAGCTTCAAGCCATGAAGCAACTGCTGGCCGAAAGCATCTCTGCCGGCGGATTAGGTTTCAGTTCTTCTTGGGCAAAAACCCACAACGATGCCGATGGTGAAGCGGTGCCCTCTCGTCATGCATCTCAGAAAGAACTCATTGAGTTGTGTTCGGTACTTCGAGATTCCGATGCAGTAGCTCTCGAATTCATACCGACCATCGAAAGATTTGATGATGAGGTCTACCAGCTGCTCACCGATATGTCGGTGGCCGCAGACAAGCCGCTTAATTGGAACGTCATTTTCGCCAATGCGCGACAGGCGGACCTGATAGAGGAGAAACTGCAGGCCTCAGATTTCGCCGCTCGACAGGGCGGTCGCGTGATTGCATTAACTGCCCCTATGCCGGCTGTGAGCCGTTTGTGTTTTGAAAGCGGATTTTTGCTCGACACCCTCCACGGCTGGGGTGAACCGATGGCGCTACCAAATGAAGAGAAGATGGCGTTGTTGTCGGATCCTGAGCAGCGTCGAAAGCTAAACGAAGACGCCCAAAAGCCGAGCGCCTTCAGAGGAGTCGCGCGTTGGGAACGCCTCACAGTGGGCGAAGTGACCAAAGAGGGTTTGAAGCACCTCGAAGGTCAGACGATCGGTGACATAGCTGAGCAGACCGGCAACACTCCGTGGGACACTTTGTGCGAGATCGTCGTCGAAGACGGTCTCAAAACCGGACTCTACCCACCTGCGGCTGGCGACAATGATGAGTCTTGGGCTTTACGTCAGGCCCTGTGGAATGACGACCGCTGCCTTATCGGGGCCTCCGATGCCGGAGCTCACCTCGACTTTCTCGCGACGTTCAACTACTCGACCTATCTGTTGGCGGCCGCTCGCGACCGAGACCTGTTGAGCCTCGAAAGCGCTGTGAACAAACTCACTGACGTCCCCGCACGCCTCTATGGCCTCAAAGATCGTGGACGAATCGAAGAAGGTTGGTGGGCTGACTTGGTTATCTTTGACGCCGCAGAAGTAGCCCCAGCGGAAGTGGAAGTACGCGAAGATCTTCCTGGCGGGGCCTGGCGGCTATATAGCGAAGCTGTCGGAGTTCATCATGTGTTCATTAATGGTGAACATGCAGTTCGAAATGGCGAGTTCACCGACGCTCGACCCGGCGCGCTACTTCGTTCAGGTAGAGACACAGAGCGCGTATCTGCCACTGCTTAGGCCAGGTCAATGGTCTCGCCCCTCAGGGTCCAAAATCGTTACCAGTTGTTCAATGTCAAATTCTGGTTGCTGAGAAGGCCCGATAAGTCTTGCTTCGGCTGTTTCGAGACGTTTGACGGTGTCCTTAATGGCGGAGATCGCTGACGGTGGAACCACAACGGCTCCATGGCGATCCGCGTGAATGACGTCACCTGGAGAAACCAGCATTCCGTGGACCGTGACCGGAATGGCGTATTCAACGACGTGAACCCACCCATGAGACGGTCCGTAAGATCCTGCCAGGGCCCCGAACCCTTCCGCCCACATATCGGCATCTCGGATCGAGCCATTGGTGACCACTCCAACTGAACCAAGCCCTTTGTGAAAGTTGCTGTTTACCTCACCCCAATGGGCACCAAACCCCACCGGTTCATCGACGTCCTCAATCACCGTAACCGTGGGACCCGGAGGCTCTGCGATGTGTCTGAAATAACCAATTCGCGTGGCCAAATCCTCGGCCTTGCTGCGACCTGAAGGTGTGGTCGCTTTGATCGTAGCTGTACGCGCGAAGCCCACCATTGGCAGCAACGAGGCGTCATGACACATAAAGGGCTCGGTCGTGAAACCTTCGGTACGGCGGTCGGGCGCTATGACTTCTATGGCATTGCAGATAGTCGGGGTGTCAAATTCCGCTAGGGCTGTTACGTCAGAAAATTCCGGCATAGCCGAATTCTAGATAGGAGTTAGACCAGCTCAATGAGGGCCATTGGGGCGTTGTCGCCTTGGCGGGGGCCTAGTTTGAGGATTCTGGTGTATCCACCTGGCCGGTCTTCATATCTGGGTCCAATTTCATCGATGAGTTTTTGCGCCATTTCTTGGTCTCCGTTAAGGCTTGAGACGAGTTGTCGGTGCCGGTGAAGACTGTTGGACCCAGCGCTGGCTTTCTTTGCTTTCGTGATTAGCTTTTCAGCGTACGGACGTAGGGCCTTGGCTTTTGCTTCGGTAGTTTCGATGGCTTCAGCTGCGAACAGCGACGCGGCAAGATTGGCCATCATGGAGCGTTGGTGGCTTGAACTGCCGCCGAGCCGGCGACCCTTTTTCGGAGTGGGCATCAGGTTGCTCCTATTGAATCGTCGGGGTCATGCCTTTGAGAGCTAGTCCCCGCTCATCAAGTTTTTGGATCACCTCGTCAAGTGATTTTTGGCCGAAATTCGTTATCGCCATTAGGTCATCAATGCTCTTTTCGAGAAGCTCACCGATACTGTTGACTTGGCCTCGCTTGAGGCAGTTGCGGGGCCTCTCACTCAGATCTAAATCTTCAATCGGGAGTTCAAGTTCTGGGGAAGTGGTCTCCACAATCGCGATTTCTTGGATCTCCAAGCCCAACGGTTCCTCGCTCATATCTGCTACAAGTCCCACAAGAGTGCGGAGTGTGTCACCAGCAGAGGCAAGTGCGTCTCGCGGGCTCATGGCTCCGTCGGTGTCGATGTCGAGAATCAGTCGGTCGAAATTTGTCGATTGCTCAACGCGGGTTGGCTCTACTTCGATTGATACGCGGCGGACGGGGCTGAACAGAGCGTCGATAGGGATGACTCCGATCGTTGCACTACTGTCCTGATTTTCCGATGACAGGTAGCCGCGTCCTTGTTGGACAGTGAGATCAACTCCAAGTCGTCCGCCTTTGCTGAGAGTTGCTATGTGGAGTTCTGGGTTTATGCATTCAACCTCGGCACCCCAATCGAAGTCTCCTGCAGTGAGGTCACAGGCACCGGATGCGTCGACACGCACGGCGACGGCTTCATCACTTTCGCAGGTGAGGACAATGTCTTTAAGGTTCAGGATGAGGTCAGTGACATCTTCGACAACACCTTCGATGGTCGCGAACTCATGAAGAGCCTCCTCTCCGTCGAACTTCACTTGAGTAATTGCCGCTCCGGGCACCGACGAAAGCAGGGTGCGTCGCAGGGAATTACCGATGGTGTGGCCGAAGCCTGGTTCAAGAGGACCGATAGCAAATCGCTGCCGGTTATCCAGCTCTTCTCCGAGGGCTTCGACTGTTGGGCGCTGCATGGTGAGCATGCTCACAATATCTCCATTTGACCAGGGGTGGACTACTTGCTGTACAACTCAACAATGAGTTGCTCGCGAACAGGTATTTCGATTTGTTCGCGCGTTGGGAGTTCTCGAACAGTGACTTGTTGGCCACCGTCGCCAGCGTCGAGCCACATCGGTGCGGCGCGATCTAGGACGTCGAGATTCCATCGGATAGTGACTATTTCGCGGGCTTTTGGTCGCAACTCAATCACGTCACCTTTGCGGGCACGGAAGCTGGGCACATTGACCCGTCGACCGTTGACATTGATGTGTCCGTGACTCACGAACTGACGGGCTTGTGGGCGAGTGGCCGCCCACCCGGCGCGGTACACGATGTTGTCAAGCCTGAGTTCAAGGAGGCGCAATAGGTTCTCACCTGTAACACCTCGCTGTCTTGCCGCCTCGACATAGGTATTTCGGAACTGCTTTTCAGTGATGCCGTAGGTAAAGCGGGCCTTCTGCTTTTCTTGCAACTGGACCAAGTACTCGGAGTTCTGACTTCGTCTGCGGCCGCGGCCGTGTTCACCTGGCGGGTACGGCCTTTTGTCCAAGGCTTTGGTCTCCCCGGAGGTTCCCCAGACGTTGATTCCTAAACGTCGAGATACTCGTGCTTTAGGTCCGGTGTAGCGTGCCATATTTCAGACCCTCCGCCGCTTAGGTGGCCGACAGCCGTTGTGGGGTACCGGGGTCATGTCCTTGATACCAGTGATTTCTATGCCGGTGTTCTGTATTGAACGAATTGCTGTTTCTCTCCCCGAACCTGGACCTTTGACTTGAACATCCACTCGGCGCACTCCGTGTTCCATGGCTTTGCGCGCCGCTTCTTCTGCAGCTTGTTGCGCTGCGAAGGGCGTGGACTTCCTTGAGCCCTTGAACCCAACGTTGCCCGCCGAAGCCCACGAGACAACGTTCCCCTTTTGGTCGCTAAAACTGATGATGGTGTTGTTGAAGGAACTCTTGATGTGCGCGACACCATGTCCGACATTCTTGCGTTCTTTGCGGCGGGGACGCCGTGCTGGTTGGGGATTGGCCATGGTCCTCTTTCAGTCCGTTTCGTGGCCGGCGGTCACTTGAGGACCTTTTTCTTGCCTGCGACTGTCTTTCGTGGTCCTTTGCGAGTGCGAGCGTTGGTGTGGGTGCGCTGCCCTCGCACGGGTAAGCCGCGTCGGTGGCGGATTCCTTGGAAACAGCCAATTTCGATTTTGCGTTTTATGTCTTGGGCTACATCTCTTCGGAGGTCGCCCTCAACTGTGTAGTTGTCATCAATGAAGTTACGTACTTTGACGATTTCCTCGTCGGTGAGGTCACGAACCCGCGTTGCCCGCCCGATATTGAGGGCTTCGCATATGTCTGAAGACCTAGTGCGTCCAATCCCGTATATGTATGTGAGGGCTACTTCGACTCGTTTTTCTCTGGGGATGTCTACACCTGCGATGCGGGCCATATCCAATAACTCCTATCCCTGTCGCTGCTTGTGTCGCGGATTAGGACAGATCACGCGAATTCGACCGTGACGCCGAATAACTCGGCACTTATCACAGATCTTTTTTACGCTGGGTCGGACCTTCATTTGGATACCTGATGCTGGGGCCACGAGGTGCATGACACCTCAGTAGTGCGGCCGAGTGCGGACGCGGCGTTGCTGGATCGACCAACAAGCCGAAGAAAGAGCATACCGGGAGCCGCCTCAGGCACCAATCTCAGTTCCATAGTCAGCGTCTACTTTCAATTGCGTCAACAATTCGATCTTGTACCTCTTTTTCGGTTCCCAGGCCGTCTACTGATAACAAAATGCCTCGAGAGGAGTAAAAATCCAGCAACGGAGCGGTCTCTGCTTGGTACAGCTCCAGTCGTCGTTTGATGGCTTCAGGTGAATCATCGTCTCTGCCGCGCGCAAGCATTCTTTGGGTCACCACGTCGTCGGGGACTTCAATATCGATAGCGACATCGATACCGGCTGGCGCCAGCATTTCCGTTAGGCCTTGGGCCTGTGCGTCAGTTCGAGGAAAGCCGTCCAGCAAGAAACCGCTGTCGACATCGGGTTGCGCAAGGCGTTCCTGAACGATGCCGAGGATGAGATCGTCTGATACGAGGTCTCCAGCTTCCATTACTTCCTTTGCCTTCAGGCCTAATTCGGTGCCCTCGGCGACCGCTGCTCGGAGCATGTCGCCAGTGGAGATGTGCGGAATTCCGTAATGGTCAACTAAGAGTGCACATTGAGTGCCTTTCCCAGCGCCTTGTTTTCCTAAGATCACGAGTCGAGTCATTGCAGGTGTCCCGGATTACTTGAGGAAACCCTCATAGTTACGTTGGAGCAACTGGCTGTCTACCTGCTTCATAGTTTCCAGAGCTACACCTGCCGCGATGAGAATCGACACACCGCCAAACCCAATAGCTGCGCCTCCACCACCCATCGCGCCTAAGTCGCTGGTTAAGGACAAGAGAACCGTCGGGATGAGCGCTACGAAAGCGATGAAGAGCGCTCCCGGCAAGGTAATACGATTGAGGATTTTGGCTAGGTAGCGCTCCGTCTGTGGTCCAGGACGTACGCCTGGTACGAAACCACCTTGTTTACGAATGTTGTCGGCTTGTCGTACCGGATCAAAAGAGATCGCTGTGTAGAAGTATGCGAAACCGACGATCAGCATGCCGAAGAAAAGGATGTAGACAATGCTGTCTGGTTGAGTGAGGTAATCGTTGATGAAAGTCTGCAACCAACCCCAATTCGCTACGTTGGACAGCAACACCGGCAAGAAGAGAATTGAGCTCGCGAAGATCACCGGGATGACACCAGACTGGTTGACCTTCAGCGGGATGTAAGTGTTTTGCCCTCCATACATTTTCCTACCGACTTGGCGTTTCGAGAATTGGACTGGAATACGACGTTGTCCTTGCTCGATAAAGATAATCGCGACCATCATGGCGATGGCAACGAAGATCGCTGCTCCCAGATAGAAGTTTCCTTCGACTGCTCGTAAACGGGCACCGTCGAACGGGATTGTCGACACCACTGAAGCAAAGATCAGCAATGACATCCCGTTTCCGACGCCGCGTTGGGTGATTAGTTCGCCCATCCACATGAGAAGGGCTGTTCCCGCAGTGAGGGAAAGGATGACTAATGACACACGTGGGAAGGTGAAGTCAGGGATAACGATGACCGCGCTCGTGTTTCCGAGGGCTGTACCTTGACCACGACCGAAAATAAAGGTGATGCCAGTTGCTTGGATGAAGGCAATGGCAAGCGTCAAGTAGCGGGTGTACTGAGTTATCTTTCGCTGGCCGACGGCTCCCTGTTGTTGAAGTTGTTCTAGGCGTGGGATGGCGACGGTCAAAATCTGGATGATGATGGACGCAGTGATGTAGGGCATGATCCCAAGCGCGAAAATCGCGAAGTTGGTCAACGCGCCACCCGAAAACAGGTTTAGAAGAGCAAGCACGCCGCCCGTTTGGTCGGCTTGTTCCCGTAGGGAAAGAATCGCGTCGAAGTCAATACCGGGAACAGGCACTTGGGATCCAAGGCGATATGCGCCGAGGATCGCGATGGTGAACAAGATCTTTCCCCGAAGATCTGGGACACGAAATATGTTGCGCATACTCCCGAGCAAGGTGAACCTCGTTTATCGGTTGGTGTGCTGATTGCCGCGTGCCGGTGGACGCGGTCCCTTAAATGTAGGCGGCAGGATCTCAACGGTACCTCCTGCAGCTGTGATCGCAGCTTCCGCGCTTTTTGACACGGCGTGAGCTTTCACGGTTACCGGACGGTCGATTTCACCGCGCCCGAGGATTTTCACCATTGCCCCCTTGGCTACAAGGCCCTTGTCGAGAAGCGCTTCGGGGGTGACGTCGTCGAGTTCTGAACTGGCGATTGTGTCCAAGTTGATTGGCTGGTATTCGACTCTGAAAGGGTTGGTGAAGCCCTTCATCTTGGGAAGACGGCGTTGAAGCGGCAGTTGTCCGCCTTCGTACCAAACAGGAACTTTACTTCGCGCTTTGGTGCCCTTGGTTCCTCGCCCTGCCGTCTTGCCTCCTTTGCCCGCAATACCGCGGCCTACCCTCTTGGGCCGTTTTTTGGAGCCAGGGGCCGGTTGTAGGTCGTGTGGTTTCAGCATTGCTACTTCTTCAGCTTTCTTGTACGTCGATGAGATGAGCGACTTTGTGAATCATTCCTCTAATCTCGGGACGGTCAGGCAACGTGTTGGTCTTGCCTATACGCCCCAAGCCGAGAGCTCGGAGAGTTCCCCGATGTTTTGGTTTCGAACCAATCGCCGAACGTACTTGTTTGACTACTAAATCGCTCATGGAGATACCTCAGCAGCGGTTTTGGGCTGGAGGGCTTGTCGTTCTGATTCCCGATACGCTGCCAATAGTGCAGCGGGTATGCATTCTTCTGCCGAAAGGCCCCGTAGTGCCGCGATTTCGTCAGGGCGTTTCAGGCCTTGCAAGCCTTGGATTGTTGCCTTGGCAACGTTGATGTGGTTCGACGAGCCGAGAGATTTCGCCAAGACGTCGTTGATCCCAGCTTCTTCGAGAATGGCGCGGGCTGCTCCCCCGGCAATGACTCCCGTACCGGGGGCAGCTGGTTTGAGGAGGACGCGGCCTGCACCCATTTCACCGAGAATCGGGTGAACGATGGTTGATCCGGCGAGTGGTACCCGGAACAAGTTCTTTTTTGCTTCTTCGGTGCCCTTTTGAATGGCGAGCGGAACTTCTTTCGCTTTTCCGTAGCCGAGACCTACTTGACCTGCTCCGTCACCAATCACCACCAGTGCGGTGAAGGAGAACCGACGGCCGCCCTTCGAGACTTTGGCGACTCGATTGATGTCAATCACCCTTGACTCTCGAAGTCCGTCATCCCCGCTGTTGCGCGGGTTGTCATCGCGTCGACGATCGTCTCGACGGCGTTTACTTCGGTCATCGTTTCGGCGACTTTGATTGTCATTCGCATCGGTCATGGTCAGCTCCTAGAACTTCAGCCCGGCGGCGCGGGCTGCGTCGGCAAGGGCCGCTACACGGCCGTGATATTTATTTCCTCCGCGGTCAAATACAACTGATTCAACACCTGCTGCTTGCGCACGTTCGGCCAATAGTTGACCCACTTTGGTGGCGGCTTCCTTGTTGCTCGTGGCGTTACCGCGCAGATCTGCTTCTGAAGTCGAAGCTGCGACAACCGTTCGACCATTCTCATCGTCAACAATTTGGGCTGAAATATGTCGATTGGATCTGAAGACACTCAGCCGCGGACAGTTGGTGGTGCCATTGATCTTCTTGCGAACTCGACGTTGGCGGCGTTGGCGTTGAGCGCTTCGTGATGTCATGTCAATACCTACTTTGCGGCCTTACCGGCTTTGCGGATCACGTGTTCGTCGACGTATCTGATTCCTTTGCCTTTGTACGGCTCGGGCTTTTTTAGGGCCCGAATGTCAGCCGCTACCTGCCCGACAAGTTGTTTGTCGATTCCTGAAACTTTGATAATCGTTGGTTCGGGTACTTCAAAGGTGATCCCCTCGGGGGCATCTACCTTGACTGAGTGACTAAAGCCGAGCGCCAACTCCAATCCGTCATTTCCTTTAGCTTGAGCTCGGTAGCCCACGCCTACGATATTGAGTTCTTTCATGAAGCCGTTGGCGACACCTTCAACCATATTGTTGACGAGTGCTCGGGCGAGGCCGTGAAGAGAGCGTTGTTGTCGTGTGTCGTCAGTTCGGCTGACAGTTATTACCGAATCTTGGATCTCAACTTCAATACCCTCTGGCATCTCTTGGGTCAGTTCTCCTTGGCTTCCAGAAACCTTGACCGTACCCGCCGAAACTTCAACGGAAAGTCCATCCGGGACTGCAATTGGGGCGTTACCTACTCGTGACATGCGTGCCTCCTACCAGACGTAACAGAGCACTTCGCCGCCGATGTGGTTGCGGCGTGCTTCTCTGTCAGTCATTAGGCCTTTACTGGTCGATAAAACGGCTATGCCTAGTCCGCCGAGAACTCGAGGGACGCTGTCGGACTTGGTGTACACCCGAAGACCTGGCTTCGAAATTCTTTTCAAACCCGAAATGGTACGGCTCCGGTCTGGGGTGTATTTGAGTTGGATCGAAAGGGTTTGGCCGGGGCGATCCGCGGCGTCAGCAGTCTGAAAGTCAGCGATGTAGCCCTCTGCTTTCAATATGGCTGCTAGGGATTCCTTCAGTTTGGAGGAAGGCATCTCTACCTGATCCTTGTATCCCTGATGTGCGTTGCGCACACGGGTAAGCATGTCGGCGATTGGGTCGGTCATCGTCATTGTGATTCTCCCCTCACCAGCTCGCCTTGGTTACGCCCGGGATCTCCCCGGCATGAACCATTTCGCGTAGACACACTCGACAGAGTCCGAACTTGCGATACACGGATCGCGGTCGACCACAGCGACGGCACCGTGTGTACCCGCGGACCTTGAACTTCGGTGTGCGTTGTTGTTTGTTACGAAGAGCCTTCTTGGCCATCAGTTCTGCCCTTCACTGCGGAACGGAAACCCAAGCGCTGTGAGTAGCGCTCGGCCATGTTCATCGTTTGCGGCGGACGTCACCAGCGTGATGTCCATGCCTCGGATCTTGCTTACTGAGTCGTAGCTGATTTCTGGGAAGATCAATTGTTCGGTAACTCCAAATGTGTAATTGCCATGACCGTCGAAGGAACGGGGCGAAAGTCCACGGAAGTCGCGGATTCTGGGGATAGCGAGACTTACAAGCCGGTCGTAGAATTCCCACATCCGATTATTTCGCAGGGTCACTTTTGCCCCGATCGCATTGCCTTCGCGAAGTTTGAACCCGGCAATGGATTGCTTTGCACGGGTAATGGCTGGTTTCTGGCCGGTGATCTTTGATAGGTCTTCGACCGCGCTATCTAGGAACGCTCTGTTGACTAGTGCGTCTCCTACTCCAGAGTTGACGGCGATCTTGGTCAGCTTTGGTACCTGCATGACGTTGGCGAGGCCGAGCTGAGTTTGTAGTTGATCCCGGATGACCTCACGGTAGAGCACTTTCATCCTGGGTTCGATAAGCGTGGCGGTCACGACAACTCCTCCCCTGATTTCTTGTGGTACCGAACTTTTATGTCGCCTTCAGTGCGATATCCCACACGCCCCGCGTCGCCGGTCTTGGGGCATATGACTGCAACGTTCGAGGCGTTGATCGTCAGCGCTATGTCGATGATGCCGCCTTGGTCGTTTGTTTGTGTGGGTGGCTGATGTTTACGTCCAGTGTGGACGCCTTCAACGGTGACGCGGTTGTTTTCTGCGTCGACTGACATCACGTGACCTTCAGTGCCTTTGTCTTTGCCCGAAAGAACGCGAACAAGATCGCCTTTCTTGATTTTCATCAGAGGACCTCCGGAGCTAAGGAGACAATCCGCATAAACCTGTGATCTCGCAATTCACGACCCACTGGTCCAAAGATGCGGGTACCTCGAGGTTGCCGATTTTCGTCGATAAGCACAGCAGCGTTCTCATCAAATCGGATATAGCTTCCATCGGGACGGCGGCGTTCTTTGCGTGTCCGTACCACGACGCATCGGACAACTTCACCTTTTTTCACACCCGCGCCGGGAATGGCATCTTTGACCGTCGCGACGAATACATCGCCTATCGAGGCATACCGTCGCCCTGTACCCCCAAGGACGCGAATACACAACACTTCTCTAGCACCTGAGTTGTCGGCGACTTTAAGTCGGGATTCTTGCTGGATCACTTCATCGACTCCAAAATCAACGTGCTCGTTCGACGATTTCAACGAGACGCCACCGTTTTTTCTTTGACAGAGGTCGAGTCTCCATGACTCGAACCCGGTCTCCAAGGCGGGCGTCATTTTCTTCGTCGTGTGCGTAGAGCTTCTTGGTTTGTTGGACAGTCTTGAAGTAGCGAGCGTGGCGGACACGTTCGGTGACTGCTACTACTACGGTCTTTTCCATACTCGTCGACACGACCAAACCTTCTCTGGTTTTCCGTCGCTTTCTCTCTTGTGGGGTGACCTGTGTGTCGTTCATGAATTGTCCTCCACTGCTGTTGCCTCGGCCGCCGCGATTTCTCGTTCCCTGAGAACAGTGTTGATTCGGGCGATGTCGCGTTTGACTTGCGAAATTCGAGCCGAGTTTTCCAATTGGCCTGTGGCGAATTGGAAACGTAGGTTGAATAGTTCTTGCTTGGAATCGCCGAGCTGGTCGAGGAGCTGGTCGTCCGCAAGTTCGCGTAATTCCGTTGCGGCCGCCATCAGATCGCCTCCTCACGGCTCACCACTCGCGCCTTGATGGGGAGTTTCTGGATGGCACGGTTGAGTGCACCATGGGCGAGTTCTGGGTCAACACCGCCGAGCTCGAACATCACCCTGCCGGGCTTTACGACAGCAACCCAACGTTCGGGGTTGCCTTTCCCTGAGCCCATGCGGGTTTCTGCTGGTTTAGCGGTTACCGGTTTATCCGGGAAGACGTTGATCCAAACCTTTCCGCCACGTTTTACGTGTCGCGTCATTGCGATACGTGCGGCCTCGATCTGACGAGCGGTGATCCATCCTGGTTCTAGGGCTTGAATACCGAAATCACCAAAGTTCATGGTGGTTCCGCCCTTTGCGCGGCCTTTGGTCCGGCCGCGATGAGTCTTGCGGTGCCTAACTTTTCTGGGCATCAACATCTCAGTCATCTCCCGGTCGGAAGTTGGGGGTTTGACTTTGTTCGCGGGTTGCGCGTTCGATTTGCTCTTCCTCTTCAAGAAGCTTTTCGAACTCAGGGTCAGCTTCTTTCACCAGCGGCGCTGGCTCTTCGATTTCGTCTCCTGGCACGTCTGCTCGCCGGCCACCAGAGGAAACGACTGGGGCATTGTGTTCGGCTGATCCCGATGTTTCGCCAACCGCCATTGCCGCTTCTCTGCTGATGCGTTCGTCTGCGGACACCTTGTAAGGCAAGATGTCGCCCTTGTACAACCAGACTTTGACGCCGATTCGTCCCGCGGTTGTTCTAGCTTCACGGAATCCGTAGTCAATGTCGGCCCTCAGGGTGTGGAGCGGTACTCGCCCTTCGCGGTACCACTCCGTTCGGGCCATTTCAGATCCGCCTAAGCGTCCGGAGCATTGGACACGAATCCCTAGGGCACCTGCTTTTTGTGCGTTTTGGACTGCGCGTTTCATTGCACGGCGAAAGGCGACTCGCCCTGCTAGCTGATCCGCCACGCCTTGGGCAATAAGAGCGGCGTCCAGTTCGGGTTGCTTAATTTCTTGGATGTTGAGTTGGACTTTTGGATTTCCGGATATTTTGGTGAGTCCTTCTCGGAGCCGATCTGCTTCCGCTCCACGGCGACCGATCACGATGCCGGGGCGGGCGGTGTGGACGTCGACGCGCAACCGATCTCGGGTGCGTTCTACTTCAATTCGACTGATCGCAGCGTGCGGGAGTTCAGTTTGCAGGAAGTTGCGGATTTCCCAATCTTCGATGATGTAGTCCTGGTAGTCCTTGTCGGCATACCAGCGGGATTTCCAGTCGGTGGTGATGCCCAGTCGGAAGCCGTAAGGGTTAACTTTCTGCCCCACGATCAGGCCTCCTTCTCGTTTTGTTCGTCAACTGCCGTTGTCTCATCTGATGTTTGAGGTTCTGCGTCGTCACTTGTAGCTGAATCGTCGCTTTCGTTGTGTTGGTCCGAGATCTGGTTTTGTTCAGTAGGGGCTTCTTCTTCGGCGGCTTCGCTGTCAACGGTCGCATCTTCTTCTGATTCCTTGCTTGCTGCTACCCGGGCCGCTCGGTCAGCGTCAGCGCTTCGCCGCCCGGAGGCAGCGAGTCGTGCAGCTCGTGTCTCCAATTCTTCTTCAGAAAGTTGAGCTACGACCACAGTGATATGGCAGGTTCGTTTGTTGATTCGCGTAGCACGACCGCGAGCTCGTGGTCGCCATCGCTTCAATGTGGGCCCTTCGTCGGCCCAGCATTCCGCTACGTAGAGTTCGTCGGCGGCGAGGCGCTCATTATTCTCGGCGTTGGACACAGCGCTCTCCAGAACCTTGGAGATCACCTTTGCTGCTCCTCGGTCGCAGAATTGAAGTTCTTCTCGCGCCTGATCGAGATCTTCGTCACGGATGAGGTCAAGAACAACTCTGGCTTTGGAAGCGGATAAACGCGCGAATTTGTGGGTCGAGCGCGCTCCAGCTACTGCTTCGAGGTCAATCAGCCCACTCACGTGGTACCTCCTCGTTCTTGGCCCGAGTGAAACTTGAAGGTCCGAGATGGCGAAAACTCACCAAGTTTGTGACCGACCATCGACTCCGTTATGTACACAGGAACGTGTTTGCGTCCATCATGAACGGCGATGGTGTGACCAATCATTTCGGGGATGATCGTTGAACGTCTGCTCCAAGTTTTGACGACCTGTTTTTCGCCACTTTCGTTAAGCGCGTCGACCTTCTTCAGTAGATGGTCATCGACAAATGCGCCTTTTTTCAAACTACGTGGCATTGGTTACCTCCGCGATCCGCGGGTACGGCGACGACGAATAATCATGTCGCTGGACTTCTTGTTCTTTTTCCGAGTGCGGCCCTCAGGTTTGCCCCACGGTGATACTGGATGACGGCCACCGGAGGTCTTTCCTTCACCGCCACCGAGTGGGTGATCCACTGGGTTCATCGCCACGCCACGAGTCTGAGGGCGAACACCTTTCCACCGGTTGCGTCCTGCTTTGCCTATCTTGATCAAGTCCGCTTCGGCGTTGCCGACGGATCCAACCGTCGCTCGGCAATCGATGGGCACGCGACGCATTTCAGTGCTTGGGAGCCGCACCGTTGCGTAGCCACCCTCTTTTGCTACCAGTTGTACACCCGCGCCTGCAGATCGGGCCATTTGACCTCCGGCACCGGGCTTCAACTCAATGTTGTGAATAGTGGTGCCTACCGGCATGTAGCGAAGAGGTAGCGCATTGCCGACGCGAATCTCCGCACGCTGCCCACTTTCGAGTTTGTCGCCTAGCTCTAGACCCGCTGGCGCCAAGATGTAGCGTTTTTCGCCATCGTGATAATGCAAGAGCGCGATGCGGCAATTGCGGTTCGGGTCATATTCAATGCTTGCTACCGTCGCTGGAACGCCGTCCTTGGTGCGTTTGAAGTCAATTATTCGATAGCGCTGCTTGTGGCCGCCTCCACGATGGCGAGAGGTTTTCCGGCCATTGTTATTTCGTCCACCGGTGGAATGCTTTTTAGCGAGAAGAGATTTTTCTGGGCGGGTGGTAGTCAACTCACTGAAGTCGGAGACCGTTTGGAAGCGCCGTCCTGGGCTTGATGGTTTACGTACGCGAATTCCCATGACTATGTCTCGAAGATCTGTATCGAGTCACCCTCGGCAAGGGTGACAATGGCCCGCTTGGTGTTCGGTCGCTTCCCCAACGTGTTGTTTCGTCGGTTTCGTCGGACTTTACCTTTGCGGTTGAGCGTATTGATCTTGGTAACGGTGACGTCAAAGATTGATTCGACAGCTTGGCGAATCTCTGGTTTGGAGGCTGATGTATGGACTTGGAACACATAGATGTTCTGTTCGAGTTGCTCATATGACTTCTCGGAAACGATCGGGGAAATCACTACGTCGCGTGGGTCCTTCATGATTTCGCCCCCGGGAGGGTTTCGCTGGTGAAGACAATCCAGTCCGAGCAGAGTACGTCGTATGCATTGAGCTCCGCTGCTTGAACTAGTTGCACTGACGGCAAATTTCTGAAGCTACGAATCGCTATGTCGTCGTTGTCCGAGACCACCATCATGATCCGGCCGTCCAGTTCAAGGTTTTGTAGGGCCGACAAAGCATCTTTGGTTTTGGGTCCGTCGAATTGCCATTGGTCGACCACGACCACGCGCTCACTTTGCGCTCGATCACTGAGAGCAGAGCACAGCGCGAGGCGGTTCATTTTCTTATTCACTTTTTTTCGGAAGCTGCGTGGCTTGGGTCCGTGGACAACGCCGCCACCAGTGAATTGTGGGGCACGAATTGATCCCTGCCTGGCTCGACCAGTTCCCTTTTGGCGAAAGGGTTTGGCCCCGCCGCCACGAACTTCTGCACGCGTTTTCGTGTTCGCACTACCACTTCTTCTAGCTGCGAGTTGTGCTGTAACAACTTGATGGAGGACAGACAGGTTCGGTTCGATGCCGAATAGCTCGTTGTCGAGCATCACAGTACCTGCGGTTCCGCCGTCTTGGGTTCTCAGATCAAGGGTGGTTGTCATTGTGAGTCCTTCACGGCGTCGCGGATTACTACTACGCCTCCTTTGGGACCCGGGACTGAGCCCCGAACAAGTAGGAGCTCTCGGTCTGCGTCTGCTTCCACCACGGTGAGGTTGAGGGTGGTCACTTTTTCTGCGCCCATGCGCCCAGGCATCTTGGTGCCTTTGAACACCCGAGAGGGGGTAGCACAGGCTCCTATAGCTCCGGGTGCTCTGTGGACTCTGTGAGTGCCGTGGCTGGCCTTTTGGCCACTGAAATTGTGGCGCTTCATCACACCCGCAAATCCCTTACCTTTTGACACCGCGGTAACGTCGACTTTTTCTCCAGCTTCGAGCACATCGGCAGCCAGTTCTTGGCCAACTTCTATTTCGCTGACATCATCAAGCCGAAGTTCCACCAAACGTCGACCGGGCTCAACGCCTGCTGTTCCAAAATGACCGGCTTCGGGTTTGGTCAATTTTTCTGCTTCACATTGCCCAAAGGTGACTTGGACTGCTGTGTAGCCGTCACGCTCATTGGTTTTTACCTGGACTACGCGGCAGGGCTCGACTTGGAGCATGGTGACAGGCACAACCCGGTTGTCATCGTCCCACAACTGGGTCATGCCCACTTTTGTGGCGACGATCGCCTTATTCGCCATGTCGGGTGTCTTTCTCTTCCAAATGGGGCCGTCGGCCGCCGCTCACGCGAACGCTCCGCTCGGCATGGCCGGCGGAGCGAGAACTAGGTTGTGCCGACCGGTTACGGCCCTAGGGCCGGCCTTGCCGGACGTCGGTTCGTGTGCCTAGAAACCTAAGCACGCGGAGAGTAAACGATACCGGGGTAGCGATCGAATCACCACCCCAATGCGCCCAAGAACCCTAGTTCTGTTGAATTTTGATCTCGATATCGACGCCCGCAGGTAATTCCAAGCGTTGAAGCGAATCCACCGTCTTTGGTGAAGGTTCGACTATGTCGATTAGTCGCTTATGAATCCGCATCTCAAAGTGTTCCCGGGAGTCCTTGTCCTTGTGTGGTGACCGAACAACCGTATACCGGTGCTTTTCGGTCGGCAGGGGGACAGGACCCTTGATATTTGCTTGGGTCCTAAGAACCGTTTCAACGATTTTTTGGGTGCTTTGATCCACGATGTCGTGGTCGTAAGCCTTCAAGCGAATTCGGATCTTTTGCGAAGCGGCCATCGTCGTTACGAGAGGATCTTGGTGACTCGACCTGCACCAACGGTACGGCCACCCTCACGAATTGCGAATCGAAGACCTTCATCCATAGCAATCGGGTTGATTAATTCGACCGTCATGTCGGTATTGTCGCCAGGCATGCACATTTCGGTACCTGACGGCAGCTCAACCATTCCGGTGATATCGGTGGTCCGGAAATAGAACTGAGGTCGATAGTTCGAGAAGAACGGCTTGTGACGGCCGCCCTCTTCTTTGGTCAACACGTACACCTGAGCTTCGAATTTGGTGTGAGGGGTGATTGATCCTTTAGCGCAACAGACCTGACCACGTTCAACCTCTTCCTTGTCGATACCCCGGAGAAGCAGGCCGACGTTGTCTCCGGCTTGACCTTCATCGAGGATCTTCCGGAACATTTCCACACCAGTGATCGTGGTGGTTTGCGTTTCCCGGATACCTACGATTTCGATTTCTTCGCCGGTGTTCACGACGCCAGTTTCAATCTTGCCGGTCACAACTGTGCCTCGACCCGTGATAGAAAAAACGTCCTCTACCGGCATCAAGAAAGGTTTGTCCGTGTCGCGGTCTGGTTCAGGAACGGCTTCATCGACTGCTTCCATTAACTCCATGACCTGTTCTGCTGCTCCGTCGGCACCTTCTAACGCGCCCAAGGCGGAAACCTTCACGACAGGGACATCGTCACCGGGGAACTCGTATTCGCTCAGCAATTCACGCACTTCGAGTTCAACCAATTCCAGCAGTTCCTCATCGTCAACCATGTCGACTTTGTTCAACGCAACCACGATGTAGGGGACACCGACTTGGCGCGCTAGCAACACGTGCTCACGTGTCTGCGGCATAGGCCCATCTGCAGCTGACACTACGAGAATGGCGCCGTCAACCTGGGCGGCACCAGTAATCATATTCTTGATGTAGTCGGCGTGGCCTGGCATGTCGACGTGCGCGTAGTGGCGATTCGCTGTCTCGTATTCAACGTGAGAAATTGAGATCGTGATGCCACGTTCCCGCTCCTCAGGCGCCTTATCTATGTCTTCGAAGGCTGTTGCTTCACCGCCCGAAGCTTCGGCCAAAACCTTGGTAATAGCAGCAGTCAGTGTGGTCTTGCCATGGTCGATATGGCCCATGGTTCCCACATTCACATGCGGCTTAGTCCGTTCAAACTTCTCTTTGGACATGATTTCTCTCCGGTGTCTTCCTTTTTCTTGAGATCGATATTTCTTGGTTAGTGGTGATTGTTACTCGCCGCGGATTCGCTTTACGATTTCTTCGGCGATGTTGGGTGGCACTTGCTGGTAGTTCTCGAACTGCATCGAGTAGGTAGCCCGACCCTGAGTACGCGAACGCAGGTCGTTAGCGTAACCGAACATCTCCGATAACGGCACCTCAGCGTCAATTACTTGGGCTGTTCCTCGATTTTCCATCTGCCCAACTCGACCTCGCCGAGCGTTGAGGTCGCCAATTACGTCGCCCATATAGTCCTCTGGTGTGACTACTTCGACCGACATGATTGGTTCTAGGAGTACTGGTCCAGCGGCTCGAACCGCTTCGCGCATTGCCATGGTGCCGGCAATTTTGAAGGCCATTTCTGATGAATCCACGTCGTGGGTTGATCCATCAATAAGGGAGACTTTCACATCAACCATTGGGAAACCCGCCAAGGGCCCATTGTCCATTGATGACTGGAGACCAGCGTTGACGGAACTGATGTATTCCTTTGGGATGACCCCGCCTTTGATGGTGTCGTCGAAGACGTAACCTTCGCCGGCTTGGCTGGGTTCAAGGTTGATAACGACAACCGCGTATTGACCTGAACCGCCACTTTGTTTGATATGACGGTATTCGAATTTTTCGACTTGTTTCGTAATCGTTTCTCGGTAGGCGACCTGAGGCTTGCCGATCGTCGCGTCGACTTTGAATTCTCGTAGCATCCGATCGACTAACACTTCAAGGTGTAGTTCTCCCATACCTGAAATAACTGTTTGACCTGTTTCTTCGTCGGTTTTAACCCGAAACGTTGGATCTTCCTCTGACAACGCCGCAAGCGCTTTACCTAATTTGTCTTGGTCGCCTTTTGACCGAGGTTCCACGGCAACGTGGACTACTGGCTCGGGGAAGGTGAGCTGTTCCAGGACGATCGGTTTGTCCGCAGCACAAAGGGTGTCGCCGGTCCGGGTGTTCTTGAGGCCTATGCCTGCGACGATGTCGCCTGCTTGGATGTCATCGCGATCTTCACGGTTGTTGGCGTGCATCTGCAGAATTCGACCGATGCGCTCTTTGTTGCCCGTGGTCGTGTTAAGTACCTGCCCACCTTTTTCCAGACTGCCGCTGTAAACCCTGAAATATACGAGTTTGCCGACGTGAGGGTCCGTCATGATTTTGAAAGCGAGTGCCGAGAAGGGCTCCTCGTCTTGCGGTTGACGTTCTAGGGTCTCTTCGCCGTTGAGGGAGGTGCCGTCGATGGCTGGTATGTCAAGGGGTGATGGCAAATAGCGAGTGACTGCGTCGAGTAACGGCTGGACACCTTTGTTCTTAAATGCGGTTCCGGTAAGCACTGGGACAATTTGGTTGGAGATGGTCCCGCGGCGAATTGCGTCGTGCAGGGTGTCTTCATCGACATCTTCTCCCTCCAAGTAAGCGAGCATGATGTCTTCGTCTACATCTGCAAGAACTTCCAGGAGCTTGGTTCGGTGTTCCTGAGCTTCGCTTTGCAGGTCATCAGGGATGTCAATTACGTCGTAGCTCGCGCCGAGGTCTTCGCCTTGCCATACCACCGCGTTCATGGCGACGAGATCAACAATCCCTGCGAAATCCGCTTCTGAGCCAATTGGGAGTTGGAGGACTGCAACGTTGGCTTCTAAACGGTCCACGATGCTGGCTAAAGAATCATGGAAAGATGCCCCGGTGCGGTCGAGCTTGTTGATGAAACACATGCGAGGAACGCCGTATTTGTCAGCTTGTCGCCATACGGTTTCCGTTTGAGGCTCTACTCCTGCAACACCATCAAATACGGCCACCGCCCCATCAAGCACGCGCAGGGAACGCTCCACTTCGACTGTGAAGTCCACGTGGCCCGGGGTGTCGATGATATTGATGACATGGTCGTTCCACATGCACGTTGTGGCGGCTGAGGTGATGGTGATACCTCGCTCTTGTTCTTGTTCCATCCAGTCCATAGTCGCTGCACCGTCGTGGACTTCCCCAATCTTGTAGTTGACACCGGTGTAGTAAAGGATGCGTTCGGTGGTGGTGGTCTTTCCGGCATCAATGTGTGCCATGATGCCGATGTTTCGAACGCGGTCAAGGGGATGAGTGCGTGGCATGAGAAGTCTGCTTCGGTCTCTTTGGGTCAGGGGTTACGGGTTCTTGCAGGGACAAAAGTTGCAGATGTTGCTAGGAACATCTCCGACACCCAGTGTGCCGGTTTGAGTGGTCTTATGGGGTGACGGAGTGTCTTTTCTTACCACCTGTAGTGGGCGAAAGCTTTGTTGGCTTCAGCCATTCGGTGAGTATCTTCTCGACGCTTGGTCGCTGATCCGGTGCCGTTGGAAGCATCAAGAACTTCGTTGGCTAGTCGTTCAGCCATTGTGCGTTCGCGTCGTTCCCGGGCGTAATCAACAATCCATCTAATCGCGAGAGTGTTGGCACGTCGGGGGCGAACCTCGACGGGGACCTGGTAGGTAGCGCCGCCGACTCTTCTGCTTTTTACTTCTAGCTGCGGTTTGATGTTATCTACCGCTCGTTTTAAAACACTGAGCGCTTCGCCACCGGTTTTTTCAGACACCATGTCAAGCGCGTCGTAGACAATTCGTTCTGCTTTTCCTCTTTTGCCGCGTTGGAGGACTTTGTTAATCACTTGGGTAACAAGGGTGGAGTCATAAACCGGATCGGCTGCAAGTTCGCGCCTTGGGGCGGCACCGCGACGGGGCATTTCAGCCCTCCTTCTTTGCGCCGTAGCGCGACCGGGCTTGTTTGCGAGATGAAACACCTGAGGCGTCAAGTGACCCGCGAACGACTTTGTAGCGAACCCCAGGAAGGTCCTTTACACGTCCACCGCGTACCAAAACGATGCTGTGTTCTTGGAGGTTGTGTCCCTCACCTGGAATATATGCAGTTACTTCAATGCCACTTGTTAATCGGACACGCGCCACCTTGCGTAGTGCTGAGTTCGGCTTCTTGGGGGTGTGGGTGTAGACGCGTGTGCAAACTCCACGGCGTTGGGGGGAACCCTTCAGTGCCGGCGTCTTGGCCTTAGTAGGTTTAGATTTTCGGCCCTTTCGGACCAACTGCTGGATTGTGGGCACCAAATACCTCTGGCTCTATGGCCGACGGAACGAGTCGGACTCAGCCTGCTGAAAACAACTGTTGCTTCCGAGCCGGACAAAGACCGACCCATAATGCTACGACTCGCGCGCCACCTAGACAACCCGAAATGCAATCAACACGTGGCTTATGCGTTGAAGCTTTCGGGTTCAGTGGCCCGCGCGGCACGAGGTTCTAGTTCGCCGAATAATCAATGAATCGCTCAACCAGTGGAATCAGGACCAGATCGAGGTCGGTCCGGGATTCCGTCGTTGCAAAAACGATCACCGGTCCGATAGGCAACATCGCCAGGATCTCTCCGTTTGACGATGAGATCCAACCAACTAGCGGCCCCCACCGCGAAGATGAAGGTTCGTCGAAGACAGCTTGGCGCAATCCTTCGACAAAGCTCATATTTCCAACCACCGGGTCGGCTACCCCGATGAGAAGAACTGCCCCGAATGCCTTTGCCTCTCGCATGAGACCAGCAGCAGCAACGTCGCTGACGGACCGAGCCAATTCGACATCGCCCAAAATTGAGTTCTGGAGTTGTCGAAGAGCTGTCGGGGACAGGGGAACTAGGTCGAATTCTGCCGGCCATCGGGTGGTTTCAAGAAGCTGAGTGGCAGTGACCGAACGATCACGTTCAGCAGCTCCTGCGACCGTAGTGTTGGTAACCGTTTCGCCGGGATCCTGTGAGCAACTCGAGACACCGAGGGTAAGCGCCAGTAGGGCGCCCGCCACAACGACTCTCATGCGATGCTTATCTATCCTGCATCACCGAGTTCAACCACATCGCCGCTCTCTTCACTGCCTATCGTCGCCAACCACTCGGCTGGGTCAAGGTCGTCATCGGATGTGAAGAATTCCATCGGCTCATAGTCGGGAGCAGTTGTGTCAATGTTACGGTATCGGCCTTGTCCGGTTCCAGCAGGAATCAATTTGCCGATGATGATGTTTTCCTTGAGGCCTCTCAGGTCATCGCGTCTTGACTCAATAGCCGCTTCGGTGAGAACACGCGTGGTCTCTTGGAAAGATGCTGCTGATAGCCAAGAATCGGTAGCTAGCGACGCTTTGGTGATGCCCATGATCACCGGCCGCGCTTCGGCCGGGCGTTGCCCTTCCTGAACAAGACTGCGGTTGACTTCCGCGTAAACCCGTTGGTCTACTTGTTCCCCTGGCAGGAACACGGATTCGCCGGGTTCACCGACAAGAACGCGTCGCGTCATTTGTCTAATAATGAGCTCGATGTGTTTGTCATGGATGGACACTCCCTGCTCGCGGTAAACTTTTTGGACTTCCTCCACCAAGTATTGCTGAGTCTCCCGGACTCCTCGTATGTCGAGCAATTCTTTCGGGTCACGAGGTCCGTCTACCAGAGGGTCCCCCGCCCTTATCTCTTGACCATCTACGACTGCAAGCCGTGCCATCGTGGCTACGGTGTGGGGCTCTTCTTCCCCATCATCTCCGACGACGACGATTTCGCGACCTCGGCCGTCATCGTCCCCGATTCTCACTACTCCTGACCGGGTCGTTAGGGTCGCTTTACCTTTGGGTTGACGCGCTTCGAAAAGCTCGACCACGCGAGGTAGACCTCCGGCAATATCGCTACCTGCTACGCCACCTGTATGGAAGGTTCTCATGGTCAACTGTGTTCCCGGCTCACCGATCGATTGAGCCGCTATCACACCCACAGCCTCACCAACTTCAATCATTTTTCCGGTCGCTAACGAACCTCCATAGGCCTTCGCCGAAACACCAAACTCCGAATTGTCAGTTAGAGGGGAGAGAACTTGTACCCGAGTGACTTTCGGATCGTCGCGCAATGTCTCTAGTTCTTGATCTCCTATTAGCGTGCCGGCTTCCATGACTCCGTCGGTGAGTTCCACATCTTGAGCTAGGCAACGGCTGAAGAGACGTGTCTCCAAGTATGTACGCTTTTCGGCGGTGTCTGGCTCTATGTCTTCGAGCCACAATCCCAGTACTGGCCCCGAACGCTCAAACGGGTCTTCCTCGTTAATAATGAGTTCTTGGGCAACGTCGACAAGCCTCCGGGTGAGATAGCCGGAGTCCGCTGTGCGCAACGCAGTATCTACGAGACCTTTTCGCGCGCCAGGCGTCGAAATGAAGTACTCAAGCATGGCGAGACCCTCTCGGTAAGAGGATTTGATTGGTCGGGGGATAATGTCACCACGTGGGTTAGCTACAAGGCCCCGGATGGCGGCAATTTGGCGAACCTGCATCATGTTGCCTCGGGCGCCTGATCCGACCATCATCTCGATTGGGTTGAATACGACCGATTTGAGTTCGCGTTCAAGAGACGCACGGACTTCTTCGGTTGCTGAAGTCCAGATTTCAACTTCTTTTTGGCGGCGCTCACCGTCAGTAATGATGCCGCGGCGGAACTGATTTTCTACCCGTTCAGCCTCTCCCTCGTAGCGTTCAAGAATTTCCGCTTTGTCTGGAGGGGTACGAACGTCATCGATTGAGATCGTTAGTCCCGACTTAGTTGCGTATTCATATGACAGGTCTTTGATTCGGTCCAAGGACGTGGCGACTTCGTTGGTCGGCCAGCCGTCGGAAAGATCACCGACAATGTCTCCCATGTCGCCTTTTCTGACTGCTGTGTTGACGTAGGGGAAGTCTTCGGGGAGAGCGTCATTAAACAAAACTCGGCCGGGCGTGGTTGCTTGATAACCACCCTCTTCCAGAGCCAATGCCTCCGTCCGCCAAATTATCGGTCTATGAAGGTCAACTTGGTTGAGCGTAACTGCGCGTTCGATCTCATGGAAATGTTTGAAAACGGGTAGGTCTTTCTCATCCGCATCACCACGCATTTCTGTTAAGTAGTAACCGCCGATAATCATGTCTTGGCTTGGAACAGTCATGGGGCGGCCATCGGCGGGGGACAAAATATTGTTGGCCGACAGCATCAGAACTCGCGCCTCAGCTTGAGCTTCAGACGACAGCGGGAGGTGCACGGCCATTTGGTCACCATCGAAATCAGCGTTGAATGCTGCACAGACCAGTGGATGGATCTGAATGGCTTTTCCTTCAACCAAAATTGGTTCGAACGCCTGAATGCCTAGGCGGTGCAGCGTTGGTGCCCGATTGAGGAGCACTGGGTGTTCTTTGATGACCTCTTCCAAAACATCCCATACCTCGGATCGGCGACGTTCGACCATTCGTTTGGCAGATTTGATATTCGGTGCAAGATCAAGATCATCAAGGCGCTTCATAACGAACGGTTTGAACAGTTCCAACGCCATGAGTTTCGGAAGGCCGCATTGGTGGAGTTTGAGAGTAGGTCCCACGACGATTACAGATCGTCCTGAGTAGTCCACTCGCTTACCTAGAAGATTTTGTCGGAAGCGTCCTTGCTTACCTTTGAGCATGTCCGAGAGCGACTTCAATGGACGGTTGCCTGGGCCCGTCACAGGTCGTCCACGCCGACCGTTGTCGAATAGCGCGTCAACTGCCTCCTGAAGCATCCGCTTCTCGTTGTTCACGATGATTTCCGGTGCGCCTAGGTCTAAGAGACGCTTTAGACGATTGTTTCTGTTGATGACGCGGCGGTACAGATCGTTTAGATCGGAGGTCGCGAACCGACCGCCATCGAGCTGAACCATTGGTCGTAAGTCGGGGGGAATGACGGGAACAGCGTCAAGAATCATTGCTCGAGGATCATTGATTCGTCGATCGTTGGGGTTTCGACGGTTGAAGGCGCTCAGAATCTTGAGTCGCTTAATAGCTTTTTGTTTCCGTTGAGCCGACAAGGGACGCCGGCCGTCAGCGGCTTCGATAGCTTCGCGAAGGAGAAGTTCCTCATCGTCGAAGTCGATACGCTCCATCAGTTGTGCGATCGCTTCCGCCCCCATGCCGCCTTCGAAGTAATCGCCGTATCGATCTTCTAGTTCGCGCCACAAAAGTTCATCTTCGATGATTTTTCGACCATGTAGCTCACGGAATTCGTCAAAAGCTCGTTCTACCGTCTCTAGTTCCTCGGCGCATTCTGTTCGAAGAGCCTCGATGTCCCTGTCAGCGTCACGCCGACGTGCTTTAAGATCTTTTTCTTTTAAGCCTTCGGCTTCGAGCTCAGTGATCTCTTCTTCAAGGTCCTTTAAGCGTCCAGCTATTTCGTCGTCGAATTCTTCGCGGATGACGTCGAGTTCCTCACGCATCTCAACTTCGAGGCGCGACAAATCTTCATGACGCTTCTCTTCATCGACCCATGTAACAAGATTCGCTGCGAAATAAATCACACGTTCGAGTTGCTTGGCTTTTAACTCTTCGCGAATTTCCAAGCCGGTCAACAAATAAGCGAGCCAACTTCTAGTGCCTCTCAAATACCAAATGTGGACTACTGGAGCGGCGAGCTCGATGTGGCCCATCCGTTCTCTTCGAACTTTTTGTCGTGTGACTTCAACACCGCAACGTTCACAAATAATCCCCTTGAATCGGACGCGCTTGTATTTTCCGCATGCACATTCCCAGTCTTTAGTCGGGCCGAATATCTTCTCGCAGAACAGCCCGTCTTTTTCGGGCTTCAACGTTCTGTAGTTGATGGTCTCGGGCTTCTTAACTTCACCGTTAGACCACGTTCGAATTGCGTCGGCGGTCGCCAGACCGATACGGATATCTGAGAACTCGTTAACGTCAATCATTTGCTGCTCTCAATTCGCGAATGGGTAAGGACGATTACGCGGGTGCTCATAGCTGCTGCCTCCGCAGTTCGTCTTCTTCGTCGGTTCCTCGTTCAGGCCGGCTGATATCAATGCCCAGTGACTCTTCGGCGCGGAAGACATCTTCATCGAGGCCTTGCATGTCGATTTCATCTCCGGTTAGGGAAATCACTTCCACGTTCAAACACAGTGCCTGCATTTCCTTAATCAAAACTTTGAAGCTCTCAGGAATCCCAGGTTCGGGAATATTTTTTCCTTTCACGATCGCTTCGTAGACTTGAACCCTGCCCAAGGTGTCGTCTGACTTTATGGTCAAAAGCTCTTGGAGGAGGTAAGCGGCGCCGTATGCCTCTAAGGCCCAAACCTCCATCTCACCGAACCGTTGCCCGCCGAACTGTGCTTTGCCCCCAAGAGGCTGTTGAGTGATCATCGAGTAGGGGCCGGTTGAGCGCGCGTGAATCTTGTCGTCAACAAGGTGCGCCAATTTGAGGATGTAGCTGTATCCAACCATGATTGGCTGGTCATACGCTTCCCCAGTACGACCGTTGTACAACACAGCTTTCCCAGCCGATGTCATCATCCGTTCCCCTGAAGATGTTTCTGGTCGAAGATTCTCAAGTGTTTTTTGAATCGTTGGATGGACGCCGGCTCGCTCTTCTTCGTCCCAGCTGGCACCGTCGAACACGGGTGTGGCTACGAATACCGCAGGTTCCGTTCTAGGACGAGTTTTTCGAGCCGTGTTCGAAGTTGGTTCAACTCCGACGGCTTCACCGTCGAGTTCCCAGCCCCAGCGGGCTGCGTAACCCAAGTGAGCTTCAAGCACCTGACCAACATTCATTCTGCTCGGTACTCCAAGTGGGCTGAGGATGATGTCAACTGGTGTGCCATCAGCCAGGTAGGGCATTTCTTCTATCGGAAGGATCTTTGAGATGACGCCTTTGTTGCCGTGGCGGCCAGCAAGTTTGTCACCAACGCTGATCTTGCGCTTCTGCGCTACATACACCCGAACGAGTTCGTTGACCCCGGGCGGCAATTCTTCATCCTCATCGCGCTGAAGCACTCGAACGTCAGTGACGATTCCCCGTTCACCGTGAGGCACTTTGAGTGAAGTGTCACGAACTTCTCGCGCTTTTTCTCCGAAAATGGCCCGCAATAGGCGTTCTTCTGGAGTTAGTTCGGTTTCACCCTTAGGTGTGACTTTGCCTACGAGGACGTCACCTGGACCCACTTCGGCTCCCACGCGCACCACTCCGCGTTCATCGAGATCTGCGAGTACGTCATCGGCAACGTTGGGGATGTCTCGCGTGATTTCTTCGGGACCTAGTTTGGTGTCGCGGGCATCGATCTCGTGTTCATGAATGTGGATGGAGGTAAGAACATCATCTTTGACAAGGCGTTCGCTGATAATGATCGCGTCTTCGAAGTTGTAGCCCTCCCAAGCCATGTACGCGACCAGCAGATTCTTTCCTAGGGCCAGTTCACCATTGTCCGTGGAAGGGCCATCAGCCAAGATGGCACCCTTTTTAACTTTGTCCCCTTCTTGAACAACTGGCTTCTGGTTGATGCAAGTGTCCTGGTTGGAGCGTTCGAACTTAAGTAGCTGATGGCTGAACGTTCCTTCTTTCTTGTATTCGACCGTGATGGCGGTTCCGTTGACTTCTGCGACTACGCCGTCTTCGCGAGCCAGAACAACATCCGCGGCGTCTCCGGCAGCGCGTGCCTCGATACCTGTGCCTACATAGGCTGCCTCGGAGCGGATTAGGGGCACCGCTTGGCGTTGCATATTGGCTCCCATGAGCGCGCGGTTCGCATCGTCGTGTTCGAGGAATGGAATCAGAGCTGTGGCAACAGAGACGATCTGCTTCGGGGAGACGTCCATCAGATCAACTTCGTCTGCTGGTACGTAGCTGATTTCGGTAGTGGCCGCAAAGTACGTATCGCGTTCCATTTGGAGCTTTAGGTCAGCCAAACTGGCCCCTTGGGGGCTCTTGCGGACAAGCACTCGTGGATTTCTAAAGGTCTTATTTGGGTTGAGCGGGGCATTGGCTTGTGCAACGACATACTCTTCCTCTTCGTCAGCAGTTAAGTAGCGGATTTCATCCGTAACTTTTCCCCTCTTGACGACACGGTAGGGTGATTCGATAAACCCGAATTCATTTACTTGAGCGAATGTCGCCAAACCTCCGATGAGTCCAATATTTGGACCTTCGGGAGTTTCAATGGGACACATCCGTCCGTAGTGGCTGAAGTGAACGTCTCGTACTTCGAATCCGGCGCGTTCGCGCGAGAGGCCGCCTGGACCAAGAGCTGAGAGGCGCCGTCTATGCGTCAAGCCAGACAGTGGGTTGACTTGATCCATGAATTGGGAGAGTTGAGACGTCCCGAAAAATTCTTTGATCGCGGCTGTTACGGGCCGAGTGTTGATCAAGGTCGTTGGGGTAATTGCCTCGACGTCTTGTGTGGTCATTCGTTCCCGAACAACTCGCTCCATACGGCTAAGACCTATACGGACCTGGTTTTGGATGAGTTCTCCGACAGATCGAATACGGCGATTCGCGAAGTGATCTTGGTCGTCGAGACGGTATCCAGGTTCTGCGTTGGCTAAGTGAAGCAGATAGCTGACCGCAGCGAGTACCTCCGAACGCGTAAGCACCTGTGAGTCCGTCGGAGGTCGTTCTAGTTTTAAACCAAAAAGCTTTTCGAGTTTGCCAATTTCGGCGCTCAACTTCTTGTTGAGCTTGTATCGACCGACTTTGGAAAGTGAATAGCGTCGGTCGTCAAAATATGCGTTGTTGAAGTAGTTGGCGGCAGCTTCGGCCGTCGGCGGTTCACCCGGGCGTGCGCGCTTGTAGATCTCAATAAGAGCTTCTTCTTGCGTGGGGGCTATCGGCGCGTCTTCGTCGCTACGAGTCCACTTATCTCGTTCGCTTTCCCACTGGCCTTCGAGGAAGTCGAAGTGCTGAACGAACTGTTCGAGAAAGCCCGGATGGCTAGCTTCGTCGTATCCCAGCGCTCGCAGGATGGTGAAGATGCTCAAACGCCGTTTGCGGGCGATACGGGCGCCGGCAGTGACGTCTTTCCCGGGCTTATGCTCTACGTCGAATTCGATCCATTCACCTCGGTAGGGATGAATGGTGCCGGTGACCAGCTGGTGCTTCTGCATATTCCGAAGTCGGTACCGTTCACCGGGCTGGAAAATAACGCCCGGTGATCTAACGAGTTGGCTGACGATCACCCGCTCTGTTCCGTTGATGATGAAAGTTCCCTTGTCTGTCATCTTGGGGAAGTCGCCCATGAAAACGGTTTGTTCTTTAATCTCGCCGGTGTTGGCGTTCTTAAAGCGAGCTCGAACGAAGATCTGGTCGGAGTAAGTGTGATCTTTTTCTTTGCACTCTTTTTCCGAGAACTTTGGAGGACCTTTTAGGTCTTCGTCTTCGCTATCAAACTCAAATTCGAGTTCAAGGTTCCCGGTGAAGTCACTGATGGGACTTATATCGGCGAAGGTTTCAGCCAAGCCGATAGCAAGAAAACGCTCAAAGGACTTTTTCTGGACGTCGATTAAGTCTGGTAGTGGCAGTACCTCTTCGAGGTTGCCAAATGAATACCGTTCCCGGGCAGCGCGAGAAGACAACGGGATCTCCTAGAAATATTCAGTTGCGACCGTGGGCAACGGCCGTCAGAAGCAGGGGCGCGCGAGACCTCTTAGTGTTTTCTAAAGAAGACGACACCAGAGCCACGACAGCGCACAGGCTAGCGGCCGATCCGGCTTTCAACAAACGGAACGGCAACTAACTTAAAAGTGTTGTTACTTGACTTCGACGGTGCCGCCGGCAGCTTCAATAGCTTCCTGGGCTTTGTCGGCGTCTTCTTTAGAAACTCCTTCGAGGATATTGCTGGGTGCTCCTTCGACAAGATCCTTGGCTTCTTTAAGCCCGAGGCTGGTAAGCCCGCGGACCTCTTTAATGACCTGGATTTTCTTGTCACCGACGCCCGTGAGAACAACATCGAACTCATCTTTGTCTTCCGCGGGTGCGCCTCCGGCATCGCCGCCGCCACCGGCAGCAGCCATCATGACAGGTGCCGCAGCTGCAGCTGTGACATCAAACGTCTCTTCAAACGCTTTCTTAAGTTCGACGAGTTCGAGTACCGACATGCTGCCGATTGCCTCGATGATCTCTTCGGTGGTTGCCATTTCTTTCTCCTAGCTTGCTAGTTCCTTTGTGTGCAGCATCGCTGCACTCTGTTTCACGGACTTCACTTACGCTTTCTTCTTGGCCGGAGCCTTCTTCTTGGCCGGAGCCTTCTTCTTGGCCGGAGCCTTCTTCTTGGCCGGAGCCTTCTTCT
>PBKA01000026.1 GCA_002721305.1 Acidimicrobiaceae bacterium | reverse complement strand
CTGCTGCCTCCCGGCCCTGACTCGATTCACGGGCCGCTGTTGCACAGGACCCGGCCGCCACGTGGAACGATGACGCGCTCTTAGGCTACTTGCCCCTTAGCGCAGCGGCACGCAAGTAGCATCAGCGACTAATGGTGTACCAGTCTTTGTATCGACGCTTTCGGCCCCGAAGCTTTTCAGAAGTAATTGGCCAAGATCATCTCGTCGCTGCGCTTCGGAATGCTGTGATCGAAGAAAGAGTCGGCCACGCCTATTTGCTCAGTGGGCCACGAGGAACCGGAAAGACGTCAACTGCACGCATCTTGGCGAAAGTCCTGAATTGTCTTGAACCTCCAGGAAATGGGGAACCCTGCGGTAGTTGTGATAGCTGCGTCGCGTTCGAGTCAGGCAATTCCATGGATCTGGTCGAATTGGACGCTGCCTCACATAACGGTGTTAACCACATCAGAGACATCACAGCCAGTGCTGCTCTCGGCAGCCCCGGCAAACGGAAGATTTATCTGCTCGATGAAGTCCACATGCTTTCGGCGGCTGCATCCAATGCTCTTCTCAAAACTCTGGAAGAGCCGCCGGAACATGTCATTTTCATTTTGGCGACTACCGATCCACAAAAAGTTTTGCCCACAATTCGCAGCAGGACACAACATGTCGAATTGACATTGGTCCCCGCAGGGCTGCTGAGCGAACACGTCAAAGAAATTGCCGAACGAGCTGAACTGCAAATCGATGTGACCGTTGTTGACTATGTCGTTGAGCGGGGAGCTGGTTCAGTTCGGGACACACTTTCAGCCTTGGATCAAGTTGTTACCGCTGGTGGGATTCCAGAACATAGCGGATCGACCGATGCTCTGATTGAGGCGATAGCCGATCAAGATCTCACTGGAGCGTTGACAGCAATTGCGGCGACCGTCGAAGCAGGTGTTGACCCTAGGGATCTTGCATACCGCACCACCCGAAAACTGCGAGATGTGTTTCTCGCGGGTGCCGGAGTTAGCTCCGGCCAAATTACCGATGAAGAGTTACCTCAACTTGCCGGGTTAGCGTCTCGCATGACCCGGGCGTTGAACGTCCGCGCATTAGAACTACTCGGACGAGTCCTCGTAGACATGCGTCAGTCCCCTGACCCTCAGCTAGTTCTCGACTTAGCGATGGTCCGCCTTTTCGCTGAACCGACAGAAACTGCGGTGGGACGGGACACCCCCGGGACCTCTGCCACGTCGCCGAGCACGGGAAGCAAACCCGCAGAGCAGGCGCGTGCCGCACTGGCTGCGACCCAAACAGCCGATGAGTCCGAAGTGGTGGCGCCGAAACCCGAGGCTGTCAAAGTGCCGCCCCCTCCGCCTAACGAGAGCGTGATCTCGACGAAACCTCACGACGAGATACCGCCGGACAACAACGATGAGGCTTCGCTACCAAAAGATCTGTCCATAGGCGAAGTGTCAGATGTTTGGCAACAAAAGGCACTGCCGGCGTTAAGTGCAAAGGCCCGTGCACGCTTCCAAGCGGCGAAAGTAACCGAGGTAATCAAGGACCGCATCCGGTTTGAACTCCCGAATGAAACGCATCGTGAGCGCTGCGAACAACTAAAGGGCGACATTGAAAAAACACTCCGGGAATTGCTTAATGTTTCGGTTCGCGTTGAGCTTTTCGCAACGCAAGAAAGTCCACCTTCAAACAGTGACACGGCTCAATCCGACACCGAGGACGTGGCAGTTGATCCCTCGGAATTCGAAGTTGCTACGGATGCCGGGTCATCGAGCGTCGACCGGGTGTTGGATGCATTCCCGGGAGCGGTCGCGTCGGATGACGAAGGTGGACGGTGAGAGAGCACGTCCGATGATCGACGACTCATCCGTCGGGCGGCTCTCTTTGCAGTGCCAAGATCCGCAGAAGCAGCCGGAAGAGGTAGGTTGAGCGACGTGTATGACGGCCCCGTGCAAGATCTCATCGATGAGCTTGGTCGACTGCCGGGTATAGGCCCTAAGTCGGCACAGCGGATTGCTTTCTATTTGCTCAAGTTGCCAAAAGGTGACGCCCAGCAGTTGGCGACAGCCATCGTTGAAGTAAAGGACCGAATCGGATTTTGTGAAAGATGTTGCAACATTTCAGAGGGTGACCTTTGTTCACTGTGCGCGGATCCACAGCGCCAAACGGGTTCGCTTTGTGTGGTCGAAGAGCCCAAGGATGTCATCGCCCTGGAGCGAGCGGGGTTCCGAGGCCGCTACCACGTTCTGCAAGGGGCCTTGAACCCGATGGAAGGAATCGGACCTGAACAACTCCGCATTCGGGAGTTGATGTCACGAATCCCCGACGAAGAAGTTAAGGAATTGATCCTGTGCACCAATCCCAACATCGAGGGTGAAGCCACCGCCATGTACCTCTCGCGTCAACTGCAGCCACTCGGAATCAAGGTGACCCGTATTGCTAGTGGGTTACCTGTGGGCGGCGACCTTGAATACGCCGATGAGTTGACGTTAGGTCGGGCGCTAGAAGGACGACGCGAACTACAAAGTTAGAGCTACACCTCTGGTGGGAGGGCGGATGCCGGAGTTGAGAGCTACTCGGCTCAACGTGTCGCGGGCACATTGTCACCGAACTGCATAGCTACCAACCCCGACATCCGTAAGAGATGGACTCTTTGCAATTACGTTACAAACATTTCGAGAGTATGACAAGCCGTGTCGAGATGTAAGTGCTTAGGCGACCTCAAGAATCAGCGCGTCGCCCTGCCCTCCGCCTCCGCAGAGAGCTGCGGCACCAAACCCTCCACCCCGTCTGCTTAGCTCGTTGACCAATGTCAGGGCGAGCCTATTGCCGGACATGCCAATGGGGTGGCCGAGCGCAACTGCGCCGCCGTTTACATTGACTATCTCGTCGCTGATACCGAGGTCTTCAGTGGCAGCGAGCCCCACTGCAGCAAAAGCTTCATTCAATTCGAAAAGTGTGAGATCGGAGATATCTAGATCGACTTTGGACAGGGCTTGGCGAATCGCTCGGGAGGGTTGGGTGAGAAGAGAAGTATTTGGCCCTGAAACCATTCCATAGCTGACGATGCGAGCAGAAACCTCGAGCTGGAGTTGCTCGGCCTTTTGTGACGACACCATCACCACTGCGCAACCGCCGTCAGAAATTTGCGACGCGTTACCCGCGGTTACAGCCCCGCCGGTCGCGAAAGCTGGGCGCAGATTTGCGAGGCTTTCGGCTGATGTCCCGGGACGTACACCCTCGTCGGAGTCCACGATCAACGGGTCGCCACCCCTCTGCGGTATTTCGACGGCGGCTATCTCGACTTCCAGTTTTCCGTCCTTTTGAGCAGCGGCCGCTCTTTCGTGTGATTGCGCGGAGAACTCGTCCATCGCTGCACGGTCTATGGAGGCGGTCGCGGCGTCCCTTTCGGTTCCGTCTCCCATATGGCCGTCATCAAATGCGCACCACAAACCGTCGTGGATCATCGCATCGCGCAATTCACCGTGACCCATCTGCAGACCGTTTCGACCACCGGGAAGAAGGTAGGGAGCGTTGGTCATCGACTCCATGCCTCCGGCCACAACAACGTCAGCATCACCCGAAGAAATCATTTGATCTGCCAGGTAAATAGCGTTCAACCCTGACAAACAAACCTTGTTGATCGTAATAGCGGGTACGTCCATTGGTATGCCCGCTTCCACAGCGGCTTGTCGAGCCGTTATTTGACCTTGACCTGCTTGGAGGACTTGTCCCATAACGACGTGGTCAACCTGATCCCCGTCAATTCCAGCGCGTTTCAATGCGTGAGAAATCGCGTGGGCGCCCAACTGAGCGCCCGAGAAACTACCCAAGCCACCGTTGAAACGACCTATCGGAGTGCGCGCTCCCGCGACAATAAGTGAACCAGGCATGAACCACCCCTTCTCCAGAGTTTCTACTTCTACTCCTCTGAGTGTAGATTTCGTGGATCATTGGTGCATGGGTCGGCGAATGTCCTGAGCACAGGTGAGCCACCCCCTCATTACCGGAGAGTAACTTGTCCTCCATGCAGCACATTCTTGAAGCCATTCAAGCCGACGCAACCAGCGATGAAATAGCGGCACTTGAAATCCCTGAAAGCTATAGAGCCGCGTACGTAACCAGAGACGAACAAAATATGTTCGAAGGTCGGCAATCGTCGGAAAAGGACCCGAGGGAATCGATTCACATCGATGAAGTCGCCACCCCTGACCTTGCTCCTGATGAGGTGTATCTCGCGGTCATGGCGAGTTCAATCAATTTCAACACGGTATGGACATCGATCTTTGAACCTCTCCCAACATTTGGTTTTCTGGATCGTCTGGGCCGAGAGAGCAGTTGGGGAGCACGCCACGCCCTTGACCATCACGTGATTGGATCCGACGCCTCCGGTGTCGTACTCAAGGTTGGGTCAGCGGTACGGAACTGGAAAGCGGGCGACCGCGTCGCGGTTCACTGCAACTATGTTGATGATCAAGATCCGGCAGCACACGAAGATTCAATGCTGGCCTCAAATCAACGGATATGGGGATTTGAGAGCAACTTTGGTGGACTCGCTGATCTATCCATCGTCAAAGCCAATCAATTGATGCCGAAACCCGCCCACCTGACGTGGGAAGAAGCTGCTGTCAACGCGCTTTGCGCTTCCACCTCCTACCGCATGTTGGTCGGTGACAATGCAGCAAGAATGAAACAAGGCGACAACGTCCTGATTTGGGGAGCTTCGGGGGGCCTCGGTGGTTACGCCTGTCAGCTAGTGCTGAATGGAGGAGGAACCCCCATAGGAGTCGTTAGCTCCGCCGACAAAGTTGAACTGCTCCATGAGCTCGGTGTCGAACATGTAATAGACCGAAATGAAGAGAGCTATCAGTTCTGGTCTGATGATCACACACAGGATGAAGGAGAGTGGCGTCGCTTGGGCAAGAAGGTACGCGGCTTCATCAACGATGACCCAGACATTGTCTTCGAACATCCCGGCCGCTCAACAATGGGCGCTTCAGTCTTTGTGACCAAACGCGGGGGCAAGATAGTCACGTGTGCGGCCACCACCGGGTACATGATCGAGTATGACAATCGGCATCTCTGGATGCGTCTGAAGCAGATCGTCTCGAGCCATTTCGCGAATTACGCCGAAGCTTGGGAGATGAACCGGCTACTCGACCAAGGCCGAATCCAACCCATTTTGTCCAAGACGTTTGCGCTTGTTGACACCGGAGAAGCCGCGAATCAGGTGCACCATAATCAACACGAGGGGAAACTAGGTGTGCTTTGTTTGGCTCCTGAAGCAGGATTAGGGGTCACAAACGACGAAAAGCGCGACGCTATTGGAGAAGACAAGATTACTTTGTTCCAACGCCACGCTGATTCTCTTGAGTAGCTATCCGGGAGTTGACCATGATCCTTACCGAAATTGACCATGTCGCCATCGCTGTCCATGACTTAGAAGCTGCTATTGCCTATTACCAAAAGGCCTTCGGCGCAGAAGTTCACCACCGCGAAGTTGTTGAAAGCGACGGCGTTGAGGAAGCGCTGGTCAAGGTCGCGGACAGCTACATCCAACTGACTACCGCGACCCGCCCCGACTCGCCGATAGCGAAATATCTCGACAAGAGAGGGGAAGGCCTCCACCACATCGGTTACCGCGTTGATGATTGCCAAGCGGCACTTGAAGCCATGATCGCCGCGGGCGCAACTCCAATCGACCACACTCCTCGACCGGGATCGCGAGGCACGACTGTTGCATTCATGCACCCCAAAGGAAGCTTCGGTACCTTGATTGAACTGGTTCAGGAATAGAGCCGTTACCGAGGTCGAACGAGATGACTGAATATCCCAACGAAGAAGTTGGGGTCGGCCCTCACTCTCGTCCCTGGCCGCAGGGATCCCAATATGACCCAGACCTCTTGCGTGACGGCGATCGACGCAACGTCTTGGACCAATACCGGTACTGGCGTCGTGAAGCCATTGTCGACGACCTCGACCTACGTCGCCACCCCTTCCACGTCGCCATAGAGAATTGGCAACACGACTTGAACATTGGGACCGTCGTCCGCAACGCCAATGCTTTCTTGGCGTCGGCCGTACACATTGTCGGAGACAGGAAGTGGAACAGACGAGGCGCCATGGTCACCGACCGGTATCAACATCTCCACCATCACCCGACCGTCGAGGAATTCGTCGCGACGATGGTTCAACAAGACTTAACCGTTGTTGGTATCGACAATCTTCCCGGAGCGCAACCGATCGAGACAACAACCCTGCCAGAGAAATGCGTTTTGGTTTTTGGACAAGAAGGCCCCGGGCTGTCACCCCTCGTTCGAGACATGGCGGAACTAGTGCTTTCCATCACCCAATTCGGCTCAACTCGGTCAATTAACGCCGGAGTTGCCTCGGGTATAGCGATGCATGCTTGGATTCGCCAACACGCTGTCTTGTGATGAAAGTTGACATTCGTCCTCAGAGGGAGCAAAAACAGAACTAGGGTCGGGGACGCTAATTGTCTCGGGAGGGGACGGTCCCTCAAGAACTAAGGATGTGAATATGGCTCCGAAGCGGCGACATCTCCTCGCCCTACTGATGGTCCTCGGACTTGTCACTGCAGCAGCATGCAGTAGTGACGGCGGAGGGGGAATTTCTGGCGGTTACTCAATCGGACTCGTCACCGATACCGGCAAGGTTGATGACAAGAGCTTCAACCAGTCAGCATGGGAAGGTGCTCAAGACGGTGCAGCGAATATTCCTGCTTCCGCTACCGCTAGTTACATTGAAACTGAGGAATCTAAAGATTACGCGAACAACATTCAGCTCTTTGTCGACGACGGAGCGAAGATCATTGTCACAGTCGGTTTCGGTTTGGGAGAAGCGACAATTGAAGCCGCTAAAGCAAACCCAGACGTGATGTTCATCGGTGTTGACCAATGGCAGAACGAAGCATTGCCGAACCTCGCGGGGCTGATGTTCCCTGAAGCCAATGCGGGATTCATGGCGGGCGCTCTTGCCGGCATGCTGACCGAAACCAACATTGTTGGCGCGGTCCTTGGCACAGATCTAGTTCCACCAGTTGTCTTCTTTAAGGAAGGCTGGGAAAACGGTGCTCGGTACACCAACCCGGGCGTGCAGACGATCTCCACGTACCACCCAGGTGGACTCGACGTGGCCTTCGGTGATCCTGAATGGGGTGCAACCACCGCCCGTCAAGCATTGGATCAAGGTGCCGACATTATCTTCGGGGCTGGAGGAGCGACCGGTAACGGCGCGTTAATCGAAGTAGCTGGCGAGGCCGGTGCCCTGTGCGTCGGTGTTGACACAGATCAATGGTTCACAGTGCCTGAGGCGCACCCATGCCTGGTGACCAGTGCAATGAAGCTCATCGATGTAGGAGTGGCCGAACTGATTAGTCAGGCATATGCAGGAACCATGCAAGGTGGCAATTACTTCGGTGAGGTGGGCCTTGCGCCGCACCACGACTTTGACAGCATCGTGACCGACGAGATGCGGGACACGCTTGCGGAGGTTATGGCAGGATTGGCCGACGGGTCGATAAATCCCATGCCCGGATAAGAACTTCGACTTGAATGGGGGGCACCACTCATCTTGAGCGGTGCCCCCCGAGTCGCGTTATGAGCCGTTCCATCCTTCGAACCATCGCTATCCCGCTTGCCGCGGTGGTGTTCGGTCTGTTGATCGGCGTAGTTCTCATTCTTTCTCAAAACGCTTCACCCGCCACCGCCTACACGGCCCTAGTGGTGGGAGGACTAGGTGACGCTGATGCCCTTTTGCGCACATTGCAAAAGGCGACACCACTTATCTTCGGAGGACTGGCGGTAGCAGTCGCGTTTAAGGCTGGAATGTTCAACATTGGTGGTCAAGGCCAACTCTTGGTCGGAGCTGTTTTCGCCGCTGCGGTTGGATTCGGCATTGACGGCCTACCGATGGTGATCCATCTACCTGCGGCCTTGGTGGCCGGCGCGATTGCAGGTGCCATCTGGGGAGGTATCGCAGGTGCCCTGAAAGCGACCACTGGAGCCCACGAGGTAATCGTCACCATCATGTTGAACTTTGTCGCCGGCAATCTCACGGACTGGCTTTCGGCGAATCCCTGGAAAGATAACTCCGGTAACAACATTGTCGCTCGAACCCCGCTAGTCGAAGACTCGGCCACTATCCCCACACTCGGCGCCGTTCCCGTAGGTTTTCTCTTGGCGGTCGTTGTAGCAGTGGCTTGCTGGTTGGTACTTGAGAGAACCACATATGGTTTCGAAGTTCGCAGCGTCGGTCACAACCGAAACGCGGCTCAGTACTCGGGAATCAAAGTCGGCTGGATCATGGCTTCCACCATGGCGGTCGCCGGAATGCTTGCCGGTCTTGGTGGCGCTGTCGAGAGCCTCGGTGTCGACGGTCGATTTGAAGCAGGAGTCAATGTAGGTCTCGGCTTTGAAGGGATCACCATTGCCTTGTTGGCTCGCGCCAATCCGCTCGGGGTCATTCCCGCGGCCTTGCTGGTCGGATTGATGGAGGCCGGTGCCTCTCGGATGCAGTTCAAGGCAGGCGTCGCGCCCGAACTCATCGATGTCATCCAGGCACTCATTCTGTTCTTCGTTGCAGCTCCCATCATCATTCGCTGGGTGCTGCGGATGCGCGAGGACAACTCCGAACAACTCAGGCTCGGCGCTGGTTGGGGTCAGTCGTGAAACCGCGACAGAAGCAGCTCTTATACGCAGGCGCGGCTTTGCTGATTTTCGTCGCATGGATGTTCTACACCGCCGATGGTCCCCAAACGACCGCCGTACTTGCCGGAACGGTCCGTGCAGCAACCCTTTTGGCTCTGGGCGCGATGTGCGGAATGATCGGTGAACGCTCCGGAGTTGTCAACATAGGCATCGAAGGCCAATTCCTGATGTCAGCGTTTGTTGCCTTCACCATCGCATCGATGACGGGATCTCTGTTCCTGGGCACCATTGCCGGCGTGGGGATGGGCCTCGTCATGGGATGGCTACTGGCTGCGATGGCCGTAGGCCTCAAGGTTGACCAGATCATCGCCGGGACCGTTCTGAACATCTCGGCATTGGGCCTGACCTCGTTCTTCTATGACCGCAGCGCAGTCGGTATCGGTAAGTACACGAACATTGATCTCGGCCCGCTTGCGGACCTCCCACTTCTCGGAACGGTGTTTTTCAGCAGACCCCCTCTGACCTACCTAACAATGGCTTTACTTGTCTTGGTTCACGTCGCACTTTTTCGATCCGTTTGGGGCATGCGGACCAGAGCGATTGGGGAACACCCCGGAGCCGCAGACACTGTCGGCATCGATGTGTTGCGACTGAGGTATTTCAACGTCACGATCGCCGGCGGATTAGCCGGTCTCGGGGGCTCCTACCTAGCACTGGAAGCTGTGGGTACGTTCAGTCGAGCTATGTCCGGAGGTCGCGGATTCTTGGCGCTAGCGGTCATGATTTTTGGGCGAAGGACACCATTCGGTGCCTATGCCGCAGCACTATTTTTCGGGTTTACCACCGCCCTTCAAAATCAATTTCAATTGAACAACACCTTTGACATCCCGCCACAGTTCGTGGGAATGCTGCCGTTTGTCGTAACGATCATCGTTGTAGCTATTAGCGGACTAATGGGGTCGATGCGCGATCCAGCCGCGCTGGGTCAGACCTACGAGAAAGGATGAACATGTCAGAAGTCCTTCTCGCCGCGCACAACGTCACCAAACAATTCCCTGGAGTATTGGCCAACGACGACGTGTCTGTACAACTTCGACCTGGACGAATCCTTGCCCTATTAGGTGAAAACGGCGCGGGTAAAAGCACGTTGGTAAACATCCTGTTCGGGATGTATCGGCCAGACAGTGGCGATGTCATCATCAAAAACGAAGTCGTTGACCTTCATGGACCCGATGACGCTATCTCGCGCGGGATTGGCATGGTGCACCAACACTTTCAGTTGGTGCCCCCGATGCGGGTCGTCGAGAACATCGTGTTGGGCGCCGAGCCGAGCAAGCGAGGCCTCGTCGACCTAGAAGAAGCCCGCAACAGGGTTGTTGAGCTTTCGGGAAGATATGGACTCGAAATCGATCCTGACGCTTTGGTTGAGGATCTTCCCGTTGGGATGCAACAGCGTGTTGAAATACTCAAAGCGCTGTACCGAGACGCCGACGTCCTCATTTTGGATGAACCCACTGGTGTTTTGACACCACAAGAAGCCGATCATCTATTAAGCGTTCTACGAGAGCTGACCGCAACCGGTCTCGGCATTGTGTTCATTACTCACAAGCTTCGCGAGGTCTTGGCAATTGCTGACGACATTGTCGTTTTGCGAAACGGCCGTGTGGTGGGAGAAACGAAGCCGGCTGAGACGAACGAAAGCGGACTGGCCGAGATGATGGTTGGACGCAGTGTTGTGCTCCGAGTTGAAAAGTCGGTGGCCCAGCCCGGGGATGTGGTCCTCGCGGTCGATGAGTTGGAAGTCAACGATGATCGAGGTCAGATCGCCGTAGACAGACTGAGCTTTGAGGTGCGAGAAGGCGAGATACTGGGTGTAGCTGGTGTCGAAGGCAACGGACAGCGGGAGCTCGTGGAAGCCATCACGGGATTGCGTCATCCCATGGCGGGGACAATGCGAATCGACGGAGAAGAAGTGACCAATGGCTCAGCTCGGGAGATATCCAAGAAAGGTGTGGCACATATTCCCGAAGATCGAGAAAAACATGGGGTGGTAGCCGTTTACTCCATCGCAGAAAACTCTGTCCTGAATCGCTACCACCGAAGCCCCTTCTCTATTCGGGGGGTCCTGCGCAGGGACGTTATTGAGCGACATGCCCAAGAAGTTGTGGACGAATTTGATGTCCGCACCCCCAGTATCGCGGTCGCCGCTTCAAGCCTTAGTGGCGGAAATAAGCAAAAGCTCATAGTCGGCCGTGAATTCAGCGACGACATCAAATTATTGATCGCGGCCCAACCCACGAGAGGCATCGACATTGGTGCCATTGAGTTCATTCATCGTCGCATCCTTGAACAACGGGACAAGGGAGCTGCGGTGCTGCTGGTGTCGGCTGAACTGGACGAAATCTTGGGTTTATCAGATCGGATCGCTGTCTTATATGACGGCAAGTTGATGGATGTCCTAGACGCGCAAGACGCCGACCGTGAACGGGTAGGGCTACTCATGGCTGGTATTACCAAATAGCCACTCGAGATCTAAATCACTCGCTCACTTCCCCCATCAATAGGTATTTGGGCTCCCGTTATTTGACGGAAAGCACCCGTACAGACCGTAGCGACTAAGTCTCCGATGTCTTTGCTGGTGATTTCCTGTCCGAGAAGATTTCTGCGTTTGTACTCGTCGACGCTTAACCCGTAGCTTGCTGCTCGTTGTTCGATTAACTCGTCTGACCAGAGGCCTGTGTCAAAGACCCCGTCGGGATGAATCGTGTTGACGACAATGCCATCAGTTGCCCATTCAAGAGCAGCAACTCGTCCGAGTTGAGTGACGGCCGCTTTTGAAGCGCTGTACGCTGCCGCGCCTTTTCCGGGCGCAGGAACATTCTTCGACCCTACGAGAAGAACTCGTCCTCCGTTTGGAGCTAGCGCAAGATATGGGTGTGCCACTTGGAGCAGATTGCTTACCCCAGTCAGGTTGACCGAGAGCGTTGCCTCCCAGTCATCTTGAACTAGATCAGCTATCCGGTTCGATGCGCCAAAAATTCCAGCTGCAGCCACAACGATGTCGATGCCGCCGAAACGTCGTATTCCGGTATCGATGGCAGCGACCAGAGATGCCTGATCTGTAACGTCGGCAGCTAACTCAAGAAAGTCAGGAGTTTCCGTCGCTTGCGAAGTATTGAGGTCAATCCCGATGACAGCCGCACCCTGGTTCAGGAGGGCCTCCACGCATGCTCGGCCAATGCCCGAAGCCGATCCCGTTACTACAGCTACTTCTCCGGACATTGACGGCGAGCTGCTTGATTTCTTCAACTTTGCTTGCTCAAGTTCCCAATACTCAACTTCGAACAGATCCGATTCAGGGAGAGCCACAAAACCACCAAGCCCTTCGGAAGCTTCGATGACGTCAATTGTGTGTAAGTAGATGTCGGAAGCGATTTCGCAGTCGACAATGCGTGTGCCCGCAGTTAGCAAACCCAGATCCCGATCAAGAACTACTCGGGGGGCAGGGTCAAGTTCCTGAACATCTGGAAAGCGAGAGCGGTTTCGTTCGAAATAACTGTGATATTCAGACACGAAGGTGTCAATATCGCGACCAATCATCGGAAATTGCTTTGTTCTGATGACGTGATCTGGCGTCGCGGGCCCTCGCGAAGCGACGTCAGCCAGATCGGGTCTCGAGATGAATTGGTGAGCTCTCTCGTTAGGAGTGTTAACTAAGAACATGGAGCAGCCAGCGGCGTGCGACAACTCCTTTCGTAATGCCGCTTGTTGCAAGGCGGAACCGTTGGTCCCGTGATGCTTGCCTGCGGCAGCTGAGGCAGTGATATCCACACCCGCTGTTGTTTGCAGGTAGTCCTCAGCTTGGCTGATCACCTCAATCATCTGGCTGTAGGCCTGTTCGGTTGTGTCCGCGAAGGTAAAAACGCCGTGGTTCATGAGGATCATCGCAACGGTGTCCGACGACGCCTGCTTCTCAAACTCTTGCGCGCAAGCCAGAGCCAGATCGAACCCTGGCATGACGTAGGGAACGACGACAACTGACGTTCCCCATAGTTCGCGAACGCGTCGGTCCCCATCAATGGTGTTTGTGAGCGCCAGTGCGGCGTCAGCGTGGGTATGTTGCACCGCTGAGAATGGAAGACAGGCGTGCAAGATGGCTTCCACCGAAGGATTAGGAGCTGAAGCGTCTAGAAGATTGAGGCGCAGCTGGTTCACCATTTCAGTGTCGGAAAGTGACGGCAATTCCGCTAAATGTTTGACGGCGTTAAGACGCAGGGGAGCGAAACCCTGAGGCTCAATAGTTGCAAGATCCCAGCCGCTTCCTTTGACGTGGAGAACGTCGATCTCTTGGCCATGAATGTCGTGCTCCGTGGTCTTCACTGATGTGTTTCCGCCACCGTGCAGTACAAGTGCAGGGTTAGCGCCAAGGAGTCTTGAGCCGTATACGCATTCGCCTACAGCACCTGAAAATTTCACGGCGTCGCTGGCCTTCCACAGATTCTTCATTAGGGTGCTCCGGTTCGTGTAAGTGCGTCAGCTATTGAACCCTCGAATGGTGCCCGGAGCACTCCTGCCTCGGTAATAATCGCACTAATCAAATGATGTGGTGTCACATCGAACGCCGGGTTGGCGGCAGCTACTCCTTGTGGGGTGATTCTTTTCCCTGTCATTTCGTGCACTTCTAGTTCGTCACGCTGCTCGATCTCTATGTGCTCGCCGCTTGGCAGGTTGGTGTCGATAGTGGACGTTGGTGCTGCCACATAGAAAGGTATCCCTGCTTCTCGAGCGGCGAGGGCGTGGCTCACCGTGCCGATCTTGTTCGCAGTGTCCCCATTGGCAGCGATGCGATCCGCTCCGACAATGTATGCATCGACTTGACCAGACAGAACGGTTGACGCCATAGCCCCATCGGGGACGACGGTCACGTCTATGCCAGCATCCTCTAGTTCCCACGCCGTGAGTCGTGCACCCTGCAACAAAGGACGGGTTTCGGAAGCGAAAACTTTTAGCGGCTCACCCGCTTGTGCTTTTGCATACATGGGAGCTAGAGCCGTGCCAGTCCCGGCGGTCGCGAGGCGTCCAGCGTTGCAGTGAGTGCCGAGGGTTGTGGCGTCTCTGAGCAATTCGTGACCTAGTCGTCCGATTTCGGTGCATGCAGCTTCGTCTTCGGCGGCCACGGCGTGGGCTTCACGGAGAAGTGTTGCTCTGAGGCCCGCTAGGTCTTGGCTGCTGCTGATCGCTTCATCGATGACTCGGTCAACTGCCCTACGCAGGTTCACAGCAGTAGGGCGCGCATCGCCGATCAGCGTCCGGCACTCTTCCAGCCGGGTTGTTGCTTCTGACAACGACGACGGATGAGTTTCGTCTAGGGCCACAACTAGTGCCAACGATCCGAAGGCGCCAAGTGCCGGAGCCCCGCGAATTGCCAGTCGCTGAATAGCATCAACCGCTTGCGCGGCGGTTCTGATCTCAACGAATCGGACCTCTGTCGGCAACAACACTTGATCGATAATTCGGATGTGGTCATCGACCCATTGGATCGGGGGTGTTGGACGTTTCATGATTGAGTTCCGTAGAGGCGGTCGCCCGCGTCGCCCAGTCCGGGCAAAATGTATCCCGAGTCATTTAAACCATCGTCAAGAGCAGCTGCCACTACCCGAACTCTTGGGTGATGCGAAGTCAAGTGTCGCACGCCTTCGGGGGCTGCAACCACACACATCAAAGTGATGCTCGCAGGCTCTTCCCGAGCGATTCGGTCGACAGCGGCGACGGCGCTGTGCCCGGTTGCCAGCATCGGGTCAACAACTATTACGTGACGGTTCGAAAGCGTCGGAAGATTCACGAGGTATTCAATGGCTTCAAGCGTGTCATGATCTCGGACAAGACCGATGAAGCCCACGTCAGCGTCCGATAGAACCTTCAGAACCCCGTCAAGTAAGCCGTTGCCGGCTCGCAATACTGAAACCACAACGGGTGTGCCGCCATCGAGCTGCCGACCGGTGGTGTCGGCTAAAGGCGTCCTGATCTCAATATCTGTTGTCGGCAAGTGTTCTGTCACCGAAGGCACCATGAGCTGGCCTATCTGGTTCAAAAGGCGTCGAAACTCTTCAGTTTCAGTCTCTATGGATCTCAACCGGTCGGTCCATGCTGCTAGTACGGGATGGCCAATAACGCTAAACACGCTCACACAGTAGAAGCAGGCGCGCCAAGATGTCACATGGCTGACATGCTGTAGTCACTAGGGAGGCCCAGGTGATTGTTGTTGGAGACGAAGTAAGAACCGCGTTGTCGACAGGTAACGCTGTTGTCGCCTTGGAGTCCACCATCTTTTCGACGTTGGGATTGCCCTCACCCGCTAATGCGGAGGCCCTGCAGCTCTGTTCGACAGCTATTCGAAACATGGGCGCAGTCCCAGCCCTCACAGCGGTACTTGATGGTGTCATTTATGCCGGGGTTCCCGAAGAACTTCAGGACCGCGTGCTTGCTAGTTCCGTCAAAGTAGCGGCGCGAGATCTTGCTACCGCTAGTTCCCGACGGCTGCCGGAAGGAGCAACCACTGTGTCGTCGGCTGTCGTTATTGCTGACAGTGTTGGGATCGACGTGTTTGCAACTGGAGGAATTGGCGGTGTTCATCGTGAAGTCGAGTTAACCGGAGACATCTCGGCGGACTTGGATGCCATCGCCCGCCACCAAGTTTTGGTGGTCAGCGCAGGCGCGAAAGCTTTTCTGGACTTACCCCGTACTTTGGAATACTTGGAGACTCAATCAGTCCCAGTTGTCGGCTGGCAAACTGACTACTTCCCTGCTTTTTATGTTCGAAACTCTGGTTTGGAAGTCCCACATCGGGTTGATGATGCTAGATCTGCCGCTCGACTTCACCTCTCACGCAAGAACCTTGGACAAGCAGGGACGCTTCTCGTAGTGCCCATTCCTCTAGGCGCGGAACTCGACGCAGCTGAAATCGACGAGGTCATCGAAATAAGTCTTGCGGAACTGAGAGAACAACAAATTTCGGGTCCGCGGGTCACGCCATACGTTCTGGCCAAGCTTGAGGAGATCACAGCGGGCGAAAGTGTTTCTGCCAATCTCGCTCTGGCGGAACAAAATGCACTAGTGGCAGCCGAGGTAGCGGTTGAGATAGCTGCACAATGAGTGCCTTTGAGCTACTCATTGTCGCGTTGGCCGTAGTTCTGGGTTCTCTCGTCAAAGGGGTCACAGGGCTTGGGTTGCCTCTCACGGCGGTGCCTGTCATAGCGTTTTTCGTCGGAGTTCAAGATGCTGTGGTGATTATGGCCGCTCCAACGGCCTTCAGTAATGCGGTGTTGGTAAGAGAGCACAGAAAAGAGTTGCGCTCCGTGCAAGGCCTGCCATCGTTTGCGGCGTTGGGTGGGGCTGGAGCAATTTTGGGTGCTTCGCTACTCCCTCGAATCAATGACCGACTGCTGTTTCTGTTGCTGGCCGGTTTACTCACCTGTTTCTTGGTGTGGAGGTTCTCGTCGGTTGAGCCGACGTGGTCGCCACGGGTTCAAAAATGGGGGAGGATGCCGGTGGCACTTACGTGCGGAGTGGCACAAGGAGCCACCGGAATCTCCGGACCCCTTGTAGCAGCATGGTTTCAGGGTCTAGGAGTTTCGCGTGAACGTTTCATCGTCTCTAACACAGCTATTTTTCTGTTGGCAGGTGCAATGCAACTGATCACCCTCACCGCCACCAGTCAATGGTCGAACCAAAGACTTCTTGGAGCTGCTCTGGCTGCTGCTGTTGTGGCTGTCGCGCTTCCTGTTGGGATCAGAGTCGGCCGCAAGATGGATGCCGAGCGCTTCAATGTAGCGGTGAGCGCCGTCATCACTATCTGTACGATCAGCCTCGTCGTTCGAGCGTTTTAGAACACCGGTAACGTCGTTGTGATGAACCGCCTCGTAGCCATATGCATGCCCGGTGGGCAGCAGTACGTTGAAGCTATTCAACGAGTCTGGGATCAGGGCGACGCGGTGCTGCCCATAGATCAGAGACTGCCCAGAGACGCCCAAAAACAAGTGATAGAGCACATGGGTGCTTCGGAGGTGATTAGCCCTTCTGGCGGATCATCGACAAAAGGAAGGCCCGTCGAGCCAGGTGATGCGCTGGTGGTCGCCACTAGCGGAAGCACCGGAGAACCCAAGGGTGTTGTACTTACGCATGAAGCATTGGTTGCCAATGCGGAAGCCACCAACGCGTTTCTTGAAGTCAGTCATGGCGTTGACAAATGGCTCGCATGTCTTCCCCTGAGTCACGTCGGAGGTTTTTCTGTCGTTGTGCGAGCCCTTCATTCGGCGATACCCGTAGAGGTACATGATGGATTCGATGCTGATGCGGTGATGACAGCCGCCCGTGAAGGGGCAACGCTTGTCTCGCTTGTCCCCACTGCGTTGAATCGGATTGACGCCAGCCTATTTCGAAGAATTTTGTTAGGCGGATCAGCCGTGCCGAAGGAGCGGCCAGAGAATGTCATAGCGACTTATGGAATGACAGAAACCGGTAGCGGAATTGTGTACAACGGACACCCGCTCCAAGGTGTCGAATTGCGAGTAGTCAGAGACGAGGTGCAAATCCGCTGTCCGATGCTGTTCCGGTGTTATCGCAACGGGGGTGACCCATTCACCAAGGATGGTTGGTATCCGAGCGGAGACTCGGGTTCGCTTAGTAGCGAAGGCGTCCTAAGCGTTTACGGACGGATGGGCGACATGATTATCACAGGTGGGGAGAATGTTTGGCCGGTGGCGGTTGAGCGGAGTTTGGAGAAGGTGACTCATGTGCAGGAGTGTGCAGTCGTTGGACGACCGGATCCAGAGTGGGGTGAAGTCGTTGTAGCTGTGGTGGTGGCTGGTGCACAGAGGCCGTCATTGGAAGCTATGCGCGAGGCTGTAAAGGAGTCTTTGCCCGCGTTTTGTGCTCCCCGCTCGGTCGAATATGTGGAAAAGCTTCCACGAACAGCACTAGGTAAAATTCAACGGCATCTGCTGTGAGTCAACACTGACTAAAAGGGGTTGTCACGAACACCGAAGGTAGCCGTCGATGGGTTGAACATCGGCGGGTAGCTCGTCGACGAAAAGAGGGGCTGTTCCCAGGCCGTGAATCTTATTGGGCGCTAATTCCAAAGCGAGGTCTCTCGCTGAGCGAAGACCTATAGGCCCATCGAGAAATGACGAGATCAAGATATCCACACCATTCTCCGCCGCGAGACCCGCCATCCTTCGCGTCGCGAGAGGCCCTCCTATCACTGAGGGCTTAAGGACAAATGTTTGGGCCGCGCGAAGTTCAAGAAGCATTCCTACCTGAAGGTGATTGGTCAGCTGTTCGTCTGCGCCGATGTTGACGCCGGTCTCTTCGTTGATCTTTCGCCAGTCCAACGGGTTGGAAGTGGGCTCTTCGACAAGATCAATATGACTGAGATCTACGGAACTCAGAACGGCTAGAGCGTCTCTCATTGACCATCCCCCGTTCGCGTCTAAGCGAAGTGCTGCTTTCGAGCCGAGAAGCGCTGCTGCCGCCTGAACCCTGCTGATGTCGGTCGAAGTGTCGGTGGCGGCGACCTTCATCTTTATTGCCAAGTAACCGTTGGCTAGCGCGTCAGAAATCTGGGTTTCGACCAACGAAATCTCTGGGGTGCCGACGAGGGCTTGGACAGCGATAGCCCCCTTGGGGTCTGAACGACGGAGCCTGGATTTTTCTAGGTTCTCGACTGCAGTCGCGGCGCCGCTCAGAGCTGCGGGCGACTCGGGTAACAGTTCTGGGTTAGTTGCCCATTGTTCTAACGCCGCGAGGGCTTCATCAAATGTCTCTAAACCGAAGCCGGGAAGTGGCGCCGCTTCTCCGTGGCCGTGAAAATCCCCATCCCGCGCCGTGATTTCGATGATGTGCCGATCTGTGGTGCTGCCATGTGCAGTGACTAAGGGATTTCGCAACTGCAGTCTCCTTTTTTGGAGAGTGATCAACACGAGAAGTGCCTGATGATTGCGTTTGCGGTTGCGTCGGGTTGTTCGAGATGCGCCGCGTGACCGGAATCAACGATCGCCTCAACCGAAACATCAGGGATTTTGTCTGACATCTCATAGGCGATCTCCAAGAATTTGTAGTCCTGATCGCCGGCGATGAGAAGCGTCGGAGCTTTCAAATCGCCGAGGATGTCGTGAAGTGGGTTCATGCTCCCTGTGCCGTTCGCTCGGAGACTGTTGGCAAGGCCGAGGGAGTGATTGGAACGACGTTGGGTAATTGATTCTTGCCATTGATCAGCGGTCAGTTTGTCCCGCAAACTCTCCCACATAGGCATGGCGACCCAGGCGTCGATGAATTCTTCGACACCCCTTTGGGAAATCGAGTTGGCTAGCTCGCTGTCACTATTTTTCCGGTTGAGTCGGTCATCTTTGCCTCTGATCCCGGGCGAAGCCCCGATAAGCGCTATTGACCGAACCATTCCCGGGTGGGTGAGTGCGAAATTCAATGCGATGCGGCCACCTAGCGAGTACCCCACGATCGACGCAGGTGACGCCTCTAGCTGGTGGAGTAACGATGACAACTGCTGACAGATGTTTTCGAGGTAGTAAGCATCGAGAGATGCGGGGGATTCACTGCGACCGTGACCGACAAGATCGGGAACGATTTTTCGTCCCGGCAAACGTTCGGACAACGGTCTCATTGCTGACGCGGACCCCGTGAATCCATGAATGATCAGAGTTGGGTCGCCCGAGCCGGACACTTCGACTTCCAAGGCGGTGTTTTCGCAGATCAGTTTCATTACGGTGTCACTGAGTCTGCGACCGCTTGAGCGATCCGCCGATGCTGTTCGACGTCAGAAGCTGAGTCCACAGGAATTCTGATCACTCGGAGACCTTGAGGCTTCCGCAACAGATCAGCCAACGTCGAGGCGTCACAAGCTTCCTTGTATTCGATGTCCAACGCCTCGACAATCTCAGCAATAGGTAGATGTTGTGGAGTGGCGAAGAATTTGTCGAAGAGATCCGGATCCGTTGCTTGAACGATGGGTAGGTGTCTGAAGATTCCGCCGCCTTGGTCGTCCAAGACCACGATTGTCAACGTGAGGTCCGCATTCCTTGCTGCTATGAGTCCCGCAATGTCGTGCTGAAAAGCCAGATCGCCTATCAGTAGCGTTGTGGGTTGACCTGTCGCGGCGGCTCCGGCGGCACTGGAGACAACTCCGTCGATTCCACTCGCCCCGCGGTTGCCAAGTAGGTGGAGAGAGTCCGAGTGGCATTCCAAGAAACTGTCAACGTCGCGCACAGGCATGGAGTTGGACACGTAAAGCAAGTGATCCGCTGGAAGACGGCGGCCTAGCTCGCGGGCAACAGCAGGTTGCAACAGGGGTTCGTGGTCAACGATGGCACTGATAGCTGCAGACGCTTGTTGATTTGCTGTTTTCCACCTTTCCCCCCACTGTCCACTAGCCATGGAGGGATTGATGAGGTCCGCGACTTGGGCGAGCCCATCGCTCCCCACATTCAGGACTTCCGAGACAGTGAAACTCGGATCCGCCCAATTGCTCGAAGGGTCAAACATGATCATCGGCGAACGGTGCCGCTCGAGCCAGAGCCTCAAGGGCTTGCAGGTGGGAGGTCCACCCAACCTCACTACGACCTCGGGGGCAACGGTTTCCGACCAAGTGCTGCGCAGGAGATGATCGTGATGCTCAATGACCGGAACACCGTCGAAGTCGATCCGTAACTGAGAGAGTGGTTCCGCCAAGAGCGGGTACCCGGTCTTTTTGCAGAAACTGTGAACAGCTTGACGCCAATTGGATCCTTGTCCCATAGGACCTGCGACCACCACCCCCTCCGGCACTCGCTCAAAGCGTTGCGCGAGTTCATGGGCTTTGTCCGGTTCAAGGATCGTCAATGGCTGATCGAGCTGAATAGGAGGCAGAACTTGATCGAAAGGCGAGTCAGATAGCGGTTCCAAAGGTTCCCTGAACGGCCAGTCCAAATGAACGGGTCCGGGCTGTGGACCAGTGGATGATTGGAAAGCCCGAGCCGCGACCAATTGGAACCAACGGACATCGGGTTCGGTACCGATCGGGAGTTCGGCGAACCAGCGCACGTTGCTCCCGTAGATGTTCGTTTGATCAATGGTTTGACCGGCGCCCCAACCTCGTAATTCTGGGGGCCGATTCGCGGTGAGGACGATGAGAGGCGTCTCTGACCAGTTTGCTTCGATAACTGCTGGGAGATAATTAGCGGCTGCGGTTCCAGAAGTGCAGATGAGAACCACGGGCTTGCATGATTCTTTCGCGAGCCCTAGAGCGAAGAATGCCGCGGAGCGTTCGTCTAAGCGAGTCCAGGTCTCGATGCGGTCGGTTCTGGCGAAGGTAAGCGTGAGAGGCGTCGATCTTGATCCAGGTGATATGACGGCGTGCCCGACTCCCTGATTGGCGAGTTCATTCGCAAACGCCGCGCATGCGCTGTAAACCGGGTCGTTCGTCATGATTGCTATGGCGTCAAGTCGAGGGCGCCCAGAAGGGCTTCAAATTTGGTCGCTGTTTCTGCCAATTCGTGTGTGGGCTCTGCGCCGTCGACGATTCCGCCGCCGGCGAACAAGGTGAGAGCATCGTCGGTAAGTAGAGCCGACCGTAAGGCAACCCGGAACTCACCTCCACCGGTTGGGGTCATCCAACCCACGGGCGCGGCGTACCACCCTCGGTCCATGGATTCGTTCTCGTCGATCCAATCTTGAGCGACCTGCCTGGGTATTCCCGCCACCGCGGGAGTTGGGTGCAGAGCTCTTACCAGGTCGAGAATGTCGGTGTTGTCGGGCAGGATCCCTGATATGGGAGTGTGGAGGTGTTGGATCCGGCGGAGTTTCATGACACCGGTGGGGGATAATGCTTCCAAGCGAACACCAGCGATGGTCAGTGATCTAGTTATGTCTTCAACAACGATCTCGTGCTCGGTGCGTTCTTTGGGGTTGGCGAGCAGCTCGGCACGTAGTCGAGCGTCTGCTCCGGGATGCTCATGGCGTGGCCGCGATCCGGCGAGCGCTGCGGTTTCAACGCGATGTCCGTTCACATTGACCAGTGTTTCAGGACTGCTGCCGAGGAACACTTGGCTGCCGTGAGCGATGGCGAACGTGGCGCATGACGGATGTCGCATTCGGAGCCGTTCGAGCAGCGCCGCCGCGTTCAGATTTGCCGGTAGCGACAGGGACCTTGCTGTAACCACCTTGTCCATGGTCCCGGCGTTGATCTCTGCTAACGCTTGACCGACGAGTCTTAAATAAGCTTGATCGTCTTTGTGGTCCACCTCTTTCACTTGGCCCAGGCGATGGTCAAATCCTGGAGCGAGATCAGGCAATTCGGCAGTGTCGACATGTGTGATCCAGAAGGAATCGTTGGAGCGAACCACGAAGATTTCAGGCAGCACCAATTCACCGCCCCCGAAGACCGCCCAATCAGGGTGACGCTCCAGTTCCCGGTCACTGAAGGCGAAACCACCCACGAGAACTCCCCCTGAAAACTCGGGGCCGGGTTCACCCACTAAGTTGACTTGAAGGTCCCCCATGGTTGCGCGAACAGATTGGAACCTGTCGCGGCGTTGTTCGGTTCTGAAGTGTCGTGCCCTGCCGAGAGCAACAAATTCGAACCCCTCGTCTGGGATGGCCCAATATGCCTTCTGGTCATGACTTGAGGTTGCCCATAACCCCAAAAGGTCGACAGGTTGGTCAACCTGGCTTCGAACCAACGTCAGGGTGCGGGAGTCGGCCAATGTTGTCACGACGACTCGGCTTCGTTCATCAGGTGATGGCCTACCTGTTCGACAAGCGTTTGACGGAAATGCTGGGCTACCAACTCGGTTACCACCGGGACGATGCTCGCGACAGTTTCGGCTTGGGAAGAGTCACTTGTTTCGTTCAGGTGTTGTGCAAACAGGGCCACTGCATCTTTAGCGACACTTTCTACGTGTTGCGCATGTCGAACGGCCAACTGAACCAATTCATCAAAAGGTACGCCCACGTTGAGCAACCCGACGCCCGCTTTCAGCATCGAGAGAGTATCGGCTCCGAACCGGTCGTCGGTCGCCGTCAGTGGCCGAATGAGCCCAGCGTCGACTGCGAGGCGGACGACTTTCTCATCGAGTTCGGACTTGGCTACGAGTTCGTTGAAAGAGAGTGATTCAGAGGTGCCATTGAGTGAAGAAAGCAGCGGATGAGGGGAGGAATCTGAGAGGCGTTGGATTTGAGCCAAACTGAATCCTTCATCTGACAGTTGTCGAATCTCGTGGAGTCTCGAGGCGTGAGAATCGTCGTACACAGCGACTCGTCCCTCACGCATCGGAGGATGCAGGATGCCGATTTTTTGGTAGTAGCGGATCGTATCAACACTGAGTTGGGAATCTCCGGCCAGCTGTTCGACACGCATGTCCAGAGTTTAAGAGCAATTACTCTAAGAGTCACTACTCTCAGTATTAATTTGTTGGGTAACTAGTTGATCTGCTTCTCCATGCCTTCCCAATACGGGGCTCGAAGCTTGAATTTTTGAAGTTTTCCAGTGGCGGTTCGAGCGAGTTCGTCTCGGATCTCGACGGAAGTCGGACATTTATAGTGCGCCATCTTCTCGCGGCAATAATCAATCAGATCCTGCTCCGACACGTTCTGGTCCTCACCCAACACGACGAGAGCTTTCACCGTCTCCCCCCACTTTTCGTGGGGAACCCCAATGACAGCAACCTCAGCTATCGCTGGGTGACTGAAGATCACATCTTCCACCTCGATCGAAGAGACATTTTCGCCACCCGAGATGATCACGTCCTTCTTACGATCGGAAATCGTCACGTGGTGTTCGTCGTCCATCGTGCCGCCGTCTCCGGTATGAAACCAGCCATCGACGATCGCGTCAGCGGTTGCTTCTGGTTGTTCCCAATAGCCTTCAAGAACGACATTCGAGCGAGCCAAAATCTCCCCCTGATTGTCGACGTCGATTTTCACCCCAATGGCTGGTGCTCCAGCGCGGCTCAGTTTGCGTGCTTTTTCCTCGAAATCAAAATCGTCCCACTCTGATCTGCAGCGGTTCATGGTCAAGAGTGGTGAAGTTTCAGTGAGGCCGTAGATCTGAATGAATTCCCAACCCAACTCTTCTTCCATGCGGGCGATCGTTCGGGTTGGCGGGGGAGCCCCTGCCACCACCATCCTCACTCGACCTCGTCCGGGTATTTCTCCTTCCCAGTCTTGAGCTGCCTCCAACACTGCCGCCACAACCGCCGGGGCCCCGCACATATAGGTGATGTCGTGTTCTTCGATGCGTTTGAGAATCTCATCTCCACGCACCTCGCGCAGCACCACATGCTTGCCGCCCATACCGGTCACGGCATAGGGCATCCCCCAACCGTTGCAATGGAACATCGGCAAAGTGTGCAGATAATTGTCCCTATCGCTCACCCCGGCGTGCCAACCGAAAGTCGTTGCGTTTACCCATAAAGCCCGGTGAGTTTGTTGAACGCCTTTCGGGCGGGCGGTGGTGCCGGAGGTGTAATTGATCGTCGCGGTTACGTCTTCGTCTGGGGTCCACGATTTCGGTTCACCACCCGGGAGATACATCTGGTCGTCACTATCAGTACCCATTACCACGAAGTGCTCAATGTCGATGTCTTTGCAGGTGTCTTCCATTGAAGGGTCAACGAGGAGCATTGACGCCCCGCAATGGTCGACTATGTAAGAAATTTCGTCATGGCTCAGTCGAAAATTAATAGGGACAAAAATTCGTCCGTACCCGGAAACTCCCCAGAACGACGTCATCAATCGTCCAGAATTTTGTGAAACCATTGCAACGCGTTCGCCTGCGCCTATATCGAGTTCGTCTAGTTTTGCGGCTTGCTCGCGGACCTTTACTCCGAACTCCTGCCAAGTCAACTCCCCTAAGCCGCCCCCCGGCATGCCAGGTTCGTCAACGAGCGCAATACGGTCTGCATAAACGTTCTCTGCTCGATACAAGAAATCGGAGATAGTGAAAGGCACCTTCATGACGTGTTTCCTCGGTTTACTTATCGATGTTGGAGCCAACAGTAGACCGGTAAGGTCGGTGCAAGTCCAATGAGATGACCCAAAATGTCTTTTGAAGTACACCTAATCGACGGAACCTATGAGCTCTTCAGGCACTTTTTCGCCGTGCCCTCGCGCAAAACACCGAACGGTGCAGAAGTTGGAGCTATCCGCGGTGTCCTCAATAGTGTGATCAGTCTTCTCGAGGCCGGGGCGACACACATAGCAGTTGCCACCGATTCCACCATCACCTCGTTTCGCAACGAATTGTGGCCGGATTACAAAGATGGCTCCGATTTAGATCCCCTTATTGGGGAACAATTTCAGCCTCTCGAAGAAGGTCTTCGAGCTCTTGGAATTGAAGTGTGGCCCATGGTGGAGTTCGAAGCCGATGACGCCCTTGCGGCAGGTTCCGCCATGGCCAACGACGATCCCCGGGTAACCAAAGTGTTGATATGCACACCCGACAAAGACTTAGCCCAGTGCGTGGGAGGAAAAGTATTCCAGTGGGATCGGAGAAAAGACCTGGTACTGGGAAGTCATGAAGTCCGAGAAAAGTACGGGGTGACTCCAGCGTCAATTCCTGACTACCTGGCCTTAGTCGGTGACGCAGCTGATGGGTTTCCCGGTCTGAGCGGCTGGGGGCAGAAATCATCGGCAACTGTGTTGAGTTACTACGGCTCAATTGAAATGATTCCCGATGAAGTCGCGGAATGGGAAGTAGAGGTGCGGGCAGCACGGACCCTGGCGGCGACTTTGGCTTCACAAAGGAGCCAAGCGATGCTTTTTAAAGAAATTGCAACCGTGCGAACCGATGCTCCGGTTGCAGCCACGGTCGACGCGTTGGAATGGTCTGCTCCGACCTCAGACTTTGAAAGATTTTGCTCAGAAAGTGGTCTTGATGCGCTTTTGTCGCGAACTCAGAAGATGATCACCGATCGGACCTAGGATGACGTTATGGAACTCGGACCCGTTCATCATGTATCGATCAATTGCGCTGATGTTGAAACCACCGCACCGTTCTACACCGAAGTGCTTGGCATGAAGACCCTTGAACGCCCTGACTTTCCATTCAACGGCCGGTGGTTGCAAACCCCGGGCGGCGGCGAGGTACATCTCATAGAAGTCGAGGGCTGGCAGCCGCCCAAAGGTCAACATTGGGCATTCCGGGTAGAGGATATTGAAGCGACGGTGGCGGAACTGCGCGAAAAGGGTGTCGAAGTGAAGGACCCCAAGGCGCTTCCAGGGACAACTGCACGTCAAACCTTCTTTTTCGACCCGTCGGGCAACATGATTGAACTCAATCAACCAGCTTGAAGCCAGGTGTATCGCCTGGAGGCAGCCGGATGGACCTGTTACGCACACTCGCGCCACAGTGACATGGGTCGCGCAGCAGTTGGAGGCTACGCTCAGATGTTGTGGCAAACCCCAGCATGTCCGAACGATTGAATGATCTCGAAGAACGTCGCCAAGCGGCCTTAAACGCGGGCACAGAACGAGCTGTCGCTCGCCAGCATGAAAAAGGAAAGATGCTCGCGCGCGAACGCATCGAGTACCTCCTTGATGAGGGTTCCTTTCACGAGTTCGACATGTTGGCCCGCCATAGAGCGCACGATGTCGGTCTTGATGAACGCCCCTACACCGATGGCATCATCACGGGATGGGGCACCATAGATGGACGGAAAGTGTTTGTGGCGAGTCAGGATTTCACAGTTTTCGGTGGAGCCCTCGGCGAAGTGTTCGCCGAGAAAATGCACAAGATCATGGATTTAGCTGAATCAGTGGGCGCTCCGATGATCGGACTGAACGACGGAGCAGGAGCGCGCATCCAGGAGGGAGTCGTCTCACTGGCCGGTTATGGCGGGATCTTTCGCCGTAATGTGCAAGCTTCGGGCGTCATTCCCCAAATCAGCGTGATCCTGGGTCCCTGTGCCGGCGGCGCGGTCTACTCGCCGGCCATGACCGACTTCATATTCATGGTCCGCGACAGCAGCCACATGTTCATTACCGGCCCCGATGTCGTCAAGACCGTTACTGGAGAAGAAGTAACCCTAGAAGAGCTCGGCGGTGCCGGCTCGCACAGCACGAAGTCCGGTGTCGCGTCATTCGTCGGCGCAGATGAGCAAAGTGTTCTAGATGACGTGAAATATCTGCTCTCGTTCCTTCCATCCAACAACCTGGATACCGCTCCGATCCTCACAGACGGGGACGACCCTGATCGCGACTGTCCTGAACTCCGGGAAATCCTGCCTGATAGCCCGAATGTTCCCTATGACATGAAGGCGGTCATAGCTGAGGTGGTCGATGACCGCGAATTCCTCGAATATCACGCTGGCTGGGCAGGGTCGATCGTGTGTGGTTTTGGTCGCGTAGACGGTCGATCAGTCGGCATCGTTGGTAACCAGCCGATGGTGATGGCCGGCGTACTTGACATCGAGTCTTCTGAGAAGGCTGCTCGATTTGTTCGTTTCTGTGACGCGTTCAATCTGCCATTGCTGACTTTCGTTGATGTTCCGGGTTTCTTGCCGGGAGTCGACCAAGAACATGGAGGAATAATCCGCCATGGAGCAAAGCTTTTGTATGCCTATTGCGAAGCCACCGTTCCGCGTGTCCAAGTCATAACTCGCAAAGCCTACGGCGGCGCATACGTGGTGATGGACTCCAAGTCCGTTGGCTGCGACGTGTCGTTTGCATGGCCAACCGCTGAACTCGCCGTCATGGGGCCACAAGGGGCGGTGGAAATTCTCAATCGACGGGAGCTACAGCAAGCCGCTGACCCTGACGCGCGGAAAGCGGAACTTGTTGACGACTACACCGAAAAGTACGCGAACCCTTACGTCGCCGCTGAGCGTGGAATCGTCGACGCCGTGATTGATCCCGGGGAAACGCGACAAAAAGTTGTTGCGGCCTTCCGCATGATTGAAAGCAAGCGAGAGGAACTGCCGAAACGGAAACACGGGAACGTTCCGCTGTGAGTTTCCCGATCGTAGGCACAATCCGGCCCGCTCCCACCGACGAAGAAGCTGCGGCGCTCGCCGCAGCCCTCGAAGTGTTGTGGCCACAACCAACGTCGTTAAATGATGGCCCGTTGAGGTCCAATTGGAGATTTAGTGGGCGTTGGTGGAACGAAACAACTAGTTGGTCACACAGATCTTATTGATCAGTCCTTCACAGTTGAAATCACTGCCGGTTGATTCATCGGTCATCCCAGATCCAAGACCCATGAAAACCAAAAGGAACGCGTCGGGGGAGCAATACTTCCGCTAAGGGATCACCGCCAGGTGAGGAAGCATCAAGCACCACCAAGGCGCTCCTGTCTTCAATTCTGTTGTACACGTAGCCGAGGAGCCATCCGTCATCTTCGGCTTCGGCGTTGGGCCGTTCGACGAAAACGAACTCTCCGGGATCGTTACCGTCGCCGAACTCCCAAATTTCAGACTGGCCTTCCTCAAGATTGTATTTGAGCAACCTCCCACCATTAGATTTGGCGGTTTTCTCTGAGAGATCGAGACTCACCGCGTATCCAAACTTGTATTGGAGCCCGACTCTGCTGTCGGCGACGCGACCGAATTCAATTGGGCGATCATCAAGCTGGGTTTCACTTACGTCACCTGAAACGGTATCTATATCCCACCGCCACAACTCTGCTGTGGTGGTGAATTGCCCGCTTCCCGCTTCCCACATACTTGGGTATCGGGCCACATCAACGATCACCCTGTCCCCGATGTCGTAGCTGTTCAGCGGATGGAAGACGTAACACGGATCGATTTCTGACCATTGAACGTCACCGTTTTCATTGTCGCGGTTCATTACTCCGAGCCGCGCCCCGTTGTCTCTTTGAAACGAAAAAGGCATGCCACCGGCGAGAGCGACATCAAGATCAAATACAACGGGCAAGTCCATAAAAACGACGCGCTTGGCTGTGATGTTGAAGTCGTGCATCATCACAGGTGCCGGTATGTCAATGTCTCGCCGTTGTACTAATTCACCCACTTCAGAGATCCCCAAAAAAGTTAGGTAGGGAGGTTGCCAGCTGTATCCGAAAGCCAACATCTCTCCGGTTGTCGGACAGATCTTTGGATGAGCTGTGAAAGAGCCATCAAGTCGACCATCGAACGAACATGGTCCCAAAGTCTCTAGCTCGTCAGAGATTTCCCACGGAACGTGGCCTTCTTCTAAACATAGGATGCGGCCCGCGTGATACACGACGTGAGTGTTGGCTTTGGAATTTTCACTACTGAAGTCAAGGTTCTCAAGATCGATTACCGGCTTCGCCGGGTCCTCGTAGAACGGTGTTTTCACCCACCGATTCCGATACCACTCTGCCTTACCTTCTCGCAGCCTGACGCCGTGGATCATTCCGTCTCCGAGAAACCAGTGCGCTGACTCGCCCGTTATCGGGTTTGCCCCGTTGCGAAAGTAGCGGCCGTTGAGTTCGCTGGGTATCGACCCTCGGATCTCAAGTTCGCCGGAACTGATCTCGTCCTCAACAGGCGCGTAGTTGCCTTGAAGGTGAAACGGAATTGTGTTTGAAACGGTCATACAGACGCCTTAGTACCCAAAGAGAGACCTATTCATAGTCCCACACCGAGTGAACTTCTCCTTATCGTGGCAGGATCTTCATGTGAACAACAGCGATCTCCCGCTCGTCGACCTGAAGGTCGTCGACCTGTCGACGGTGTTCGCAGGTCCCCACTGCGCACGTTATTTGGCTGATTTTGGTGCCGATGTTGTGAAAGTAGAACGCCCATCGGGAGACACCGCGCGCAACATCGGATGGCGGGACACAGACGGCGCGACACTTTGGTGGAAGCTAGCGAACCGAGGCAAACGTGCCATCACGTTGGATCTGCGAAACGCCGACGACCTAGCAACAATGAAACGAATGCTCAGTGTCGCTGATGTTCTCGTCGAGAATCTCAGACCAGGCAAGCTCGAAGCTCTCGGGCTGGTTCCCGACGAACTCTTTGAAGCAAACCCAAAGTTAACCATCACACGGGTGACCGGCTTTGGGCAAAGCGGTCCCTACCGTGACCGCGCGGGTTTTGCGACGTTGGCGGAAGCCATGAGCGGGTTCGCGTCAATGAATGGGGAGGCCGAAGGCGCTCCTTTGCTGCCACCTATCGCATTAACAGACGAACTCGCCGGTTTAGCAGCTGCGTTCGCAACGATGGTCGCCGTGCATGCCGGTGGCGGTCAGACCGTTGACGTGAACCTTTTGGAAACGATGATTCAAGTGTTGGGGCCACTGATTTCGGCTTGGCACACCGAAGGGTATTTGCAGCCACGACTGGGGTCCGGCATCGCATATAGCGTGCCCCGGGGCACCTACCAGGCTGCTGACGGGGGCTGGATTGCAGTGAGTACCTCAAGTGACTCGGTTGCTCAACGGGTCATGGAACTCATCGGTGTAGCCGATGACGAAAGGTTTCAAACATTCGACGGACGAATCGCTCATCGAGACGAAGTAGACAATCTGATGGCTGAGTGGGTTAAGCAACGCACGAGCGCTGAAGCTTTGCAAAGTTTCGACGCGGCGGAAGCCGCGGCGGCGCCGGTTCTCAATGTAGGAGAAATTTCAGGGGACCCGCACGTGGCTGAAAGAGGCTCACTGGTTGAGGTCGATGGTCTTGTGATGCAAGCACTCATTGCTCAACTATCGCGAACACCAGGTGAGGTTCGGTGGACAGGTCGCGATCTAGGTGCCGACAACCAAAGCATCCCGGACGCAGAGTCCCATTGGTTGACTGACCCTTAGGCCGGATCAACCGTTTCGTCCCTCGCGTTCCATTTGGACCAAGTCGACGACGTCGTGCATTATCTGAGTCAATTCGTAATCCTTAGGTGTATAGATGCGAGACACCCCAGCTTCAATTAACCCGTTCCGATCTTCTTCAGGAATGATCCCGCCAACGATCACTGGGGCTGTAACCCCTTCTTCTCTTAATACATCTACAACAGAAGGCACTAACTGGAGATGGCTGCCGGACAAGATCGATAAGCCGATGACATCAACGTCTTCGTCTCTTGCCGTCGCCGCGACGTGATCCGGTGTCACACGTATGCCTTCGTAGACGACTTCCATGCCTGCGTTCCTGGCTGCAACGGCGATCTGCTCGGCTCCGTTCGAATGGCCATCGAGACCTGGCTTCGCTACCAAGAGCCGCGGAGGACCACCTGTGAGCTCGCGTGAACGCTTCGCCACTTCCTTTAGGCCTGAAGAGTCGCCCGGAACACCGTGAACGCCGGTGGGTCCGCGATATTCGCCGAATACCTCACGAAGTACTTGGGTCCATTCTCCCGTGGTTACCCCGGCCCTAGCCGCCGCAATGGTTGAGGGCATGATGTTTTCGTCGCCCTGAGCAGCATCCCGCAACCGCTGAAGAGCCACGTCCACCGACTCTTGAGAACGAGACGACCGCCAAGATGCTATTTCCGCGACCATTTCAGATTCGACCTGTGGATCGACCTTCATGAAACTCCCATCACCCCCAAGCGGAGAGTCGGCAGTTTCTTCAAACGCGTTCACACCAACGACGGTCAACTCCGCCGATTCGATTTTGCGCACACGTTCGGTGTGGCTCGTGACTAATCGTTGCTTGAGCTCGTTGATGGCGGCGAAAGCCCCGCCTAATTCCAAGACATCGGCCAATTCCACGTTTGCGGCGTCCACGAGCTCGGTGGTCCGAGCCTCAATGACGTGCGAGCCATCGAAAATGTCGTCGTACTCGAGCAGATCAGTTTCCAAAGCAAGAACTTGCTGCATCCGCAACGACCATTGTTGATCCCAAGGCCTTGGTAGACCAAGGGCTTCGTTCCACGCGGGCAACTGGATCGAACGAGCCCTCGCTCTTTTCGACAACGTGACCCCCAGTGCTTCGAGGATGATTCGTTGAACATTGTTTTCCGGTTGTGCTTCCGTTAAACCAAGCGAGTTGACCTGCACCCCATATCGGAATCGTCGAAGTTTCGGGTCGTCAACGTTGTAGCGACTCTCGCAGATGTCGTCCCACATCTGGGTGAAAGCCCTCATTTTGCACACTTCCTCAACGAACCTGATCCCGGAGTTCACAAAAAAGGAAATGCTCCCGACCACTTGAGGGAATTCATCTTCAGACACTTGACCGGAATCTCGAACCGCATCGAGGACATCGATCGCGTTGGCCAATGAATACGCGATTTCTTGGACTGGTGTCGCCCCGGCCTCTTGGAGGTGATAGCTACATATATTGATTGGGTTCCATAGCGGAACATGTTGCGAGCAGTAAGCAACCATGTCGACGATGAGCCGTTTACTTGCTTCCGGCGGGAAAATATAGGTCCCCCGACTCAGGTATTCCTTGACTATGTCGTTTTGTGTCGTCCCCCTCAACATTTCCGAAGCGATTCCCTGGTCTTCTGCATTCGCGATGTACAGACCGAGTAACCAAGCAGCAGTCGCGTTGATGGTCATCGAGGTGTTCATTTGCTCAAGAGGGATTTGATCAAGCAACGTAGTCATTTGACCAAGGTGATAGATCGGAACACCCACCTTGCCAACCTCTCCGTTGGCGAGAGGATGATCCGGGTCATAGCCGGTTTGGGTGGGAAGGTCGAATGCCACCGAAAGGCCGGTCTGGCCCTTCGCTAGGTTGCTCCGGTACAACTCGTTGGAAGCTTCTGCCGTGCTGTGACCCGAATAGGTACGCATCACCCACGGACGATCCCTTTGAGATTTAGGTGCGTCAGTCACACGGACTCCTCGCTCTGAGTTGAGCCTAGGGTCTAACGCAAGCGCTCAATCGTCAAGCAAAGTGAAATTCATCGGCCGAGCCCAGACCTCGGCAAGTGGTCGATCGACTGCTTCCCTCAACAGTTCCAAGTAGTCGTCGCGACCGATTTCAACCGCCCCCAGACTTTCGAGATGAGGAGTGTTCCATTGGACATCGATCAGTGCACCGCCGGTTACTTTCATAGCGTCAACTAGCGCGACGAGAGCAACCTTTGAGGCATTGGGGACGGAATGAAACATCGATTCGCCCGCGAAGAAGGCCCCTATGGCGACCCCATAGAGGCCACCCACCAACTCATCGTCTTGCCACGTCTCCACACTGTGTGCCCAGCCGAGACGATGGAGTTCCAAATAAGCCTCACGTATGTTCGCGTCGATCCACCCGTGTGGGCGCACCGGGCTTGCGCACGCGTCGATTACCTGGTCGAAAGCGTGGTCCACTCGGATATCGAAATCACGACATGCTCGACGAAGCGATCTACCTACTCGTAGATACGAAAGAGGGAGTACACCTCTTGGGTCAGGAGACCACCAACCTAAGGTGTCGCCCAGCGGCATCGGGAAAAGCCCTGAACCGTAGGCAGAGAGCAGGGTGCCTGGTTCTAAGTCTGCACCTGCCCCCACTAGCCCATTTTCATCGGCAGTGTGGGCAGGCGGAAAGGTCCAGATACTGGCGTCCGGCTCAACTGGTCCGGTCAAGGTGTCCCCGCGCATACTGGTGAGCATACGCATTAGTGGCCGTCTTACTCAAAGCGGAATGCCTATTCGGTCAAATCCTTGTACGTGTCGATCTGCAGCGAACTCGCCTCGGAAACGGATATAGAGGCGATTGACACGGGATTCGAAGGTAGGTCCCCTGCATCAGTTTCAACCTCTTGGATTGCTAGAGCCACGTCAAGACCGGCTATCACATGACCCATCAGCGAATAGTTTGAGTCCAAAGCGGCCCCGAATGGACCAGTCACAATGAAAAACTGGGACCCGTTGGTGTTTGGCGTGCCCTGATTGGCCATCGCCAAAGAACCCACAAGGTAGCCCTCTTCGGGCCCGTAGGCGCCTGTGAATTTGTAGCCCGGTCCGCCTCTACCGTTCAAACCTTCAACGTCACCGCCCTGAATGACGAACTGGTTGATGACTCGATGAAAAATCGTTCCATCGTATGCTCCATGACGAGCAAGGAAAATGAAATTGTTCACGCTTCGAGCGTCCATTGTCGGATCGAGAACAACGGTGAACTCCCCGAGGTCAGTGACAAATTTCGCTGCGTACAACTGACCAGTATCGATGCACAGTTTGGGTGGTGTCTCGAACTGGAAGCGACGTTCTGATGAACCATCTACTGGTGGACAGCCCTCTAATCCGAGAGCTTCAGCGCCGATCGAAGCGACATCACTTGACGTTTTGTCGTCGCTTCCTCCACCAGTCAAACTCCACAAGAACGCAACCAACACCACGGCTGCCGCGATCGCGGCCCAGCGGATCGCGACTTTGGTTCGTTTAGAACTCTTCATCGCTCGTTCGCTTGCTTCTACTTGAGCCAGACGATGCGCTCGTTGGCGTTCACGCTTGTTCTTACCCATAACTAGATCGACAATTCCTTAGCCGACGGTCTCCGCCAATGAAGGTAGCAACGTTGAGGCCCGAAGCCCAGACGGACAACACTGTAAATCACCTACGACTTACGGGTGCTTGAGAGGTACCCTCAAATCTTGTGGCACTCGTTGTTCAAAAATTCGGAGGCACCTCTGTCGCTGACGCTGACCGCATGCGAGAAGTAGCTGATCACGTCAAGCGGACGCGAAGCCGCGGGAATGATGTTGTTTTGGTCGTGAGTGCCATGGGCAAAGAGACCGATGCATTACTTCGTCTCGCAGACGAAGTCAATGAACAGCCTCCCGGACGAGAAATGGACATGCTCATCACCGCAGGAGAGCGCAAGTCGATAGCGCTCATGTGCATGGCTCTCGATGCCGCAGGGGTTCCCGCAGATTCCTTCACGGGAAGTCAGGCGGGATTCGAGACCGATGACAACCATGGCAGCGCAAGGATTTTGTCCGTCGATCCCCACAGAGTGCTTGACTCCGTGGAGAAGGGACGAGTAGCGGTCGTAGCGGGCGCGCAGGGCATGTCAACCGATAACAACGTCACCTTTCTGGGTCGAGGTGGCTCAGATACCACAGCAGTTGCGCTCGCCCATGGCCTCGGAGCCGATGCGTGTGAGCTCTACACCGATGTTTCGGGCGTTTTCACAACGGATCCGAGAGTCTGTCCGACTGCGAAACGAATGGAATCGATTTCTTTTGACGAATTACTGGAAATGACGGCGGTGGGTTGCCCCAAACCGGTTATGCGCTCGGTCGAAGTGGCGCGAGCGTTTGGTGTTCCACTGCACGTCCGTTCAGCCTTTACCTGGGAACCCGGGACGTGGGTGCTTGAGGAGGCCCCTGATATGGAAAGAGCAATCATTAAAGGGATAGTGCCCGACACCAGTCAGGCCAAAGTGACCCTGAGCGGTGTTCGAGACGAACCTGGACTCGCTGCCAAGGTTTTCCGCACCCTCGCGGACGCGGCCATCAACGTTGACATGATCGTGCAAAACGTCAGTGAGAGTGATCGCACCGATATTTCGTTCACTGTGCCCTTGGAAGATGTGGAAGTTGCCACCTCGACCTGCGAAAGCCTTGCAGAAAGTTTGGGTTTTTCGGGTGTCATGGCAGATGTCCAACTCGGCCGTGTGTCGGTCGTGGGTGCCGGAATGGCGTCAAACCCAGGGGTCGCGGCGACAATGTTCGAAACCCTCGCGGAAAATGATGTCAATATCGAGATGATCGCCACCTCTCCCATCCGCATCAGCTGCGTCATAGCTGAAGAAGATGTGGATCGAGCCACCGCAGCGCTCCACACCGCGTACGGCCTGGACTGACAAGCCTCCGATATTCGCGCTGGTGTAATGCGCGAGCCTCGGTAACCTCGGAACATATGCGGGTAGGGATCGTCGGAGCAACCGGCCAAGTTGGTGGAGTGATACGAAGCATTCTCATCGAACGCGCTTTCCCGATAGAGGAGATGCGCCTGTTCGCCTCTTCCCGTTCGGCGGGTACCAGCATTCAATGGAATGGCGACAACATCGTTGTCGAAGACGCCAGCACGGCCGAGTTCAGCGGTATGGACCTGGTCCTCTTTTCAGCGGGCAAAACAACGTCACTTGAATTGGCTGAAAAAGTAGCTTCCCAAGGCGCGCTGGTGATTGATAATTCTTCCGCGTGGCGCATGGACCCAGAAGTGCCGCTTGTCGTCCCGGAAGTAAATGGTAGAGAGGTGATGAACACCCCCAAGGGCATTATCGCGAACCCGAACTGCACAACTATGGCCGCGATGCCGGTACTCGCTCCTTTGCACGTTGAAGCTCAATTGGAGGGGATGATTGCCTCCACGTACCAGGCGGTTTCCGGGGCCGGTCTTGCAGGAGTAGCGGAATTAGCTGAACAACTGCGGGCAACGGTAGAAGGAGCGGAAGGATTGACCTACAGCGAAACAGCGGTGCAGCACACAGTGTCATCGTCGTTTGCCCAGCCCATCGCCCATAATGTCCTCGCTCATGCAGGTGATTTCGTGTCCGATGGAACCGGTGAAACCGATGAAGAACAGAAGCTCCGTAACGAAAGCCGGAAGATTCTTGACATCCCTGATCTAGACGTATCTGGTACCTGCGTAAGAGTCCCGGTGTTTACCGGTCACTCATTGGCCCTCAATCTGCGCTTCAGGTCGAAAATCACGCCGGAACGCGCCGTCGAGCTTCTGGGTCAAGCAGAAGGTGTTGTGCTGGCTGATGTTCCTACACCGCTTGTGGCGGTAGGTCAGGACCCTTCATTTGTGGGTCGGATTCGTCGCGACCCCACGGTGGAACATGGACTGGCAATGTTTATTGTTGGAGACAATTTGCGGAAGGGAGCGGCCCTCAACGCGGTGCAGATCGCAGAGACTGCCCTCCAGAGTCGATTTTCCTAATCTTTCATGGACAGGTTCGGGCAGTTACATGGGCGCAGTCCGCATCTTGGGCAACCGTTGCCATAGCGAGAAACCGCCTCCTCGAGCGATAGATCGAGCTGCACAGCGAGAGAAGCCAACCAGGCGAGAACGTCACCCAACTCGTGAAGTTGTTCCTCGCGGCCACCCTTTCTCACCGCCTGCGCCAGCTCACCCAACTCTTCGGTGAGCCAAGCGACCGTGGCTGCAAGACCACGTTCGCTGTCGCGCAAACCGTACGTCTCTTCCATCAGATTCTGAAGTTCGCTTAAATGCACAATCTGACGTTAGATCCCAAAATCAACAACCGCCGCCATTCCGGTTCGGGGCATGAAGCAGCGGAACTGTGCCAACGGTGATTTACCCCTAGTCTTGTAGGCCTTGAACCACATCACCGGGTGCGACTACAGATGAGAAATACCCTGACCGCGATCGTTGTACTGCTGTTGAGTATCGCCTGTGTTGTTGTCATCATCATCGGAATTTCAGGAACACCCAAAAAGCCTGACCCCCCGGAGGTGGCGACGCCCGTTTCCAGCAGAGTCATAACGCCCAGCACGAGCCAAGACCAACCATCGAAGGTGATTCAGGACATTGTTGTTGAAGGGCCGTCCCAACGACTCAGCAACGCTGCGGTGGGGACCATCACTTGGCTCCCCAAACCGGGCGACCTAATTGAGTTCGGAACTGCGCTGTACGCCGTAGACCACAAACCCGTCATTTTGATGAAGGGGTCACTACCGATGCATCGAGATATCGCGTACAAAGTCAGCGACGGTGCCGATGTCGCTCAACTGGAGCGAAATCTGGTGAATTTTGGCCACGTGGCCGACGAAGCTGAGACGGGCGACCCCACTGATCTCACCGTTGATCATCACGTCACCCCGCTCACCGAGTCGTCCGTTCGATCGTGGCAGTTGTCTCTCGGGATGACCTCCACCGGCGTTGTTAAACACGGCGACGTGATCTTTCGACCCGGAGCAGTCCGAATCGCCGCCCTCCACGTTGCACCCGGTGACGTAGTTGAAGGCGGAAGCGTGCTATCGGTTCTTCTTGATCCTTAGGACCAGGGAGCGACCGGTGAGCAGAACAAGCTAGTTTCGTTCCATGGAGACAACGCCACTGCAAACCCGGTTGAGTTCACAAATTCAAGAACTTGAACTTGAGCCATTTGTTCTGCAGCTCGAAGTGGACGGCCTGTGTGTCGTCCCGCCCGAAAAAACCGGAATCGAACCGGAGACTATTCGAGCCATCGGTGAACAGTTGCTGCTCGAAGCTGAAGAAATAGTCGGATGTGGCTTCTCTCTTAATAAAGGCCCGGAGGCTCCACTCACGATGAGTGCTGATGAGAACGTGCTAGCGCGCTTCAGTGGAGATCACGGCGAACCAACCCAATTCTTGGTCCAACAACTCTGTGCACGAAATCGCCTGTTCCGCAATCTCGCCATCAACCCGGTAGCCGTGGCACTGATCCGTCACCTGATAGGCCAAAACGCCACGCGCTTTAGCAGTCACAACGCGTTTATCAAGTGGCAGGGAGAATTTGGGTATGGACGCAACCTGGGGTTGCACTGTGACCAAATGGCGGTACCGCGCCCATGGGGGCGCAATGCGCTGACCGCTAACACCAACTGGTGCATCACCGACTACAGCCGAGACGGGGGAGCGATGGCGTACGTCCCGGGATCCCACCGTCGCATGGAGCCACCGCGATTCCCCGAGGCGGTTGAGTTGGCTGTACCAGTGGAAGCCCCAGCCGGATCCCTCATCGTTTTCCACGGCGCTACATGGCACGGGGCTTTCCCTCGTTTGACCGAAGGCATGAGGTTGTCGATCGCCAACTATTTCCGGCACTACATGGTGCTACCCCAAGACGACATCAAGAACCTCTTCCCCCAAGAACTAGCTGATGATTGCGACGACCCAGAAATGTTCAAATTCTTGGCAGGATTTGCAGATGAGTTCCCCTACTCACATCAGACCGAAAGAGTTCCGCGTCTAATTTCATAAATTTGATTCAGATTGTGGCATCGGCATTGATCACGATTTTCCCGAAGAACCTGCGTTCTTCGAGGGCTCGATGCGCAGCGATGCCTTCTTTGAGAGCGACCCGCGAGTCGATTACGGGAGAGAACTCCCCGACTCTCGTCAAGTGAAGCAGCTGATCAAGATCGCTGCGTTGCCACCCATTAGACCCCCGGATGTCCATTTCCGCAGTCCAAATGAATCGTAAGTCAGTCGGCGGATCGAAACCTGCGGTCGCGCCGCACGTGAGGACTCTGCCGCCGAGTTTGACGCACTTGAGGGACTTTGCCCATGTGTCCCCCCCGGTGAAATTCACCACCACGTCGTATCCGCCGCCACCGAAGAGACTTCCTGTGTTCTCACGGCAATACTTCACGAAGTCCGTGGTGCTGTAATTGATTGTTTCATCGGCCCCTAACGCCTTTAATTGCTCGCATTTCTCGTCAGTCCCCGCGGCAGCGATCACTGAAGCACCACACATTTTCGCCAGCAACAGTGCGCTGGTCCCTACTCCTCCGCTTGCACCCAAGATCAGAACAGAATCATCGCCAGTGACTTCTCCTCGAGTCAACATCATCCGATGTGCGGTGCCGTAAGCGACCGGAAGGCATGCGGCGTCATCGAACGACACCTCTTCGGGAAGCGAAATCAACTGTTCGGCGGTCACAACCACATATTCCGCGTACGCCCCCCACAGGGTGTCGCCAATCATCCATAACTTCCCGTCCTCGTATCGAACAGGGTCGACGAGAACTCGGTCACCTAGGCCCCAACCCTGCACGTCGTCTGCCAGTTCAGCTACCACTCCCGCACAGTCACAGCCAGGGATCCCGGGCAATGGAACCTTGATCCCCGGCATTCCTTGACGGGTGAAAACGTCGTGATAGTTCAATGAACATGAACGCACTGCAACACGAACTTGGCCCGGCTGCAAGGGCGGCTCGTCGATGTCCCGATACTCGAGTACGTCGATCGGACCATGTTCGTCAAAGACAATCGCTTTCATTGAGCCTCCGTGTCCGATCTCACTAATTCTTCAGCATTTCTGGTGAGTTCCGCTCGATCGATTTTGGCGGTCGAAGCCAGCGGTATCTCATCAACGAACCAGACGTGGCGAGGGTGGGCGTAGGCCGGGCCGTTCCTCAGAGCGTACTGTTTAACGTCGTCGACAGTTATGTGGATGCCGGCTTCACTGCGTATGAAGGCCGTGGGCAGTTGACCCTTCAGTTCATCCGTAACTGGAACGACAACTGCTTGATGCACCGCTGGGTGTCGTTCCAGCATTTGCTAAACGGAGTCGGGATAAATGTTCTCGCCCGCGCAAACGAACATGTCGTCGACGCGCCCAACAAAGAAATACCAGCCTTCGTCATCGCGTCGCATCAAATCACCGGTGTGATACCACCCATCGGTTAGCCGTTGGGCGTTCGCTTCTGGCAGCCCGTGATAACCGAGCATCACACCCTTGGATTTGACCCACAACTCGCCATAGTCGGATTCTGCTCCACTGTCCGGATCAACCAACTTCAATTGCACACTCGGATGTTCACAACCGAGAGAGATTTTTGGTCTTGGAAGACTTTGAGGGTGCGGTCCAAACTCCAGAACCGCTTCTGTCGTTCCGTAGCCGTTGGTAACCAAAGCATGAGGGAAAAGCCTCTGGACATCGTCGAACAGAGCCTCGGTTAGAGGCGCAGAACCGATCAGGACGCGCTGCACCGACGAAAGATCGTGGCGCTCAGGCGCCTTCTGCAATTCAGCCGTCACCAACGCATACATAGTTGGCACACCCGAACACATGGTCACCTTGTGTTCGGTGATGGCTTGAAGGTATTCGCTTGCCGCGAATTGAGGAAGTAGGACCACCCTCCCTCCGCTGGCAAAGGCAAGCTTCGATGCCATGGAAGCGTTCTTGTGGTACAGCGGCGCTGACACCAACATCACTTCACCGGGGAGCGCACCACCATATTCGAGCACAGTGAAGGTCACATTCTCATGTGACAACAAAACCCCCTTCGGCTTTCCAGTCGAACCCGACGTGTAGATCTGAATGGCCACGTCATTAGGAAGAACATCGACAGCCTTCTCTGCGGGCTCTCCGTTCATCATCTGGTCCCACTGCGTTGAACCGATGACAACTTTCGGTACTTCCGACTGCAACGCCGCGTGCGCATCATCAGTTACGAGCAACTTCAGGTCTGCGTCTTGAATTATGTACAACAAAGCGGACTCAGGCAGCCTGGTATTGAGTGGGACAAACACCATCCCCGCAGCTGGAGCTCCAAACATCACTGTGTAGTACTCACCAAGGTTGCCTGCCAGCAGCCCGACGCGAGAACCGGGAGGTAAACCCAGATCAACAAGAGCTTGAGCGAACACGTGGACTTGGTGTGTTATCTCCGCAACCGAGACTTCCCGAACTGGTTCTTTGGAGCGATCAATTAACGCGACATCGCTAGGCCTGGGGTTCTGTTGTAGGAGCTCCGCAATGTTCATTGTTGCGATTATCCCAAAACCTCCGGCTCACATGTCATCAAAACTTCAGCGACGGTCGCGGTGTTGGGTAGCCGAACGACCGTCGCCACCGTCTCAGCCAGATCCTCGGGTTGAATCATGATTGCCGGATCCACCCCAAAACTTGACGTCATATCGGTCTCCACATAACCCGGACAAATGGCAGTGACACGAATACCGTCGTCGAACGTCGCGTGGCGGACAGCGTGATGCAGAGCCAAAAACGCGTGTTTACTCATCGCATATCCGGGCGCAAACGTTCCTTTCACTCTCTTCCCGGACAGCGAGACGACATTTACAATTCGTCCTTCACCCGAAGCCGCCAACAAGGGAAGGGCCTGCCGGATTAGATGCAATGGACCCTTGACGTTCACTGCCCACATTTCGTCCAGAACATCTTCGGAAAGATCAGCTAACGACTCCATGTGGCCGATCCCGGCATTATTGGTCAAACCATCTACACGTCCGTGTAGATCCATGGTCGCGTTCACCCACGCATCGCCGCTCGCCGGGTCCAGAGCGTCGTACTCGTGACAGGAGACATCTTGATCCGCCCACCCCTGGATCGATGACCGCAGATCGCCAATATTTCGCGCGCCGAGACTCACAATCCAACCGTCGGAATGAAATTGTTGAGCTAGAGCAGCTCCAATGCCGCGGTTCGCGCCACTAATCATCATCACCCGACCTGTTGGATCGATCACTTCACCCTCCCCGTATACCTGAAACCCGGCGACCTGATTGCAATAATCAGTTGACGCTTTCTGGTCGGGCAGGCGGGATTTGAACCCACGACCTCTTCGTCCCGAACGAAGCGCGCTACCAACCTGCGCCACTGCCCGTCATAACATTCTGGAGTTCCCGACGCTACCGCAAATACATCATGATTCCGCAGGCTTCATCGACAACCCACAACCGGCGTTAAGTAACCTGAGGAGTCTCTTCGGGGTGAACTTGTTCAGCCTCGTCGGTTTCGACTCCAGCTAGATCCGCGGAGTCGTCGTCCAGTGACGCCCCTGAGTCATTGACTATGTCGTCACGCATATCCTCACCTGACAGTAGCTGCACCGCGGCCATCTTTAAGCGAAACGCGTCCAGTGGCTTTACCAGCCACCCTTGGGCTCCAGCTTGTTGAGCCAAGTAAACATCTGCGGCACGATCTAAGAGCATCAAAATCGGCACCGACGCGACTCTCCCCGCGCCGATTTCGAGGCGAAGATCCATGGATGTCGCCATCCCGCCCATGTTGCCGATCTGTAAATCGAGAATGACCAAATCCGGTGCTTGAGTAGACACGGCCTCACGGACATCGGCACCCGCGCGCACCAAATTGACAATGGTCCCAGGATCGCTAAGCGCAGAGCGCACCTCTTCGATCAGCCAGTCCGCGTCACTTGCCAGAAGGACAGTAGTCATCGCCCCCGAGGCTAGTCGCATGTAACCGGATAGCGAGGTGCCCCGCCGTCAACATTCGAGAGAATGGGAGACAGACACCCGCTCTGTAGTCTTGGCGGGACAACCATGGACCGGCTGATGGGTAAACCTTTGACCAAATTGAAGCGCACGTATCGCGTCGCCGCGGCTTTAATGATCGCCTGTGTCGGTACGACAGTGTTTTTCGGTTCGCCGGCTGCATCACATACGGGCCACGAGCATGCCCGAGAGATCCGCATCATCGAAGTAAGTGGGCTCTTAGACCCCATCGAAATTGACTACATCGACTCGCAACTTGAAGACGCGCAACGCCACTGGGCACTTGCCATCGTTTTACAGGTCAACAGCCCCGGAAGTGCCTCGAACCAACCGGAAATGCTTGAACTCTTGGAGAACATAGAGGGCTCGCTGGTACCCGTCGGCGCCTGGATAGGTCAAAGTGGAGCCACAGCGCAAGGTGCAGCAGCACATCTCGTCCAAGCAGCCGACTATTCAGGTATTGCCCCGGGGAGTCGAATCGGAAACTTCGCAGAGTTTGAAACCCCAGCGGAGTCTCTCCCGGCAGTTGGTGCCCATGAACTGCGCAGGGGTCAGGATGCCGTGGACGACGGCCTCATCCAAGTGATGGCACCCACCCTTGGTGAGTTCTTACTCGCGATGGAAGATGTTGACTTGATCGAGAAAATCTCAACTGAGATCGAACAAGAGGGCGGGTTAGTGCAACGCTCAGTCGCCAGCGATGTCACTGTCACTTTCAACAAGCTGTCGCTCATCGATCAGTTGTTCCACACCGTCGCGAGTCCAGCGGTCGCATATCTGTTGCTTCTCGTTGGCATGTCCATGTTGCTCCTCGATTTTTTCACAGGCGGTATCGGCGTAGCGGGAGGAGTGGGATGTGGCTCTTTGTTGCTTGCTTGCTATGGGCTGGGAGTTCTTGATATCCGCATATGGGCGCTTGTGGCCCTGGTGGTAGCGATGCTCGGGTTCGCGATCGATCTTCAAACTGGAGTCCCTCGTTTTTGGACCGTGGCTGGTATTGCACTCTTGATCATCGGCTCGCTTCGCCTCTTCGCCAGTCATTCTGTGAACTGGTTAACACTCTGCGGGGGAATCGGCTTAACCCTTGCCTTCGTGATGTCGGGCATGCCTGCACTGATACGAACGAGATACGGCACGAGCACCTTGGGTAGGGAATGGATGATCGGCGAAATGACCCAGGCGGCAACGGACCTTGCCCCCGATGGGCTCGTACTGTACGAGAATGCCCAATGGCGAGCTCGAGTCAATCGGCTAACGCCCATCAAAGAAGGTGAACCAGCTCGCATCGTGGGGCTTGAAGGTCTCGTACTGGAAGTCGAGCCCGAAGAAGGCGGGGCTATCGACTATCGACAGATGCGGCGCACATAGCTATGACTCGCCAGCCGGGAGAGCAGAAATAACCAAATCACGGCCTGAAAATCGGAAATAAGTCCTGCAAGAGCCTAGTTTCAAAAATTGAATCGTTTTTCGATTTTTTCTTGCCTCCGTGATGTTCGCGCGCCTAGATTGCCTGCGGAGGCACATTGGGGGGAGCAAATTATGGCTGCATTGCCTGATGACAGTTGGGAGCACAAAGCTGCGTGTCGAGGGCCACAATCAACGGTTTTCTTTCCACCGCCCAGATTTGAACGCAAGGATGAAAAGTTAGGCCGAGAAGCGCGAGCCAAGGCCATATGTGCCCAATGTTCGGTCAGAGAAGACTGTCTGTCTTATGCCCTTGACATTCGCGAACCTCATGGCATTTGGGGTGGCGCAAACGAGGCCGAACGAAGACAAATGCTGCTTGTTCTCGACGGTGAGGCTGTTTCCTGAAGCCTTAAGCCGCTGGTACCTCCGAGTCCCGCAAATCAAAGTTCAGGCAACCGCGGACCCGCAATTCTCAAATCATCCCTGCGTCGAGTAACCCCGGTGTTGTCGAGAACAGCGCAAATAGGCAAAGCAAATTTTCTGGTCGTACCGAGAGCATCTCTGATTTCGGCGACTGTGACCCCTTCGGGCTTGCCTTGCAAGAGATGGGCGACGACTATCGCCGCTTTGTGAATCGATGACGCGGCAAAGAGCACGCCGTCGTTTTGAACTAACAGCCCACGTTGCAACAACCCTCGAATCTCTTCACCTGACGGATCGGGTGGCTGCGTTGGCGAGAAGGGCTCGGCCTCGAGTAGGTCAACTACGGGGTGATTGACGAAGATGTCTTCTTGGTCAACCGATCGTGCGCGGCCCTCAAAGACTTCGAGGTCTTGGAGGTTGCTGACCGCTAATCGCTGTCGATCATCCAAAAGGGCCATATCCAAGCCGACAGGGCCAGCTTGTTCCACCAGCGAACGAACTTCCTCCTCCAAAGCCGCGAGCACGGTTACTGAAGCGACCCAATGGCCTAATACCGGCTGTGTCGTCACCCCAGTGAGACGTTCAAGATCGTCAACAGTGACCCATCCGCGTTCAGCAATCACACGCTCCACTGAAAGATCAGGTCGGGCTTCAGATGCCCGAGTTACGGGGTCGACATCGAGAACGTGACCACCCCCGACGGTTTCGTCTCTCCCAGATTCTCGCAGGACGAACCTGTCACCTGGAAGTAGTGGGAGTTCCTCAGGTAAGAAGATCCGTATATGCCCCTCAGAGCCCGGTGCGAGATGGCCGGGACCCAACACCCGGATCTTGACGGACCATTCGCCTGAACCGACGTATAGAGAGAATGCTCCCCGTCGAGAGACGTCATGGCCGAGACTCGAAAGAATTTGAATCGATGCATCAAATTTCTGGGTGCGGTGCCATTGCTCGTTGAACACCAACGCGATTCCTCGGCCGAGTTCCCGATAGTCAACATTTGCCAAGTTGAGCGCCACCCGGTGTCCGGGATCAATTTTGGTCCGCGACTCGCCTTGCGTCTGAACGGCACGAATTCGCGCTTTCCCTTCCCCAGGTACAAGTGAAACCTCGTCGTCTACTCGCAGGCGGCCTCCCGTCAAGGTGCCGGTCACGACACTGCCGGCGCCGGTAGCCGCGAAAGCTCGATCAATCCACAGGCGAGGTCGCTTCGTGTCACTTGCCGTAGGAGCAGACTCAGTCAGACGATCGAGCGCTTCTCGCAGTGCATCGATGCCGGTTCCGTTGAGACTGTCAACAGCGACCACCTCGGCGTCCTCGAGGAAGCTGCCCTCAACTCTTTCATCGACGTCCATGTGAGCGAGTTGCGCGAGTTCGTCGTCAACAAGCCCAACCTGGGTGAGGGCGATCACCCCGTGACGGATTCCCAATAGTTCAAGAATACGAAGGTGCTCTTCTGATTGAGGTTTCCAACCTTCGGTTGCAGCGACCACGAAAAGGCAGGCGTCCACCCCTCCAACACCCGCGAGCATGTTCTTGATAAACCGAATGTGTCCAGGCACGTCGACAAATGACAGCTTGCGACCCGAGGACAGTTCAGTGAAGGCGAACCCCAAATCGATGGTCAGACCCCGTTCCTTTTCTTCAGCTAGCCGGTCTGGGTCAGTGCCGGTGAGCGCCCGGACCAGAGTTGACTTGCCGTGATCGACATGACCTGCTGTCGCGATTACATGCATCGATCAAATGACGGAGACAATTGCTTTTGCCACCAGGGTGTCATCATCGGGGTGGACAGTTCGTAGGTCTACTACCGTCGTTTGATCGCGCACCCTCGCGATGACAGGTATCGGTGCGCCCCGGAGTCCCGCTGAGACATCCCCGTCCAACTGGACGCCGGCCGAAGGGATCTCCTCTCCGGGCAATGAACCACCGCCCGTCATCGACATCGTATTTACCGTGTGACCAACAGATAGGGCATCGGCGCGAGCCAATAGTTGAGCAACCGGGGTTTGTGCCATCCGCCAGAAGGGTATCGAGTCCCCATCCCGGCGAAGATAAGCGAGAGCTGTCTGTTGAAGGGCGCTTAACACCAACGCCCCGGGCCGAAATGCCCGCATCAGGGGATGTTTGGAACAAGCGTCGACCAAGTCTGCCCGTCCTGCTATTACGCCGGCTTGGGGACCGCCGAAAAGCTTGTCACACGAAAAAGTCACCAAAGCAGCGCCAGCTTCCAGTGTTTGCTTTGCTGCGGGTTCATCACGCAGCCATGACGGCTTTCCGTCCCGCAACCACTGGCAGGCTTCGTCAATGAATCCGGACCCGAGGTCAGCGACCACAGGCGTTCCGAGGGCGCTGAGCTCAGCCACCGAAGCTTCTTCAGTGAAGCCACTGATCCGGTAGTTGGAAGGATGAACTTTGAGCAAAAGAGCTGTGTCGTGAAGCCGGCAAGCAGCTTGGTAGTCCGCTACCCGTGTTCGATTAGTAGTTCCTACTTCCACCAGGTGTGCCCCGGACTCCGACATCACGTCGGGTACCCGGAACCCTCCGCCGATTTCGACAAGTTCTCCCCGTGAGACCGCGACTGAGCGATCACGCGCCAAAGCAGCAAGGACTAACGTCACAGCAGCTGAACAGTTGTTGACAACCAGCGCTGCTTCGGCCCCGGTCAGTTTGCAGATCAGACTTGCAGCGTGGTTGTTCCGAGATCCGCGATCCCCGGTAGCCAAGTCGAATTCGAGGTTGGTTGCTTGCGCCTGCTGCCGATATTCCAGTGGCGCGCGGCCCAGGTTGGTGTGGAGAAGTACGCCGGTGGCGTTGATCGCGGGTCCCAACAAAGACCGTTGAAGCTTGAGTGCCTCGGTCCGCGCCGACTCGGGATCGTTGTTGGCGATGGCGATACGCGCTGCCTCCACTAGAAGTGGAGCAGGGAGATCTACGTCCGTTAAGGATCTAGACAGGGCGTCAACTGACGGTGGTCGCACGATAGAAGGATAGGTCCGACCGAGTTCGATCCGCCCCCGGTGTCATCAGTATGATCAAAGAAGTGGCTGTTCTTCTTGTTCTGTTCATCGTTGTCCCGATTCTCGAACTGATATTCATCATTCAAGTGGGCCAAGCCGTGGGCGTCTGGAACACCGTGAGTTTGCTGATCCTTGACAGTCTCGTTGGGGCCTGGCTTGTCAAACATCAAGGCCTCGGATTACTCAGGAGATCTCGGGAACGTTTGCAAAATGGTGAAATGCCCAGTGACGAAATTTTCTCTGGCATAGTCATCTTGTTTGCCGGTGCATTGATGCTTACCCCGGGATTTCTCACCGATGCGGTTGGATTGGTGATGTTGATACCGCCAATACGCGTCGGTGTCTTAGCTGCCATAAGACGACGTTTCCGTTCTCGCATAACGACCACGTCGACAACCCTGAATCCCCCTTCGTGGGACCAGGAACGACCTTCCGATGATGATGAGCGTCCTTTGGGAGACAACGACAATTGAGCATGGAAGTTGAACTTCGCATAGCTGCCACCGTCATGCTTGTTCGCGACGGACAACAGGGCCTAGAGACCTTCATGCTCAGACGAAACCCACAGAGCGACTTTGTTCCTGGACAATTTGTCTTCCCAGGGGGCGCGGTCGATGTGAGAGATCGGGTCACCGACGAGATCGAGACAATTTCGGTCGGGCTCAACGACCAACAGGCTTCCTCTCGCCTGCAAGTCGAGAGTGGCGGTCTCGCTTATTGGGTCGCGGCGATTCGAGAATGCTTCGAAGAGGCGGGTGCCCTGTTGGCACGGATCGACAACAACGAACTGTCTCTTGCCGACCCGCAACTCCGTCAGCGCTTCCAAAGACATCGTGAAGCCGTCTATGCGGGCGACCTCACAATGGTGGATCTGTGTCGTGCCGAAGGACTGCAACTGAACTTCGACGATCTGCGTTACGTCAGCCATTGGATTACCCCTATAGGTCCCTCCAGACGTTTCGACACTCGTTTTTTTGTTGCCCGCTCTCCTCACGACCAGCGACCAGCACATGATGGGGGAGAAACCGTTGAAAGTTGCTGGATCACCCCGACAGAGGCGATGGAACTGCACGAAGCCGGCAAATTCGAAATGATCATGCCAACCGTCGCCAACCTCGAGCCCCTGTTGGAGATGAAATCGGTCGATGAGGTCATGCGCTGGGCCGATTCATTAACAGAAATCCCGGAAATATTGCCGGCTATCTCTGTTTCTTCGGATGGTTTGCCCTCAGTGTTTCTGCCAGGCGAACCCGGCTACGAAGAAGCGTTGGCGCACCCGCCACCCCACGGTTCAACGCCGTAGTCCAACCGTTACTCGCTGGGAAGAGCGACTGGGATCTCGGTAAGAGACGATGCCGTGCAGTCGTCCATGTTCACCGGCGGGAGGATTTCCTCAACGATACGAGTGGCAATTTCATGAAACACCTCGCTAGCGCGACCTCCCGCAGACGCAACAGGTTGGCCAGTATCGCCACCGGTTGACACCGCTGTCTCAAGTGGAACGGACCCTAGTAACGGAGCACCGATTTCTTCTGCGAGACGTTGCCCTCCACCTTCACCGAAGAACGGCCATGACGAACCATCAGGAGCCGTGAACGCCGACATGTTTTCAACCACCCCTAGAACTGGCATGTGACTCCGCCGGGCCATGTCGGCAACCCTCACGGCGACTTTTTGTGCACTCACCGCCGGGGTGGTCACTACCAACATTTCTGCTTGAGGTAGCAATCTGGCTAACGCCATTTGTACGTCGCCGGTACCCGGGGGCATGTCGATTAGTAAATAATCGAGTTCACCCCAATCCACGTCGTGGAGAAACTGTTCAACCGCCTTTGCCAACATCAAGCCCCTCCACATCAGAGCGGTCTCTTCTGTTTCCACCATCAGGCCCGTCGAAACAACCTTGATGAGTCCGGACCCTTCACTTCGTTCCTCAGGAACAATTTTTCCACGTCCTTCGTCTTCACTGGCAGGCCGGGCACTCAACCGGGAATCGATTCCCAACATTCTCGGAACACTGAACCCCCAAATATCTGCATCGAGTACGCCCACCGTAAATCCTTTAGAGGCCAACGCAGTAGCAAGATTCACAGTCACCGAAGATTTACCAACCCCGCCTTTGCCCGAAGCAATCGCGATCACTCGGGTCCGGGCAGGGATTTGAGTTGGAGCGGCCGTGTCACGCGCGTTCGCCCTGGCACGTTCCATAACCCGTGTCCGTTCATCCGCGGTCAATTCGTCCCAATGCAATTGGACATTTGAAACATCGGGAAGCGAACTGACCCGCGATTCACAGTCCCGCTTTATCGTTCCGCGCAAAGGACAACCGGCTGTTGTGAGCGCGATAGTGATGTGAGCGGTTCCCTGCTCGACATAAGCGGACCTCACCATCCCTAGGTCGACAATGTTGTCGCCTAATTCCGGATCCATGACCCCGCGTAGGACCGCGAAAACCTCAGATTCGCCGGCGGATCGTTCGCTCACAACCACAAGGGTAGTAATAGCGTCCTCTGTGATCCAACGTCGTTAGTTCGCTACAATGGGAAATATCGAAAAATGGAGCTGTTAGAGCATGATCACTGTGACGGACATTGCGGCTGAAAAAGTAAAAGAATTGATCGAAGCTGAAGGCGAAATCGATTTGGCCCTTCGAGTAGCCGTGCGCCCTGGAGGCTGTTCCGGGTACAGCTATGAGATGTTCTTCGACAGTGAAACCGAAGCCGACGACATGTCCGAGTTTTTCGGGGATATCCGTGTGGTTACTGACCCCATGAGTGCGCAATTGCTCGAAGGCGCAACCCTCGACTTCAAAGATGGCTTGATGGGTTCCGGATTTGCTATCGATAACCCCAATGCTCAACGAACATGCGGGTGCGGAAACTCTTTTAGCTGAGCAGCAACAACTTAGACGAGCGACAAGAGTTCTCGTAACTCGGCATTGTCCCAGATGTGGTCAAGTCGTCGGAGCACCATGCCGCCCTCATCGATCAGAAAGATAAAGGGTTCGTAACCGACGCCCATTGCCTCCACCGCCGGGGCTATCGGTCCGAGCTCATCCCCAGTCGGGTTGGAATAAACCTCGACATGAATCACATCGAGTCCCTGTTGCTCGCCTCCGACGTGGGAAATCAGATTCTCGAGTACCGGGCCACACATCCACTTTGTTCCACAAAATGCAGGCGTGCTAACGATAAGAACAGTGGCGTTCTGAGAAGCAATTGAATCCTCGAGTGATCTTTCGTGAAACGGGCACGAAGGCTCGCGGGTGCAAATGGGATTCACCCCGCGGGAGTTCGACGAGGTCGGAGTCGCTAGTGCTGGAAAACGATCGCCGGGCCAAATAATTGAACTGGCGGACTTCGAACCGGGAACCGCATACCCGACGTACCTGCCGCGTGTACCTAAATCAAAACGAAATTCGTGTACCTCAGATTTCCGGAAGGGCACAATCACCGGGTAATAAGGCATGGCGACACCATCTTTGTGAAGCGATGCTTTGGTTGTATGAACCACTTGAAGAGCGGCATCAGCGATTTCGACCTCGATTGATTGGGGTGACAGTCCACCCAAATTGCCGTTCTCGTCCGAAAAAGACCAAATGGTTCTTTGCGGCCCCAGGTTGCTCACGATCGTCTGATCCGAAAACCACTTTGACGCGGTGCGGAGATCACTTATCTGTGGCGAACGCTTTCCGCAGGCGGTCAATAACGCAGCGGTGGTGAATCCGCCACCCAACAAAGTCAAGAAGGCTCGGCGTGAAAGACGGCTCGGGTCCCACATAATGCGATCCACTCCTTGGAACGTAGCCTGAATTGTGGTCTTATCTGAAGCGTTGATACTTATTCGTACACGGAGGTACCCCCAATCGAACGAATCGTCAGGTTTCAACTTGATGGACGCGACGTCGACGTCCCCGACGATGGAGGCAGCCTTCTCGGTGCCCTGCGAGACCATCTGGGTAAACGGTCGGTAAAGGACGGATGCAGCCCGCAAGGACAATGTGGATGCTGCACTGTGCTGATCGACGACGACCCGCGAGTCGCTTGCGTCACACCGCTTCGCCGAGTGTCTGGTCGACGGGTAACAACCGTCGAAGGCCTAACAGAGGAAGAACAGAGCAAATGGGCGGGGTCTTTTGTAGCCCATGGAGCTTCGCAGTGCGGATTTTGCACGCCCGGTATCGTTTGCCGATTTGTAGGACATGAACGCAAGGGGGCTGATCTCGGGAACAGGGAGACTGTGGACCGCCTGCTGTCAGCGCACCTATGCAGATGCACTGGATGGCAGACCATCAGGGAAGCCGCGTCAGAAGTAACGGTGGATTTGCCGTCGCGGGATCTCGAAATAGCGACACGTCAAGCGAGCCTTGAAGCCGGAACTACTCAAGTAATCGGTCCTCAAGTGGTGTTGGGGCGAGGCGGCTTCGCCGATGATGAAACCCCTGACGGCGCACTTGTCGCGGTTCGAGGCGACTCGGAGTGGCATTTAGCAGACAACCTTCACCAAGCCAGAGAACAGGCAGGCAAGATTCAAGGACGGCGCAGCAGCCTAGAACCTCAACCCCCGTTGGAGTTACCCGATGGCAATTGGGAGGTCAGCCTTCGGACTAGCTGGGTTGAACCCGCGTACCTCGAAACGGACGCCTCATGGTGCGACCAGGTGGGTGAGCCCGCCCACCCATTCGCAAACGGGGGCGCATTCGGAGGGAAAATCGAAAGCGACGTCTCCGAAGTAGCTCGTTGGCTCGCCCAAGAGAACGATTGCACAGTTCGAGTTTTGTGGTCGAGAGAAGACGTTGTTCGTTATGGCCCCAAACGACCCCCGATATCTGCTGGGCTGCGCGCTGACGGCACAGGCATGATCCGATTGGTTGCAACACCAGGAGTTGCTGAACGGATTCAAGCCGTGTTGCCGACCTGTGAGATTGAACAACTTACGATTCCGGGCCCACCCACCTCGTCAGCGTTACGTGCCGCAGGGTGGGCTGAAGCGGAAATGTTACGCGCCGGACTCCGAGGGAACACAGATTGGATAACAGCGCCCTCAGGAGCGTCAGCTAGGGCAGAGGTCGGCGATGAACTCATTCGGGTCGAAGTGAACGCAGGCACCCCGCTCGATCGGGTGATGTTTCGGAGTTACTGCATAGGAGCAGCACATATGGCCTATAGCTGGGTGACCGCCGAAGGTCTCAGCGTGGATCAAGATGGAGAGGTACATGACCTCACTATCCGATCATTTGGGGTGCTTCGATCATCAGATACTCCCCACATAGAAATCATTTCTGTTGGCGATGGCCCAGTTCTGGCGGCTGGAGACGCAGTATTTGCCGCAGTCGCAGCGGCCACATGGTTGAATCGGGGTTGTCCACCTGATTTGCCCTCAGGGTGATTCAGTTTCATAGCTGTTAAATAACTTCTTGGAGGTAGCAAGTGTCTAAGCCAGTCGCTCATTACTCAGCGTCCTATCGCGCCGGCGATCTCTTATTCATTTCAGGACAAATCGGCATAGCGGAAGGTTCGTTAGTCGATGGAGTCGAAGCACAAACAACTCAGGCTCTGGCTAACGCTCAAAGCGTTCTCGACCAGAATGGCCTCACCCTCGACGACGTTGTGAAATGCACAGTCTTCATGACCGACATCGAAAATTTTTCAGCCGTTAATGACGTCTATGCGGGAGTATTCGGAGACCACCGGCCTTCGCGTTCCGCCATAGCGGTCAAGGCCCTGCCCCTCGGAGCTCTGGTAGAAATCGAAGCGATCGCTCATATTTCGACTTCTTGACACTTCAGCTTGCTTACAAGACGCCAGCGACCTCTGAAAGCGACCGAACCCCAATTTGTTTCCGGAAATCAACTCGAAGGTGAGTGACTGGCTACCATCGGGGACATGGTTGGAGGCATAGCAATCGCCGTCATTTTGTTACTGAGCCCCTTTTTCATCACCGTGAGCCTCGTCGCAGTTGCGGCTCTCCTAGGTAACTCCTTGAAAGACGATGCCGAGTCAAGGCATAAAGGAAGCAGCCTGATCGAAACTAACTATTAGTTTCTGATGCCTTTGTCCCAATCCAGTTAACGTCGACGACCTTCACCGAGTCGGTAACCGACACTTCGCACCGTCTGGATCAAACTGGCGTATTCCTCACCGAGTTTGGCTCTGAGGCGCCGAATGTGGACATCGACTGTGCGTGCTCCGCCGTAGTACTCATATCCCCAAACCCTGCTCAGGAGCACTTCCCGTGTAAACACCCGACCAGGGCTGGTTGCCAAGAATCTGAGTAACTCATACTCCATGAACGTCAAGTCCAACGGACGACTGTCAACTGAAGCCTCGTAAGTTTCCAGATCCAATAACAATGGACCGTATTCGATTCTCTCTCCTGTAACGCTTTGGGTTCTCAAAGCCAACATGTGCTTTATCCGAGCTTCGAGTTCTCTGGGATGGAACGGGTCAAGACAAAAATCATCGAACAGGTCGTCCCGCAATTCCAGTTCCTGCAACTCGCTTCCCCGAATTATCAGCAACAGAGGGGATATCGGAAGGTCGCGTTTGCGCAACGCGCGCAGCATGCCCCAGCCCAACTCACCATCGGCTCCCAATTGAACGATTGCCCCGCCCCAACCCTCGTCGGGTTCGAGGTTGTCGACATCAACTGGTTGGCTCACTCCCTTCCAAATGAAGCCGCTCAGGTCTAACAACTGAGCCAATTCGGGAGCCGGGTCCGCTGGGTAGATGGCTAAGACCGGCATCACAAATTGGAGTAGTAGCGGTCAAGTTCGAAAGGTGTCACCTGGGACTTGTATTCGTTCCACTCACGTCGTTTGTTTCGGAGAAACCAACTGAACAAATGGTCGCCCAAGGTGTCCGCAACCAGATCACTTTTCTCCATTTCGTCTAAAGCCTCGTCCAAAGATTGAGGGAGCTGAGCTTGATCTATCAGCCCACCATGTTCAGTGAAACCCGTCATCGAGGGAGGGGCTTCGAGCGGCAAGTCGTATCCCTGTTCGATGCCCTTCATGCCGGCTGCCAGCATGACGGCGAAAGCGAGATACGGGTTGCACGCAGGATCGGGGGCCCGGTATTCAATACGAGTGGTGTCGTCAACGCCACCTTCTCGGCTGGTCGGGACTCGAATCAAAGCTGCACGATTCGCACGAGCCCACGAAACATTCACGGGAGCTTCATAGCCGGTCACTAGACGCTTGTAGCTGTTCACGAGTTGGTTGGTAACTGCAGTGATCTCTCTCGCGTGGTGCAACAATCCAGCGATAAATCCCCGCGCTATTTCAGATAGACCATCGGGACTTTCCGGGTCATGAAAAGCATTCACGCCATCTCTAAAGAGCGACAGATGGGTGTGCATTCCAGAACCCTGAACCCCCGTGAGTGGTTTGGGCATAAATGTGGCGTGAACACCGTGCTCAAGAGCTATTTCTCTGACTATTAACCGGAACGTCATGACATTGTCCGCCATTGTCAAGGCATCGGTGTATCGCAAGTCAATTTCGTGTTGGCTCGGCGCATCTTCGTGGAATGAGTACTCAACTGGAATTCCCATGGCTTCCAGCGTCGTCAGGGTTTCGCGGCGGATACTGCTGGCGACATCGGCGGTCGTGAGATCGAAGTAACTGCCGTTGTCTAGCGGCACGGGGTCACCGCTTCTATCGGCTTCAAAGAGGAAATACTCCAACTCCGGTGCGGTAAAAAATGTGAAACCTTCGGCGTGAGCTTTTTCCATTGAACGGCGTAAAACCTGCCTCGAATCGCCAGGGAATGGGGTTCCGTCTGCTCTTTCAATATCGCAAAACATTCGAGCAGCGTTTTCATCGTTGCCACCCCAACGCATCAACTCGAAAGTCGCGGGGTCGGGTCGAGCAACCATGTCTTCCTCTCGTACCCGGCTGAAGCCATCGATAGAGGAGCCGTCGAAAATCATGCCGTTTTCGAAAGCGGTCTCTAGCTCGACAGGTGAAATGGCGAACGATTTGAGTTGGCCTTGAACATCAGTGAACCAAAGACGAATGAGGCGCACACCTCGTTCCTCCACACGGCGTTGCACGTAGTCCTGTGGTCGTTCCATCCGGCTCCACTTTCTTTTTTGGCGCGATGCGCCAATGCCACGAACCTATTCTTGGCGAATCTGCTTGTAAATCAAACTTCGAAGTCTTCCGTTTACATGACTTTCACAATCGCCGCACAAGCCTAAAATTCAGGCTCTGTGGGTCCACAGGTAAGCGAAGAGCAAATGGTTACGCAAAAAATGGCGCAACATAGCCCTACTAATTGTTAGCTTGCCTTTCGTCCCCGTCCCCTCAATCAGGAGCAAACACAGTGGCGTATCGGGCCGAATACATATGGATTGATGGAACAGAACCAACAGCGGAGGTCAGGTCGAAGACCAAAGTTCTCGCTGATGGTGATGACCCCGGAATTTGGGGTTTTGACGGGTCGAGCACGAATCAGGCAACAGGCGACAACTCAGATGTTGTCCTCGAGCCGGTTTTTCAGTGCCCCGACCCAATACGCGGGGGTGACAACATCCTCGTTCTGTGCGAAACCCTTCTCACTGCGGATATGTCACCGCACCCAACTAACACCCGTGCTGGCGCTCGAGCTGCGATGGACCAGTACGGAAGCCAAGAGCCGTGGTTCGGTCTTGAGCAGGAATACACCATGTTGGACCCAGCGACTGGATGGCCGGCGGGATTCCCAGCAGGCGGTTTCCCTGCACCGCAGGGCCCTTACTACTGTGGCGTGGGCGCAGTGAAGATCCGTGGAAGAGATTTGGTCGAACAGCACACCACTTGGTGTATTGAAGCTGGATTAGCTATCTCCGGAACGAACGCTGAAGTCATGCCCGGCCAATGGGAATTTCAGATAGGCCCAGTGGACACAGTGACCGTTGGAGATCATCTTTGGATGGCCCGTTACTTGCTCTACCGCGCCGGTGAATTATCTGGTCTAGAAATCAGCATCGAAGCTAAACCGATGAAGGGTGACTGGAATGGGGCGGGTATGCACACCAACTTTTCAACCAACGCCATGCGCGAAAATTATGACGCTGTCGAAACAGCGGCTCAAGCATTGGGCGCGGCCGGCAAGCCAGAAGAACACCTCGCAGGCTATGGAGTGGGTATAGAAGAGCGTCTCACCGGCGAACATGAAACACAGCGATTCGATCAGTTCAGCTATGGAGTGTCAGACCGGGGCGCGTCCGTACGAATCCCGTGGCAGGTAGCTCGCGACGGCAAGGGATACATTGAGGATCGGAGGCCAAACGCCAACGCAGATCCATATGTGGTGGCGGCCCTGCTGACCAATACCTGTTGCGCGGCATTGGCATAACGAGCCACGATTTTGGACGGGGGCTGATAGCCCCAGCCAAATACTTTTCGCTGTCGACCTCGCTGTGCTTCTAGCCTCATAGTCATGGCTTCGATCAGAGTTGCTTTGGCGCAGCTCAACTTCCGACTGGGTGACTTCGAATCCAACGTCGCGGCAATCGTTGAAGCCTATGACCGTTCCGTTGAGCAAAACGCTGATGTAGTGGTGTTCAGCGAACTCGCCGTATGCGGCTACCCACCCGAAGACTTGCTTCTCAAACAACGCTTCATTGAAGATGCGAAGGCAGCGGTGACACATATAGCGACCCACTCCACGGACACCGTTGCTGTTGTGGGCTTCCCTGAGCAGGAAGCTGAAGATGTGTTCAACTCAGCTGCCATTTGCCACCGCGGAGCCATAGCGGGGATCTACCGTAAGCAGCTACTTCCTAACTATTCGGTGTTCGACGAAAAGCGCTACTTCACCCCTGGCGCATCGGCTGGTCCCATCTTTCAAATCGCTGGCGTAACCGTCGGAATTTCCATCTGCGAAGATCTGTGGTTCGACGAGGGTCCGTTGGATGCACAAATAGCGTCCGGTGTCGGTTTAGCAATCTCACTGAACGCTTCCCCATATCAACGAGGCAAAGACGTCTCGCGAGCATCGACCGTTATCGAACGAGTCAGCAGCCACAACATCCCCACTGTCTATGTCAACCAAGTAGGGGGGCAAGATGAATTGATATTTGACGGGTCCTCTTTCGTCGCAAATTCTCACGGACAAATCGTCGCCCGGCTTCCCCAATTTGAAGAAGCCCTCGAAATTGTCGATGTGGCCACAGAGGACCGTGTTCTCGATGGACTACCGGTGATCGTCACTTCGGAAAGTCAAAAGGCCAAGCGTTCGATTCGCGAACCCATCATCGCGGAAGAAAATGACGAAACTGCTGAAGTCTGGAACGCCCTAGTCCTCGCGACTCGCGACTATGTGGAGAAGAACAGCTTCGACCAAGTGGTGATCGGACTATCGGGAGGAGTGGACTCCAGTTTGGTTGCAGCAATTGCCGTGGACGCCCTAGGCGCTGACCGAGTGCAAGGAATATCGATGCCCTCCAGATACTCCAGTCAAGGATCCCAAGACGATGCGCGAGAACTCGCCGAGAACATGGGTATTGATTTCCACACAATCTCCATTGAGGCCGCTCACGCGGCGTTGACGGAAATGCTGGAACCGTTGTTTAGCGGTCATGGGACCGATTTGACGGAAGAAAATCTCCAAAGTCGTATCCGCGGTGTGTTGCTGATGGCGTTGTCGAACAAAAAGGGTTGGCTGGTTTTGACAACCGGGAACAAAAGCGAAACTTCAGTCGGCTACTCCACGCTTTATGGAGACACCGCCGGAGGTTTCGCCGTCCTCAAAGACTGCCCCAAGATGCTGGTCTACGAGCTCTGTCGATGGCGGAACTCTCAAACCTGTTCCGCTTGGATCCCGGAGGCATCGATTACGAAGCCACCATCGGCTGAGCTTCGCCCTGAACAAACCGACGACCAGTCGTTACCCCCATACGAACTCCTCGATCCCCTACTTGAGGCCTATATAGAGTTGGACCGAACCGCCGCGGAGCTAGTTGATGAAGGTAACGACCCAGAAGTGGTGGATCAAATCACGCGTTTGGTGGATCTCGCCGAGTACAAGCGACGCCAGTCACCACCAGGCCCACGCATCTCAGGTAAAGCTTTCGGCAAAGATCGACGCTTACCGATCACGAACCTGTACAGGTAGATCTTTCGACTTTGATTCAGTGCACGTTTTCTGTTCCGACTGAACGGACGGTAAGCTCACCGACACCTTTGAGACGACCGTCACGAAGTAACTGGGGCAGTCCGCTGCTACACGAAACGAAAGAGCGACAATGACAAATACGAAGCGGCCGCGTGAGCCGTTCGCTCCCTGGGATCGACGAACTCTGCCCGGGCTATTCGACGTGGACGAGACAGCTGAACGGGTGGGACACTACAAGTGGGTCGAGACGAAGCTGTTCGAAGCTCTGGGTGGTTGGGTGGCCACCGTGCCAGAACTCGATGTGAAGCTGCGACTTGGGACACACTGCTACCACCACGCGTGGCACGCCGACTTGTTCGACAAACGTCTTCCCGAGTTACGGGAAATGAAAACCGACCGACTTACTGTGCCAGCCAACGATCAGTTAGTAGCGTTTTTCGATGCAATGACCGAACCGGAAGACGCAACGATGACAATAGAGAAGCTCGTTGGGGTATATCGGGTACTCATTCCCTACAAGATTGCTGCCTACACGTACCATCGCAACGCGACGTCGGAAATCACCGATATGCCAACAGTCAGAATCTTGGACTTCATTCTTCAAGATGAGTTCAATGACTGGCGTGAAGGTGAGATGCTCATTCAATCAATGATCGAGACTGAAGAAGAAATTGATAGGGCGATGAATCATCAACTGAAGCTAGAAAAGCTTATGCTGGCGGCAGGCGGTGTTGCTGGCCCGGGTTCAATTGGTGACCCCTACGTGGAAATGCCAGAGGAGAACTAATGCGAAAGATCTTTCCAGCTGAAGAGTTAGCGCGCGATGCTCGCTTCATCCGACAGACCAACGAACAACGACTGAGTGATCCCCGTGGTCCCCGAGTTGCTGGCGGAAACGCCAGCGAACAATTGGCGAAACTCACACCAGGACTGCCAAATGGCCCAGATCGAGCGCGGGCTTTAATGCATGGAATTTTCGTCGGTGAAATTCAAGCCCTAGAAGGAGCTGGCCGCACCTGCTGGGACTTCGAAGTCGGTGAAGACGTTCCTTTTGCGTTGAAACTTGATATGGCCCGTCAGTGTTGGGACGAGTCACGGCACTGCGAAATTTCTGTCGCGCTAGCCGAGCACATGGGAACCGAACTTGGCGAATTCGCTGAGAATGGCCTTCTATACGAAGCGTCATGCAACCCTGACCCTGTTCTGCGACTCACCGGAGTAAATAGAGCTCTCGAAGGTCTCGCCATAGATGTTTTCAACACCATGAAAGAATTCGGCAACCTGGCCGGGGACCCTGTCTTGGAGTTCTGCGAAGACTGGATGCTGGCCGACGAAGTCACTCACGTGAAAATGGGTTCCGATTGGCTGCGCCGCCTCACAGAAAACGACAAAGAACGCTTGGAAAAAGCCCTTGAGTTCCAAAAAGTGGTTGACCGACTGTTTTCTTTCAATGGGTTCAGAGGAGAGGATGATGACAGCCCGATCCAACTCACGCGACGTTTCCGCGAGCTAGCTGGCTTTACCGACGATGAAATTGATGAGATCGCAGACATGTCACGAGAAGCTAAAGCTGAGGCACCTAGCTAATGCCACAGGTCTCGGTAACGCCCGAGTCCTTTGAGATGGTCTTCTACGACGCAGCAGTCATAGGTGAAGTCGTCGCAGAAGTCGCTGAACGACTTGGTGTAGAAGAAGAGATCACCCTCGAAATCGACGAGAAATCGCCGTTAGGTCGAAGCAAAGTAGTGAGTCACGACCCGATTGAATTGTGGGTTGACGGCGGGGCATTAGAAAATACTCAACGCCCACGCCAATTTGGCAAAGCCCGAAGCCGCGACACCATCGGACGGCTCCTCATCCGAATCTTGGATCGCCGTTCAGGCCGGTTTGATGATGCCCCCCCGGACGACGAGTTGGAACTCACCCAAATTGCCGCCTGGGACGTTCACTGCGTAGGCCGGTTGGCGCGTCTTGGAATCGGTGGCCAACAAAAGCGGCGTCTGTATCAATTCCGAAACCGACACGGCTTTACGGACCTTGCCGATGCCGCGTTCAATCAACTATGGGAATCAAGCGAACTGAGCTGGTCTGAAATCGAACGAATCTCCCAGGGATGCCGCACTCCCTAAACACAGACAGAACGACCTAGCTCGAAACCACCTGATTTTTGATCCACGGGTATGTCCTTGCTAATCCATCGGCCAGATCGAACTTCGGTTGGAAACCCAGTGATTCGATTCGATCGTTGGAAAAGTTACGATTTTGGACTCCAACAGGGCCTTCCACCCAATGCGGCGAAACTCTTTTGCCAGCTACTTCGCCGACAAGTTCTGCTAGTTGCTTCACCGATACGTATTCCCTAGTGCCGATGTTCGTGGGATCGCTCATTTCGCTATCCATGAGCCGCCGAACACCTTCAACTAGATCGTCAATGTAAATGAAGCTGCGAACAGCCGAACCGTCGCCCCACACATCGATACTCCCATCCGCAGATTCAGCCACTTTGCGACACAACGCCGCTGGGGCCTTTTCGCGGCCACCGGTCCAGGTGCCCTCCGGCCCGTAGCAGTTCTGAAAACGCGCTATGCGTGCTTGAAAACGACCCTCCCGGGCGTAGGAAGCCACTGCTCTCTCCGCGTAAAGCTTTTCCCAACCGTATTCATTGTCCGGCAAAGCCGGATATGCATCATCTTCGGTCAACTCTGCTTCGCCCAACTCCATGTCGCGGTATACACACACAGAACTCGCCAAGAAATATCGCTCAATGTCAGCTTCGGCAGCGGCTTGCACGACATTGACATTGATCAGCATGCTGTTGTGCATGATTTGAGTTTCCGCTGAGTGAATGAACCCCATACCGCCCATATCCGCAGCGAGTTGGTACACCTCATCGAAACCGCCTTCAAGGGCAGCAACAGCAGCACCGGGATCCCGAAGGTCCGCGATCAAAAACTCGTCAGCGGGACTAGCGTTCCACTCCGGATGTTTGATGTCGGCTCCCCGGACCCAGTAACCGTCGTTCACTAAGCGATTCACTAAGTGACTTCCGATGAAGCCACCTGCACCACAAACCAAAGCTCGCTTCGTCACGCCGGCCTTTCAGTTCAGGTCGTGGGCACTGAGCCCTTGCAGTAAATCAACATCGGGGCGATCGGCGAGGATCCCTGAACACGATTCCGCCATTTCGACCATAACAGGAGAGTCGAAATGCTCTCTGGCAGCCTGTTCGGATTCCCACTTCTCGATGATGACGAAACGGTTGGGATCGGTAAACGAAACGCACAAATCGGCGTTGCGGCAGGCTGCTTCTTTGCGGGTCATTACGACGTACTTGGAGAGCGCCGGCAGCAAAAGTTCTGGGTCGCTAGCTTCAAAAGTCAGTTGAAGGAGAGCAATTTCAAGGTCATCGTCGAGTGTTGAAATCGGTTCTGTCATTTTATGCTCGCAATGCGTGTCGGAAATCGCGATTCCAGCCGGTAGTTTCCAGGCAAGCGATTAGGCTCGTAATCCAGAGTCGAAATAGGTCGTGTCTTTGACGAGACGAGCGTACCGGCGGAACGCACCACTTTGTGGTCGTCTCCTCCGGTCAGGGGAAAGAGGTCGGAAGGTGGCCAAGAATCGGGTCGAACGAGATGAAGAAGACCTAGTTCGTCTTTACCTCACCGATATCGGGCAGTATCCACTCCTCACAAAAGACGACGAGGTGCGCCTAGCGCAAGAGATCGAAGCTGGCACCGAAGCCCGAGCAGTGCTCGACGCTGATCAGATGCCAGATGGTTCAGCCATCACTTCCCCCAAAAAGCGTGAACTTCGACGAGCCGACCGAAAAGGGGAAAGAGCGGAACGCACCTTTGTCCAGTCCAACTTGCGTCTTGTGGTGTCGATAGCGAAGAAGTACCAGGCATCAGGACTCCCACTTCTCGACCTCATCCAAGAAGGCAACTTGGGGCTGATGCATGCTGTCGAAAAGTTTGACTGGCGAAAAGGCTTCAAGTTCTCCACCTATGCGACATGGTGGATCCGGCAAGCAATCACCCGTGGCATCGCAAATACCGGTCGCACCATCAGACTTCCCGTCCACGCCGGGGATACTCTTGCGCGCCTCCAAAAAGCTCGTTCTCGCCTCGAACTCAAATTTGGGCGACCAGCGACCCTCGCAGAGCTGTCTGTAGAAGTCGACATGCCAGAAGACAAAGTCTCCGAGGCTCTCCGCTTCGCCGCAGAGCCCCTGTCCCTGTCTGAGCCCCTGCGTGAAGACGGTGACGCTGAACTTGGTGACGTTGTTGAAGACCGAAATGCTGAGGATCCAGAAGAAGCGGCTGCGGTCGCTCGCCTGCCCGACGAAATTACCAAGCTACTTGGTCCCCTTGACGAACGCGAACGAGAAATTCTGAAACTCAGATTTGGTCTTGACCGCGGGGAACCGCGCACCCTCGAAGAAGTGGGAGAACACTTCAACCTCACCCGTGAAAGAATTCGACAAATCGAAGCGCGCGCCATGTCGAAGTTGCGGCACCCAAGCAGCGACACCGGCGCACGGGACCTGCTTGGGGTCTGAGCCTCCTGTTCAGAGAGCCTTCCCTGTTGAACTCGAGAAATTAGTTCTCGGAAAGTTTTCGAGCGGCAATAGCCACCAAGGCTCCGACGACGATGGCCAGCAGAAGCTTTTTCACGTTGGTTCCTTTCGGTCAGATTGTTTTGATCCCGGGGTATTGGAATGGACAGGCTTGGCGGAGGTGGACGGGAATCGAACCCGCCGGACGGGGATCGCCCGTCCCGCCCGCTTTGAAGGCGGGGGAGCCCACCAGGCGCTCG
>PBKA01000025.1 GCA_002721305.1 Acidimicrobiaceae bacterium | reverse complement strand
TCCAAATTTTCGACAGCATCGCGGGTTTCAATCATCGGAATACACGCGTTGGTGTCGTTAGCTGTTGGGTAATACTCCTCACCAAGACTTCGGGCCCGCCCGCCAATAATCGTTGGCCCATGACTTCTCTGTCCGAGAGGTGGAAATTTGGTGGCATCTACTGCTCTGACCGCTTCTTCGACCGAATTGACCATTGGGATGATGATTCCTTGCGCGCCAGCGTCGAGCATGCGACCGATGATGCCTGGTTCGTTCCAAGGGACGCGGCAGATGGGAGTGCCCTTCTGCGTCATCGTTATTGCTTGCAGCATCACTGTGGCCACCTGGTAGTCCGCCATCCCGTGCTGCATGTCGATGCACACGTAGTCGAAATCGACGCGGGCCGCTATTTCAGCAGCGTGCGAATCCGGTAACGACAACCAAGTGCCGAGTACCTCCTGATTCGAAGCCCACTTTTCCATGAGTGTGTTTGACATTTCGCGCAGCTTTCCGGGACTGACGCTGACGTGGGGCCAGCTGGGACAAGACACTTCATTGTTGTTCAAGAAGGGTCCCGAGACCACATTCTGTCGCTGATTAATAGCGGCAGCTGTTGTTACTGTTTGGCGAACTGACAACTTGGTGATTGCATATCGGTTCTGTTATGGCTGTTTTCTTGTCACTGGTCACCGCCTTGCTTTATGGCTCTGGCGACTTTTTGGGTGGCCTGACATCCCGGCGAAATTCTCAGATCCAAGTCCTCATCACGATTTCTCTGATCGGAGTTGCTCCTTTGTGGGTTCTTGCCCCACTTGTGGCGGACAGCGTCAGTCTCAACGATGTGTTTCTCGGCGGCGCCGCCGGACTAGCCGGAATAGGGGGTCTGGGTCTTCTTTATCGGGGCTTATCTCGTGGACCTATGTCAGTCTTCGCGCCCTTGACGGCAATAGTTTCTGCCGCCTTCCCAGTCATCTGGGGTTTGGCGCGCGGTGATCAGCAAATTTTTCGAACCTGGATCGGCATTTTCCTTGGGCTAGTAGGCATTTTCACTCTCGCTTTTCCTGAACATAAGGACGGTTCACGACTCTCGACTTCAGTTGTTTACGAAGCAATTCTGGCGGGTATCGGTTTTGGTCTCTTCTTCGCTCTCTTGAGTGAAACCGCAGCTCAGTCCGCTCCGTGGCCCATTGTTTCCGGTCGAACATCAGCCGCCGTGGTGCTGCTTGGCGTTGCGCTAATACGCAAATCGGCGATCTTGCCAACGGGAGGCTGGGCGACGTTACTCGGGTGCGCCGTGTGCGATACGGGGGCAAACGTCGCTTTCTTGTTCGCTTTGCATTACGGCCAACTCGGACCAGTCGCCGTACTCGCCAGCCTCTACCCTGCTGCAACTGTTCTTTTGGCTCGGTTGGTGCTGCGCGAACATCTGACTCCACGTCGGGTGGTCGGCCTTGTCTTTGCTCTGGGAGCGGTGGTGCTAGTCGGCTTGGGCTGAGAAACTAGCTATCGAAAATGTCGTTGAATATGGCGTTTCGTTGGTGAAGGACCATGGGTCCGATTTTGCCGACATATTCGAGCCATGCAGGATCTGCAAAAAGCGCTGTTCGTTTTTGAGTTCGTTCCTCAAGGCTTTCGTAGCGCCACATGTGGACTACTTGGTTGAGCTCTCCGACTTCGCTGACGTAGTAGCCAACAGGTTCACCCAAATGACTTTTTTGTATTTCGAAACCTTCCTCGAGATACAGGGCCACGTACGTATTAGCCGTTCCCGGCTTTAGCTCATAAGTCCTGATTTCAACAAAGCTCATCGATACCTCCAGAGTTCACTAAATCGATGTCCGGTTTAGACATGTCGTACCGCTAGTTTCGTCGATCTTGGAGGACAGGGAAGGTGGTTCTGGTCTGTCTCACCAATGTGGCATCCACCTCAGCGATTAACAGGGCTTCCGTGGATGCACCCGCTGCAAGGGTTTCGCCCCACGGATCTATTAGGGCGCTATCGCCGGCGTAGCTGAGTCCGTCACCCTCACCGACGCGGTTAACACCCAGAACGTATGCCTGATTTTCAATAGCTCGAGCCTGCAGAAGCGTCTGCCAATGTGTTCGGCGTCGCTCAGGCCAGTTGGCTGGAATGACAAAAAGATCGGTGGAGTGAGCTGTCTGCCAAAATTCGTCGGCAAATCTGAGGTCGTAACAGATAAAGAAAGTGGTTTTGATTCCTTCGACATCGACCTGCAGAAATTCGCTGCCTGCGCCATAGTTTTCGGGTTCTGACGAGAAGCTGAATGGGTGGATTTTCTTGTAGCGATACAGGTCACCGCTTGGCGCCGCAAGGATGAGGGTGTTGTATGCAATTCCGTCTTCCCAGCGAGTCGGTACCGACCCTGTCACCCATACGTGCTGGCTTGTGGCTTGCGTCAAAAGAAATTCACAACTGGGTCCCTCGAGCGGTTCGGCGCAGAGTTCTGAATTCATTGTGAAGCCTGTCGAGAACATCTCACTAAGAACGAGCAGCTGGCCCCCGGCTGCTGCCGCACGCTGTATTTGCGGGGCCAGACGCTCAAAATTTGCATCCGGTTCTTCCCATACGATGTCGTGCTGAATTGCCGCGATTTTGAGGCTCATTTCAAACCTTGAAGTCTGGTAACTGCTTCGTCCAGCACGTCAAGACTCTTACAAAACGTAAACCGGATCAGATGTCGGCCTTCCGCCTCATTGTCATAGAACACGACGTTTGGGACTGCGACAACCCCGACTTTTTCGGGAAGTTGCCAACACAATTCGAGACCGTCTTCATATCCAACTGATCTCGCGTCAGCTGTCACGAAATATGTTCCTTGCGGTCGGAAGATTTCGAGTCCGGCGGACTCTAAGCCCGCGGATAGAAAGTCTCTTTTTTCTCGCATGTCTGTCAATAGGTCGGTGTAGTACTCATCTCCAAGGCCTAAACCCACTGCGATCGCATATTGGAATGGTCCCCCGCTGACATAGGTCAAAAATTGTTTCGCGATACGAACAGCGCTCGTCAGCTCCGGGGTCGCGCACACCCATCCAATTTTCCAGCCGGTAAACGCAAAGGTTTTGCCACCTGAGGAAATGGTGACGGTCCGTTCGCGCATTCCTGGCAGCGACGCGATAGGTATGTGTTCGCCCTCGAATACAAGGTGTTCGTAGACCTCATCGGTGACGACCAGTAAGTCGCGGTCGACCGCTACTTTCGCGATGAATTCGAGTTCTTCTCGAGAAAACACTTTCCCTGTTGGGTTATGGGGCGAATTCAACAAAATCAGACGAGTTTTGGGAGAAAGTGTGGCAAGGAATTCCGATTCTTCGAAGTTGTAGTGCGGTGGCCGTAGCGTGACGACTTTCTTTACTGCTCCGGCCATGGCGATGTTCGCCCCGTAAATGTCGTACCAAGGTTCGAAAGTTACGACTTCGTCCCCGGTTTCGCAGAGAGCCAGCACTGCTGCGGCCAGCGCTTCTGACGCTCCGGCGGTGACCAAAATTTCGGAATCCGGGTCGTAAGGAAGTCGGTAGAACCGTTGCTGGTGGTCGCTGATTGCTTGGCGGAGTTCCGGAACCCCGATGCCTGGTGGATATTGGTTGCCTAAACCATTTCGGATGGCCGCTGTCGCCGCCTCGATTACCTCATTGGGGCCGTCTTTGTCGGGAAAGCCTTGACCCAGGTTGACGGCATCCGTTCGAGCAGCAAGCGCCGACATCTCGGCAAAGATTGTGGCACCGAAGCCCTGTAGACGAGCATTCAGAAAGGGTTGACGCGTGTTCACAACTGACACGTTAGGACCTCAGCGTCGTCTGCTTCGCATCATCTCTCCACTCGTTTGAGCGAAGAGGTCCGCTGTGCGCTTGACTATGACCATGAATTCGCCCAAATCCCGCAACCATATCCCAACGAGATATGACGTAAATGATGTCGACTTGGCTTCCATCGACGGTGTTCTCTCCACGACAAGGTCAGTAAGGCTTCGCCTTGACTTAGATCGCTCTGTTCCCAACGAACTCATTCTCGACTGTATCGATGTCGCCGAACAAGGTCCTGGTGGCGGAAACCAATCAAGCCGCAGGTGGTTAATAATTCGCGACCAAGAGCAAAAGGAACGCTTAGCTGAACTTTATTGGGAGAGCGCCGGCAAATGGATGGTCTCGGCGAGAGACAAACTCGCGGGAACAGATCACAGGAACACTAATGTGATGCGTTCTGCTGCTCATCTAGCCGAAAATCTGGACAAGGTCCCGGCGTTGATCATTCCTTGTATCTGGGGTGTCCACGACGACAGCAAAAAGCCGGGACTGTTTGACTCTGTAGTGCAGTCCGCATGGAGTTTCTGTTTAGCTGCTCGAGCGCGAGGTTTAGCTACCGCTTGGACAACCGCGATATTGAACAACGACGAAGAAATCCGCGATGTCTTGGGAATCCCCGAAGATGTCACTCCTATTGCTTTGCTGCCACTCGCATTTAGCACAGGAGGTGACTTCGCATCAGTACCAAGGCGCCTAGCCGAGGAAGTCACGTATTTTGACAATTGGGGTCGCACATGGGAGCTACGCGATGATGAGCAAGATCGGTCTATCGCTGAGGGGCCCGGGGTTACCGTTGAAGTTGATGTAAACGCCCCACCAGAGAGAGTTTGGTCGTTCGTAACCGACATAAGTGTTGCCGCTCAATTCTCCGAAGAGTTCCAAGGCGCGGTGTGGGCTGAGTCCTTTGACGAACCAGCATTGGGTGCCCAATTCATCGGCACTAACCAGCATCCAAAGATCGGAGAATGGCAAACAACTTCCACGATCACCGAGTTGGTTGAAAACGAACGATTTGGTTGGGCGGTTGGAACAGATGAGGACACTGCCGCTGCACGATGGCGATGGGAGATTGACGAGCTCCATGGGCACCGTTGTCGTCTTCGTCACACAGTCCGGCTAGGACCCGGACCGTCGGGTCTGACTCCTGCGATTGAAGCTATGCCCGACAAGGAAACACTGATTATCACGAGGCGACAAGAAGAGCATCTGGCGAACATGCAACGATGCGTTAACGGAATAAAGGCACTCGCTGAGCAGTCATGACCGGCCGATGGGCACCTAGCCCGACGGGCGAGTTTCATCTGGGAAACCTTCGAACAGGTCTTTTGGCCTGGCTTTTTGCGCGCTCTTGTGACACGAAATTTCTTTGGCGATTCGAAGACCTTGACGGTGCTGTCCGATCAGAATTTTATGATCTGCAACTTCGCGATTTCCAAAGCATCGGTTTGGACTGGGACGATTCAGTTGTTCGTCAAAGCGAACGAATAGCGCTGTACCAAGATGCGATTGAGGATCTCAAGCAACGAAGTCTTACCTACCGGTGCTGGTGTACTCGCCGCGAAATTCTTGAGGCTGCCGCGGCCCCACACTCGCACCTACCAGAAGGTGCTTATTCAGGTAAATGTGCGCGGCTGACGGCTAAGCAAATTGCTGATTACGAAAGAACCGGGCGAGATCCAGCGCTCAGAGTGATCACCGAGAGCCAAATTATTCAAATTCAAGACCGCCAACTGGGGGCCTTCGAAGGGGCCGTGGACGATTTTGTTTTGTGTCGGGGAGATTCAACACCTTCCTACAATCTGGCTGTTGTTATCGATGACGCTGAAATGGGTATAACAGAAGTGGTGCGAGGCGACGATCTACTTCCCACTACCCCCCGGCAGGTCTATTTGTTCGAGCTCCTGGGGCTGCGCTCTCCTACCTATGCCCATGTTCCCCTTGTTTTGAATGAATCGGGCGACAGGCTGGCGAAACGCGACGGGGCTGTGACTCTTAAAGATCGTTTGACACTTGGGGAGTCAGAGCTGGATGTCTTGAACCATTTGCTAGCAAGTCTCGGAATGTCAAACGTCGACTCGTTTCAAGAACTTCGCGACACCGCTCAAGTTTTTGATCCCAGCAACTTGCCTACCTCAGCGTGGGTGTTCGATCTGTAGGGTCGTAACCAGCCCCAAGCCAGCAGCTTGAACACATGCAACCCGCGTCGCCCCGCTTGTGGGACCGGGCGACCATTACGCCCGGAACCCTATTGCCAGGGTTCGACGATGATCTTCGCGTGAGCTTCGGGGTCACCCAAGTCGTCGAATGCTCGAGCTACTCCGTCTAGACCGACTCGACCTGTGATCAGTTGATCCACAAGAAGTTCACCTTCACTGATACCTCGTAAAGTGTCCGCAAACTCCTCTTGGGTGTAGCCCAACACGAATTGAATATTTATTTCTTTTCCGATTCCGGTTAGGGGTCGAAAGCTGTCCTGCTCCATACAGACACCCACAACTACAACCCGGGTGTCCCTCATTGAGCCATGCATGATCTGGTCAATAACGCCGGGAACTCCGACGCATTCAAAAATCAGGCCAGGTTTTGGCCCTACTTGACGAAGCCGCAACGTCGGGTCGTTTCGATCTATGCCCTCGGGCCACGCGACATCTTGCCAACTTTCGTACGGGGATTCGGTTGCTGGGTCAATGACCTCGTCAGCACCCATCTGTTCAGCTAGCTCACGGCGTCGAGGAGAAAAATCTGCTGCTAGGACTGGGCCGAGGCCTTTTTGTTTCAACGCGGCGATCACCGCAAGTCCGACCGGCCCACACCCGATGACTAGGCAAACGTCATCGCTTGTCGCTCCTGACTTTTCGACGGCGTGGCGGCCCACAGCCATAGGTTCCGTTAGCGCCGCCTCCGCAGGGGATAACCCGTTTCTCACAGGCAACAACAATTGCCCTGACAAAAGCATGTGTTCCGCGTACCCACCGGGAAACTCATTGGAGTAGCCGATTGTGTGAATACCGTCAGTCCTAACAAGGATCGGGATAGAGCACACAATGTCGCCGCTCGCCAAGTGTTCCGGTGCGCCCGCTCCCAGCTCCAGGATTTCTACACAAAATTCGTGACCCATGACGAGGTCGCTATCCGCGTCATAGGTGAGAGGGCCCCCAGTTTCTTTTTGGCTTTGAACCATCTCGTGGCCATGTCGAAGGGCATGCAAGTCACTTCCACAAATTCCACAGGCGAGAGTCTTTACTAAAACTTCGCCGGCGGATGGCACCAGATCCTCTGCGGTGTCAACAACGATGTTCCCCTGTCGAGTGAAAGCTGCTCTCATAGTTCCTCTTCGAAATCGGTGCTGCGTTAACAGGTCGGCCAGTAAGACAAGGGTCTCGCTTCGGGCGGCGGCACCGAGCGGTGCGCCAGCATCTCCAGATCGTGAGCGAGGACGGTCCGGGTGTCCCCGGGGTCGATAATTTCATCGATTCTCATAGTCCCGGCAGCCTGGTACGGATTCGTTGATTCACCGACTTCTCGCACTAACTCAAGACGTTCAGCTTCTCGAGCATTCTCATCTTCAATGCGTGCAAGTTTTGAACCGAAAGCCACGTTGACCCCAACTTCGGGATCCATGAAACCGATCTCCGCTCCGGGCCAGCTATACACCCCCAGCGCTGGCATCTGGGAGCCGTTCATTGCTTGCCAAGCCAAGCCGAAGGCCTTACGGATACACACTGTGAGGGTGGGCGCTGAGCAGTTTTGAAGGGCGTGCATCATCCTCATTCCCCAATGCAACATAAGCTCATGCTCAACCCGTTCTCCGACCATAAATCCAGGGACATCAGCCAAGAAGATGATGGGGATGTTGTAGGAGTCACAGACCGTGGCCAGACGTATGATCTTGTGGCAGGCCTGAGGGTCGAGAGTCCCCGCTCCAAACATTGGGTTGTTGGCAATGACGCCAACAGAGAAGCCGTTGAGCCTCGCTAACCCGCAGACGACGTTGCGTGCATACAGTGGCTGTATTTCAAGCATCGAGTCAGTGTCAACAACGCGTTGCACAACGCGGCGCATGTCATATCCACGGGTCCTCTTGGCGGGAACTAGCTCACCTAGTTCCGGATCGTGGTCCAATGTTCCAAGCGGCTCGCAGCGTGGCGCCGACTCCCAAGCATTATTGGGCAAGTAGGACAGCCATCTCCTTATCGCCTCGTATCCCTCTTCGTCAGATTCCACTCCGAGATCGATTTGACCAGTCTTTCTTGAATGAACATCCACCCCTCCTACATCTTCAAAGGAGATCACTTCTCCTGTGGCGATTTCAAAAACCTTTGGCGAAGTCACAGCGAGACAAGACCCGCGAACCATGACCACATAGTCCGATAAGGCCGAAAGAAATGACGAACCTCCGAAAGATTGTCCGGTGACCATCGTCGCCATCGGCACTCGGTGTTGGCGCTTTGCGAGTTCGAACAAACCGCCGGGTTCGCTGATGCCTTCTGCCCCCATAGTGTCCGGTATTCGAGCGCCTCCCGTCTCTCCGAAATGAACGATGGGTATGCCCATGGCCATGGCCCGCTCGTACAGGCGGTGTTCCTTTCGGGTACCGACAATTGAACTGGACCCGCGATAGACGGTGATGTCGTCACCAAATACTGCGACGGGTCGCCCATTTACGGTTCCGTGGCCTCCTATCTTGCCGTCTCCGGGAGTTTTGTCCCATTCCTCTGGCCTGATGGAGCGACTGAAGGTCCCGATTTCTCTAAATGATTCGGCGTCGAGGAAGTCCGAGATGTGTTCGCGGATGGTTCGATCACCTTCATCGGACATCTTCGCGACTTTGTCAGCGCCACCCATCTCAGTTCGGACCCGATCGGCTCGAGCGTGCAATTCGGTGATGCGGTCCGGATCGGTCATACTGCAGCCTCCGAGTCATAGTCGGCAATTAGTTGCGAATAAAGTTCGTCAAGTTGCTCGGGTGGTCGAGCGGGAACCATTGCTTGAGTGACTCCGGCCTCGACAAGCTGATCTAAATGTTCGCGATCACCGTTCGAAGATGTCCAAAGTTCGATCTTGGACGGATCACGTCCAGATTTTTCCGCATGTTCTTTGGCTAGCGCATGCAACGACACGAGCGTTTCCACGGGACGTTCGGCAGGAAAAAACACGTCGCCCAGCTCGCCAGTCCTGCGGGCGGCACGATCGGAGTGACCTCCGACCAGGATGGGTATTGGCTGTTGCGTTGGTTTGGGTTGGCAATAAACGGGTGCGAAATCTACGAAATCGCCATGAAACTCCGCCTCTGTTTCGGACCACAGGACTTTCAATGCTCGGAGGTACTCGTCGGTTCGCGCTCCCCTCGCCTCGAAAGGAACACCCAACGCTTCGAACTCTTCGCGAAGCCATCCAACCCCTATACCAAGATCCAAACGTCCACCGCTCAGTCGATCAAGACTCGCAATTTCTTTGGCCGCTACGAGCGGGTTACGTTGAGGGAGAATCAGTATTCCTGTGGCGAGGCGGATCTTTGTTGTCGCCGCGGCGGCGAAGGCCAACCAAATGAGAGGGTCAGAATGGTCAAGCTGGCTGGCCCCTTTGAATAAGCGTCCGCCTTCGTCATATGGATAGGTCGACGCGTACTCGAGGGGTACTACAGCATGCTCAACCGCCCAAATTGAATGGAAACCAACTTCTTCTGCTTTGCGCGCCAACTCACCGGCAGCTGCGCCCTCTACATTTCCCATCAAATTCGCTGACATTAATCCGAATTTCATAGGTCACCCTTTCGTGTCGTTACGTGCCCAGTCTTGAAGCTCCAGTGGCGACCGGGACAACAATCATGACATCTATCCGGTCTCAGAGTTCGGGGACAATCACTCCATGAACCGGAGGAGGCGCGTCACCATTGCCCGCCATAGATGTCAAAAGGTCCGAAGTGGCGCCCAACCCGACTTCTCGACGGGTAAACAAATCGAAAGGGAACTTTCTTTGGGCAAGCAGATCTAGGGCCTGGCGGTACACGGGAGCGTCGACTCCTAAAGCTCCTCTGACTGTGATTTCTTTCCAGATGATTGCGTCAGCATGGAGATCTGGCGCACCCTTTTGTCCTCGAACACCTGCCATGACAATGGTGGCGTCAACGGCGCTGAGCCTGACTGCTTGACCAAACGCTGTTGGGGCGTTAGCGGTGACATCAACAACGACGTCCGCCAGACGCCCACCGGTGGAATCTCTGAACTTTCGAGCCGGATCTTCTTCCGCTACGTCAACGACTAGATCAGCACCCAGGGCTTCTGCCATCTCGAGCCGAGGATGATCATTCGGCCCGTATCCGGTGACCGCTACAAACTCCGCGCCGGCATCTCTCGTCGCGACAAGTGCACATAATCCTCGAATTCCCGGACCAAGGACCGCTACATAGTCACCCGGCTGGGTGCCGGGGATCTCAACTCCCCATTTGATTCCAGCTCCAAGAGGGTTGAACAAGGTGGCTTCCACTGGGCTTAGCTCTTCGGGTACGGGCAACACAAGAGAGTCCGAAGTCAGATAGTGGTGAGTCGCATAACCGCCATATAGCGAAGGGTCACGTTCAGTAGGAATCATGCCGTACAAATCCGTCTGGCCATGGGCCGTGCAGCGTCGGTAGATCCCGGTTCGGCACGGTTCGCATTCACCACAGGCTTGCCAGCACTCAACCGCTACCCGGTCACCCACATCAACTTTCCACCTAGCGGCAGCGCTTTCTCCGATGGCCTCAATCGTTCCAACCGTTTCGTGGCCCGGTATAACCGGATACGGAGCCGGTATGTGTCCTGTATAGAGCTCGTGGTCCGTCCCGCATAGCCCACATGCCTCGACCCGAAGCACGGCGTCGTCCAGCCCTACTTCAGGTATGGCAAAGGTCTCGACCCGAAGGTCCTCGACTCCGTGCAAAACAGCTGCAGTTGCTTCCCCCATGGGTTGAACGCTAGCGCTTCTGAGATCCTCTGTTTATTTCGAATTGTTGAGCAACTCCACTGCTTCCAAATCCACGACTTGGGATGCGTGACGATTAGCCATCGTTACGAACATCTCATCGCCCCGATCGGTTCGACCCACAATCATTGAGGCTAGAACCGCCATGATGAAACCCGACCAAGAAAACCGTCGGTAATGAATCCAAAACTCGTCGAATGTCATCGGGGGCATTCCGTCAACTTCAAGTAGTTCCTCGAAGTAGGCAGAGACAAGCTGCTGTTCACATCGGCGCCTGTCTTCCGCATCAAATGCGGACCCGACGAAGTAGGCGACATCATGAGCGCCGTGGCTATGTGTCACCGTTTGCCAATCGACTACCACAAGCCTCGGAGAAATCGGGGCAGCAGGCACAGCGAACATCAAATTATCCAATCGAAAATCGCCATGAACCAAGGTGGCCGGATTCGGCAACCCAGAAAACCATTGCGAGGCGTTGCGAACGAAGCGGTCGCTGACGTCAATGGCTTCCTCAGTCAGTTCACGTCGATAGCGTTCGACAAAGGCAGGTTGGAGTATCTCCATTAATTCAATGGTCTGCGTTACTTGTTCAGGGGTCCGCCTACTCACCCAGTCAAGATCAAACAATTCTGGGTTTCCCCAAAAAGCACCGTGAAGCTTCGCTGCTTCTGACAGAGCAAGTGCCGCTTCTTCGGGATCGCATCCTTGAAGTTGATCTCCTTGCTTTCGAGGTTCGAGGTCCTCCATAACTATGACGACATCCGCTGTTCCTGGAACAAAATCAACAAAATAGACGTACGGAACTGCTACTTCGATGGTGGGGGCGAGCAGACGATAGAACTCTGCTTCACGGCGGTATGTTCCCATCTGAATTCCGGTAGATCGACTCTGCGAATCACTGGCCGCGAATTTGATCACCACCGTTTCTGGCCCGTCACCGTCCTCCCAATTTAGGTGTGCCCGATAGTTCGCACCTACTTGCCCCGTACCAATCGATTCAAGCTCGCAGCCGACGCATTCAACTGCTCGACCGAGAGCTTCCCTAACCCATGCTGGGGTAACCGCATCGGGTTCAAAAATTGGTGGCAAGCGTGAATTCACACCGTCATGTTGCCGCGGTATTCCAGCAATGTCACCACTTCTGCGATCTAGGTCGGATGGTCGGCATCCAGACTGGGTGAGAAGCGCTGCACTGGTGCCCCGCTGAGGTCGTTGAGTGGTTCTCCGATGATTGCTGGACTTGTGCCAATAACCTGCAAGTTATGCGCCTCATTTTCGGTTCTACTGCACTCGGCCTAGCGCTCTTGTTGTTCGGTTGTGGTGATTCTGGGCAAGAACTCGTTCTTGATGACCCGCAAGGCTCAGAGTCGACTACCAGTGCCCCGTCGGGCACCTCGTCATCGCTTCCGTCTGTCGAAAGGTGGGCTGAGGTGTCAGGTGGTGACGGAAAACCGTCAATAACGGTTTCCCCAGATTTAACGGAGCCGTCTGGCCTGGTGGTTGAGGACGTCGTGTCGGGGTCTGGAGAGCCTGTGGGAGTCGGAGACCTGATTGAGGTCAAATACGTAGGAGTCCTGCTCCAAGGCGGCATCGAATTCGACGCTAGTTGGAATCGGGGTCAAACCTTTTTTGTTCCGATAGGGGTGGGTGCTGTCATCCCTGGCTGGGATCAAGGGATCGTGGGGATGCGTGAGGGAGGTCGCCGGCTGTTGGTTGTTCCTCCGAACCTCGCGTATGGAGCCGCTGGAGCGGGGTCAGCCATACCGCCGAACGCGACCCTTGTGTTCGCCGTAGATCTTGTCGCCATCGTCAACGTCTCCCCTCCTCCAATCCCGACCGTTGCCGAAGTAGGTGACGTTCTTGGAGTAGAGGATTTGTTGGAAGGTGACGGCGATGTCGTGGAACCCGGCGACACAGTTTCTGTCCATTATCTGGGAACGCTCACCGACGGTACGATCTTCGACGCTTCGTGGAATAGGGGGCGTCCGTTCACCACTCAAATTGGTGTTGGCATGGTCATTCAAGGCTGGGATCAAGGGATCGTGGGGATGCGTGAGGGAGGTCGCCGGCTGTTGAAGATCCCCAGCGATCTGGCTTACGGCGAAACAGGGTCGGGGTCATCTATCGGCCCTGACACTCCATTGATCTTCGTCGTCGATTTGCTTCGCATACAGGGATAGCGGTATCAGCGGAATGCACAGAAGCCGATAACTGAGTAGCGTCAAGACCATGGATAGCATCACGGTTGCCCGAAGCATGCGGGGCTCGTTGGGAATGTTGGCAATGGCCTGGTTAATGGCCCCTTCCACCCGGAAAAAGGCCGCTGAAGCCGGAATGGGAGAAGGGCAGGGCGCCTACGCGGTCGGTCGCTTGGGGGTGTTAGGTAACTGCCCCGCAGACAACGTTGTGGCTGCGGCATTCTTCTGGAATCCTGACCATATGCGATCAATGGTTGAAGAAGGTCGCGCCGCCTTTGACCCGATTGACGGCGGCAAGGTGTACGCAAGAATCTGTCAGGAGTACGGGACCCAGGCGTTGGCGGACTTTGAAGGCAACGAGCGACTGGGTGAACTTCTCGTCCGGATAGTCGATCACGCTGCACCTCACGGAGCTCCGACTTTCGTGGGTTGGCGCGATCAAGAACTCCCTAGCGAAGCAGGCCCGGCGAGAACCTTTCAATTGGCTCAATGCATGCGTGAGCTTCGTTTCGGGCGTCATGCTGTAGCTGTTCAGTCCCTCGGCATGGGACCCTTGGAGGCGATCCTTAGCGGCCCAGCCGGAGAATGGAACGCAGAGTTTTTCGGGTGGCCGAAACCATACCCAGATGTCAGTGATCTGGAATCGGCGAGAGACGAAATCGAGACTCTGACAGACCGTCTTCATGCTCCGGACTTTGACTGTTTGACCGACGATGAGAGAGCCGAAGTAAGAGAGTTGTCTAAAGCTGCCAGGTCGCACGCCACCGAAAGAGCGGAAGCCGCTGACATCTAGTCGGTTACATGCTCTACTAGGCCCTGATGTTCGCCTAGGCGAGGGGCGCGAGTAACTGCCCACGGTGTTTTAGAGAATTTGTACGGCGCACCTGGGTGCGTGTAACTCATGTCATGGCTCTCGTAATAGATTTCTTCGGGGAAAGCTCGTTCGACAAAGTGCGGATCGTTAATCATTTCGTCTGGTGAGTAAACGATGCCGCAAGCCATACCTCTCTGCTGCAGCCCAACAAATAGTTCATAGGCCGACAGCTGTTCGCCCAAGAACTCAATTGCCTCTCTTCCGGCTTGAAAAACTTCCCCGGCAAGCGGGTCGGCATCGAGCTCAAGCACCCCGATTCGCTCAAATTGGTCTCCGAGCTTCAAAATCTCGTACGCCGTGCACTCGTCGACAAGCCCCAACTCTTCAATCCAAGTTCTAAGCGCTTGAAATTCGTACTTGTTCCTCGGAGGGACACCGGAGTTGAACCATTTTCCGTCAGCACACTGTATTTGTGTCCACTCCGTGATCGTGGGCAGCGCGTGACGTCCCGTTTGGCGTTCCACTTGTCTTTCGGCATTCAACCAATACAGCGTCGCGAATTCAGTGGTCACGTTCGCCGCACCCAACAGTGACACGTCAATCAGTTGTCCTTTGCCAGAACCCTCTCGCCACATCAAAGCGGCGAGAATTGATGGAACTGCATAGTGACAAGCAGTGTGGAAAGCCTGGTTACCTCCGCCTCGAACCGGGGCGATCTCGTGATCGTCGTAACCACACGACCAAACTGGTCCCCCCTCGGCCAACAAAGTCAGATCGGTGGAAGGAGGGTCGCTGCCATCGCGACCATGGTGGGTGATTGACGTCCAAATCAGTTCATTGTTGCTGTCGTGCAGTTGATTCCAGTCCAGAGCCAGGGCTTCAAGTCGCCCCAGAGGCTCTGCTTCGATAACGACATCAGCACTAGCGACTAGGTTCCTGAAGCTTTGAGCGCCAACTGTTGTGTCTAAATCCAATACCACGGACTTCTTTGAAGTGTTGTAATGCCACCAGTGCAAAGAATTTTCGAGTCCTATCTCATCTCGGGCATATGGTTCCCACGATCGTGTCGTACACCCTTGGGGGGGTTCGACGACGATCACCTCTGCACCCATGTCAGCCAACAATTTCCCGGCGAGGGCGCATCGTTCAGATGCCAGTTCTACGACCCTGTATCCCGACAGGACTGACTGAGGAACAGTTGACGCCATGGTTAGATGACTCCCTCTTCTTGGAGTGACTCGATTTCCTGTTCGCTGAGACCCAATAGGTCACCGAACACGTAATGATTGTGCTCCCCTAGGCAAGCCGCTCCCCGCGTAACCGACCAAGGCGTTTCGGACAATGACACTGGCAAGCCCTCGACTCTCGATAGCCCTATTTCGCTGTGTTCAACGGTGACCCACAGCTCCTCGGTCCTTTCATCAAACTCGATTCTTTCTTGCGGTTTGAGCACTGGTGCAGCGGGCACTCCTGCGGTGACAAGACGATCCGAAATTACTCGTCGGTCTTGGTTAATGGCCCAAGCTGCTAGAAGCTGTTCGAGTTCGTCTTCGTCGCGCAGGCGTGCTTCTGCTCGCAACCATCGATCTTCTCGTGACCAGGGCTGCGCTACTACTTCCGACAGAGCTTTCCAATCATTGTCGTCGCGGACTGCGATCGCCACCCATTCGTCGTCACCTTGAGTTCGCCATATTCCGTGGGGCGCCATCTTCGGTGACTGCGAACGGTTGCTATTTGGCATACCTGGGCGTCGCATTGGCCTCTCATTGACCGTTGCGTCCAATGTCGCAACACCGTTCAACGTGCCCGCTGCCTCAATGCAGGCTAAGTCAACCCACTGACCTTCACCAGTGCGTTGTCGATGCAGTAATGCCATCAGTGTCGCAGTTGCCATGTAGTAGCCGCCGGTGTGATCCATAAACGAGTAGCCCCAACCCGCGGGAGGCAACCCCGGCAAACCTGACGTGTGAGTCAACCCTGACACTGCTTGGGCAATAGGACCCCATGACTTGAACGAGCGGTACGGTCCGGTGGCTCCGAAACCGTTGTTGGAGACGTAAACGATGTCGTTTCGGATGTCACGCAAACTCTCATACCCGAAACCGAGGCGTTCCATCACTCCCGCAGCGAAATTTTCGGTCACCGCGTCGCTCACCGCGACGAGTTCCCGAAGAAGTTCTTTCGCTCTGGGATCTCTAAGGTTCAACGTGACGCCTAACTTGCCTGCGTTGTGGTTGTTGAACGCGCCTCCGGCCTCAAGGCCTCGAGCATCACCAACCCACGGAGGGACACCTCGCAAGATGTCCCACTTTCCCCTATGGACAGGGTCTTCTATACGAATCACCTCTGCACCAAAGGCGGCAAGGATCTTCGTTGCTCCGGCACCAGCAAGCTGCCCAGTGAAATCGCATATGCGGATGTTCTTCAACGCCTGCGCGGCTAAGCCTGTCATTAGTATTTTGCCGCCCATTCCGCATAGCCGTGAACCCACATTCGTTGTGCAGGAGTTTCGGGTACTTTCATTCCGCGAGCGTTGGCTATTCGGTCCATGGCGTCATCAGGATCGACATCCATTTGGGTGAGAACCGCAGCAGCGATAGTCGAAGATCTCCCGATGCCACCGCGGCAATGAACAACGACCGCGGACCCGTCTTCTAGGTCATTGACGATGCGAGAAATAGTGTCCGCTGCATCGCCGTAGTCATCCAAGATTCCAAAGTCAGGGATTGACAGATTTACGAAAATCATGCCGGCCGCACTTGCGGCCTCCTGCTCGCCACTCAAACCGATAGTTGTGACCTCCTCCTCGGTGAGCAGCGAAACAACTGTCGCGACTTGTTCCCGTTGCAGGTCTCCAATCTCACGAGCAAGAGAACTTCCGTTAGGAGCCGGAGCTGTCGCTAGGCGGCCCGTTGGGGTTTCGATCCAGTAAAGACGCATCAGTTGTTCAACATTTCGCGCGCGCGGGTCTGGCAGTCTTGCAGACGAATTTTCAGTTCTTGTGTCCATAGTTTCAAATCTGAACGCTTTGCTCGTTTCCCATCAGCTCCCTCTGGCGGTTCCAAGACCTCACCTACTACGACAACAACCGGAACCCGTGACGGGAACCTTGATCCGGTTGGCATCGCTACTTCTGTGCCGGCGATACCCACGGGCACCACGGGTGTGTTGGCCTTTGACGCGAGCCAAGCCGTGCCGTCATATATTTCCCCGATCGCGTCGCCAACTTGTCGAGTTCCTTCAGGAAAGACCAGCATGCACTCACCTGCTTCGAGCATTTCTTTGGCTACACGCATGGCATCCAAATCAGCTTCTCCTCGCCGCACCGGAAACGATCCCAGTGAACGCATCGCCCAACCCGCAGCTGCGGGTTGAAACAATGAGTCCTTGCCGAGGTAACGGACACGCCGATGACTTGAGCTTCCGATCAAGGGGCCATCAAGGTTCGATCGATGCGTTGGAGCAATGATGACTCCTCCCGCAAGTTGCAGACGCTCTCGCCCTTCGACTCGCAACCGGAACCAGCGAAACAAAAAGACTCTGACGAATCCTCGCACAGCTCTAAAGAAGAGCTTTCCCATGAGACCGTCTGGAGAGAAGAGTGCTCTCATAGTCCGCGAAGCTAGCCGTTGGAAATTGAGCGGACCTGTCGAACGACTTGTGGCGCTCAACGCAACTACAGTCATAGGGTCGATCTATGCGGAGGAGGTCCCGCATGCCTGTTCCTACTGACATGGTTGGAGACCAAATAGGTCCCATACGACACGAGGTCGATGCCCGTTGGATGATGGCCTATGCCGCGGCCCTCGGCGACACTCAGGACTGTTATTTCGATACCCGTCGTGCCAATGGAATAGTTGCTCATCCTATGTTCGCTGTGTGTCCGGAATGGCCAGTCATAGTGCAGGGCCGGGACTTAGCGGACAAGTGGGGCATCACCCCCGAGGAAACCCGTCAATCTGTTCACGCGACCCATGATTTAGTCATTCATCGTTTGGTCACACCCGGCGACGTTTTGGAAACCAAGTTGACCTATACCGGGGTCGAGAACAAGAGCCCCGGTGCGTACACAACGATGAAGATCGAAACCTTTGACGCACACGGTGAGCCGGTGTTTACGACGCATCAGGGTGGCATGTATTTGGGTGTTCGTGCAACGGGCGAAGATCGACCGGCACAGGACGATCCGGTGGTTCCCGAACTCGGACCTCTACCTGAGGATCCCGTAGCGGAAGTTCTCGTTCCGGTGGCCCACGGCGCTGCTCACACCTACACGGAGTCAGCAAGAATTTGGAACCCCATACACACCGACGCGTCAGTGGCTGCGGACGCTGGTCTACCGGCAATCATTCTGCACGGAACCGCTACTTTGGCACTCGGTGTCAGCGCCACTATTTCCACTGTTGCCAACGGTAACCCCGAACGCGTTCGTCGTATCAGAGGGCGGATGGCGTCAATGGTGCTGATGCCATCGACTGTCACGGTGCGAGTTCTAGACGTAACGCCAGTTGATGGTCAGCATGTCACACGTTTTGAGGTACTTACCGAAGATGGAGGGCCCGCCATCAACCAAGGGCTCGTCTTCTTTGACAAAGATTGAGTCGCAGCTACCCGTCCACGTGCTGCGCGAAGTGCCCCAGTGTGCGCTCCAAAGCGAGTGCGGCGGAGGATTCTTCGTAGCTTCCTCGAGCGTCACAGTTGAATCCATGGCCTGCTTCTTCGTAAATATGGACATCGATGTGGGGCCATCGCTCGGCTATTGCGTGAACATTGTCTAGTGGAATCCCCGCGTCTTCTGCTCCGAAGTGAAGCACCAGGGGCGTTTTCGGCTCTTCGTCAATGTGGGGCATGATCTGGCCGCCGTAGTATCCCGATGCGGCCGAAATCTTGTCTGATAGACGAGCGGCGGCCACGTAACAGATCGAACCACCCCAGCAGTAACCGACTATGCCTACCCCACCCGGGTGCGGATAACGGTCGATCGTTGCTTCAATGTCCATCATGACTTGGTCCATCGAGAGATCCTCGAAGGCAATTTTACGGCCGATCTCTATTCCTTCTTCGTCGTAGTTCAACTCAACGTTCTTTTGGACCCGATCAAACAGTGACGGGGCGACCGCGATATAGCCGAGTTCCGCGTACCGGTCGGCAACGCTGCGAATGTGGTCGTTCACTCCAAAAATTTCTTGAACGACAACCACAAGACCCTTTGGCTTGTCGGGCCCGTCGGCACAATAGGCATCGAATTCGTGGCCATCGGCAGCCGTAACAGTGGTCATAATTATCCGAGTCCCATAAATCGTCTGGCGTTGGTGTACACGACTTCTGATCGTAGGTCGTTTCTATCGATTCTTTCGAAAGTTTCGTCAAGTTCGGCTAGCGCCCCGGGGTAGGTGCAGTCGTAATGGGGGTAATCGGAACCCCAAACGACGGTGTGAGCCAGTCCCATATCAGCAAGCTGAGCGAATGCTTCACCTTCGCCCGCTTCCATGGTCACGAAGCACTGTTCGGAAAAGATTTCAGTTGGCTCTCGTTTCAACCTCGGCACTAGGTGACCCATGGACTCTTTGTGTTCGTCCAATCGGTCCAGCCAGTAAGGAAGCCACCCCAATCCGGACTCGAAGAACCCGACTCTCAAGCGAGGGTGATCGTCAAGGATTCCACTCGCGACGATCTCCATCACTGATGCCATCTGTTCGAATGGGTGACACACCATGTGGACGTAAAACTGGTTGTTGTATCGCGTTTTGGCGAAGCTGGTCATGTCAGAGCCGAAACTGCCGTGGATAGCGACGGTCATGTCATGGTCTTCGGCTGCGGACCAAACTCGGTCCATCTCCTCGGAAAACAATTCAAGTCCGTTGTATCGCTCAGGTCGAAACGTCATCCCCGTTAGTCCCGCCTCCGCGCAGAACTCGATTTCGGCTACGGCATGATCGACTGACTGCAACGGTGTGACCCCAACCCCATACAGTCGATCCGGGTTTTCTGACGTGAAGTCGGTCATCCACCGGTTGTACCCACGAGCATTAGCAGCGGCCACGTCTGCATCAGCTATGTCGCCGGAAAGCAGATGAAGCGAGGGGAACATCAGTGCGGCATCGAGACCCTCGTCGTCCATCACCTTGAGTCGTTCGGCAGGGTCATAACTGCCGGGAACAATGTCGTCCCAGGTGACCTCAGTACCGTATGCGTTTGGGATACAGGCTGGCGCACAGCTCATACCGATCCCGGAGTCCTCAACAAAAATGCTGTCTAAATTGTCTACGGGTCGGCATTGCATCACCAATTCTCGATATTTGGGATCGGTGTACTCCTGCCATACCGATGTCGGTTCAGCTATATGGGCATCCGAGTCGTAAACAGGAACTGTTCCGCTGGATGCATACGGTTCTTCAGTGATTAGTGGTGCCCCCATGATCCCATTCTTGCCCAGAAATGCGGGGGCTTGCTCATCGAGTTGAATGAAGGGTCCTCAACCCGTGACTCAACGCGACAGGCGCGACTGACAAATGAGTCTCTTTCGGGAAGACCTGCCAATGAAGATCAAGGCCTACATAGTTTCTTGATGCAAGCTGGTCATGAAATTCTTGATGAGGTGAAAGTTCGTCAGTCTCCAGTTCTCCCTTTGACATGAACACGTGTGCTTTGAGGCCTTGGCCGCTGTCGTAACGCTCCTGCTCGCGACGGAACATGACTTGGTCATCCCACCAAACTGATGGGCTGGCCAACAGATAGTGCTCGAACATTGATGGACTTTCGAATAGAACGTGAACGCCAAAAAGGGCGCTAAACGAGTGACCGACGAAGGTCATCTCAGACACTCGGTACTGGTCTCTCAAAAAAGGAATGACTTCGGACCCCACCCAACGACGAAAAGCTTCGGCCCCGCCTAGCTGTTCCCCAGGCACTCGAACACCTGTGAGTGCGGGAGCGTCGACAGCGGTGGTGGTGAAGTCCATCGCGCGGAGTTGAATAACGTCACGATACGAGGGTTCGTCATGTGCAACACCAACGACGATGGCCTTGGGAAGGTCTTTTGTGGGAGCCAGAAGTCGAACCGTGTCGACAACTGTTCCGTAGGTCCACATGGCGTCAAAACAAAGGTACAGCGGATGCGATTCATCTCCTTCGGGGTCATAGGTCGGAGGCAAATCAACCCACAAGACATAGTTCCTGTCGACGTCAGAACGAGCCATTCGGTGGGTTGCAGGAATCCACGGAGAATCATCTATTTCGCTACTCACGGCTGCAAGTTTGGCTGATGATTACCGAACGCGCTTGCTCTCGGCCGCTGTTTCACCTAGGAATCGAAGGTCGAAGAAAGTGTTTAGAGGGAGAACAGGGTGGCCGTACTCCAAACTCACATCGATACCAACGCTGATTGGTTCGAAAAAAATTGCGATGACATGCTCGAACAGCTTGCAATCATTGACGACTTGCATGCAGAAGCAGCTGCCGGTGGCGGGCCCGCAGCAATGGAGAGGATGCGTAGCCGCGACAAGATGCCTGTCCGGGAACGCATCCAAATGGTCCTTGACACCGATTCTCCGTTTTTCGAAATCAGTTCACTTGCTGGCTATTGCACAAATTATGCAGTTGGCGGCGGATTGGTGATGGGGATCGGTGTCATAGAGGGCGTCGAATGCGTGATCGAAGGAAACGACCCCACCGTTCTAGGTGGCGCAATGACGCAGGTAGCCGGACGAAAGTTGATGCGCGCCATCGAAATTGCTCGCGAAAACCGCATGCCCTATATCCAGTTCGTTGAGTCAGCAGGTGGAGACTTGCGAGGAGATGACGATCCCGAGCGACAAATGATCGAACAAAGCGACCATTTCGCCGAGTCGGGTCGACTCTTTTATGACGTCACCGAATTGTCCAAGTTACGAATCCCGTCCGTCGCCGTGGTGTTCGGCAGTTCGACTGCCGGCGGTGCTTACCAACCTGGAATGAGCGATTACAACATCTTCGTCCGTAACCAATCCAAGGTGTTTCTCGGTGGTCCACCGCTCGTCAAAATGGCAACTGGAGAAGACAGCGACGACGAAACACTAGGTGGTGCTCAAATGCACGCAGAGGTTTCAGGTCTCGCCGATTACCTTGCGGACGACGAAGCTGAAGCTCTACGCATGTGTCGCGAGGTAGTCAGCCACCTCAATTGGCGAAAGCTCGGTCCCGAGCCATCGATGCAAAACGATCCGCCGGTTCACAACCCTGAAGAGTTGTTGGGTTTAATGCCGCGGGACCTGCAAGCACTCATCGATTGCCGAGAAGTCATTGCTCGTATTGTTGATGGTTCGCGATTCGAAGAGTTCAAGGCACGATATGGGACGACCCTAATTTGTGGTTGGGCCTCGATCCACGGCTACCCCGTCGGCCTCATCGGTAATAACGGACCATTGTTCAGCGAAAGTAGTGAAAAGGCTGCCCAGTTCATTCAACTGTGCAATCAGCAAGACATTCCCATTGTCTTTCTTCAAAACATCACTGGCTACATGGTCGGCAAGGATTTTGAGCACTCAGGAATCGTTAAGAACGGTTCAAAAATGATTAACGCTGTGTCGAACTCGATGGTTCCTCATATCACAGTGATTTTGGGGAACAGCTACGGGGCAGGTAACTACGGGATGTCAGGTAGGGCATTCAACACGCGGTTCACCTACCTATGGCCGACCGCGAAAATCGCCATTATGGGTCCCAAGCAAATAGCTGGAGTCATGTCCCTCGTGCGGCGAGGGCAGGCCGCACGGAAAGGCCTCGAATTTGACGAAGAAGCGGACCGCAAAATCACTGAATCAGTTGAGCATTATCACGAACTGAAGTCTCTCGCCCTGTACTCATCGGGACGGGTAACCGACGACGGGATCATCGACCCCCGCGACACTCGCGATGTCATCGCTTTGTCACTTTCCGCATGCAGTAACAACAAGGTCGAAGGCGCCGAAGGCTTCGGCGTCTTCAGGATGTAAGGGAGGCCCGGTGACAATCAGACGATTATTAGTCGCAAATCGAGGCGAAATCGCCCGGAGAGTATTCCGCACTGCAAAAGAAATGGGCATCTTCACCGTCGCCGTCCATTCAAATGGAGACGCCGAAGCTCCATTCGTCACTGACGCGGATTTGGGTATAGCTCTGGGAGGGACAACAGCAACCGAGTCGTATCTAGATGCCCAAAAAATTCTTGCGGCTGCCATGTCGGTAGGGGCTGATGCGATACATCCGGGCTACGGGTTTCTTTCAGAGAACGCTGACTTCGCGCAAGCGGTCTCCGATGCCGGAATCACCTGGATTGGTCCACCCCCAGCAGCTATCGCCGCGATGGGCGACAAACTGGCGGCAAAACGGACCATGGTTGACGCGGATGTTCCGACGCTTCCTTCAGTGGAGGTAACCGATTCAACCGATGTTGTTTCGGTCGGCAACGAGATTGGTTTTCCGTTACTTGTGAAAGCAAGCGCTGGTGGAGGCGGCAAAGGAATGCGGGTCGTAGATAACGACTCCGCATTGGAGGACGCAATTAGTGGAGCCAAACGCGAAGCCTTGAGCGCGTTCGGAAACGACACCGTGTTTTTGGAACGCTATTTGACGACTCCCCGACATATTGAAATCCAAGTTCTGGGTGACCGGCACGGCAACGTGCTGCACTGCTTCGAACGTGAATGTTCCATACAGCGCCGCCACCAAAAAGTTATTGAGGAAGCTCCATCACCCGTGTTGTCTGAAGCGCTAAGAGGGAGGATGGGTGACGCCGCAGTCGCAGCGGTGCAGGCAATCGGCTACGAATCTGCCGGGACCGTTGAATTTTTGCTTGACGGTACTGGTGACGATGCAGAATTTTTCTTCCTTGAAGTGAACACGCGACTCCAAGTCGAACATCCAGTTACTGAAGAGATCACGGGGCTAGACCTGGTGCGGGAACAGATCCGAATTGCCAATGGCGAACCTCTTGGTTATGAGCAATCGGATCTGTCTATTTCAGGTCACTCAATCGAGGTTCGTCTTTACGCGGAGGACCCAGCGAACGATTTTCTTCCAGCCACAGGGCGCGTCGATATCTGGGAACCGGTGGTTGGTCCATCAGTGAGATACGACTCGGGTATCGAGTCCGGTTCTGAGGTTTCAGTCGAGTTCGACCCTATGTTGGCAAAAGTGATCTCTCACGCCCCCTCGCGCAGCGAAGCTGCTCTGAAGTTGGCGTTGGCGTTGGAACGGACCCGTCTTCACGGAATCGTGACCAACAGAGATTTCTTAGTTGCGACGCTGCGTAACGAAGAGTTTCTTGCAGGGAACACAACAACGGACTTTATTTCTCGCGTAGACATACCAGGGCAGAGGATTCCGGGTGACTGCGAACTGGAAGATGCCGCCGTAGCAGTTGCATTGGTTTCTCAGCAACTGCACCGGAACGAAGCTGGGCCTTTGTCGTTTATGCCCTCCGGATTTCGAAATAGTTCGATGCCTAGCCAACAGATGTTGTTGCTGCACGAAGACCGCGAAATAGAGGTGAATTACCGAGCTCTCCGTGACGGATCATTCGAAATACGTTTAGGAGACGCGGAGGAACTGCGGTCCGCGACACTTGTGTCGCTGGATGACGATCGCTTCGAAATCCAGCTCGATGAAGTGCGGGCCAGTGGCTACGCGTCAAAATTTGCGAACCGGTGGTGTGTGGATATTCCGGCAGGGAGTCTGACGTTCACAGAGAAAAGTCGCTTCCCTGAACCCGATAGCGCCGACGTGGAAGGAGGGTTGACAGCTCCCATGCCAGGAAAGATTTTAGCTATTGAAGTGGCCGAGGGAGATTCCGTTGACGCTGGGCAGCTATTGGTTTTGATGGAAGCAATGAAAATGGAGCATCAAATTGTTGCCGCTTTTGACGGCTCAGTGACCGAGGTTCGAGTTGCAGTTGGCGATCAGGTAGACAACGGCCAGCTTCTCGTAGTAATCGCCTCCGAGGACACATAGTTGTCCCGAAGAAAAAGTTCGCTGCCGAACTTGAGTAACGCGGACATTCAAGGGTTTCCGTCAAATCCTCCGACGAATCCAGCCATTTTGTGTGGTTCGTCTCGCGCCGGTCGCGGCCGGTTCGGCCAAAGCTTCGAGGGGTCGCCGTCACGAACATGAACCGCGCTGTGAGCCCAACTTTCTGCACCTGAGGCCACTTTCACTTCAGCTGCCAGGTAACGCAAGGCGATTCCGCATCTTCGACGTTCGCTAAGATTTGGTGGCGATCCGTGTAACAGCAAATCGGTATGTATCGACACTTCACCCGCTCGAAGTTCGTTCAAGATGACGTTGTCATAGTCCTCGTGGTGGAGTACCCGACGGTTGAGCACCACTGATCCGTCAAGCGGTAGTTCGGTGTGAGCGAGATCACCTTTGAGGTGACTGCCGGGAACGAACCGCATAGCTGCGTTGCTTTCATCAACATCGTCTATGGCCAGCCACACAGTCAACGATTTTGTGGGACTGAACGGCCAGTAATTGGCATCTTGGTGCAGCGGAACTTCCATCCCGTCTTCCGGAAGCTTGCAAAACAGGTGGGTACTCCAGCAGACCAGCTCTGGACCCAAAATGTCTGACACGTAGTCCACTAGAAGCGGGGTGTGAATCAACTCCCATAGAGGTCCGCACACTTGGTGATACTGATTGATGGAGTAACTGTTTCTCCGGTCGTCGGCTGAAACCACCTCTTGTATCAACCAATCAAAGTATTGGCGAAGTTGAGTCACTTCATCAGTCTCCAAACCTGGCAGCGGAGATAAATATCCTGCTGCGTTGAAGTGATCAATTTGGTCCGTAGTGAGAGCTGCGAGATTGTCGGCGGTTGCAGCCTGGAAACCAAAGTCGCGTTCGATGCCATCAAACCGAAATAGGTCCTCACCACGCATACCGCCACCATAGGCCGCCGAGTCTGAAGCCGCTGTTTCGAGCCGGGGCATCGTGTGTCAGTTCATATCTAGGGGCCGGTAACAACCCTCTCGGAATCTCGAGGGAAAACGAACCAGAACAAGATCGCTTGCGCTAGGCAACAGAGAATCCCCACCATCCATACCCTGCGCATCGCTTCTACCGCGGCGTTCGCGGTGTCGGGTTCGCCAACCAAGGTGATGGCTGATCCAGCTCCTATCGCGATGCTCAACTGAAAAACAGTCGTTCGACCGGCGCCCGCCATTCCAAATCGCGACGGGGGAATCTCTGACATCGACGCTCCTACCAGCATGGCGAAACTGCATCCAGCGGCAACACCCATAATCAAGTTCGGTAGCAAAAGACCAGCGAAGAAACTGGGGGTCGAGTTGGTGAATCCCATGTGTAAGAGGAGTCCCACAACACCTGCACACCCTCCTACTACGAGGATCCGCTGCGGGCCTAGGCGATCGGCAAGACGGCCATTCGTGACAGAAAGGATGGTGGAAACAATTGGACCCGGAGCTATAGCGAAGCCTGATTGTAGGACCGACCATCCCCATGTCTCTTGAATGAACTCGGGAAGAACGATGACCCAACTAAAGAAAGCGACGAGGAAGAAGACAGATCCAATATTCGCGACCGCGAAACTGCGGATTCGGAAAAGCTTGAGATCAAACAACGGTTCTGGATGTGACAGTGAACGCCGGAAAAAAGTTGACAGCATCACCACTCCAACTGTTACCGAGCCCAATGTGAGAGGGGTTACCCATCCCCAGCTTCCGCCTTGAACCATGGCCAGAAGAATGGCTCCTATGCCCAATGAGGCCATGGGAACACTCACTAGATCCACCGTGTCGCTTATATCTGCACCCCTGCTTTCGGTGAGCCATCCACGCCCAGCGACCAGAGCTAGCAACGCGACCGGGACATTTATGAGGAAGACCGCTCGCCATCCGAAACCTTCTACCAGTAGCGCTCCCACTGACGGAGCTAAGGCGGCCGCTAATCCGCTAACCGCTCCCCATATCCCTATCGCTCGCATTCTACGCTCTATCGGAAATGCAGATAGAAGCAGTGCTAGGCCTGCCGGATATTGGGCGGCTCCTCCAATCGACTGTATGACTCTTGCGCCAATCAACAGACCAGGCGAGGTGGCAAGACCAGACAACAAAGATCCGAAAATGAACGCAATCAGTCCCCACAGGAAAACTTTTTTACGTCCGTAACGGTCTGCCATCCATCCCGCTGGTAACAGCAGAGAAGCGACACCAATGTTGTATGCGGTGATGACCCACGACAAGCTGGCTGCTTCGGCGTTGGGGAATGCTTCTGCGATTTGGCTCCGCGCTATGGAAATGATCGTGATTTCCATGGCGACCATGAAGCCGACCAGTGAGGTAATGAACAGGGTCTGACGAGCTCGCCGTTCATTCACATGATCCATCGGATTCTTTAGAGACCTGCAGCAGCACGATCGGCGGCGACAGCTTGATCCATTTCAGTCAGCAAATCGCTCCGCATTGCCCGCACCGTGGAGGCGTAGGCCTTGGGGTCAAGCTGTTCAGCGAAACCTTGAGCGACTTCGATTGCTCTGGAAACGACGTTGTCAGGTGTCGTTGTCTCATCTAGGAATCCTGCATCAACAGCGCCCGAGCCGTCAACGATTTGAGCGTTGACCACTGAGATCTGGAGGTGTCTTTTGGAAAGACGTTCTCCGGCGATCAGCAGGGCCCATCTCGGCAGTGTCAACCCGATAGCAACTTCGTTAAGCCCTATCTTGACTGGCCCGTCAACTCCAACTCGATAGTCGCATCCACATAGCATTAATGCCCCGGCAGCAACGGCGTGCCCGGTACAAGCAGCAACTACCGGCAAGGACGCGCCGTAAGTCTGGCGAATAAATGCCCCTCCAGCCGTTGTCATTTCGGTAATGGCTCGCGCGTCACCTGAGTTAATAACCTCAAGATCAAAGCCTGCGAAAAAGACCTTTTCGTTTCCAGCAAGCACCACCGCATTTATCTCAGCATGCGCTTCAGCGTCGGCTAACTCTTCGCTGAGCGCTAATAGCAGGGAGGGAGAAAAGGCGTTAGCGCGGCCGTCGTCGACCGAGATGCAAAGAACATTGTCGGTGCGCTCAGTGGTGATTGATGGGTGCGGCATGGGTGCGACCGTAGCGCTAGCGACAACTTTTTGCAGATTACTCGGCTCTCGTTTTCGAACGAAACTCCAGAATTACTAGGCTGACTAGATGCCGACTTTGATTAACGATGTCGATTTACCGGTTGTCACCACAGATCTGTCTCTCTCCGAGGCTGAGCGGCGCGAACAACTGCATCGATTAGCTCACGATCATTGGATCGCTAAAGGGGAACTTGGTTACGTGATCACTAGTCACGATGATTGCGCCTCGATGCTTCGCGATCGACGTTGGTTCAGTGCATTGTCTCTAATCGCGGGGATGCAAAATTACGAAAGTGAAGAATGGTCCAGTCGACCGCAACGGCAAAGCATCCTTTCAACCGAGGGCGAAGATCACCAACGAATTAGAAGAATCGTCAGCCCGGCGTTCACCCCAAAATCCGCGGACCGTCTACGACCCTTTATGCGGGCCGTCGTCAACGAGCTACTCGACCCAATATGCGAAGCCGGACACTCAGAATTTGTCGCCGATGTGTGCGAGCCCTACCCAATTCCGATTATCTGTGAGTTGCTCGGCGCGCCTCGCGAAGATTGGGAGTTGTTTAGTCGATTGGCGGTCGACATCTTCAGAGTCTTTAACGGCAACTTGGCGGAGGACGCTCCAGCGATCATTGCCGCGGGTGATGAGATGGATGCGTACATGCTGAATCTCATTGCGGAGCGAAGATCCGAACCGCGGGATGACCTGCTCAGCGACTTAATCAGCGCTGAGGAAGAAGGAGACCGGCTATCTACCGACGAACTGTTGTCCATGGCAAACGCGATTCTGTTGGCAGGCACCGACACAACAAGAAATCAGTTGGCGTGTGCCGTAGCTCTTTTCGCGCAACACCCTGAGCAGTTTGAGTTGCTCCGTTCGGACAAAAACTTAGCTTCCCAAGCGGTGGAAGAAGTCATGCGATATCTCGGTGCAGTGCGCGGTACCGGCCGTTACGCGAGCGAGGAAATCGTTTATCGCGACTTCATCTTCCCCCGGGGAACACTTATCTTTCCCAGCTTTGTCGCAGCGAACCACGATGCTGAAAAGTTTCATGAGCCGCTGGTTTTCGACATCACTCGAGAAGGTACAGTCCCACACTTGACCTTCGGAAGCGGAATTCACTATTGCCTTGGAGCTTTTCTCGCTCGAGCCGAACTTCAGGAGGCTTTCTCCGTGATAGCAAACCGTCTGCCAAATCTGAAACTTGATGGCGAAATCACCTGGAAACCACTACAGAACGGAATTTGGGGTCCTGAACACCTCCCAATCGGGTTCGACCGCGGCCACTAACAACACCAATAAACCAAAAGCAAATCGGGTTCAATGGGAGTGGCAACCTCCACCACAACAGGCGTCCCGACCTGTCCAGGAACTCGCATCTCCAGCTCCCGTCGAAGGTACTGATCTCCCAACTGATGCAAATGTCGTGAGTCGACGTTCGGCTCCTTCGTGTCCAGATGGACAGGTAGCGGGTTCGCCGGACTCAGACATGGGTCGTCGTTTGTCGAAGGTCTCATCACATTTATGACAGTGATAGGAGTACACGGGCACGAAGACAATCGTAGGGTGATGTGATCAACAACGCCAAAATGGCGTTTGATTCGCGGGGGTCGTTTTGTGACGCAGAGAATCGACCCCGAAAATAACGCCAATTCTTCTTCTCGGGGCAAAAATCAGTCGCCATCGGTTTTTGCCATTCATGCCGTATTGGACATGAGTTGGTCAAGGGTGGTCTTAATCACTCTCGCTGGCGTCGTGTCTCACACCTTTGGTCGGGGCACGATGCCCCTCCTGCTGCCCGCAATTGCTGACGACTTGGGCCTAAGTGCAACAACCTCGGGTGCTACCGGATCGGTGAACATGGCCGCCTACCTGTGTGGTGTGGTCGCGGTCACGTACCTCGCCAGCCGCGTCTCACCGGCAGTTCTGTTGAAGTGCGGGCTGTGGATAGTGTCTAGCGGGTTGCTGTGCCTCGGCACTGCCTCGAACACCACCCAGTTAATGATTGGTACGGGATTAGCTGGTTTGGGTGGAGCAGGGATTTGGCTAACAATGCCGGTGATCGCTACGGCGAACGTGCCAGTGTCCAAGAGGGGCGCGGTGATGGGAGCACTGACCGCAACAATGGCGGTCGGTTCAATCATTGTGCCTTTCGCTACTTCGGCACTTCGCAGCGTCATCGACGACGTTGGGGCTTGGCGAGAAATATGGCTTCTTGAAACAGCGTCGGCCGCTGTGATTCTCGGGGTCCTTTATTTCGTCTTGCGAGGCGATATTTCAACACCCTTGCCTTTGGGGGCGGGAATCAAAGCAATCAATCGTTTACAAGCCTGGAAGACGGCTGTCTTTTTCTATATGGCATTCGCCTTCGTCGCTGCTTCATGGTTCCAGTTCTTCGGTCTGTCTCTTGAGAACGACCACAACATGTCTAGGGAATTCACCACTCACTTGTGGGCGCTGATGGGAATGGGAGGTGTAGTTGGTGCGGTCATATTTGGCCGTCTCAGTGATCGTGTTGGGCGTCCCAGAACAATGTGTTTGGTTACTGCACTCGGAGCGACCACGTGTCTGCTGGTGTTAGTTGGAGAAATGTGGGCTGCAGCTTTGGCATCAGCCTTGTATGGAACTACCGGCATGGCAGTTCCCCCTTTGACTGCGGCCTTTGTGCGCGATCAGGTCGCCGAACAAGACTTCACCGCCGTTTTCGGTGCCATGACGATCTTTTATGGACCAGCTTCGGTTCTTGGGCCAATTACCGGCGGGGTGTTAGCCGATCTAACGGACTCGTATTTCTTGACCTATCTCCTGTTAGCAGTCATCTTCGCTTTCGCTTCCGTTGCAGCTTGGCGTTTACCCAATCTCGAAAGATCCACGTAACTTTGTCAATTTCTTGCTGAATGTCCTACCCACTTCACTCCGGCAATATTTGTTCCTAGGATCTTGAACGTGGATCTTCATAGCGTTGCCGCGCCGACTTGGCCTGAGGGTGACATCCCTCCCGAGGGCAGCCCCAACATCCTGATAGTGCTATTTGACGATGTCGGATTTTCAGATTTTGGCTGCTACGGATCTCCCATCGCTACTCCAACGATTGATCGTCTGGCAGCCAACGGTCTTCGTTACACCGGCTTTCACACCACTGCTATGTGTTCAACAACTCGAGCTGCTCTGCTGACTGGGAGAAATCATCATTCGGTTGGTGTCGGTTGTCTGGCAAATTTCGACAGTGGATATCCCGGCTACCGAGGAAAGATCAGTCGAGACGCTGGAACCCTCGCGGAGATGTTGGGATCGCGGGGCTACAGGAATTACATGGTAGGCAAATGGCACGTAACGCCATTGACGGAGTCAGGTCCTACCGGACCCTTCGATGGTTGGCCGCTCGGACGAGGGTTTGACCGTTTCTACGGATTCTTGGATGCGGAAACAGACCACTATTCCCCAGAGTTGGTTCGCGACAACAGTCACATTGCCGCTCCGGGAAAGTTTGAAACGGGCTACCACCTCACAGAAGATCTGTTCGATCAAGCAATTCAATTCATTGCTTCCCATGAGGCTGGCTTGCCGAACACTCCATGGATGACCTTGATAGGACTCGGAGCGTGTCACGCTCCCCATCAGGCTCCTCAAGAGTTGATCGAACATTACGATCGGGTCTTCCAACGAGGCTGGGATGTGGAACGAGCCGAACGACTCGCGAGACAGATCGAACTCGGAGTTGTTCCGAACGGAACACAGCTACCTGCACGCAATGATGCCGTTGAAGCCTGGTCTGATCTCGATCAAGGAACCCAGCAAGTGGCAACGCGTTTGCAAGCTGCCTACGCAGCGATGCTTCATCACTCAGATCAGCATTTAGCCCGACTAGTCCATCATTTAGAAGCGTCTCACCAGATGGAAAACACGGTGATCATGGTTCTGTCCGACAATGGCGCAAGTCAGGAAGGCGGACCGCTGGGGTTTGTCAACGCTATGGGACCCTATAACGGTCTGCCAGAATCAATAGATGACAAGCTGAGTCGCATTGATGACATCGGGGGACCCGACACTCACTCCAACTTTCCGTGGGGATGGTCGATGGCAGCTAACACTCCTTTGCGTCGCTACAAACAGAACACCCACGGCGGTGGGGTCAGAGATCCTTTAGTTGTTCATTGGCCACGAAAAGTATCCGAACCGGGACTGAGGACTCAGTTTTGCCATGCTTGCGACATTGTCCCAACTCTGCTCGATTGCATCGGGATAGAGGCTCCCGATGCAATAAAAGGGGTCCTGCAAAAGCCCATCGAAGGCATAAGTTTCGCTTCGACTTTTGACGATCCCGATGCAGTTACTGGAAAGAACACTCAATATTTCGAAATGTTCGGGCATCGAGGTCTCGTTCATGAAGGTTGGAAGGCAGTGGCCTATCACCCCCCGGGAACTCCATACGAAGACGACCGCTGGGAACTTTTCGATCTGGCTAACGACTTCAACGAAACAGAAGACCTCTCAGCTTCCGAGTCGGACCGACTCGACACCATGCTTGATCTTTGGTGGGAACAAGCAAGGTCGCACCAGGTGTTACCTCTCGACGATCGTTTCGCTGAACGGTTCGCCGAAAATGCCGAACGCCATCTGGGAGGTCGAACATCCTTTACTTTTTGGATGGGCATGGGTCACCTACCCAGCGATGTCGCGCCCGATCTGCGAAGTCGTAGTTACCGACTAGATGCTTTGGTCGAGCCAACTCATTCCGGTGTTTGTGGTGTATTGATAGCGCATGGCGACGCTACTTCCGGGTACAGCCTCTACATTGACGACGAAGGCCATCTGATCCACGATCTGAACATAGGGGGCAGTCATCAGATTGTGCGTTCACCGGAGCCGGTACCGGAGGGTTCAACGAGCTTGGGTTTCCACATGGCGCGTTCCTCCGTGGGGAATCAAGGTGTCGGAAGTCTGGTGATCGATGGCAAGGTGGTAGCCACACACGAGACAGAAAATATTTTCTTTCTGATGATTTCATGGTCCGGATTAGATATCGGGATGGACAGAGGAACAGCGGTATCTCATTACGAAACGCCGAATAGCTTTACGGGCGAGTTACTCAAAGTCACAGTTGACCTTGCCGAAGATCAAATTCTGGATGGCGAGGGGATCGGTCGCTCCGAAATGATGCGCGAATAGCGGGTCAATCGCGAACAAAGAGCAATTGAAATTCCACTACACCGTGATCTTCAGCTGAGACGACAATGCTCGCCGAAGGAACAGCGACGTCGTAGTCAGCGAAGGTGACCTCAGTTGAGCCAACTACAACAATTGTGTTTTCAACTAGTTGAGCACTCAGTTCAACAACAACATCTCGACTGATCCCGTTGACGGTGAGCTGGCCGTTGGCTTGGAGGGAGACTTCCGATCCGTCGGTCTCAGGTAGCTCCAAAGGCTGGTTCAAAGTAAAGGTCGCAGTCGGATTTTCCTTTACGTTGAGGGCGTGGCGTGCAGCCCTATCTCTTCGCGAATCATTTGTAACTAGTGAAGACAAGTCAGCAGTAACCGAAACTCGTTGGAGCTTCCCTTCGTCGATCGACAGTTCACCGTCCACCTGACCGGTCCGGCCCACAGCGGTGACCGCACCTATTTTCGCAAGTTCCTCTTTGACTCTAAATCCGACAAACGAGCCTGTTGATTGCTCAAAACTGAAAGTTCCCGTTTCGGAATCCAGGCGCCAAACGCCATCCTGGGAAAACGGTTGACTCGTGACGTCCTGATTAGCATCTAGATGTGCTGGTTTGTTCTCGACGTCCTTCCTCGATGATTCCTGTTCTTGTACAACTGCGACCGCCGCGTCCAATGAAACTTCTTCCGGGGCAGCCGATAGAACTCTCCAAACTCCATACGCGGCCATTGCCCCGATGGCTACAACTAACACGGTGGTGGTGATTATTACAGCGCGACGCTTCGGCAACTTTCAGTCCCTTAGCTCTAAGCGGAAGCCCAACACCTCTACCGGCTGGCTCCCTCCGATCTCGTAGCTGATCTCAGGGTACGGCTCAAATCCGAGCCGGCGATAAAGCCGTTGAGCCGCTTTCATGTAATCGGTCGTGTTGAGCACAAGGGCGGCCCGGCCATCCGCTCGAGCTCTATCGATACACCATTGGGTCAAGGCTTCTCCTACGCCACGACCCTGACAGTGGGGATCGGTCGCGAGAACTCGAAATCCTGCACAGTCTCGGGGGTTGCCTGACTTCACTTCTTCTGCGTAATCGTGGTGGTATGCGAGACTCCCGACGATTTGGTCATCCATCAGTGCGACAATAATTTCCGAACGGGCAGCGCGACCGGCGACATCACGTAACTCCGCTCCGTACCAACCCAGATCTTCTGGGAGGTCAACATCGGCAAAAAGAGGCCTGTACGCGTTCATTGTTAGGTCTGCTACCGCTTCGTATTCAGATGTTCTGGCTTCTCGTATCAGCAGTCTTGAAGTCATGAGATTCTCTCTCGTTTGAATGTGGCCTCGGCGGAGGCGTTAACGAACGGTAGCGTCATATTGCATTCTCCGAACCCTAGGGAGCACTTGTAATGCCAAGTGAACCGTCAAAAGATCTTGTAGCACTCGACAATCCGGGACCTGACCGCGATTACGAAGTTCGATGCGAAACACCGGAGCTCACATGCTTGTGCCCAGTGACGGGACAACCCGACTTCGCGACAGTTGTCATCACTTACATCCCTGATCAACACATAGTCGAACTGAAGTCACTAAAGATGTACCTCTGGAGCTTTCGAAATGAAGGTGTGCATCACGAAGCAATTACCAATCGTATTTTGGATGACTTGGTTGCCGCTATCTCTCCAAAGTCACTAACCGTCGTGACAGAGTGGTTTGTCCGAGGGGGTATCACTACAACGGTGAGCGCCACTCATAAAGCTTGAACCAACCGATCTCAAAAGGTCACCTCGGTTTTCCACCACGGAATTTATGCATCAAGAACCGCGGGACCGTCGCCGGGTTCGACAAGTGGTGGTTCCGTTGACCAGGGAAAATTGATCCACAGATCTGTGTACTTCCAAACATATTCGCATCGAACCACCGAACGCGACTTCTCGTACAGTACCGCTGTACGGACTTCAGCGACTTCATCAAGACAGTGATCTCGGACGAGGGCCAGAGTGTGCCCGGTATCGGCCACGTCATCAACAATCAGAACCTTCGTGTCGCGTAAGTCAACGATGTCCACGTAGGGAGGCAGGACGACTGGAACATCAAGCCGTTCGTCCACTCCTGTGTAGTACTCGACATTCATCACGTAGAGGTTCTTTACGGAGAGCGCGTAACCTAGCGAGCCGGCAACGAAAAGGCCGCCTCGGGCTATGGCAAGAATGATGTCGGGTCGATAGTCGTCTTCAGCTACCAAAGCTGCTAGAGCGCGAGACGCTAGGCCATATTTTTCCCAATCGAGGATTTCCCGTTGCGCATCATTCACGCACTGGAACTTACACCCGTGAAGCCTTTATTTCGTTGTAACCGGGCAACGATGTCACTATTGCCTTTCACACCACTAACTTGTCGTAATGCCGCTATTGGCCCCGCAACACAAACTGGTGCTGCGACACCTGTTGTCACGCGACGGCACGGCTTTGCCCAGCGAACTTTCAACTGTTTCCGGTCTTGAACTCGAAGATGTATTGAACGCGCTGGACCATCTTCATCGGACCGATCTCGCCGCACCCATGCCACACACTCCTGGCTTGGGTGAAGGCCGCTGGTCACTCACGTCTCATGGACGACAAGTCGGGCCGTCATTAGCGAAGGGGGAACCGGGTTCCAGAACCCAAAATGAGGATGGCGACCCTGCAGAAGGTTGGGGGTTTCCTTGGCGACCAGTCAAAAAAGATCCTCCCGTTTACGCAAGCAGCCTTCCACGACCAACCCGTGAAAATCGCAAAGGGGTGCGACGACCACTATTTCCCATTCAAGTGCCTGATCAGGTTCCGCCTCGACGTCGTTGGGGTTTAATGGCCCTCGCTTCTGTCGTCACGGTCGTCGGCGTCGTCCTGATGTTGATCACCATCCGACAGGTTGATATCGAAATTGGAGGTATTGAAGACGGCGTGGCCCTGCAGCCAAACTCAATCGAAGGAGCACAAATTTCCTTCACGGTAAGCGGCGCAAACGCTCGTTCCGCTCAACTGTTGCTCGATGACTTCCCTGTGAGTGGAGTTCAACGTTACGGCAATCGAATCGTCTGGCTCGTGCCGCCATTAACCGAAGGTGATCATTCATTAGAGCTAGTAGTGGAACGACGGTTATACGGGCAGGTTTCTCGATCTATCAATTTTACGGTTGACGGCACCCCTCCTCTGATCGGTTTACCGGACGTCCTGGAGCCGGTTCCTATGGATGAGCCTGTCACTATTGCCGGAACATCCGAACCCGGGGCGACTCTTGTTGTCGGTGGGGTTCCAATCGAAACCAAAGATGGCTCTTTCGTCCTTGAACTTGAAGAGCCTCCTGCGGGCCCCGTCTCAGTCTTAGCCATAGACCGTGCGGGTAACACCAGCACCTTCAACATGATCATCCCAATCGCATATCCCAGAACTCAGGGTGTTCATGTAAGCGCTGCTGCATGGGCACACGATGGTCTCAAGAACTCTGTCTTAGATCTGATTCGAGCGGGCAAGGTGACCGCGGTCGAAATCAGCCTCAAGAATGAAAGCGGAGTAGTCGGTTACGACAGCAGTGTCCCGTTAGCAATAGAAACCGGAGCTGCTGACAACCTCTTCAACCTTCGGGAAGCGATCGAGGAACTGCACGCTTTGGACGTTCGAGTCATTGGCCGCATTGTGGCTTTTCGCGATCCGGTTCTCGCTAAATATGCTTGGGCTAAGGGCGACCAAGATTGGGTAATCCAGACGTCCGATGGAAGGCCGCTAAGCAAGTATGGCGGCTTCACCAATTTTCAAAACTCCGGTGTGCAGAAGTACAACCTTGATATCGCTCGGGAAGCAGCCGAAATGGGTATCGACGATGTCCTCTGGGATTACATGCGTCGACCCGAGGGTCGCTTGGACAGCATGTACATCCCGGGAGTTGGTCTCGACGACCCTTCGCCGGTGATAGTTGATTTTCTGCGACAGTCGCAGTCGCTCTTGAGGGAATTCGGCGTCTTCCAAGGGGTTTCGGTTTTCGGTATTTCAGCCACTCGGGGTGAATTCATTGCCCAGGACGTCGCAGCAATGGCTCAGTACGTCGACTATGTCTCGCCAATGGTGTATCCGTCGCACTGGTCACGCGGCGAATATGGGGTCGCACATCCTGAAGCACAACCATATGACATCACCCGCGCCTCTCTGGCCGACTTTCAGCGAGTGCTTGACGGTACCAACACGGCGTTGGTTCCTTGGTTGCAGGATTTTTCGATGAGGGTGCCGTATGGGCCAGCTGAGGTCAAAGCGCAAATCGATGCCGCCGCGTCTCTCGGTATTTACGACTGGCTGATCTGGGATCCAACTGTGACTTACACCTCAGAGGGGATAGTTGCAGCGAAAAGTTGAAGATACTTCGGAGGCACCTACTTGTCGTCGAAGAAGTGTTGTCGAAGTTTATATTTCTGCACTTTTCCGCTGGGCGTCATGGGGAACTCTTCAACAACCACCAGGGCTTCTGGCCAGAATTGTCGGGTCATACCCTGCGTCTCGAGAAAGCCGGTGAGGTCTTCCAAAGTTGGCGGCTCGCCGGACGGCGTTACAAAGGCGCAGCCTATTTCGCCCAGGCGTTCGTCGGGTTTGCCGACTATCGCCGCCCCCATCACTTGGGGGTGACGCAACAGGAGGTCTTCAATTTCTTTCACCGGGATATTTTCTCCTCCTCGAATAATGATGTCTTTGGTGCGTCCGGTGATGCGGATCGAACCATCATCATTCATGACCGCACGGTCTCCGGTTTCGAACCAAGCTCCATCCCAAGATGCTTCCGTGAGTTCTCGGCCCTGAACGTAACCAGCGAATAGCAGGGAACCTTGGCATTGCAAGTCACCTTCGGTTCCGACAATCGGGTCTCCTGAGTCATCGATGACGCGAACTTGGTTCCCAGGAAGCGGCCGGCCATCCACGAGGCGCATAGCCAGAGAATCAGATGGGCGTCCTACAGTCAGTAAACCGCACTCAGTCATCCCCCAACCCGGGAGTACAACACAGGGGAGTCGGTCATCCGCATCTTCCAAAACTGGTTCAGGTACTGCCGCGCCTGCACAGACGAATCGTTGCCAACTGGAAAGATTTCGTTGCTCTACCCCTCCAACCGCTAAGACGTCGGCCAAGAACGGAGTGGCACCCATAGAGATCTGGATTTCATGCTGTTCGATGAGATCAATAAATTCTGCGGGGTCCCATACGTCCTGCAAGATGACGTGTCCTCCCACGGTCAGTGGGGCGCGAATTCCGAAGAGGTATCCGGTTTGGTGTGCGAGCGTCGACGCCATATGAAAGGTGTAGCCCGGCCCCTCCATTGTCCTCGCAGGTGACGGAACGCCATCACATACTGCATCGACGAAGCGATCAACGGCTGCATTGAGGGTGTTCTGGGTGTGCATCACTCCCTTGGGCTGGCCAGTGGTACCCGACGTGAACATGACTTCGCATATGTCGTGAGTTCCCGGCCTTAGTAGGTCGACAGCAGCTCGGTCGTAGGAAGAGAATCGCCCTTGCTCGAGCAAATCGTTCCATGTCACCGTGTCAGTGACTATCTGATCACCAACGGTGACGATTTCCTTTACCCATGGACATTGCTCTCTGAGTTCTTTGTGCATCGCCCCTAAACCGAAGCCCCGAAATTCCGCAGCTGTGATCACGACTGCGGGTCTAGCCAAGTCGCTCATGACAAGAACTTCGTTCGTTCGAAAGATGGGTGCGACGGGGTTGATGACTCCTCCTATCCGCTCTACAGCAGCTACCGCGATCAAGAATTGGTGCCAATTCGGCAGTTGGATTTGCACGACGACACCTGGGCGAACACCCAGTTCCAGTAAGCCGCGACTGGCCTCATCTACTTGGGCTGCCAGGGCTGACCAAGTGATTGAACCGAATCGATCGGTCACTGCAATCTGATCACCCCGTTCATCAGCCCAGCGGTCAATGATCGGATCGAACCATCTCTCGGACCACTCCCCCGTCTCCACCATTTCCGAAATTCGCATCTGACTAAGTGTTGTTTCAAAAAATTTCTTTGATAACTCCATGTGTGGTCTCCTTCGAAAGGGTTAATTAACTTTCACGTTCGATATCGAGGAAGAACTTCCTGTGCCATGAGGCTCTCAGCGCGCTCGACGTAATTCATTGGCGACGCCGCACTCAAAATGACTGTTCGAGCGCCAGCATCGATGTACTCGGTGAGCCGCTCCACGCAGCGATCCGGGTCGCCCGCGATCGCATATTTGTCAATCATGTGACTGAAATCTTGGTTGTATTGCTTCGACAGTCGTTGATTTGCATAGTCGACTGCCGTGGCGTTGTCTTCATGGCAGCAAAAAAAGATGAAGAGTCCCGGATCGACGGGTACTTCATTGCCTTCCTCCGCTCGGTATTCAGCAATTCGCTGGTTAGATTCCTCCAGCATCTCTGGCGTGTACATGTAGGGAAGCCATCCCGTGCCGTAGCGGGCGGCTCGACGCCACGCCGCTTCTTTTCGCCCGGAAATCCAGATCGGTGGTGACGGTTGCTGCACCGGCTTGGGCTCAAGGGTCACGCCCGACAACTGATTGAATTTTCCATTGAAGTGAACATCATCTTCGCTGAAAAGCCGCCGTATGACGTCAAGAGCTTCGTTAGTTCGAGCCCCTCTTTCGGAGACTGGGACGCCGGAAGCCTCAAACTCAAGCGGTAACTCCCCACCAACCCCGATTCCCATATGGAATCGGCCGCCGGAAGCCACGTCTAACGCCGCGGCCTGTTTGGCAGCAAGTACGGCCGGGTACAGCGGAAGCAGGGTAATGGTCGACATGAGCTTGAGAGTCGTCGTTGCCCCGGCTGCCACTGCCAACGAAATGAAAGCGTTCGAGCAGGGCACATGAAAGAACACGTGCTCTCCGGTGGTGGCGTAGTCATAGCCCAGACTTTCAATCGCCCTAGCCTGTTGCGCCACCTCATCAGCACGTCGCATGGATAGCCCGAACTGAACTTTCACGTCTACCTTGTCCCCGTTGGTCACGAATACCTCTCTTGATCTGAGACTGACCGTAGCCGCTAAACACTGTCTCTCTCATAGCCGAAGGACCGGACACCCATTTCGGGCGCCCGGTCCATCGCTGTCCGTGCGTTGGGGTAGATCGGTCGCTGGCTACTCGAAGTGGCTCAGCTTCCCCCCTTTGCTGTCAGCGCCTCCCCCGTGGAAAGCGGCGCCGACGGTCACGCCCAGTCGGAGCAATCAGGCCGCACCTGGTTGGCCGAAAACCCTTCCCAGACGATCGGTGGAAGCTTATTGTTCCCACTTACTAAACGCAAATTTAGTAACTCGTGTGCTCCATTGAACCGTTTTTTCTGCGTCGCTGCCGGGTCAGTGCTAGGCCAATGGGATGACGAACCACAATATTGACGAAGATCGCCTGGCCGAATTGGTCCAACGCTGCAACAAAGAAGTGGACGAAGGCCTCTTACCAAGTTGTCAACTCGCAATTGGCTTCCGAGGCGAAATTGTTGTTGATCACACCATCGGAGATGCTGAACCCGCGACCAGATACTGCTTTTTCTCAGCTACCAAACCGTTCATTGCGGCCACTGTCTGGCAACTCTTGGATGAAGGTTTACTCGACCTAGACACGGCGGTTGCATCGCTCATTCCAGCGTTCGGAAGCAATGGGAAGGAAGCGATCACCTTGAGCGAGGTCCTGTTGCACACCTCCGGTTTTCCACATGCGCCAATGGGTCCAAACGTATGGTCAACTTCCGAAAGCCGCCGAAGCAGAATGGCGGAGTGGCAGCTGAACTGGGAGCCCGGGACCCGTTACGAATATCATCCGACCAGCGCCCACTGGGTTTTGGCGGAGCTAATCACTGAGGTGACAGGACGCCCCTATGCGGATGAGGTTCATCGCCGGGTGACAAGTCCGTTGGGAATACCTCGAGTCCTCGGACTCAGTTTGGACAATCAAGAGTCGATGGCAGAACTCGCATTGTGCGAGGGAGAAGCCAGCCCAGACGAACTGGAATCTGTTTTCGGGGTAAGAGAAATGCCGCCAAGTGAAGTGAACGACGAGACAATCTTGCGTTTCAACGATCCTCACACACGCGAAGTTGGCGTACCGGGTGGCGGGGGGTACGGCCGAGCCGCTGACTTAGCGATGTTTTATCAGGCGCTTCTTCACAACCCTGATGACATTTGGAACCCAACCATTCTCGCTGATGCGACTGGAAGGGTTCATAACAGCTTGCCGGACCCGATGGGCGTTCCTGCAAATCGCGGATTGGGAGTGATTCTCGCCGGAGACGACGGTCTAAGTAACAGGAGAGGTCTCGGCCGAACTGTTTCGTCGATGGCTTTCGGACATAACGGAGTTGGGGGGCAAATCGCCTTCTGTGATCCGACAACAGGTTTGTCTTTCGCTTACACAACCAATGGATTAGATCGTCATCAGATTCGGCAACCCAGACGAGGTACTTCGATCGCTAGTCTTGCTGCGAATTGTGTCTCGCAGGCAGGTTGAGTGATGAAGTTCGGATTCACCCTTCCAAATAACTTCGGTGTAGATGCTCCTGAAGATGTGGTGCGTTTAGGCGTTCAAGCGGAACAGTTAGGGTTTGATTCACTGTGGGTAAATCATCACATCATTAACGTCGGTTATGTCCATGACCGTTTGGGTCAGGCGCCTTACCACGATGCTCTGGTTACTTTGACCTGGCTGGCGGCTCACACAAACACTGCGGAGTTGGGCACAAGCGTATTGGTCATGCCTTATCTCCATCCGATGGTTCTCGCGAAGGAAATCGCCACTTTGGATCATCTGTCCGGTGGGCGAATCATTCTTGGTCTCGGCGTAGGAAGTCTTCCTGAGGAAAACGAAATCTTGGGTTCTGACTACGAAGGCCGGGGGCACTACAGCAACGAGTTCATTGAGGTGCTCCGTCGGCTGTGGACGCAAGATCGCGCGACCTTCGCTGGCGAACATTGGGACTTTAAAGATGTCGTTACTTCCCCGAAACCGCGACAAACACCGCATCCGCCAATAGTGATAGGCGGCAACCGAGCCCCAGCATTGAGGCGCGTAGCTCATCTCGGTGATGGGTGGCATCCTCTCGGTCTTACCCCGGAGGGTGTGAGCGACAGGCTGAAGCTCATTCGGGAAGAAGCGGAATCGATCGGACGGACGCTGTCCGCATTTCCGATTCAGGTTCGACTCGATTTCCAACGCATGGAAGCCGATTTGGTAGAAGCTTATGAAGCCGCGGGCGTGACGGATCTTGTGCTTTCCTGCAACACCGGCGACGTTGAAGAGATTTCCGAGACACTCAGTTCTTTTGCCGAAGACTTCTTGGGGTCATGACCTCACTCGCAGGCATTCGAATCATCGACTTAACCGGAGACCCTGGCAGATTCGCTAGCAAACTGCTGACTGAATGGGGGGCTGACGTGGTGCGAGTCACAGACAGGGGATCGCCCGGCGAGGTCATGCGAGAGGAAGCTGGAGGCGTGCTCGACTGGTGGTACGACGGGGGCAAAGATACCCACCGCATTGATTTGACAACTGACTCAGGTCAAGAAGAGTACCGGGACTTGGCAAGCGTTGCGGATCTCATAATCGAAACCGAGGCGCCTGGCGAATTAGCCAGATTAAGGCTTGACCATTCTGACTTGGTGGCTTTCAATCCGCGACTCGTCCAAGTCTCGATCACCCCTTTTGGTAGGACTGGAGATCGATCGCATTGGGTGAGTTCAGATTTAACCGCTGCCGCTTTGGGAGGGTTCTTATCCGTAGGTGGTTTACCCGACAAACCTCTAAATGTTTGGGGTCGACAGGCGTACAACTATGCGGGTTTTATGGGAGCGTTGTGCGCTCTCGCGGGTGTCTTCAGGAGTCGAAGAGACGGTATCGGCCGACACTTCGACGTGTCGATTCATGAGACATTGAGTGGGTCTGTCGAAAATATTTTGATGCAGTGGTTTTTCGATGATGTACTGCCACTTCCAAAAATCGCCCCGCGGCAAGGTGCCCTTCACTGGCTGCACGCTTACGACCTTGCCGAGTGCCGCACCGGTCACATGATGATCACGTTGACACCCACCCCCGATAACGCATTCCAAATGATGGTGGACGACGGGTTCGAGGACGGTCGTAGGTGGTTGGGGTACGAGGTAGAAGAAGTCCTAGAACACATCGACGAGGCTATGGATTCGATGAGAGAGTGGGTACGCGGGCACGACGCTATGGAGTTATGGGAGAGAGCTCAAGAGCGTCATGTCGCCGTCGGCGCTGTCCACGATATTCAACAGGTGTGCGCCAGCCCGCAGTTCGAACATCGAGAGTTCCTGACAAGAGTTCAATCGTCTTCAGTGCGCCAACCTGGTCGTTTAGTTCGGTTTTCTGATACCCCGTCCCTTCCCCCTCGGCCACCGGCGGTGTCCGACACCCCGATGGAAGCCATCATTGAGCGGTGGTCCCGTTCAGATCAAATAACGATCGGTGACTTGTCGCAACAGTTCGAAGGTCCCCTTCCCTTGGAAGGCGTGCGGGTTCTGGATCTGACCTGGGTGTTAGCTGGACCATTTGCGACGCGCATGTTGGCGGATCTAGGGGCCGATGTGATTCGTGTTCAAAACGAGGAGCACAGCACCCTCGTTAACCGACCTGATTACCCCTATTACTTTGTGTGGGGTCGAGGCAAGCGAAGCGCCACCCTCGACATGAAACATTCAGAGGCTCTCCCAGCTATTAGAAAACTGATCGAGAATTGCGATGTCTTGATCGAGAACTACAGTGCCGGGGTACTCGATGGTTGGGGACTCGACTGGGGTACCGTCAAAGAGTGGAACCCTCGTTTGGTGTACGTTTCCATGTCCGGATGCGGCCACGATGGTCCTTGGAGCCACGTCATTTCTTACGCTCCAACGGTTCATGCCATTTGCGGGATCACCCACCTCACCAATTTTTCCGATCGGGGAGACATCGGTCCCGGATTTTCACTGAACGACCATCTGGCGGGATTCGCCGCCGCTACATCAACCATGGCCGCTTTGTTGGCCCGCGATCGGTCTGGGGTTGGTCAACACATCGACATGGCCCAGTTGGAAGTGGGCACGTACAGCATCGGTCCTGCCGCTCTTGACTGGCTCTCCAATGGTGTCATCGCTCAACCGAACGGGAATCGCGACGGACTGCACGATCATGTTCCCAACGAGGTGTACCGATGTGCTGATGGTTTCGTCGCTATCACCGCTACCAGTGATGAAGAGTGGGGTCGTCTCTGTGAAGTAGTTGGTGATGAAACGTTGAAGGCTTTCTCAACTGAGGGGCAGCGCAGAGCTCACAGAGGCGAAGTGGACGAAGCGATGGCCGACTGGGTGGTGGGCATGAAGTCATCTGAAGTAGAAAAGCTCTTGCAGTCGGTCGGGGTTCCGGCCGGGCGGGTCCAGGATGCAAACCAGCTCGTTAATGAAGATCCCCAACTCACGGCACGGGGCTTTTGGCGCGAAGTTGAGCACCCAATTTTTGGGAGTCGGACAGTTGACACATTTCCTGCTTTGTTGAACGGGGTACGCCCACCAACTGATCTGTTGTCTCCTGCCTATTTAGGAGAGCACAATTTCGACGTGTGGACAGCACTGGCAGACTTTGATGTGGAGTCGGTGGCTGAAGCAATGGGGAACGGGTTGTTCAGCTAATGGCGTGAGTTGTCACGATGTGAGATCCACCCATCCGACGACTCTTTTGACGAGAACTTCTATGAAGTCACTATCTGCGCTTTCCACCTCGGTATCCAGCAGATCGTCCCCCGCGACCATTCGGTGCGCCAGGATAGCTTTAGAAATGGTGACGTCTTCTATCAGTTCTTCATAGGAGTAGTCCTCCACCCCGGCATTTACGAGAACTTCGTGGTATCGACGTAACATCGTCTGTTCCTCGGCGCGGTGGTGGGGTTCCAACGCGGTTGTGATGAAGTAGGCAACCTCCCATCCGGGACGCCCCCAAGCCAAGCCCTGCCAATCGAGTACAACTATCTGCCCATCGGGACGAAACATCAGATTGTCGAGTCGGTAGTCCCCGTGGCAAAGAGTCCAGGGGTCGCGCTCCATCTGGGAGCAGAGTTCAGGCAGCCGCATTTGGACTTCGTCCATCTTTGCGACAACATCATCGCCAATGAGGGCACCGAACCGATCAACGAAGGCATGTCTGTTGCGTCGGTAGCTGGCCTGCACGACTTTGGGAAGGCGGCCAATGCTCCAAATGATGGGATGGGGGTCTCTGCGACCTGGGTTACACCAGTTGTGTGCATGAAATCGCGCCAGGAGGTCAAGGCCAACTAGCGCATCTTCGATGGATCCGCCCGCCACTTGGGTAGGTGGACGAGCGTCATGAATGTCTTCCATCATCAGCAAATATCTACGGGGGCTTTTTGCTCCCAGGAGCAACAGGACATCAAGGACGCGGCTAACCGCAGGAACAGGCAACTTGTCGAAGAGAAACACGAAGAGTGTCTCCATCCACGGCGCCGGATTGGAGTCAAAATCGGCGTAAATGAATTCGGGTGTCGGGATACCCAAGTCGTCGGTCATTTCGCTGTAGACCCTGATTTCTCTTTCGTAGACCGCTAGGCCCTCTCCGAGAGAACGGTTCTTAGCTACCTTGGATGGAATCTTTACGATGACGGAACGCGGGGCATCCACTCCACCTTGCCAGGTCAATGTACAGCGATGTAACTCTCCTAAGAACCCGATACCTTCGCCGACAACCTCTGTTTCAACATCGGTAACCACCCCTCCATATTGGGGACCGATAGTTGAGGTGAACCACTCAGCATCAAACTCGTGTGATGTCTGCGGAATGTGTTGTTTATCGCGTCGCGCCATATCGAGATTCTTACCCAGAGTCGGTTAGCTAGCTACCTCTGCACTGTTTCCGATCATTCGGAGCACTTCATCGGAAACAATTCTGTCCTCCGTGACGCGATCATGGACGCCCTTTTCTAGGGCTATGTGCGAGGATGTGAGGCTTTGCGAGGTCGCTATCGCTATATGGGCGCGATTATCTCCTCGCCGTTGGCGGTCAGTGACAAGTGCTGCGGTACACGCGATTCCGGCCATTGGAACAGTTCCTTCTGCGAGTTGTTCTGCACGCCGATGGCAGGCGAGGGCCATTTTCTCTGCTACGTCCGCCGACACGGCTTGTTCTGGCGGGTAACCGAGTATGTCGGACAGGGCGGAGAATGAGTATGGAACTGAGGCTTCAAGGACTGTTCGCGAGGCTCCGGGTACCAGTAACAAATCCGAGATGGAAGCCACTCCACCCCCCGAGGCCGCAATAACGATAACTAAAGGCGAGTCATGAATCTGATCAATCAATTTCAGCCGCTCGGTTGTGGTCATGGGGACCGGTGATGACATTTAGCTACTCGATTCACTCAGTAATGATGCAGCGGCTTCTAGTCCACCGCTTCCCAGCGGGATGCCACAAGCCCTCAACGATGCCTCTACTGCCCCTAAGGCACCCATGACCATCGGCGTATTCAGGTCACCAAGGTGTCCGATGCGGAAAGCCGAGCCAGCCAGCGGCCCTATCCCCGATCCCATCGTGATGTTGAAACGCTCTTGGGCCACCTGTAACACCTTGTCGGCGTCATGTTGTTCGGTCAGGCGTACGCATGTGACGCTGTTTGATCGTTCATGCGCATTAACGGCATTGAACTGGATCGCCCCGGCGCTGCTCCATGCTTGGACGGCGGCTCGGACGGCGTCGGCCAAGAGTTGGTGTCGGTCGGTTACCGCGTCGATTCCGCCCTCCTCGTCAATCATGGTGAGGGCTTCTTCCAACCCGAACAGGTGATGTATGGGCGGGGTGCCACAAAACATTCGGTACCCCTCGACTTCGAGTCGACGTCTCCAATCCCAATAGAAGCGGTGCCGTGAATTTTGGTACGCCGCCGAAACCGCACGTTCACTGATTCCGGTGAACGCGAGTCCAACCGGCATCATCAGTCCCTTCTGGCTTACAGCCAGACACACATCCACCTTCAATTCGTCGACGCGGAGTGGGGTACACCCAAAGGAAGCAATCGAGTCCACCACCAGCAAAGCTGGGTGGTCTAGGTCATCGAGGACAGACCTGACAGCTTCAAGATCGGTGGTGACGCCAGTAGATGTTTCGGTGTGGGCTAATAGAACACCTTCGATTCGCTTACCGGCATCGGTGGAGAGGGCTTCTTGGAGAGCATTGGGGTCCACGCCCTGGCGCCATCCCGTCTCAAACCATTGAACGTCCAGTCCGTGGGCTTCGCACATCTCGCCCCATCTATGACTGAAATGCCCACTGTCGCATACAAGCACTGGAGCTCCCACGTCGAAGAGGTTGGTAACGGTCGCTTCCCACGCCCCGTGCCCTGTGCTGGTGTAACCAATTAGTGGTCCAGAGTTAGCCATATGACGATTGACGTTTATGAGGCAAGACTCCAGTAACGCCGCGAATTCTTCGGTCCCGAAATCGATGGCCGGTCGCGCCATCGCGCGAAGGATCCGGTCGGGGATGTTGGTGGGTCCCGGGTTCTGTATAAAGGTGCGGCCGCTCACGATTTCGAAGGTATCTCTATTTGGAAGCGCAGGCGCGGTGTTTACCTATTGCTCGAGTCGCTACGAAGCATTGAAGTCACTGGTGGTTGCTCGGCTCTTGTTGACTTATCGGCCCGAAAACGTCGGTTCGCGTTTATCAACAAAAGCTTTGACCGCTTCCTTGTGGTCTTCTGTCTTGCCACAGTGAATGTGGTGCGCCGCTTCCATGTCTAGGCACTCCCCCATTTCGCCATTCACCGCACGATTGAGGTTTTCCTTCATGTATCGGTATGCCACGGTCGGACCCTGGGCGAGTCTCTGGGCGATAGATGTCACTTCGTCATGTAGAGACTCTTCTGGAAAGACTCCGTTGACAAGCCCCAACCTTTCCGCTTCTTGCATATCAACTTTTTCAGACAGGAAATAGAGTTCACGGGCTTTAGCGGACCCGATGAGGCGACTCATGAAATAGGTTCCGCCGTAGTCACCACTGAACCCAACTCGGGCAAAAGCGGTAGTCATAATCGCATTCGGTGAGGCGTATCTCAGGTCACACGACAGAGCTATCGACAAACCTGCACCCGCTGCGGGGCCCGGCAAGGCGGCGATGGTCGGTTTAGGCAACTCGTACAATTTGCCTGCTGTGTCACGCTGGTCACGTCTTTGTAAATGGACTCGGGCATCGTACTGGACCGGGCTATCTCCTCCTTCGCCCCCTGCTTCCGCCATTCCCTTCACGTCACCACCAGCGCAAAACGCACCTCCCGCGCCGGTAAGAAGCACGGCACCGACATCGCCGGCCGTCTCGGCGTCAGCGAGCGATGCCACTAACCCTTTCAGCATCGCCGACGACATGGCATTTCTTCGTTCGGGACGATTAAGAGTGATCGTCATCACTCCCTGGGAAACTTCGGCATGAATGTCATCAGTACCGGTATCAAAGATGCGATCAGACATGGTCTCTCCATCAGATTGTGAGTAGGTCCTTATGAGGGAAGTATCGCGAAATTTCAAGCAGGGCGTCGGATTGCGACCTTCATCCGGTTAATGATCAACCGCCGGCACCTTCCGCGAATCCCAACTCGACAGTCACATTTCTTATCGAACCATCGTTACCTACCACGACAACTTTAACTACTCGCCCAATTTCGCTGGCGCGCACTGCAGTGACAAGATCTTGAACTGACTGGATGTCCTGCCCATCGAACTCAAGGACGACTTCACCAACTTTGAGGCCAGCGGCATTAGCGGCCCCGTCTTCGACCAGCGCGGCAATGACTACTCCGGTTTCGACGTCTTCAGAAATGTTGTACTGGTTGCGTGATGTTTCATCCAGATCCTCGACATCAATGATGCTCACTCCGAGCAAGGGTCGTTTCGGCACTTCTCCCGTCTGCAGGGTCTCAATGACTGGTCGAGCGTGATCGATCGAAATGGCAAACCCAATGCCTTCAGCGTTGCCGGCGATAGCGGTGTTGACCCCGATAACTTCACCGCTGGCGTTGACCAAAGGACCGCCGGAGTTACCGGGGTTGATAGCTGCGTCTGTCTGTATGAGCCGGGTCAGAAGGCCACCGGACAACTGCAACTCTCTTTCTAGGGCGGAAACGATGCCCGTGGTGACGGTGGGTGTGTCCCCGAGTCCTAAAGCGTTACCTATAGCAAGTACCTCGTCCCCCACTTCCACCTCAGCCGAACTTCCAAGCCTCGCTGCTGGAAGATCTTCTCCCTCAATTTTGAGAACCGCTAGGTCCCGAGTCGGATCTTGTTCGACCAGTTCCGCCTGCTTGATGCTTCCGTCGTACAACATCACTTTGATGTCGGTGGCGTTTTCCACCACATGGGCGTTCGTTACAACCTGTCCGTCCGAGCTAATGATGAAGCCTGTGCCTTGACCGCCGCCGAACACTCCGTCATCCGTTTCAATCTCTATTTGCACAACCGTTGGCGCTACAGCGGCCAACACAGCTTTTACATCCAATCGACCTGCATCAGTCATTTCGACCCGAGGTGTAATGGCTTCTTCGGAGACGATTGCGGCGTCCAGCACCACCGTCGTGGCAGTCGGTTCGGCGCCAGTTGCTGTTGCGACAGCTTCGCCCACTCCTTTGACATCTTCTTGCGTTTCCGTGACATAGATCCGCTGCGGGTCGCCGAGACTAACGACAATCAACCCAGCGACCAGACCTCCGACAACCGCTCCTAACACTGCTCCAGCGAGGAATCGACCTGTTTTGGATCCAGGGTTATGGTTCACGACGTTGAGGATATCTGTGAGTTGCACGGCATTGGAGTCGCCCAACCCCAACCGCTGCGAAAGCTTTCGACACTGTTGGGTTTAGTGTTGTCCACTGAGTGTTTCAAGAGCAGATGCCGACAACATCTCGACTTGTTCCTTGAACACCGTAAGGTCCACGTCTTCTTGTTTTCCCATGGCTCCTTTGAGGTAGCGGTTCAATACGCCTTCCACAATTGCCGCAAGCCGCCAATAAGAAAACGCCCTGTAATAGTTCACGTTCGACACGTCTCTTCCTGACGCGTTTTCGTACCACCGCAGTAGCTGCTCTCGCGTTGCGAAACCACCAACGAGGGTTGGGGCACTCGAACCGGCTGGCGCTTCGTCGGGGTCGACCCAATTGTTCAACAAGTATCCGACGTCAGCCAACGGATCGCCGAGGGTGCACAACTCCCAGTCGAGCACAGCGAGTATCCGTCCCGCTCTCACCAACATGTTCCCGAGTCGGTAGTCGCCGTGGACGATGGTGGATCCGACCTGTTCCGGCATTCGCCGTTTGAGCAGCTGTTGGACTTCTTCCATCGTTTCTAGTTCTCGGGTCTTGGATTGCTCCCACTGGCGGGCCCAACGCTTTAACTGCCGGCCCAGATACTCCTCGCGTTTAGCCAAGTCCCCTAAGCCGATATCGTCCGGTTCGACCGCATGAAGCTCAGCCAGAACTTCGACGACCTCACGACTCAAACTCATACGGTCTTCTGCTGAAACTTCAGCGGACTCAACGTCGCTGTGCAGGACTTCACCGTCGACATATGCCATCACGTAAAAAGGAGCGCCGTTGACATCGCCGTCTTCACAAACACCAAGAGTTGCCGGCACCGGAACCTTGGTGCGGCCGACGGCGGTTACGACACGATGTTCTCTTGCCATATCATGAGCCGTAGCTAACACATGACCTAATGGTGGGCGGCGGAGGACATACACGTTTTGAGTCTGATCTTCAACCTTGTAGGTGAGGTTCGAATGACCGCCGGCGATCAACTCATAGCGAAGTGGGGGCCGAGCATTTGCCACATGTGAAGCAAACCACGAGGAGACACCTGCGTCATCGATCCCTTCCGTATCCCCATCGCCCATTTCGTTCTCTTCCCGACTATTCACGGCCCGCCGCTGTGACAGCGCTAGTTGTATCGATAGAAGCCTCGACCGTTCTTTCTACCGAGTAGTCCAGCGTCACACATGCGACTAAGAAGAGGCGGCGGGGCATAGAGTTGCTCTTTGAACTCTTCATACAACGACTCCGCTACTGCCATTGTCGTATCCAAACCAATGAGGTCGCAAAGAGCTAAAGGACCCATTGGATGGTTACATCCCAGAACCATTCCAGCATCGATGTCCTCCGCACTCGCAAAACCCGATTCCATCATCCGGATCGCCGAAAGTATGTAGGGAATCAGTAACGCGTTGACCACGAAACCCGCCCGGTCTTGGCTACTCACAACTCTCTTGCCGAGTTGATCCGCGGCAAACTCTTGACACAACGCCGCTGTTTTGTCTCCTGTCAGTAGGGACGAAATGACTTCTACTAGCCCCATAACGGGGACCGGGTTGAAGAAGTGGACCCCAATCACTTGCTGGGGGCGGTTAGTGGCCATCGCAAGTTTCATTATGGGAATCGACGACGTGTTACTGGCGAGGATCGCTTCTGGGTCGTCAACGACATCGTTCAAACGACTGAAAACCTCAAGTTTCGCCTCTTCTTGTTCGATGACGGCTTCGACCACGAATTCGCGGTCAGCGAGGCTCGGGAGTTTCGTTGAGAAAGAGATGTTCGCCATCACTTGTAGTCGCTCATCCTCGGTCATCTTCTCTGCTCGGACTGCACGATCAAGACTTTTCTCTATTCGTTGCATTCCGGCTTGGAGGGCACCGTCACTCGCTTCGACAACCTTTACATCGCAGCCGCTCCGGGCCGCTACTTCGGCAATACCTGACCCCATTAGGCCGCAGCCGACAACTCCAAATCGTTCAATAGTCACGGGTACGAGGGTACAAGAGCACCAAGTGGTTATGTCAGGAGATCAGCTAACGCTTGAATCCTCGATCGCTCCACGAACCGCCTCTACGACCTCTTCGGCTGTGGCCCCTGGTGTTAAGACTCGAGCGACACCAGCGTCGTACATCGATTGGAAGTCAGTTTCCGGGACGATGCCTCCTAGTATCACCGGTATTTGAGCTCCGGCATCGGTGAGCGCTTGGGTCACCATTGGGAGGAGTGCTTCGTGGGCTCCTGACAGCATCGAAATTCCTATAGCTGAAACATCCTCGTCAATCGCAGCAGCGACCACCGTTTCAGGTGTTTGAAATAGACCTGTGTAAATCACTTCATATCCGGCGTCACGCAGAATTCGGGCGACGATTTTGACCCCTCGATCGTGACCATCGAGTCCTAGTTTGGTCACAAGCACACGTTCTGCCATATCGGGGACCCTAGCTGTCTTGGCCTCCGGGAGCGAGTCCACGAGGCACACTGATCACTCACGCCCGCTCTCAAGTCTCGGACTGACTCTGTGAACCTCCACAGGTCGCGGCACAGTCCTGTATTCGGTTCGGAAAACTTTCTGTGGCGAGTTCATGTCCAGCAAATTGGCCCATAGGGTGCACACATGACCAAACCCACGACCGGTACCTCACTTGCGGCAAGGGCCGTCGAAGCGTCCAAGGTTTATGGTTCAGGTGAAACCGTTGTCCGGGCGCTTGATGAGTTGTCTGTTGACCTTGTTTCCGGTGAATTTACGGCAATCATGGGTCCTTCCGGTTCAGGTAAGTCAACTTTGATGCACTGCCTCGCCGGCTTGGACAATTTGACTTCAGGAAAGGTCTTTATAGGGGACACCGATATCAGCGAGCTTTCCGAGCGTGCCTTAACCCTCTTACGTCGTGATCGCATTGGCTTTGTTTTTCAAGCGTTCAATCTGGTTCCAACACTGTCTGCCCAGGAAAACATCACTCTCCCACGACAACTCGGAGCGTCAGCACCACCTGAATTGTGGGTCGAAAAAGTGGTCGAGGCAGTGGGACTCAGGGACCGTTTAGAACATCGTCCAAACGAACTGTCAGGTGGTCAACAACAACGAGTGGCAGTAGCGCGAGCTCTGGCCGGACAACCGGAAATCATTTTTGCCGACGAACCCACGGGAAACCTTGACAGCAAAACCGGCGGCGAAATTCTCCAGTTCATGCAAGACGCTGTGCGTGACCTGGACCAAACCATTGTCATGGTGACACACGACCCTTCAGCCGCAGCCCATGCAGACCGTGTCGTGTTCTTAGCCGATGGAAGGATCGTGCAAGAGTTAGCGGCACCGTCTGCCGATCTGATTCTCGACACTATGAAGCAACTAGGCGACTGAGGTGCTCAAGCTAACTCTGAATTCGTTGTTGGCGAGAAAGATTCGACTTGCCTTGACAACATTCGCAGTCGTACTTGGTGTCTCGTTTGTGTCAGGCTCGTTCATTCTCGCCGACAGCCTTCGTTCTGTCTTCAACAAGATTGCTATTGAGATCGCAGGACCCGACTGGCTTCAAGTTCGGGGCGTCGAAACAATTGAAGATGATCCTTTCAGTCGGCCAACCGTCACTCAATCTGTAGTCGACCAAATCAGATCTACTGAAGGCGTATACGGCGCCGAGGGGGTAATCCAGGGATTTCCGAGGGTTTCAGTTGGCGACGAATTGGTAAAGCCTTTAGGGGGAGCGCCCACCCTCGCGTTCAACTTCGAACAGGAGACAGCTGAGTTAAGCGCATTCGAGACTCTCGAAGGTTCAGCACCCGGCAGTGGCGAAGCCATGGTTGATATCGACACAGCGACCAAGTACGACATCTCAGTTGGCGACACCATCACTATTCGATCGCTGCAACCAGCAGAAGATTTTCAGGTCAGTGGCATCACAAGATGGGGGCAAGACAACGGAGGTGGTGCCGTTTTCGTATTGATCGACACCCCAACGGCTCAACGGCTCTTCGATTATCCCGACTCATATCTTGCCGCGACGGTCGCCGCTATGCCCGGAGTCGACGAAAACCAACTAGCGGCCAAGTTGACCCGTGAACTGCCGGCTGGTTTTGAGGCAGTCACGAGTGAAGTCGTGGCAAGCGAGTTCAGCGATCAATTCGACACGTTCATCACAATTTTCCAGAACGCTCTCCTGGTTTTTGCCGCGATTGCCCTCGTTGTCAGTGCATTCATAATCAACAACACCTTTGCAATCGTTCTGGGCCAAAGGATTCGAGAGTTAGGTCTACTTCGCGCTGTCGGCGCAACCGGGCGACAAATACGTTCCTCAGTTCTGATCGAGGCTCTACTTATCGGGGTGATTGCTTCGGTGGTCGGCGTGTTTGCCGGTCTGGGAATCACGTGGATCATTAAGGCACTCATAGACCAAGCTGGGGACGGATCAGGTTTGCCAGACGGACCACTAGTCATCGCAGCGCGCACATGGATTGCAGCAGCAATAGTGGGTATCGGAATAACCCTGTTAGCAGCTGTTTCACCGGCGCGGAAAGCTTCAAGGATTCCACCCATCGCTGCGTTACGAGACGACTTGACCCTCTGGTCAGGCGGTGGTCGCCGCCGAACCATTGTCGGAGTTCTTTTGGGACTAGGTGGTCTTCTCGCTACCGCCCTCGGAACCACGACCGATAGTGGCGCGCTACGACAACTCGGTCTCTTGGCGGCGGGAGCGCTGCTGTTATTCATCTCTATTTCTCTTCTCAGCACTCTCGTCGCCAGACCCGCAGCTCGACTCTTGGGTTGGCCCATGACTCGCTTCGCTCGCGCGTCCGGGAATTTAGCCAGGGAAAATGCGAGCAGGAACCCCCGCAGAACAGCGTCTACCGCCTCAGCCCTGATGGTCGGTTTAGCTCTGGTTGCAATGGTGTTGGTCGTCGGCACCAGTTTCAAAAAGACATTTTCTTCGATACTGGATTCCTCTTTAGGGGCGGACTTCTTCATTGACAACAACGGACCCGATTCGTGGGGCTTTAGCCCCCAGCTTGTCGAAGAACTCAAAGAGATTGACGGTGTGGCGATAGCTGTCGGATTTCGAGGAGGGCCCGGCACGGCACAAATGAGTGTCGCCGGTGAATCCAAAGACGTGATCGGTACTCAAGAAGAGGGTTTGGGTCGCGTGTTGGACATCTCGTTGATCGAGGGCAGCTATTCGGGTTTGTCGAACGACGGTGTCCTAGTTCATAAGGACCCAGCCGCAGATCTCGCTTTAGCCGTGGGCGACGTGCTGTCGGCAACATTCCCGGTGTCTGGGCCGAAAGATTTACGGGTTATCGGAATCTTTGACGACGGTTCCATCCTCGGAAACTGGGTCATCGATATGAGCACTTACGAAAGCGGGTTCGACTCAGCAAGACAATCAGACCTTTTCGCCGCCATAGAACTTCAAGATGGAGTTGAGGTTCAAAATATCCGATCGAAACTCGACGCTGTCGCCATCAATTATCCTGAGGCGGTTCTTCAAGATCGAACCGAGTACCAAGAAACAATTGAAGGTCGGATCGACACGTTATTGGTGACAGTCAACGCGCTCGTCGGATTCGCCGTGATCATCGCTGTCTTAGGAATCGTCAACACCTTGATGTTGTCCGTCTTCGAAAGAACAAGAGAGATCGGACTCCTGAGAGCTGTCGGTATGACGCGACGTCAAACAAGGCGGATGATCAGATGGGAAGCAGTAATCATTGCTGTGTTCGGTGGGGTATTGGGAATACTTGTCGGAACTTTGCTCGGCTTTATTGCGGTTCAAGCCATGCCAGAGTCATTCATCACAGATTTCGGCATTCCTGTTGGCAATTTTGTCATCATTCTTGTCATGTGCATTGTCGCCGGAGTCCTCGCCGCAATTCTGCCCGCCCGACGCGCCGCGCGCCTTAACGTCCTCGACGCAATAGCTCACTCCTGATGACTCTCAACCCGGCAAACCTCAGCGAAGAAGTCCAATCCTTTCTCCATGAACGCCACCTCGCTTCATTGACACTTCTGAGGCCGGACGGCAGTCCTCATGTAACCGCCGTCGGGTTCACCTGGGACAACGACACCAAACTGGTCCGGGTGATCACGTGGGCGGGATCAATGAAAAGCAGAATCTTGACGCAAGCACCCGGTAGTCGAGCCGTCGTGTGTCAAATCGACGGTGGCCGTTGGCTGAGTCTTGAAGGAAAAGCAGTGGTCACTGATGACGCAAATCGATGTCGGGAAGGCACGGAACGTTACGCCGAGCGTTATCGGGTGCCTCAGGAACGTCCCGATCGCACAGTAATTGAGATAGCGGTTGACCGAATACTCGGATACGCCTAACAGGACTTCATCCTTGGTTGGATCACAGTCAGTTTTCTCAAAGCTCTCAATCTCGCATTGCTTCCGGCAGCGAGCGAGCATGCACCACCGCCAACCGTTTCGTCGATCGGGTCAACGCCACGAATAGGGCACGGAGGCCTTGAGGTTCTTCGTCCAAAATGGTCGCTGGTTCAATGACGACAGTACCGTCTAGCTCCAGCCCCTTAACCAATTGAACTGGTACCAAAGCTATTTTCGGATGCAGCGGCCCACTGACATTTCGAGAAGCAGTAGTCGCCCGTCCGTGGTCGATAGACCTAGCCTCCAAGGCAGTATCAACCATGTCAATCAGACTCTCCGGTGCGATAACTGCTACCGAACCACCCCCAAGGGCCTCAGACTCTTCTTCAACTATCGCTACCGACTCCGCGACAAGTTGCTCAACAGACGAGCCGACACCATCAGCCACTTCAATGATCCGAGGCGGAGTACCGACCGATCGCACGGCTTTCGGTGTAGCGAGATCCGGTGCGGCAATCGCAAGAACTTTGTTTGCCAGCTCAAGATTAGGAGCAGGGATGCGGTAACTGAGAGTGAGTTCTCTTACTCGAGGCTCATTATTCCCCGAAGGCAGGTGGGTTAACACTTCTTCCCAACTCGCTGCAGCACCTGGCGCTGTTGCCTGCGCTATGTCCCCCACGAGCGTCATTGATCCATTCAACGAACGTCGCGCGATCATACGCAGCGCCATAGGTGTGTGATCTTGGGTTTCGTCGATGACTATGTGACCGAACGTGCGAACTTCGGGGTCTCGAGGTTTTCGTTGTCGATCCAAACGGGGACCAAGACCCGAATAGGCTTCATCAAGCAGTGGCACATCAGCATCACTCCAGCGGTAATCGGAAAGCGATTCGCCGCGGGAGCGAAACAGGGTCAGCCACTCATCTTCAGTTAGTAATTCAGTGGCCGCTGATCCGAGAAGGGCCTTCGAGCCGAACAGATCTCTGAGTAACTGAGCGGGCGTTAGAACGGGCCACATGCGTTCGAGAGCTTCCGAGGTCTCGGGGTCACGACGCAGGCGATATTGAACATTTTCCGGATCGGGTTCGGAGTGATGTGATCGCGCCAACGTGGTAAAAAACTCATTTTCTACGTAGCTGCGCGCCGCATTGTGTCGCCTATAGCGACGTCTGGCCTCCCGAATGATCCGCCTGCTTTCAGAAACGGTGATCCGCAGTCGGACAAGACCGAAACCAACCGTAAGATCTTCTCTGAGTGGCCGCTGTCGATCCTTAATGGCGTTAGCGACCAAGGAGACCATTCGTTCATTTCCCTTTACGGCGGCTGCTTCTGGACGGTCGGGAAGTGTCACCCGAACATCATCGAAAAGATCCCCCAGCAAATCGGCTAACACGGTCAAATAAACGCCCGCTTCACCAAGGCTGGGAAGGACTTGTTCGATATACCGCAAAAAGAGTCGGTTTGGTCCAACAACGAGAACACCCTGACCTTCAAGTGGGAAGCGGTAGGTATATAACAAATAGGCCGCTCGATGGAGAGCCACAACGGTCTTGCCAGTTCCCGGCCCACCCTGGACGATAAGCATCCCTTTGAGAGAGTCACGAATAATTTCATCTTGCTCACCTTGGATGGTGGCGACGATGTCCCGGAGGTGGCCATCGCGGTTCTGGTCAAGTGCCGCAAGTAATGCGCCGTGTCCTTGGAACCCTTCGTCAAGTTGGTCAAGATCGAATAGTTCGTCCTCGATGTCCAGCAGTTCTCGTCCTCGACTAACAAAGTGACGGCGACGAATCAGTCCCATGGGATCGCGTCCAGTTGCTCTGTAAAAGGGTTCAGCTACGGGGGCTCGCCAATCCACGACGACTGGTTCCTGCCGTTCGTCTGCGACAGCCAGCCTCCCAATGTGGAAACGATCGTCACTGTCTAAGTCGATTCTGCCAAATATCAAAGATGCTGAACCTAGCTGAAGCTGGCCCAATCGATTTTGAACACTTCCTTCAATCACATCTCGTTCGTAGCGAGCCTGTGTTGTTCCTCCCCTACCGACTTCGACCATTCCACGCAGTTTGCGCGCGCGGTCTCGTGCTCGGTCGAGCAGAAGGTGTGCACGGTCGATGTGTGCTTGTTCAGCTGCGATTTCGGGATGTGTCACTCGTAAATCACCGGTTTAGAGAACAGACCAGCATACCGTTCTCAGGCGCTTTATTTCAGATCGACACTGGTTTCCAGCCGGTA
>PBKA01000024.1 GCA_002721305.1 Acidimicrobiaceae bacterium | reverse complement strand
GCTACGTTCAATTTCAGAACGGCTGGCTGCGTCAACTGCGACAACGACTTGGCCGGTCATCCCTCTAATGAAAGAGCACGCCTTCGCGACTCGACTGAGTGACCTGCCGATTGTCGCGACTCGTTAGCCGCGGATTCAAAGATCCCCTTGGCCATCAAGGATGACTCAGCCGCTCGTCGCTCCATATAAATAGAAGCTCTAATTTCGTGAATCTCAGTGGAGTCGGGTGCTGTGTCGCTGGCCATGTCAATCAAATGGCAGGCAACTCTGAATTCACCGACGGCTGTCAGATCGAGCGCTCGTTCTGCGAGGACAGCAGCACCTCCAGCCATTTCGGCAATTACCTTCGCTAAATCAACATCAGTTGCAGGTTTTAGTCGCGAAGGCTTGCCATCCCACCAGCCTCCATATAGGCGCCAGATATTGCGGATGACAAATTCAGGTTCGTCATATAACGGACGCAAGTAGGGAAGTTCGAGAATGTTCGGGTCGACTGAGACTGATGACACAATGTCATCAAGCGTCGCCCCTGTGTTCATCGCCGACACAACATCTTGGACGAGTTGTTCCAGGGTCGAGGCAACCGCTTCCAAACAGGAGACTATGCGATCGTGGCCGGAAATTGGAAGACCGTGCGCTGGAACGAACAATTCCACCTCCGTGTCCATCATTTCTCGTAACGATGAGGCCCATTCCATCGGATATCTCTGAACTTTTTGTGGGTTTCCGCAATTGGGAAAGTTCCATATGAACTGATCGCCAGCCGAAATCATCTTGTACCGGGGTATCCAAGTCCAAGTGTGGTCATCTGTCTCACCTTTGGCGTGATGGAATTCAAATTCCGCCCCGCCAATCTCCAAGGTCATCGTCTGCTCAAATTCCAACGTGACGTCCAAAGTTCCTTCGGGCACAAACGGCCGCCCCCCGCTGGCTCCCTCAAGGGTCGAGACCGGTAAGCCGCCGAACTGCCGCGCATTGATTACTTTGTTGTAGCCATCGGTGGCTCGGTAGCGATCTATCCTCAAAGGCAGATTCGCGTGGCCGATCACCTGCGGCAGAGAACGACCTTGGTCTCGGGCTTCCTCAGCTACGGCACCGCTGCCACCAACGTGATCGATGTGGCCGTGGGTATAAACGAGAGTGTGAATCGGGTCTTTATTCCACTGTCTCAAACTTTCGAGCACTCGACTACCGCTTCCAGGGCCACTCGAGTCAAAGGCCACAAGTCCGTCATCGGTTCTCACAGCCACCACGTGGCTAAAGGCTTCAACCAACGCCACATCATCAGCCAACTCACTGAGTTCATGGGAAACCCGGTTCGGAGGCTTATCCGCGTGGCCACTGTCGATATAGCGAGCAGAGAGGTCTAAAACATGTTCAACCATTGAGCCAAACTAGATGAATTGAGGAGCAGTTGAGGTCACTCGAAGTGCCGTTCATCCCACCAAGGGAAAAACTCGGGCATATCTTGGCTGGTTCTTAGGGTGAAAGCCGCGGGTCGTTTCTCCAAGAACGATGCCACTCCTTCGTGGGCATCGGCTCCTTGACCCAAGTGATAGATGCCTCGGCTGTCGACCTTGTGAGCTTCCATTGGGTGGTCCGCACCCAACATTCGCCACATCATGTGACGGATCATGGTCACGGAAACTGCTGATGTGTTGTCTGCGATTTCCGACGCGACCTCGCGCGCCGCAGGAAGTAAGTCGTCGGGTTCATGGATGCTTCGAACGAGACCCGCATCATACGCCTCTTGGGCGTCGAAGACTTTGCCGCTGTAAGCCCACTCGAGGGCCTTGCTCACCCCAACGGCCCGGGGTAAGAAATACGACGAACAGGCTTCGGGGACGATTCCCCTACGACTAAAAACGAAACCGATACGGGCGGCGCTGGACGCCATGCGAATATCCATGGGCAACGTCATGGTGATTCCCACCCCAACCGCAGGCCCATTGATGGCAGCGATAATCGGCTTGTTGAATTCGTAGATCCGCAGTGAGAGAAGACCTCCGCCGTCGCGTAGCCAAGAATTCTCGCCTTGTCTTCTGCCTTCATTGGAGGCGCGTTCCTCTTTAGCTTCACTGTCTTGATTGTCATAGTCGAACGTCTCGGCGCCCCGTGATAGATCCGCCCCGGCGCAAAACCCTCGACCTGCTCCAGTAACTATTACCACCCGTATGTCATCGTCCGCATCCGCATGATCTAGAGCCTCTAGAAATTCGCGCTGCATTTCGCTATTAAACGCGTTCAGTCGTTCTGGTCGGTTCATGGTCAAGGTCAAGACATGGTCGACGATTTCGTACTGAAGGGTGCTGAATTCAGGCATCGATTTCCTTTAGACGGCATGAGGTGCAGTTGTGTTTAGCGCGAAACACTGTAACTCGCCGAGTCAGCGGGTGAGCCAGTCGCCTTTAGGAATGTCAATTAGTTGGTCTAACGCTCCGCCGTATTGGTAAGCATGTGCCTCAATCCCCATCGCAGTGGTCACCAAAACCCGTCGGTACAGGCCCTCGACCGCTCCCTCAATCTCATCAAGCAACGACAGAGCTTCCGATAGTCGCTTGAAGTCAAGACGAAACCGAAATCCGTAAATGACTCCCACGCGGTCGAAAAGCGCCGCGGGATAACCCAGTCCGGTGTCGTAGATGCGTCCACTCACTTGGTCCGGTTCATAACTCAAGACGAAGGGCGCCAAAAACTTCCAGCGCTCTTGGCCAGGTAAAAGGGTTCCATAACAAAACAGTTCGTCGACGTCGCTGCCACCCTCAGACATCTAAGAATCTGCCGGCCGCGAATGCCGAACCCAGGGCTCCGACAATGACGCCCATGAGGACTGTCGCTAGGGTCGCTGTGGTGAACTGGCTGGATGTAACGGTAAAGGATCTGAAAAAAGCGAGAATTTCGGAGCGCCCAAACAGCTCTTCAACATGATTTCGTAAAGCGCCTGCTGCAACTGCTCCGACAAGACCTCCCGCCAGACCGTGGAGCATTCCCTCCAGGATGAACGGCATTCGAATAAAACTGTTGGTCGCTCCAACCAGCTTCATCACTTCGATTTCTCGACGACGCGCGAACATGGCAACTCGAATCATGTTGAAGATCAACATGGCGCTGGCGGCGGCAAGAACAATGGACATAAGCAAAACAATCCATCTAAAGGAGTTAAACCACTCTCGAATCGCATCTACTTGTTGACGTCCGGTTTCAACGGAATATACGCCTGGTCGTTGTCGAAATTGAGCCGCTAAGGACTCGATGAGTTCTCCTTCAGCGTCTCGCGGCACCACCCGGTAGGAAGGCGGCAAACTTTCTACAGATATCTCTGCGAGTAGCTCTGGCTCATCGGCAAGCATTTCCTCAAGCAACGTGAACGCCTGATCCTGAGTGATGTACTGGATGCGTTCTATGTCGGGATGGTTTCTGAGCTCTTCGCCGAGCGCATCGATTTGGCCGCCGGCAATGTTGGGTTCCAGGAAAATCTCAAACTGAACGCCGCCTTGCCATCGGCCAAGTGCATTTGTACTCGCATATCTGGCCATCAAACCCAAACCAACCAGCATCACTCCGACCGCGACAGTCAAAATTGCGGCGACAGTCAGCGTGAGATTGCGCCGCACATTGATCCAGGTCTCCCGAGCGAAGTAGGCAGCGCGGCTTAGGAATCTACGCACAGCTATTCGTACACTCCCTGCTGTTCGTCTCGAACAACTTGCCCTTGCCGCAAAGCAACCACTCGCCGTCGCATCTGATCCACGATTGTTTGGTCATGCGTCGCCATGACCACCGTGGTGCCGGTCCTATTGATTCGATCCAACAAACGCATGATTTCCTGGGCGGTGTTCGGATCGAGGTTTCCGGTCGGTTCGTCAGCCAGCAGGATCAGTGGTCGGTTAACGAAGGCTCGTGCTATCGACACTCGTTGTTGTTCTCCACCAGAGAGTTCATCGGGGAAACTTTGCTGCTTGTGAGCAAGACCGACAAGTTCGAGAATCGCCGGCACTTGGGTCGTGACGATGTTCTTGGGGCGACCAATGACTTCGAGTGCAAATGCCACGTTCTCATAGACCGTCTTTTGGGGAAGTAATTTGAAGTCCTGAAAGACGGAGCCGATGTTGCGCCGAAGATAGGGAACCCGCCAAGAGTTGATGCGACTCAGATCTTTTCCGGCTACGTGAACCTGTCCCACTGTGGCGGGCTCTTCGGCGGTCAGAAGTCGCAACATGGTTGATTTGCCTGATCCGGATTCGCCGACGAGGAACACGAACTCGCCCTTGTCGATATTGAGGCTGACTCCGTCAATAGCGCGAGTCTCCCCCTTGTAGATTTTCGTGACATTGTCGAGGCGAATCATAAGCGTGAGCGCCCGCCGGCAACGTTAATGAGACCTGAGCGAGACATCCCCAGAGTACGGCAGGATCACTTTCTCTTCGCGTCAGCAACCCAAAGGTTCTCGCTGCGTTAAGAACTTAAACCTCGTTGACTGCGTTGCCATTGGAGGAACGCCTCCATCAGCGAATCGAGGTCACCATCGAGAACGGCTTCCACATTGCCCACCTCATAATTGGACCTGAGATCTTTGACCTGCTGATAGGGGTGTAATACGTACGATCTGATTTGACTACCCCACGCGACGTCGCGTTGTTCTCCAGCCAATTCGTTGAGTTCCGCTTCTCGTTCCTGCCTTTGTAGATCAGCCAGTTTCGCCGCCAGCATTTGCATCGCCCGGTCTTTGTTCTGATGTTGGCTGCGTTCGTTTTGACAGGCAACAACGGTGCCTGTCGGAAGATGAGTAATCCTGACCGCTGAATCGGTCACGTTCACGTGCTGGCCTCCCGCGCCGGACGATCGGTACGTGTCGATCCGAAGGTCCTTTTCGTCTATAACAACTTCGTCGGACACTTCGTCGAAGAACGGGACAACAGACAAGGAACAAAAGGCTGTGTGGCGCCGGGCCTGTGCATCAAAGGGAGAAATTCTCACGAGCCTATGGACACCCCGTTCTGCCCGCAGAAATCCAAAGGCGAACCTACCTTTCACAATGAACGTCGCCGAACTAATTCCGGCTTCTCCCCCATCAGTTGCTTCTTGAATCTCTGTAGAAAATCCTTTGTTTTCTGCCCACCGGAGATACATCCGTAGGACCATTTCCGCCCAGTCACAGGCATCGGTTCCTCCGGCTCCGGAGTGGACTTCGCACACCGCGTCGTTCTCATCATGTTCGCCGTTAAACAATGCAAAGAGTTCAATCTCGTCGAGCTGATCCTCGAGCGATGAAATAGCGGCATCAATTTCATCATCAATGGATTCGTCGTCTTCCTCTCGCGCTAAAAGCTCAAGGGTGGCAGCGTCATCTAGGTCGCGACGCACTTTTTCCCAACGATCAATATCGTCACGAAGGTTCGCAAGTCGACCTGTGACGCTCCGCGCTTCCTCAGGATTTTCCCAAAGGTCTGGACTTGCGGCCTGGGACTCTAGCTGAGTCATCTCTTCTCGAGCTCGATCGATCCCTAGGTAGACGTGCGCTTCGGTTACACGTCGTTCGAGTTCTTCAAGAGTCTCTGATTTGTCTGACATTGGGGATCTCGATGCTCAGCGGCCGTGGCAATGTTTGAACTTCTTACCGGACCCACAATGGCATGGATCGTTGCGACCAATTTTCTCTTCTGCACTCTTGACCACTTGGCTTTGTTTCGTTGTCTGACTAGGAGCCACTGGTTTGGGCGGGGCAACGGTGGGACTCAGTTGGGGGCTACTTTCGGAGGACGAGTACCTCAGTCCGTCTCCAGAGCGCTGTTGGCCGTCCACGGCCACCACTTCCGCGTGCATCGCATATTTCACAAAATCGCGATATACCGATTCCAGCATCGAAGAGAACATGTCAAAACCTTCACGCTGCCATTCAGCAACTGGATCTTTTTGTCCGATCCCGCGGAGATGAATTCCTTCGCGCAGGTAGTCCATGTCGTATAGGTGTTCACGCCAACGCTGATCGATGATACGAAGCAGAACTTGTCGTTCTACTTCGCGCATCGTTGATTCGCCGAGTTCTGCTTCTCTGTTTTCGAAGTGTCGGACGGCATCGTCGATCATTTCCTGCTCGAGTGTCACCACATCGTTCACTTGATTCATCGCTGTGATACTGAGTTCGGTGGGCCAGTAGCTGTTTGTTTCCACGTGCATGGCGTCTAGATCCCACTCGGATCGGTCTTCTTCACCGCAGAATTGATCCACTAATTGCGCGACCGCTGATTCGATGTATTCCAAAGATTCCTCTCGTAGATCTTCACCGTTCAGGATTTGGGAGCGCCGGGCGTAGATCACTTTGCGCTGTTCATTCATGACCTCGTCGTATTTCAGGACATTTTTTCGAACTTCGGCATTCTTCTGTTCGACCGTGTTCTGGGCTCGCTCAATTGCTTTGGTCACCATGTTTGCTTCGATAGGAGTGTCGTCGGGAAGCGCTCGGTCCATAACCCAATTCATTGCCCCTGTCGCGAACAGTCGCATCAGATCATCTTCAAGTGACAAATAAAAGCGGCTTTCTCCCGGGTCGCCTTGTCGACCGGAACGCCCGCGCAGCTGGTTATCGATTCGGCGAGACTCGTGGCGTTCAGTTCCTAGAACGTAGAGCCCTCCAACTTCTTTGACTTGCTCTCCTTCTGCCGAACAACTCGGTTCATGATGAGCGGCAAGTGCGCTGAGTTTTTCGGCGTTTGCTGGTTCGTCGGGGTCGATTCCGTCTCGGAATAGGTCTTGACGAGCCAGACCTTCAGGGTTTCCACCGAGAAGAATGTCCACACCGCGACCGGCCATGTTCGTTGCAACAGTTACCGCTCCCAAGCGGCCCGCTTGGGTAACAATCTCTGCCTCTCGTTGGTGTTCTTTTGCGTTGAGAACATTATGAGCAATGCCGCGTTGCTCCAATGCGCGAGAAATCTTTTCGCTGTTCTCGACGCTCACTGTGCCGACCAGGATTGGCTGTCCGGTCGCTCTTCTTTCTTCGATGTCGTCTACAACGGCACTAATTTTCGAATTCTCAGTTTTGTAGATGAGATCTGCGTGGTCCTTGCGTTCCACAGGTCGATGAGTCGGGACCTGCACTACGTCCAAACCGTATGTGTTTCCAAACTCCGCAGCTTCGGTCGTTGCCGTACCGGTCATTCCCGCGAGCTTGTCGTAGAGCCGAAAATAATTTTGAAGAGTGATGGTCGCGAGGGTTTGGTTTTCCGCCTTTATGCTGACCCCTTCTTTAGCCTCTACTGCCTGATGTAGACCCTCACTCCACCGTCGGCCGTCAAGAATGCGTCCCGTGAACTCATCAACAATTCTCACTTCGCCGTTCTGAACGACGTAATCACGGTCGCGGCGATACAACTCTTTTGCCTTTAGCGCGACGCTCATTTGGTGAACAAGATTCGACGAAATTTGGTCATAGAGGTTGTCGACGTTGAGCGCCCGTTCAACCTTTTCGATTCCCGGTTCGAGGACCGCTACGTTTCGTTTATCTTCCTCGACCTCGTAGTCAAGATCGCGGGTCAAAGTGCGCGCTATTTGAGCAAATTGACCATACAGCTTGGCTGCGTCAGCTAAACGTCCACTGATGATCAGCGGGGTTCGAGCTTCGTCGATGAGGATCGAATCGACTTCGTCAACGATGCAGTAGTTATGGCCTCTCTGCACTTGTTGGTCTTTCGATGGCGCCATGTTGTCTCGTAGGTAATCAAAACCGAATTCGTTGTTTGTGCCATAGGTGATGTCTGCGCCATATTGAAGGCGCTTAACTTCTGGGTCACTTTGTCCAGGGACCACAAGTCCAACTTCCAAACCAAGAAATCGATGGACGCGCCCCATCCAATCAGCGTCACGTGTAGCCAAATAATCGTTCACAGTGACGATATGAACTCCCTGGCCGGAGAGGGCGTTCAGGTATACGGGGAGGGTCGATACGAGTGTCTTGCCTTCTCCGGTACGCATTTCCGCTACCCATCCAAAATGAAGTGCTGCGCCACCCATCAACTGAACGTCATAGTGACGTTGACCTAACACCCGTTGCGCTGCCTCTCGCATAACTGCGAAGGCATCTATGAGCAGATCATTGAGGTCCGCTCCGCGATCTACTTCAAGCTTGAAATCGTTCGTCTTTGACCGCAGTTCTTCATCGGAAAGCCTCTGATAGTCACCTTCGACGGCATTGATCTCAGGCACTAGCGATTCGAGCGCTCGTACCTTTTTTCCTTCGCCGGCACGTAGAAGTTTTTGGAACACGGCCATTGCTCCAAGGCTAGCGGCGTCTCGGTACTCCCGAGGGTCGCTCGAGTTTCTGTGTAGTCGGTCTCAATAGCGGTAGTGGTCGGGTTTGAACGGACCGTCTACTGGTACCCCTATGTACTTTGCTTGCTCTTCTGTGAGCGTGGTTAGCTTCACCCCGAGTTTGTCTAGATGAAGTCTGGCGACTTCTTCGTCTAGGCGTTTGGGGAGCAGATGCACCTCGTTTGCGAGTGAGCCAGCATTCGCGTGCAACTCCATTTGCGCCAACACCTGATTGGTGAAACTCATCGACATTACGAAACTTGGATGCCCTGTAGCGCAACCCAAATTGACGAGGCGCCCTTCAGCTAACACCAAGATGCTGTTCCCGTTGGGAAAGATGTATTCGTCTACTTGGGGCTTAATGTTTCGTCTCTGCACGTCAGACATTTTTTCAAGGCCGGACATATCGATTTCGTTGTCGAAGTGTCCGATGTTGCACACAACTGCATTGTGTTTCATCGCACCCATATGTTCGGCCGAGATGATGTCGCGGTTACCTGTAGTCGTAACAAAAATGTCAACGTCACCGACCACGTTGTCCAATCGATCTACTTCGAATCCTTCCATTGCTGCTTGCAGGGCGTTGATCGGGTCCACTTCGCTGACCACGACGCGACACCCTTGACCTCGCAACGATTGCGCGCAGCCTTTGCCAACGTCCCCATATCCTGCGACGAACGCCAGCTTTCCGCCAAGCATCACGTCGGTAGCTCTATTAAGTCCGTCGATTAGCGAGTGGCGACATCCATAGAGATTGTCAAACTTCGACTTGGTCACGGAGTCGTTCACGTTGTAGGCAGGAAACTGCAGTTCGTTTCGTTCAACCATCTCGTACAACCGGTGGACACCGGTGGTGGTTTCTTCAGAGACACCCCTGATATTCGCGATCATGTCGGACCAAAAATTGGGTCGGCTTTCGGCAACTGTTGCGAGAAGCTTCAGAATTTCTTCTTCATCATGTGAGGTGGCGGTTTCTACTGCTGGTATCCCTCCCTCCCCTTCGAAACGTGCTCCCAGGTGCACCAACAAAGTTGCGTCACCGCCATCGTCGAGGATCAAGTTGGGTCCTGTCTCTCCCGGCCAATTCAGTGCCTGGTCAGTGCACCACCAATATTCTTCGAGGGTTTCGCCCTTCCACGCATACACAGGAACGCCGTTGGGGTCATCTACTGTTCCGTGTCGACCCACCACTACCGCAGCGGCCGCTTCGTCCTGAGTCGAGAAGATATTGCAGGAAACCCAGCGAACGTCGGCTCCCAGATCCACAAGTGTCTCTATCAGAACAGCAGTCTGAACAGTCATGTGCAGGGAGCCCATGATTCTCGCTCCTGCCAAAGGCTGTGAGTCATAGCCCTGGGCCCGTAGCGCCATGAGACCGGGCATCTCCTCCTCGGCAAGTTCAATCTGCTTTCGCCCAGATTCAGCGAGACTCAGATCAGCAACTTTGTAGTCTCCCTGAAGAGACTTGTTGGGTGCCATACGGCGCTCCTAGAGGGTTTCGCGCCTATCGGGGAGCAAGGCGCACATTCCAGATCCTACCGGCATCTAAGCCCGCCGCTCACGATGATCACCGCGCAAGTTGATGTTTCAATTCAGCCAAGACATCAATCGGTCCCGGATCCTGTCCGAGTAACGCCGCCAACTCTAAAGATGTTTGATCTCCAAACAAGATGAGGTCGAAGAGTTGGGCCAGTCGGGTGCGGCCTTCCGCCCATACAGTCACAACCTCGGAATCTTCGCTGCGCGCAATTGTCTCGTTGAAGTCAAAGCGCGGCGCTAATCGCGGATGCTCATAGCCGTGGCGCAGGTGGACTGGGACAATGCGCGGTTTGTCGGTGTCTACTACTCCCCAACCTGCAAGTTCGTTGTGGCACATTTCGGGCATCGTGTTAAAGAATGCAGGTGTCTTCGCGTTTTCATTTATCTGGTTCTTGAAACGAACTGCAGCTACTTCGCCTAACGTGCCTCCTCCATAGATAAGTGGCATCTGCCCGGCCAGGCTCTCTGCAATCGGAAATGAATTGTCTGAACCGTCGCGGATCAGGTCGCATCGCCTCCGAAGCGTGGCAACTGTGTCTTCAATCTCAGCTTCGAGGTTTTCGATTAGTCCGATCGAATGCAACGCTCCGAATAGTGGTACTGCCATGGCCCCTACAGCGCAACGGGGCATCGGGATTGTCGAGTCGACCAGCGAGAGCGACGCTCCCCAGTCTTCGGCGAGACGGCCCAAGGTTCCACCACATGTCACCGCGAAAATATGGCCGCCTCGTTCATGGGCCAGCGACGCCGCGTGAAGAGTTTCTTCGGTTTCTCCACTAAATGACGCCGCCATTACCAAGGTCCGCCGGTTAACGAAGTTGGGGCATTCGTATCCTTTGGCGACGACTATCGGGATGGTTATCCGCGGACCTGCTATCGCCCGCACGATGTCCCCAGCAATGCCCGATCCTCCCATGCCTAGAACCACTATCTGATCAATGTCAGAGATCTTTGGCAGCCCACCGGTTTGTTGATTTCGACGCATCGATTCTTCGATTTGGTCCGGTAACGCCAAAGTCGCTTCCCGCATGCCAAGAGAATCAGGTCGACCGGCCACGTCAGTTCTCGGAGTCCTGGCTACCGGTTTCTTGTCCAGCCAACTCATCAAGCCGCTTTCGTTCATCTTCGTCGATCAACGTCGACTCCGAGGTGAGTAACACTGGAATTCCATCTTTGATGGGATATGTAATTCCCTGTCGCGGGTTATAGAGAATGTTCTCTTCGGCAAAATATCGCAGCGGTCCTTTGTCGTCAGGACACGCAAGAATCTCCAGTAAACCTGGATCTAAAGCCATTTGTTCTCCTTCAGATCTTGTTGTTCAGGTCGGTCAATCCGGCCTCGCCGCTATATCTCTAGGGTACGGCAGCAATCAATGGATGAGGCTCAGAATTTCCTCCACTCGTTTCGCTACCTCGCTTTCATCGGGCCCTTCGACATTGAGCCGTAGCAAAGGTTCAGTGTTTGACGGTCTTATGTTGAACCACCATTCATCGCAATCGACTGTCAAGCCATCGAGGTGATCTTGATGCCAATTGGCGAAAAAATCCGCGACTTTGGTTATCGCGAGGTCTGTGTCCTCCACTTGCACATTTATTTCACCCGACTGTGAGTACCGCTGGAAGGGAATGAGCATCGAAGAGAGGGGTCCGCCGTCCAAGGAGAGGCGTTCCAAGACAATCAATGCTGCGATCAGTCCCGAGTCGGCACCATAGTTCCGGGCAAAGTAGTAGTGACCACTATGTTCACCTCCAAACATCGCGCCTGTTTCCGCCATAAGGGCTTTGATGTAGCTGTGACCCACGCGAGTCCGTATTGGATCTCCACCGCTTCGTTGAATCGCTTCCACGGTCGCTCGAGAGCAAATCAGGTTGTGGAGGATGGGGCCGGGGCCTTCTCGTTCGAGAGTCGCTGAAGCAACTAGGGCGGTGGTGGTTGAACCGGTGATGGGAACAGCTCTTTCGTCGACGAGGAACACCCGATCCGCGTCACCATCGAAAGCTAAACCGACGTCCGCACCTGACTCGATGACACGTTGTCGGAGGTCAGCCAAATTCTCTGGTTGAAGGGGATCGGCCGGATGATTTGGAAAGGAGCCGTCGAGTTCTTCGTACAGTATTTCGAGTTCGAAGGGCAGCGTCTCAAATGCCGCTGGTAATACAAGTCCCCCCATTCCATTAGCTGTATCAGCGACAACTTTCAAAGGCTTCAACAGATCAGTGTCAATAAAGGAATGGACATGCCGAACAAATTCTTGGAGTAAATCCAAACGCCGAACAGTCCCCGATTTATCACCTGACCTCGCGGGTTGACTAGCGAGCTGTCGTATTTGATCTAACCCGGTGTCTGCGCCGATCGCTCTTGCCAGCGGTCGACAGAACTTCATGCCGTTGTATGAGGCTGGGTTGTGCGATGCGGTCAGCATCACAGCGGGTGCGTTGAGGTATCCGGAGGCGAAGTAGAGGAGGTCTGTAGACGCGAGACCGATATCGGTCACGTCAGCACCCTGAGAGGTAACGCCCTCACTGAATGCCATCGTTAGTCCTTCACCAGAGGATCTCATGTCTCGGCCAACTACCACCGAATCCGATTGTGTGAATTTCGCGAATGCAGCACCCAAAGCTCTCGCCATCGGCTCGTCAAGTTCTTCTGGCGTTAAACCCCTAACGTCATAGGCCTTGAACACTTTCGCTAGACGATCTAGGGGTATTGGCGGGATCACATCGAGATGTTGCATCGCATCTAGGAGACTAACCACGACTCGGAGGCGCGTCGTTGTATCTACCAGTAATCGACCATAGACGAACCCGAACGACGTCCCAGAGCATCCGAATTGCCTGGGGGATAAAGCGAACAGTGCTTTGGTCTACATGGTCGACCGTCACTGGGATTTCCACAATCTTCAAATCAAGTCGCCGAGCCAAGAAGAGAACCTCCACGTCAAAGGCAAACCCATCGATCCTTGACGCGGCGAAGATCGATTGAGCTGCCTGGGAAGTGAAGCCTTTCAGGCCGCACTGCGTATCTAGGTGAGGTCCCGGTAAAAGTAGCCTGGTGAGTCGGCTAAAGACGCGGCTTCCTCTCTCACGGATGAAACTCGCCGGATGGTTGTCTCTGCTGGCTTGATGACGGCGGCTACCTAGTGCCACATCTGCCCCCGCTTCAAGAACATCGACAAGACTTGTGATTTGGGAGGGATGGTAGGCAAGGTCTACGTCGGTGAACACGAGGTAGGAACCCGATGCAGCTGCCACGCCCCGCCGAACGGCTTCACCCTTACCGCGATTCTTCTTGAGTTCTATGACCTGATTTGCGCCGGATCGTCTTGCCAGCAACGCCGTCTCATCCTTCGAGCCGTCATCAACGACAATGATTTCCATCTCTTCAACCCCGACTTCATCGCGGATCCGTTCTATGGCTTCCCCTACAAGCGGAGCTGCTTGGTAGGCGGGAAGAATCACTGAAAGGCGAAAATTCATCAGGTCACCGGCTCTCGACGTTTAGTTCGAAGCAGCAAAACGACCACCGCAATCCCGCCCGAGGTGAGCAGCCAACCTAAGTACTCGGCCCACGTGGCTGCGAATTCCAGTTCGACGTTATTTTCGGTGGGTATCACAATCATCCAGTTCGGTGTCGCCCGGTATGGACCTACCGCTCCCTTCGCTGACCAGTTCGGGAAATAGGAGGTCTTGATCACGACTGGGATACCGACACGGTCAACGGAAAAGCTGATCCTTTCGCCTCCCTCCCTCACGTCAGTCACCGAGATCGAAGGTAAGGGCCGTTCGGTGGGTGCTGTGAAGCTTCGTCCACCGACAAAGGCCGCGTTCGCAACATCCACGCGCGACCACGTTTCAGGGCCGTCACTCGTCACTAGAACATGTCGGCGGGTTGGGTCGTTAAACCACGCCACGGCGGGGTCAGTCCATGCTCGGCCTCCAGCATCTCCAGCAGAAGAAACGTTGGGTTCATAGGCAAGACCCTCAACGAGGGGTGAATCGACAACTCGATAAATGCGCCATGGCTCAGAAATAGCTAGTAATTGGAGGCGATCGCCGTAGCGCGTCGCTTGTTGGACTGCTTGTTCGCTGAAGGCCAGATAGTAACGAACTCCCGACATTTGCATGTGTTCGATACCTGAGGCTAGATCGAGTCCTCTGTAAGGCAACCCCCTCATGGGTCGAGAGGGATTCGCAGACAGTTCCGACTGCATCAAGAAGTGAAACGGGACAGTAGCTGAGGACTCGAAATACAAACCTTCCATTGAACCGATACAGCCGTCAGTCCAGTAGGGCAACAACATTGGAGCCATCGGTGTCCCATACGAACCTAATTCGTCGCGATCATATTCCCAGAGCGCTCGCCCGCAGCCGTACTCTTTCCCAACATCTGTCATGGTGTCCACGAGGCTTTTGTAGACGGGATACCCAGCACGCGACTCATACCCTGTGAAGTTCCAAGCAGCCCATCCTGCGACGAAGTTCTGGTCAGTCGCTCCAATAGTCACAGGACCCCAACGAAAGTCACCGTTCTTGTCGTAGTTCCCTCCGGGTGCTATTCCGAGATATACGGAAACAAAGGTGCAGGCCGAGAGCAGAGCTATGAGAGGAACAGCTGTGGCTATTCGAGACTCAGCGACCCCGGGGTGGGCTCGCCCACCAGTAGAACCTGTCGGCCGTAATAGCTCCGATAGGAAATAGACACCAGCCGCCGCCAAGAAATACAAGGCCAGGTACCAAAAAGGAAGCAATCGAGCGTTCCACAGCCGATGTTGGGGCCAAAGAACAAAGGCGAGGCCCGCTGACAACCCCACCCCAAGAAAGAACAACGCGGGTTGATACCAGCGGACGAGACCCACGACAACGCCTATTAAAGCCAGCGCGAGCAGCCAGAGGATGGTCATCTTGGCACTATCTCCCGCAAGGCGTTCGGGGAAAAACAGATTGTCTCGGAGGTTGTCGAGTTTCTCCCAGCCCATGTCGTTTAAGTAGGGCCGTCGCGCCAAGAACGGGACCGTCCAGAAAGCCGATAAAGCACCGGCCAGCAAACCGAGGCCTAGCACCCGGGTCGATGACTTGAATTCGTTGAGTACCAAGACAAAAAGAGGTAACGCGCAAACTAGAAGCCGAATCAACTGATTCGAGGTGATCACCCATACTCCAACCATCGCCACTACCGCGGTCACAAGGAAGAACGTCGCTTTCTTGGAGCCCAATCGAATTCGTAAAACACAAGCAGAGCGCACCACTATGTGTATGACGGTCGCTACCACTGCGAACAAAAGGGGTATCGGGTGACATAACGCAACAGTCGCCAAGGCAATGACAGCGCAAGTTTTATGGGTTCCTGCTTCTACAAATCGGTGGACGAATCCGAGATACACCAGGGCTACGGAAAGTCCGATTGAAAACGCGAACTCTCCAGCGAGCGTTGACGCAATGTTTCCTCCGTAGATGGTGAAGTTGTAATCAAAGACGAACAGCAGCGCTGCTATCGCCAGCAGAGCGGGAAGCGGTTCTTTCCATTTCGAGAGTCGACCCATTGACCAAGCCGCTAAGGGCATCAGTACAACACCCGATATAGCTACAAGCTTGAAGGCGACGCCGTAAGGAACTAGTAGGTCAACCACCACAATCAACAGGTAGGGCAACACCATGTAGAACTGCATCGCTGGAAAGCCTGCGTACCAATCGGAACTCCAGCCTCGAAGTTGCCAAGACGGGAGTAGTTCATCGCGCAGGAAGGCTGGACCCCACACATGGGCGCCCATGTCGCCCCCGGTTGGGGTGCTATCTACGAACACTTCTGTCGGACCTAGGCCCCAGAACACGGTGGCAGCTGATGCAAGTGCCACCAGTAGGGATATCCAATCCTGGAGACCATACCCAAGTCGCTTGATGGCGGATCGCGGCGATCTGAGTTTCTGGTATCGGGGCGTAT
>PBKA01000023.1 GCA_002721305.1 Acidimicrobiaceae bacterium | reverse complement strand
CTCTCCAGCGTTGCTTCTTCCCTGCGGTCCTGAGGCCTGAGAGTTTCCCGGGGCGGTTGCTCCTTCGGCGCCAGCCAGCCGTTCTAATTGCTGGATGAACTCTCCCACTGGGCGTTGGCAGCGAACCTCATCCTAATGCTTGCGGCGCATCTGAGGTGTGACTTTTAGGTTTAGAGAAACGGATCTAGCGCAGGGCTACTTAAGGAATTCAGCGATACGGTCTTTGGGTCTCCCGATGATCGCCTTGCGAGTTGTGACCAGTACCGGTCGCTGCATTAACGCTTTCCGTTCAAGCAAAAGCTTGACGACGGCGTCAGGGTTGTCTACGTAATCATTTGGGTTGAGATTTAGTTCTTTGAACTTCGAATCTTTTCTGACGAGGTCTTCAACTGGATCTTCCAGGACTGAAACTATGTGCTCCAATGTTTCTTGGTCCGGGGGGTTCTTCATGTACAAAACCACCTCTGCGTCAACCTTCTGTTCCTCGGCGACCGCCAAGGCGTTCTTTGACGAGCCTCAATGTGGGTTGTGATAAATGGTGACTTTCGGCATCGTTGCTCCTTGGGTTTCCGGGTAGGACCGTATCAGCGTTTGAAACCTTCTTGAATGCGTTCGAGCATGTCAGACGCAGGACCCGGACCGTGCTCTCGGGCCCATCGGATTCCCTCCTCGCGATCAAGTTTCGAGAGCTGACGCATTTGACGCTTCTCTTCGCGAAGAGTGTGCCACGAGTTAGCAGCTATAGCCGCTGCCCATTCGAAAGTACTGTTTTCCAACTCATCATTGGGGACGCTCCGATTGGCCAAACCGATTTGCACCGCTTCAAGTCCAGTCAGGGTTCGTCCCGTGAACATCATGTCGCGGGCAGCTATGGGACCGATTCGCTCAGGCAGACGATTGGTCATCCCCCATGTCGGCACCATTCCCCATTTCCCGTGGGTGTCACAAAACTTTGCGTCGTCTGCGCAGATCAGTAAGTCGCATGCGATCGCAAGCTCTAGAGCACCGGTGTAACAATGGCCACGTACCGACGCGATCACCGGTTGAGGCATCGCTTCTATGAAGTCCAACACTTCTGCTTGTTGGTGTGGTCTAGAAGCATGTTCGCCGCGCTCAATGGCCTTTAGGTCGTTGCCGGCCGAAAATGAGCGGCCTTTACCGGTCAGAACAACGACACCAACCTCTTCTGACGATTCGGTCAGATCAGCGAGGTGTTCCTCTAGTTCTTTGAACAAAGAAGGACTTAGGGCATTCAGTGCATCGGGTCGGTTAAATGTGAGGGTACTGACCCCGTCTCGGTCGCTTCGAAGCACCAATTGGCTGTTTGGGGTTTTCATGAGCGCAGTTTTTCACAATGATGAAGTTCTTGCTAGGCAGTGAATCGGTATAGCTTTTCGTCCGAAGCGTCTGCCGCTTCCACTTCTTCTCGAGTGACTCCCAACATAAAGAGAATGGCATCCAAATAGGGGACGTTGATCGCCGTATCGGCTGCTTCCCGTAGGGTTGGTTTAGCGTTGAACGCGATACCTAGACCCGCTTTTTTCAGCATCGGTAAATCGTTGGCCCCATCCCCAATAGCCACGGTCTGCTCCAGGGGGACTCCTTCTTGCCGGGCTATGTCTTCCAATAATTTTGCCTTGCCATCCGCGTCAATAATGTCACCGTCGATCGCCCCGGTCAGAACCCCATCTACTATTTGGAGTTTGTTTGAGTAGGCATGGTCCAGGTCCAGTTCTCTAGCCAGGTGGTCAGTAAAGGGGGTGAATCCGCCACTTATGATCGCGACCTTGTAGCCGAGCCGTTTCAGTGTTCTGACGAAAGTGCGCCCTCCGGCTGTGAGTATCATCCTGGAAATAGAACGTTCAATAATTTCCTCGCTCGATCCGCGCAGGAGGGCGACTCGCTGTTTGAGCGCTTCTACGTAGTCGATCTCACCGCGCATAGCCTGCTCGGTCAAGTGGGCTATTTCATCCTGATGACCAGCTTCTGAGCCAAGAAGGTCGATGACTTCATTTCGGATTAGCGTTGAGTCGACGTCTAAAACCACGAGGCGGCTGGATCGACGCGACAGATCGTGAGGCTGAATAGCGACATCTATTTCCTCTTGTGTCGCAATATCCATGATCGAAGCCTGCAGCTTTTCAAGATCTGCGCCCTCAACGAGAAATTCGTAGCTCCACACCGGAAAGCGTGACAGTCGGTGAATTCGGTGAATGTTGCCCCCGCTCGCAGCTATAGCTCCGCTAGCTCGAGCTAAAGACGTTGGCGATAGCTCTGGCGCCAGTACCGTTACTACTTGCCGTGCAATGTGTCGGGTTGGGGTGGCATCGACTACCTCGAAGTCGATCGCTAAATCTCTTTCCCATCCAAATAGCAGCACCTCCTTTACCAAATCCCGCCCGGTAGGAACCGCGACAGCGAGGCCTAAGGTCAGTTGGTGACGCACCACCACCTGTTCGATATCCTGCAGATCTGCTTCCAGGCGTGCCAACAGGCCCAATAATTCAGTGGTTATCCCTGGGCGGTCTTGTCCAGTGACTCGTATGAGAATGGTTTCAGGGGATGTCACTTCTTTGACCGTACCCCGAGACGTGGCACCCGGATAACTCATTTTAGGCCAAGTTCAAAAAGTAGCCGGGTCATTGGAGCCGACCGAACGGCGACAGTCACAACGAACGCGCTTCATTCCCAGTCTTTGTGTCGCCAAGGCAATACATTTGCCGTAATGAGAACGATCTTGATTGGTCGAAGAGGACAGTGACCCGCCTCGGGTTTCTTCTCGATAGCGAGACCTGTATCGGATGCCACGCGTGCACTGTCGCGTGCAAAAGCGAACACGACGTACCTCTGGGAGTAAATCGTACCTGGGTCAAATACATCGAAAAGGGTGAGTTCCCCGAAACGACCCGACATTTTTCCGTCATGCGCTGCAACCAATGTGACAATGCGCCCTGTATGGAGATCTGTCCAACTTCGGCACTGTTTCGAGCCTCCAACGGCGTGGTGGACTTTGATGACAACCACTGCATTGGATGCAAGGGATGCATGAACGCATGCCCTTATGACGCGATTTACATTAACCCCGAGACAAATACTGCAAACAAATGCAATTTCTGTAATCACCGAATCGAACTGGGCTTGGAACCATCGTGTGTAGTCGTGTGTCCTACCCATTCCATCAAGGTCATCGATTTTGATGATGCTGACAATGAAGCGCTACAGATCTTGAATGGGGAACAGCTGCCGGTTCGGTCCCCAGAACAAGGCACTGCTCCAAAGGTGTATTACCGAGGTGCGGACCCGGCATCGCTAGATCCGTTGCGCACGACCATCCCCAACGATGGACTCATTTGGGCTGATGTCACTCCCAATCACCCAACGGCGGCAACTCATCATTTGGATCCAACGGCTAGGACTACATACACGACGGCCCACGCGACGACCTGGAAAACCAAGGTCTCCGGCTACCTCGTCACGAAAGCCATCGCAGCGGGAATCATGTTCTTCGCTCCCCTCATGGTGTTGTTGGGTCATGCTGATGAGACGGCGAGAGTTGGGTTTCTCTCCGGATCGCTAGGAGCGTTGTTTCTATTGATCACCGGCACATTGTTAGTCGCCGACCTAAAGAAACCGACTCGGTTTCTTCTGGTGCTTACCCGCGGGAATACCTCCAGTTGGTTGGTGCGAGGCGCATATGTTCTTGGTGTCTACGCTGTCTTGTTGGGAGTTTGGTTGCTAGCAGCGTTGCTCCAATCGTCTCAAATGTTCTCCGTTTTGGCTGTTCCGGTGGCGGTGCTCGCCGCGTGTACCGCTGGATACACCGCTTTTCTATTCGCTCAATGCGAAGGACGTGACCTCTGGCAGAGCAAAGCTCTTTTGCCAACGCTGCTTGTCCAAGCTGTTACCGCAGGAGGATCGGTTTGGTTGATATCGGATTTGTTTGTCGGGATGCCCGAACCATTAATGGTTCGATGGATAAGCATCGCTGCCCTCGCCGCGACCGGCCTTCTAGTTCTTCTAGAGGTCCGGGGTCATCACTCGCCACATGTCGCTATGGCGGTGCGTTCCATGACCAACGGGGAGCACAGGAAGCTATTCATGACGGGTGTCCTTGGTGGTTTGATCCTGCCCATCGCCCTGTTGGCAGCAAGCCTGGTGTTCGACAGTGCCGCGACTGCCTTGTCATTCGTTGCCGGCGTTACAGCACTTGGCGGAATGTGGTCTTACGAACATAGCTACGTGCTGGCCGGCCAGTCCGTTCCCCTGTCTTAGGAGCCTTGATGTCAGATCCAAACGAAGCCCGGTATTCGGATGAGGACAGCTTCTACAAGAACGCCGTCCCTAACGCCGGACTTACTAATTATCCACCGCGCGACTCATGGCACGACTGGACTGAGTTAGACGCTAAAGCATGGCCCCGAAAGGTCGAACGTCATTATCGACTTATCCCAACCACTTGTTTCAACTGCGAAGCGGCGTGTGGGTTACTTGCGTATGTGGATCGAGAAACAGGCCAAATAGCAAAGTTCGAGGGCAACCCTGAACATCCAGCCTCAAGGGGAAGGAACTGCGCCAAAGGCCCGGCGACGCTGAATCAGGTTGATGATCCAGAGCGCATCTTGTTTCCATTGAAGCGGATCGGTGAACGTGGCGGCGGCGGTTGGGAGCAGATCACTTGGGATCAAGCCTTAGAGGAGATAGGACAGCGGATTCGAACAGCCTTACTTGAGGACAGACGCGATGAGATCATGTATCACGTTGGTCGGCCTGGCGAGGACGGGTATACCGAGCGAGTGTTGCAGGGATGGGGAGTCGACGGACACAACAGTCATACCAATATCTGCTCCTCGAACGCTCGGATTGGGTATCAGTCTTGGATGGGACATGACCGTCCCTCCTCCGACTATGCCAACGCCAAAGTGATCTTCCTGATCTCTTCACATCTTGAAGCAGGTCACTACTTCAACCCACACGCGCAACGCATCATTGAGGCGCAGGAAAAAGGAGCCACTGTTATCTGCGTTGACCCCCGGCTCTCGAACACAGGTTCGAAGGCTGACCATTGGCTGCCAGCGTGGCCGGGAACAGAACCATTTCTTCTCTTGGCTTTGGCTCGACTCTTGTTGGAGAGCGGTACTTGGCAGCGTGAATTTGTTCGCAAATGGACCAATTGGGAAACATATCTCGCCGAAACCCGCCCTGATTTAGAGGTTGATTTCGAACTCGTCGAACAGGCACTACTTGATGAATACGAGGAATACACCCCTGAAAGAGCTGAATACTTAACAGGAGTGCCGGCGGAACAGATAAGACAGATTGCGTCAATCATTGGGGCTCACCCCACAAAATTCGCTTCCCACAACTGGCGCGCGGCGGGCGCCGGAAACCTCGGTGGGTGGCAGACAGCGCGGTGCTTGTTCTTCTTGAACGTTCTAACCGGCTCTGTGGGCACGGTTGGAGGAACGAACGGTAACGGATGGAACAAATTCAAACCGAATGCTCCTCTTGGAACTCAAAAAATTGAGCATTGGAACGAGATGTCATGGCCGCGTGAGTACCCGCTGAGCTACCACGAGATGTCGATTCTTCTCCCACATTTCTTGAACGAAAAGCGAGGCAAATTAGATACCTACTTCACTCGCGTTTACAACCCCGTATGGACAAACCCTGACGGCTTCAGTTGGATAGAAGCCCTCCTTGACTCCTCCAAGGTGGAATGTCACGTAGCGCTGACTCCGACATGGTCCGAAACGGCACTGTTTGCCGATTATGTCCTGCCTATGGGAGTCGGTTCAGAGCGTCACGACCTCGCTTCATTCGAGACTCACGCGGGACGCTGGATCGGATTTCGACAACCAGTCATGCGTCGATTCGCCGAACTTGAGGGGGAATCAATCGACAACGGTTCCCGTACCCACGAATTCAATCCTGGTGAAGTGTGGGAAGAAAACGAATTTTGGATGGATCTCTCATGGCGCATAGATCCCGATGGCGAGCTAGGAGTGCGAGAACACTTCGAGAGTCGCTCGCACCCGGGGGAACCGATGACGGTAGATGAATACTACGGGCTTACCTTTTCTGAAGAGGTGCCCGGGCTTTCGGAAGCTGCGGCCGAAGCAAACCAGACCCCCCTCGAATTCATGCGCGACAGAGGAGCTTTCGCAGTTCCCTCTGATCCGTATGAACCCTACGAACGTTCGGTTGATCCGGCAGCAATCAAAGACTGCGTACGTGGAGTCGATGGCGTGTTTAGGAAGCCCGGAACGGCGGGTCTTTTTGATGGTTCCGACCAAGCATTCGCGGAGACCGCACTATCGCCCCTGGGGGACGGATCCCCGGCGGTCGAAATTGATGGAGAAGCTAAGGAAGGCTTTCCCACACCATCGAAAAAACTCGAGTTGTACTCCAGCACGTTGGCGGATTGGGGTTGGCCGGAATATGCCACCCCGACGTGGATTCCGAGCCATGTTCATTGGGAAGACCTCGATCTTGACGGGGCTGAAAGAATTCTCTTACCCACCTTTCGAATCCCGACGCTTATCCATACTCGATCAGCTAATTCGAAGTGGCTGAATGAGATCAGCCACCGGCACCCGCTATGGATTCATCCCGAGGATGCCGAAAAACTCGGAATCGGCGAGAATCAGTTGGTTCGCGTCACTACGCGCCTCGGACATTTCGTGATTCAGCCATGGCGTACGGAGGGGATACGCCCAGGCGTCGTGGCTGCTTCCCATCACATGGGGCGATGGCGCATGGGCCGAGATCAGGCGAGGTCTTGGAGCAACGGTCAAGCAGACATCGAAAACGACGGTACTACCTGGAAACTCAGTCGCCGTGCTGGTATGGACTCCTATTCATCCGGTGACCCTGATAGCGAGCGAATTTGGTGGAGCGATACCGGCGTCCACCAGAACCTCACGTTCGCGGTTCAGCCGGATCCCGTATCAGGCATGCAATGCTGGCACCAAAGAGTTCAGGTAACTCCTGCTGAAGAAGGCGACTCTTACGGCGACGTTGTTGTTGACACCGCTAAATCCCGAGAGGCGTACCTTGAATGGCTCTCCAAGACCAGACCGGCCCCTGGACCCCATGGCCTTCGTCGCCCACTCTGGTATGCGCGACCGTTGAAACCGACAGCCCAGGCCTATCGTCTTTCTTGAAATTTGCGGCATGTAATCACATGCAAACGTGCGATCATTCAGTATGGACGCAGATTCCACTGTTACTTATGAACGCATCGAGCATGTCGCAGTTATTACCTACAATCGACCGGAAGCGCTCAACGCTGTAAACGGCCAACTACGTAAAGACCTCAATCGCGCCTGGGAGACGTTGCGAACTGACGACGAGGCTTGGGTGGCCATCGTGACAGGCAAAGGCAAAGCATTCTGCGCGGGAGCAGATCTGAAAGATCCCGGGAGTGCTGTTGGCAATGATGAACACTCATTCTGGGAAGTCCCGAGCTTCACTTCCTTAGAGTCAGGCAAAGAGATTTTCAAGCCGGTGATAGCAGCTGTCAATGGCTACGCAATTGGCTTCGGGTTGACCATGGTCGCCAGTTGCGATTTTGTCATCGCCTCGGATCGCGCCGAATTCGGATTTCCCGAGGTTCAGCTCGGGGTGCCTACTGTTCAAGGCGCGGTGCGAATGCCTCAGAGGGTGGGGTGGCAAAATGCTATGGAACTGTTGCTTGTTGGAGATCGTGTCGACGCCCAACGAGCGAAGGACATGGGTCTGGTCATGAAAGTGGTGCCGCACGACGAGCTAATGGCGGAGGCGAACGAGCTAGCGAAGAGGCTCGTTACTAACTCGGCTCCCCTTGCGGTTCGCGCGACAAAAGAAATTGCCCGCCGGGGCCAAGAGATGGGCTTCGTTGAGGCCATCCGTTTTGGCGAAACGATGCGCAAAGTCGCGGGCGCAACTGAGGACGCAAAAGCATTTCGAGATGCAGCTAAATCCGGCCAAAAGCCTTCATGGAAAGGCCGATAACTTTGTTTATTGAGAGTACTCGTTGGCATCAAGTCAGAGTTGAGTCGACTGAGCTAAGAGAGATTGGGAACGATAATGGAAGTTAGTGGTAACTGCGATGAACGCTTCTCGTTAGTTCAGGAGGCATTTGTGGCCAACTTTTTGGCCGGGGAGGAACTCGGCGCAAGTGCGGCGGTCACCGTTGATGGGCAGTACGTGGTCGACCTCTGGGCGGGCAAACGTAACAAGGGTGGTGACCCTTGGGTGACTGACACCATCGTCAACGTTTATTCAACAACCAAGACAATGGCTTCCATTTGTCTCCTTATGTTGGCTGACAGGGGAGCGATCGATTTCGAGGCGCCGGTTGCTGAGTACTGGCCGGAGTTCGCACGTAATGGTAAAGGCTCGGTTTTGGTGCGACACGTCATGACCCACCAGACCGGATGTTCGGGATTTCCGAGGCCCGTAACGCCCGATGAACTCTACGACCATGCACTTGTGGCCGAACTGCTAGCTGAAATGCAACCGTGGTGGGAGCCAGGAACCGCCCCGGGGTACCACGCGCTAACCCAAGGGACCATGCAAGCAGAACTGTTGCGGCGCGTTGATGGACGGACACTCGGAACTTTCTTTAGCGACGAAGTAGCAGTCCCCCTAGGTGCCGACTTCCACATTGGGTTAGACCCGTCGGAGAACCACCGTGTGGCTCAATTAGATGTTCCTGAAAAACCCATCGATGAGATCGTTGACGCTGACCCCGACTCGATTGCCGTAAGAACTTTTCGGAGTTGTGTCCTAGACGGAACCGAAACCGAAACTGATGAATGGCGTCAAGCAGAAATTCCAGCGGGAGGAGGAATCGGCAACGCTCGATCAATTTCGCGCGTCCACTCAGCGATCGCCTGCGGCGGAACCATCGACGGGGTTACCTTGATGAATACGGAAACCATCGAGGCGGCTCTCGAACGTCAGACCTTCGAACGGGACTTGGTGTTGGGATTGAATGTGCCGTATGGGACCGGCTTCGGAGTTAACCATGAGCGCCTGCCTTTGACTCCAAGTGAACGGACCCTTTATTGGTTCGGATGGGGTGGATCGATGGGGGTCATCGACCTTGACGAAAGAATCACAATTTCCTACGCAATGAACAAGATGGCCGGGGGCCTCGTAGGGGACGAACGCGCTTTCAATCTTGTAGCAGCGGTTTATGGGGCGATCGGGAAATCATAAATCTTGACGTCTCATGGTTAGATCGCCTGGATGTCTTGGATGACATCCGGAGGTAGATCGGCGGGTATCTCGGGAGAGGCACTAGCGCCGATGGCGTCGCTAAGCCCACCGAAACGTTCAGAAATCGCTTTTGCGATCTCGTCGTGCCGCCCTACTGCGGCGAAATGTCTTACGACATCGTCACTCACGAGACCGGCCATCTTTGACCACCCATCATTCTTAGAGAGATGATTGAGTTCTTGCCCCAGGTCTAGGAGATCGTGTTCTTCGAGTACAGGCCAGTAAGCCTTGGTACTTCCGTAAAAACCTATTCGGTAACGAACCCAATCCATCATTTCTTCTACCGACTGATCGTCGGGGCCTGTGCAAATGAAGCCACCACCACTTATCTCGAAGCTTTCTCGGGTCCTAGAACTTTCGTCAAGCCCCTTTAGGAGTTCCGGAAGTACCTTTTGTTCCAAGTAGGGACGAGTACAAAATGCGTGAAGCCGAACTCCGTCACACACCCGGCCTGCCGTTCGCAACATTGCCGGACCTACCGCGGCCATAGTTATCTTGGGTAAAGGGACTTCAAGCGGTTCAGGAGTGAAGTTTGGGGTCATAAGGGTGAAGTTGTAAAAGTCACCCTCGTAGTTCAACGCCTTGCCGGTCCGCCATGTTTCCCAGATAGCTCTGACTGCTTCAACGTATTCGCGCATCCTTCGAGCCGGTGGGAGCCACTTCACGCTGAAACGACGTTCGTTGTGCCCACGCACCTGGCTTCCTAGCCCTAGTTCAAAGCGTCCGGAACTTGCACGCTGTAAATCCCAGCCGATGTTTGCAGTAATCATTGGGCTTCTGGGAAATGCTATGGCGACCCCGGTCGCGAGCTTCAGTTTCTTGGAATGAAGCGCGGCGATGCCCAATGGCAAGAAAGGATCATGTCTATTCTCGAGTGAGACTATTCCGTCGTAACCGTCGTCTTCGATGCTCTGGACAGCTGATGGGATGTCTCGGAGATCCGATTGGGGAAAAGTTGTAAAAACCTTCATGTGTGATGTCGGTTGGGGAGAACGTCAGCAAAGGTATCCCATTGTTTCCACTCAGGCTCAGGGGGAGGAGTCGATCCGCCAGGCGCGAATTCTGAGATGGTTCCAGATTCTAAGTCATGGATGTATCGCGGACAGTTGGGGAAGACGCGACTCACTTGGACTTCAACCACTGCCTCGGCCCCCTCGAATTGGGACAAATCTGATTCATCCAACAGAACTCGCCCGGTTCCATGGATGCGTATTCGATTGGCGTTGTCGTTCTGCCGGATAAATAACAACGCCACCTTGCCCGTTTCTTCGATGTTGCCCAGGGACCGGAACATGCCGTTGCCGTCATAGGAGGGGAACCGAAGAGTTCGGTCATCCAGAACTCGGACGAATCCAGAACGGCCACCTTTGTATGAAACATCAGGGAAGCCGCCATCATCCACCGTCGCTAAGAAAAAGTAGGTAGCGCGCCCTAGATACGAAGCTGTCCTGTCATCGATGGAGTCGCTAACGGTGACCTCTTTGAGACGATCAGCTAGGCGCCGAGCATCGAAGTGATCTTGCAGGGCTCGCGCACCTGCGCCGTACAGTTCGCCCGTTGTTCTGGTCATGACTCAACCCTAGACGCAGAGGCCGTCGTTGCTCCGTTAGTTGCTCGGCTTGTGAGCTTTACGAGAACCTGCTTCCCAGTCTTCCATGACGGGGTTGGTCTCAAGCGTCCCGAGAACATTGATCTGAGGGGCTTCGCGCAAAGATCGTTTCATTTCGGCGAATCCTGGGAAGCTAGCAAGCTCGATGACCGCATCCCAAAGGGGCACTGCTTGCTCATCTGTAGGCACCCTAGAAATAACTGGACCAAAAAATGAGAGACCGTTTGGCGGTTGGAACGAGATGATGGGGGTTCCGACATCGCGACCGGTGCGCGACAGGGCGAGTTCGGTTTCACCTTCGATAACACCGTCCCACTCGGAGTCGTCCACGGCGGAGGCTAGGCTCTTGGGTAACCCGGCGGTCTCGAGACAATGTTCTGTGTGTTCGACCGTGCCGAGTTGTTTTCGTAGACCGGGCTGTTGATCCAATTCCCAGTAGTGAGTCCCGAAAGCGCTGTAAAGAGCAGACATGTGTTCGCGCCCGTGTTCTTCTCTCACTTTTGCTGCTGCCCTTAGGAATCTCAGTCCTGCTGTGTGCCCTTGTTCGTAACCAGGAGGGAAGTCAGTCTCATAGTTCTTGTCCTTGTTAAGGATTCGCAGGGAAATGAAGCGCCAATCAACTGAGTAGTTGGTTTGTTGCGCCACCTTTTCAACCCAACGTGATGTGACCCAAGCGAAAGGGCATATTGGGTCCCAGAAGAATTCGATGTCGTATTTCTCTTGACTCATACCGACATCATTAGCACGTCGCGGCCTATGGTCGGCTAGGTGAGTGCGAACCAATCGAATTCTGATGGTGTCCCTTCTCCAGACATGTTGGCTTCTGAGGGTGGTGGACAAATAGCTCTCCACAACCTGGGTGGGAAAGGGCCGCCATTGCTCTTTGTTCACGCGACCGGCTTCAACGGCAGGACATATGGCCCTTTTGTAGAGAGACTTACAGAGCATTTCACAGTGTGGGCGCCCGACTTAAGGTCCCATGGTTGGAGTAGTTCCCCCACTAATGGTGATTATGAATGGACCAGTTTGGCCAAGGACATTCTCTGTGTGGTTGATTATCTCGAAATCGATGACGGGCAGCTTGATTGTGTCGGTCACTCGATTGGCGCGGCGACCTTATTGCTCGCGGATGCCGAGCGTCGCGGCTTGATTCGCCGCATGTACGGATATGAACCTGTGATGTGGCGGCCCGGTGAGGCGTTCCCTGCCGGCGAAAACCCCTTAATCGCTGGTGCACAAAAACGGCGAGAAGTGTTCGGTTCCCGCGGTGAGGCATTTGAACGTTTTTCGAGCCGTCCACCATTCTCTAGTTGTAGAGCTGATGCTCTCTACAGTTACGTATCGAACGCCTTCGAAGACCTAGAAGACGGCTCTGTGCGACTGCGATGCCGAGGGGACGAAGAGGCCAAGGTTTATGACGGTGAACGAGTGTCAACTAATGACAAGATCGTTGACTGTGAAGCCAAGGTACTGATCGGTAGAGGCATGGACCAAGGGTTTGGAAACTTAGGAATGCCCGCGGCTGAAGCATTAGCGAATGCCGAGACAATCGTCTATGAGGACCTGACGCATTTCGGTCCTCTCGAGGCCCCTGATCGTTTGGCTGCTGACGCCTTAAGGGTTCTCTTATCCGCCTAGTTCTGTCCGATCACTCCAGTTTGCATAAGAAAGCCACCGAGGTTTTCGACTAAGGCCTCGGGTTGATCTCTGTGTGCAATGTGTCCGCAGTCGGGGATGAACCTGCCTAAGGCTTGAGGGACTCGCTGGGTGACACCATGAACCATCTCCTCAGTCGCATATTCATCTCGATCCCCTTGAAGAATCAGCAATGGGCATGTGATCCTCGAAAGAATGCTGCAGATATCAAACGTTGCAAATAAAGGGTCGAGCCAGACATTGGCCCAGCGATCAAAGGTCGCTCCGGCGTTGTCATGGTGACGCGACATACCTTTGACGATTTGATTCCGTCTCGCCTTAGCAGCCCCTACGCCCTTAACGACCGCTGGTTCTACGAAGATGTGGGCGGCGATGGTGATGACCGCCAAGGGAGCTACTTCTGGTGACGTCGCTGCTATCAGTGAAATTGTTCCCCCATCGCTATGGCCGAACAGAACCGGTCGTTGCACCCCCAAGTGTTTGAGCAACGCTGGAAGGGTCTCGAGGGCTTCTCGATGCATAAACTCTGGGTCATAATATTTTGTGTCCAGCGGGGAGCGTCCGTATCCGCCCCTGTCGTAAGCCACCACAGGTAAACCGGTTGATCCATGAATCTGTTCGGGAAGGTCGTGCCATTGAGTAATTGACCCCAACCCCTCGTGCAACATGACGATTGTGGGTTGATCACCAAGGACTCCCAAGGCCCGCACAGCGAGCTGCGTTCCAGCGACTTCGTGCAACTCAGACATGAGTCAATCGACGCGATGGACCAACTAGTCCCGTGTTTGCCAGTACTTTGCCGGTAATGATGTTTCGCCCAATCATTGGAACCCTGGTGTACCTCCTAGATCGCGACAGTAATAGCGTTCTACTGATAAAACGTGATGCTCGTCCCACAGATGACCACTACGGAAAGTTCAATGGGCTAGGAGGAAAGCTTGAGCTCGATGAGTCAGTTGTTTCGGGAGCACGACGAGAGTTCGAAGAAGAATCCGGGGCGACGCTGACCTCGCTTTCTCTGAGGGGAACGATCACCTGGTCAAACTTCGGCCCTAAGCAGGAAGAGTGGTTGGGTTTCATTTTTCTAGCGGACTCTTGGAAGGGTGAGATTGTTGAGTCCAACGATGAGGGTTCACTTGTGTGGGTCGAGCTTGATCGGTTACTCCAGGCTTGTGATGCTGATCCATCGATTCGCGACGCTGCCCAACTTCCGATGTGGGAAGGCGATCGTCACTTCATCTCGATGGTGTTTGACGATGATCCGCGACAGTTCCACGGGACGATGCCGTACGACAGAGATAAATCGATTGGATGGGACTACGCGAGGATCTAACAGTTAGAGCCGAACATATTCGTAGTCAACTGGCTGAGTGTTGATGCCCGTCGCAGGTGGTGCGATCCAACTTGCCATTTGCCCAGGAGCATAAACGGGTTGCATCAGCGAGACCACGAAATCGCGGTCGGAATCGGTGGGCAGGAACTCCGATTCAAGCGAACGCCATTCTGACTCTGAGAGGACTTGGCCCGAAGGAGTCACGAATTGATCTCGGTAGATCCCGACCTGCCTGTGGAATCCTGCGCTCGGCAGCTCAAGACGCCGGTCAATGCCATTTTGTTCGAGTATCCGATTCCAACGTCGCATGCCAGTAGCGCAGTCGTCGATATAGGACCGCCGTAGTTGTTCATTCACGACCGTGATCGTTGGGTGAGTTGTCTCTGTCCACCGTCCGTCAACGATCTCCTCGATTGAATGGTGATCGTTAATGAGTAAGTGATCGTCATCGTATGAGTCTTCTGCAAATCTGCCCTTCAGACCCGCTGAGTAGTAGTTCGCCGCGTTGGTAGAAGTTTCAGACCCAAACAGGTCAAGAGAAACTGAGAAATGGAAGTTGATGTATTTCTGCAGGGTCTCCAGATCAAGTGCACCGTGGGCACGCACGTCTTCTGTGTCATATTCCTTCATTACTTCACATGTTCTCTGGACTACCCGCCCGATACCTGAGGCGCCCACGAACATGTGGTGGGCCTCTTCCTTCAACATGAAGTCGCAGGTCCTGCTCAAGGGATCGAATGCCGACTCCTTGAGCGCCCCCAACTGATACTTGCCGTCTCGGTCGGTGAAGTAAGTGAACAACAGGAAAGAGAGCCAATCCGCTGTCTTTTCATTGAAGGCTCCCAGGATACGTGGGTGATCTGGGTCGCCCGAGTGTCTTTGCAAAAGGGCGTCTGCCTCATCTCGGCCGTCACGACCAAAGTGAGCGTGCAACAGATACACCATCGCCCAAAGATGACGACCCTCCTCCACGTTGATTTGAAACAAGTTCCTCAGGTCATAAAGCGATGGAGCCGTCTGCCCTAGATACCGCTGTTGCTCAACTGAGGCCGGCTCAGTATCACCTTGCACGACGATTAGTCGACGAAGATCAGTTCGAAACTCGCCGGGGACCTCCTGCCAAACTGGTTGGCCTCTCATCTCACCAAAGCCAATCCGTCGGTCCGCGTCGGGCTCTGAAAGAAATATTCCCCAGCGGTAGTCAGGGAGCTTTACATGTGAGAAGTGTGCCCAGCCCTCTTGTCCGACGTCCACAGCGGTTCTCAGATAGATCTCTTTGTCTTGGAATCCGATCGGACCCATTTCGGACCACCAGTCGGCGAACCGAGGCTGCCAATTCTCAAGAGCTCTCTGGAGACGTCTGTCACCGCTCAGGTTGACGTTGTTGGGGATCTTCTCTGAGTAGTTAATTTCTCGAGTCATCGGTAAAGGTATCCAACACGCTAGTCAGGTTCGCCGATTATCAAATGTAGGACGAGATCCGGTCCCGTAGCGCCGCAATGATCCTTCAGGCCCGCTCGCATTTGGTCTAGCGAATACCCAATTCTGCCACGCCGACAGCCGAGCGAAGATCTTGGTGGCCATAGTTTCAGGCCCACTGAATCTTTGGTTTGCCTCCATGGCGGTCAACGCGTCGGCCGAGAAACTAGAACGCTCCTCGATGAATAGCCTCAGTTCATCATCCCAATCAAGATCATCTGGAGTCGTTGTTACCACCCCGAAGTCCCAAGCCTCCGAAGCGAACAGATCTTGATAACGAACGTCGGAGAGTTTTGCCAAAGCTTCGTCGTTCCCCCAAAGGCGAGATGTCAGCCGACTCAAACCATTCCACATCGGCAATAGTCCGAAGTTGGTGTCGGTGAGTCGTACCACGGCGGGTGGCAGTGAAATCTCGACATCCTGGAATTGTCCGTCGAGCATGAAGGTTCTATCCGCGGCCAACGCAAGCTCGAACAAGACCCCAGCGAAACATGATCCCGGCTCGATGGCCGCGACCAGTGTCTTGGAGGTCAAGTCGAGCCTCGTTAAACACCGCTTCCACAGCAACCGAGTCTCAAGTTGAATGTTCTCATCTGAACGTTGGAGCGCCACATCAAGCGACACAGCGTCTTCGATCGAACCCTCGGTCCTTAAGACCAGGGTCCCAATCTCGGGGAAGTCAAATCGCAGGCGGCAAATAACGTCATCAAGTTCCCGGGCGGTTTGCAGTAACCAATTTGGAGTATCTGCCACCGAGATCGTCAGGTCGGCGAATGCACCAGAAAGCTTCAAATTGACCCATTGGTAACCGATAGCGTCGTCCGAGAGGAAAATTTCCAAAGGAGAGATAGCAGCAGGAAGACCGGGCAAACGAGTGCTGGTTGACGAAAGGTTTATCGCTCTCTTCGCGATCAGTTCATCGAATTCAGTTGGTGAGGCCAACTCATCAACCAACCCCCAGTCCAGAGCTTCTTGACCAGAAATTCCTTCGGCCTTCGTAGCGAAGATGTCGGCCCTATCTCGGCGAACATGCCGTTTGTCGGTAAGGCGAGTGAGACCACCCGTACCGGGAAGAACTCCCAACAGAGGCACCTCGGGTAAGGAGACCGACGTGCTCCTGTCGTCCACCAAAACAATGTGGTCACAGGCCAAGGCGAGTTCATAACCGCCACCTGAACACGAGCCATTGACTGCCGCAAGAAACCGGATCCCGCTGATTTCACTTGCTTCCTCAAGCTCGAGTCGTGTTTCGTTAGTGAATTTACAAAAGTTCACTTTGTGAGAATGATCCGCGGCGGCAAGCATTCGAATATTTGCGCCCGCGCAGAACATTCCTTCAAGTGCACTTGTGATTACGACGCACTTAACGTCGACGTAGACCAGCCGAATGTGTCGAATCGCACTTGCAAGCTCAATGTCCACATCGATGTCGTAACTATTGAGTTTCAACTCGTAGTCTCCAAAGGCAGGTGCTTCTGAGTCCACTTCGAGTTCGAGGGTTGCGATGTCTTCGTCAACCGACAATCTCCAATGGCGAAAGGTGCTGGGTTCAATTTCGAAAGTTGTCACCTTGTCGTCCTCATAGATGCATCGCTACCGGACGTAGCGATCAACTTCTAGGATGCCTTCTTGCATTTTCGTTTCACACTCTAAACACGTGGGAAGCTGTAACCGATGCCTACTGGAGGGGAATTCTCTTGACACACAACGCCGTGATCCGTTTCCTCGTAGAACCAGCAAAGGCATCCCCGGACACCGTAGTCCTGACAGACGCCCAGACAGGACAGACCACGACTCGACAAGAGCTCTTGGAGGAGGCGCAAAAGGTAGCCCGACTTCTGTTGGAGCGTCGGGTAGTAGCGGAGCAACGGGTCCTGATGTGCTGTTTAGACACGAAGGCGTTCCTAGCGTGGTTCTGGGGAACGATGTGGATAGGAGCGGTGCCTGTTCCGGTATCCACGATGCTCACCGAAAAGGACTACGACTTCCTTCTCGAGGACTCCCGAGCCGTAGGCCTTGTGGTTTCCACCGAACTTCGAGAATCAATAGGAAAAGCAACTGATCATCAGCCCTTTCTTTTATGGACACAAATAGATGATGAAGTGCCCGACCTCGAAGGCAAAGTGGAGTTGGGTGGACCGTTCCCTGCCGTGGATGACGACATCGCCTTCTGGCTGTACACCTCTGGGACAACCGGCTTCCCGAAAGGTGCAATGCATCGCCATATCGATCTCGCGTTTTGTACGGACATGTATGCGAAATCCGTACTCGATATGAACAAAGATGACGTCATCTATTCAGTTGCCAAGCTGTTCTTTGCCTACGGACTAGGCAACGCAGGCTACTTTCCTGCCGGTGTCGGGGCTCGAGCAGTTCTGAATCCGGGCCGCCCCCTGCCCGAGGACATCTCTGATCATCTGCGCGCGCACCGACCGACTATTTTTTTTGGTGTCCCCACTTCCTATGGACAGCTTCTCAGCTCGGAAATCCCCGACGACACTTTTGAGTCAGTCAGACTTGCAGTTTCGGCTGGAGAACCGCTGCCGGCGGACATTCACAGGCGCTTCAAACAACGATTCGGAGTTGAAATATTGGATGGGCTTGGCACCACCGAGTTGGCACATATTGCGATCTCAAATCGACCGGGCCGATCCGTCGCCGGCACTAGCGGGACTGTCGTTGACGGGTACGAAGTGTCGATTCGAGACGAAATCGGCAACGAGGTCGCTGAAGGTGAGGCGGGAATGCTTCACATTAAGGGCGAGTCCGTCATGGTCGGGTACTGGAACCGGACAGAGCGGACCCGACAGGCTCTAGTGGGTGAGTTTCTCGCTACCGGAGATACCTACGTTCGTAACTCTGACGGCACGTACAGCTGCTTAGGACGATCAGATGACATGTTGAAGGTAGGGGGAATCTGGGTTAGTCCCACCGAAGTCGAATCCTGCGTACTCGAACTAGCGGAGATCTCTCAGGTAGCGGTCGTCGGAGCAGAGGACGAGGAAGGTCTGGTTAAACCTAAGGCCTATGTGGTCCTAGAAGCCACCTCAAAAGACACCGAAATATCGACTTTGGTTCAAGAACATGTCCGTAGTCGACTAGCGCCGTACAAGTACCCGCGTTGGGTTGAAATTGTTGACGAGCTTCCCCAGACCGCTACTGGAAAAATCAAGCGATACCTCCTGCGGTCCTAGTCAGCTGAATTTGGACCCCAAGCTCGTGCGATGCTTTTCGGGAGTTCCTCAATCCATTGGATCAAGTCGTGTCCACAGACTCGTTCCGTGAAATGATGCGGAGACGAATGAAAGTGAAGCCAAGCGGCCCAAGCTTCGGTGGCTTGATGAAACCCATACTCCAATGTTCCGGCGCAGAGATGCACGAATGGGGCTTCGTCAGGTTCCCAGTTGATTTGTTCACCCGGTGGCATCCCAGATGAAAAGGCGATGCAGTGACCATAACGATCTCTATGCATGGATCCGGTAGCTAGGGCGTGCCCGGCACCATCTGAACAACCGAATACTGCTCGAAAATCTCGTTCCCCGGAAGCCCCAAACTCAGTCTCAGCCCATTTCTGAAGTTCATCAACGAAGAACCTTTGGTGTCGATCGAAACGTTGGTCATCAAAGCCAGGCAGGTATTCGAGAGCCCGCTGGTTGCCAGTGTGATCCATTGGAGCAGCGTGAGGAGCGATGATTACCACGGGCGGTATTGCTCCGATCGAAACCGCAGCATCAACTCGGCGGATGTAGGGCTCGATCATGTTGCCGTCGGTCGCGTAGATAACAGGAAACCTTGAGTCTCGCGAGTGACCAGGTGGAAGGTACACCTTGACTCGCCGGTTCTCACGTAGCGCGGCGCTGGTGAACTCATGGGTGGATAGAGAACCCATTAACGCATCATCGTCGTGGCTGGGAAGCTCCTCGGGAGCGTTTTTGCCTCGATATCGTTGGTCTACCGACCCTCTACCGCCAATCGGCATTCCATTTTGGTCCAGTGCCCAGAATCCGTACCCAAATACAGCCTCATTCAGCCGTTCAACCCGTATTTGCACACACCAAATGTCGGTCGGCGTGCCGTCGCTTTCCGAAACATTCCACATAGGCAGTTCGAAAACCGGGCCCGGGATAACACCGTGACCATCTGCGCGACACGCAAGAGTGAGATCATCCCCGTCGGACCAAGCTCCGTTGGGGTGATCCTCTAAACCTTTTCGAAGATCCTCTGTGCTCGGATCAGACCAAATTCGACAAAACCGCTGTCCGGAAGGTAAGCCATCCATTTCGTAGCGGTCTTTTGCCAGCACCCGATTCTGCCGCTCGATGTTTTGGCGCATTTCCGCTAGCGAAGGCAAACCAAAAGCATGACGGGTCTCGTCATCAGCCACACCGTCCAACGGTGCCATCACCATGTCGCCTTGATGTTCAAGAATCACTGTTCCGAATCTTTGAGGCCGCCCAGTCATTAAGGACACCTTGTCTGCGCATTCTGCGAACAAAGTTCCGGCTCCAGGCACTCCTGCTTGATGAGCCCGTCCGGCTAACTCCCCAGCGACTGGCAACTGTTGCGGTCCGGCGAAAATTGCGAGCGCCCGTGAGGCACGGAGTGCCTCGGTTCCTTGAAGATCAACCAGGCCTTCTTGCCGGAGTAGCTGCTGGACCAACAACGGGGCGTGCTCTGGCTCTGCTCCCTCTAGCTGAGTCAATAACTGACTGATGGCACTCACATGGCCTCCTTGACGCGCCTTCAGGCTAGTACCCCAATAACCCTGTTTTTTGTGGTTAAACAGCAAGTCGAGATGAACTCATCGAATATCAGATGTAGCGTCGCTGACGCAACGAATGAGATTGCTAACGACGAAGGAGACGAAGTGTCTGAAGAACTTGTCATGACCGAGAATCGTGGTCACATCCGAATTCTCACCTTGAATCGACCCGACGACATGAATGCCTTTAACACCGCCTTATCGTCCGCTCTTGGGAACGCGCTTGACGCTATGGACGGCGACCCAGACGTACGTGTGGGCGTCTTAACGGGAGCTGGTCGCGGATTTAGCGCGGGCATGGACCTCAAGCAATTCGCCGATGGTGGGATTGACGCGATGCCAAATATTGGTGACCGAGGTTTCGCGGGAATTACCGAGAAAAGCTGTGCGAAGCCTCTGATAGCTGCTGTTGAGGGCTTCGCTTTGGCCGGAGGGCTTGAAGTTGCCTTGTCTTGTGACTTAATCGTTGCATCGGAGGGAGCAAAGCTGGGGATCCCCGAAGCTGGAGTTGGGTTATTTGCCGGAGCGGGCGCACTCCTTCGGCTCCCTCGACAGTTGCCCTACAGCTTGGCCATGGAGATGGCTTTGACGGCGGATCCCATCACTGCCGAAGTAGCACACCAACATGGCATGGTGAATCGAGTGGTACCGAAGGGTGAGACTCTGTCCGTTGCGATTGAATTGGCAGAAAGAATTTCCCAAAATGCTCCGATGGGGGTTAGGGCTTCGAAGCGGTTGATCAAAGACGTTCTAGGTGTCTCGGAAGAAGAATTCTGGAACTTTCAGCGACCTGCATTAGAAGAAGTCTTCGCTTCGGAGGATGCCTTTGAAGGCGCTACTGCCTTCGCCGAAAAGCGTTCACCCAACTGGCAAGATAAATAACCGATTCCTTGACCGAAAGCAGATGGAGTAGGCGAGCGGACGTTCCGCGAGGCCAACAATATGACGAAAAATGGAAAATCATGGCTGCCTCCGGTCAGAGCATCCATGGGGAAGCCGAGTTTCTTTTGGGTTATGGGCCAGAGTCGGTCCTTGACGCGGGTTGCGGTACCGGACGTGTCGCAATTGAGCTTGAGCGACGCGGGATTGACTCTGTTGGCGTCGACCTCGACCGTAAAATGTTGGAAGAGGCGAGACGTAAGGCACCCCATGTTCCTTGGGTCGAGGAAGACTTACAGAAGTTAACGCTCCAGAGAACTTTTGACGTTGTCGTTCTCGCAGGCAATGTGATGATCTTTGTTGAACTTGGATCTGAGAATGAAGTGTTACGGCGGATGGCTGAGCATTTGAATACCAACGGTCTTTTGATAGCGGGCTTCTCCCTAGGACCCAATACTCTGTCGTTGGAGCATTACGACGCACTGTTGGAGGATTTAGGGCTGTCTGCTGCGGGTCGTTGGAGCACTTGGCAACGCGAACCATTCATTGGAGAAACGTACGCTGTTTCGGCGCACCGGAAGTCCTAGGCAGCGACCTATTCCATCGGGAGGCGCGCTAGTAGCTCGATCTTTCGTTCCTCATACTCGTCGAAGTTAATTTCATCGTTGTCGAACTTGGCTTGAAGTTCCTCAACGAGACGGAGAAGATCGGCAGCTGAGATCTCTAGGTCGAGGTTGCCGTCCAACTGGGCAGCGTCGTCGTCTACAACCGTGTCTGCTTCCTCGTAAACGAGGGGACCGCTTTCTGGAGTTTTGCCCATTCGTTTGGCGCGTTTGGCATCCGCCTTAGCCTTCTTGGCGCGGTCACGTTGGAGTTTTTCGAAAGTTGTGCGGCTTCCTGCCATGACGACTCCTTTGGACAAAAGTGCAAATATAACTTTGGGAAGGCGGATTGAGCAACCACCTGAGGGAAGCCGTTCAATGCCAGTGGGGGAGCACTACGGCCGAAAAACAAGTCTAGAACACTGTCGACAAAAATTGGTGTTGCTCAACACAGTTAAGACGAAGGGTGGAACTGCTTAGGTAATGTCTATTTGGGCCATTCGAAGCCAGCGAATTGGTCCCGCAGAACCTTCTTGTCGATTTTGCCAGTCCCCGTGTGGGGGATCTCATCTACCGCGACAACTTCGTCAGGCAACCACCAAGACGCTACGTGAGGGCGGATCGATTCCAAAATTTCAGTGGTGTTGAGTGGTTTCCCGGCTTCAAGAAGCACGAGCAGCAGGGGGCGTTCGCCCCATCGCTGATGAGGCAAGCCAACTGCCGCTGCTTCTAGGACTCCTGGGGCACCCACAGCAGCGTTTTCAAGCTCGATCGAACTAATCCACTCGCCGCCGCTCTTTATGACATCTTTGGCCCGATCAACGATCGATATATAGCCCTCATCGTCCATCGTGGCGACATCTCCAGTCCGCAACCAAGGCCCATCCGGAGAGGATGTGTGTGTCGACTCATCGTCCAATTCGAAATAACTTGCAGCAACCCACGGTCCCCTAGCTAAAAGTTCACCCGGTGTGACACCGTCGCGTTCCACCTCTTCACCATCGCCATCGACCAGCCGAAGTTCGACACCGTAGAGCTCCCTGCCCGCCATGGCTTGTCGCCGTCGCTGCTCTTCGCGGCTGAGTCCTTGGATTCTATGCGTGAACCGCCCAGCAGAGCCTTGGGTCATCTCGGTCATGCCCCACACATGTGACACGAACACCCCGTAGTCATCTTCGAGGGTGTCCATAAGTGAACGAGGTGCAGCTGAACCGCCGACAGCGAGACGATTGAGGGAAGGTATGTCTGTGTCGGTCTCCTTCAAGTACTGAACAACTGACAACCAAATAGTGGGTACGCCAGCCGAAAACGTCACATTTTCGGTGTTTATGTGCCTAACCAGCGCCTCAGGTGAAAGATCGGGGCCCGGTAAGACTAATTTGGACCCTGCCATTGCCGCTGCAAACGGGATTGCCCAGCCGTTTACGTGGAACATCGGGACCGCAAGCAGAATTGATTGACTCGAATTGACGTCGTGGCCATCACCGGTGCAGGTTGCCCAAGTTTGCAAAACGATCGAGCGATGGCTTTGCATCACACCTTTAGGGTTTCCGGTGGTACCTGAGGTGTAGCAGAGCGTGGCGGCGCTCCATTCATCTAGCAGCGGCCACTCTTCAACAGCGTCGCTTCTGTCAATCATGTCCTCATATGCAATGGCGTTCTCCAGTGAGGTTTCGGGCAGTTCATTTGTCAAAATCACCCAGGTGTGAACAGATGGCGTTTCAGAAGCGACGGCTTCAGCTAGAGGCAAAAAGTCCGGATCTATGAAGACCATCTGGTCCTCAGCATGATTGATTATCCAAGAGATCTGCTGTTCGCGGAGACGTGGATTTACCGTGTGTAGGACCGATCCGATACCGGTGATGCCGTAATAGAGTTCAAGGTGTCGATGATCGTTCCAAGCGATGGTGGCGACCCTGTCGCCTTGCTGTATCCCGTGTCGCTTCAAAGCGGTGGACAGTTGTAGCGCGCGCCAACGAATGTTCGTCCAATTAGTTCGGTGAAGGGTCCCTGTTGAATCGGTTGCAACAACTTCGGTACTTGAGTGGTTCCGTCCGGCGTAGTCAATCAGGCCAGAGATCAGAAGTTGGCGATCCATGTTTAGCCCGCGGAGCATGCGACCCTCAACGAACCTGTGCAAAGAAAGAGCGGACATCTTCTACGAAGAGATCCGGTTGTTCGAACGCAGCGAAATGTCCGCCTCTTGGCATTTTCGTCCACTGGCGAATATCGGTATAGGTGCCCTCGCTCCACGATCTCACCGGAGGAATGATTTCCTTGGGGAAACAAGCGACGCCGGTTGGGACGTCAACTTGCGCCGGCCGTAACGACCTAAAGCTTTCCCAATACAGGCGAGCGGAGGAAGTTGCGGATTGAGTAACCCAATAAAGCATGACGTTGTCCAGCATCTCATCACGCGATAGGGCATCCTCGGGATGCCCTTGGTTGTCGGTCCAGGACCAAAACTTTTCGAAGATCCAGGCCAGCTGTCCAGCGGGAGAATCGGTTAAGCCGTAGCCGAGAGTTTGGGGGCGCGTCCCCTGCTGAGTCGAGTAGCCGGAGTCCCAGTCTCTGTAATAGGCAGCTGCCTCTAAGGCCGCTGTCTCCTCTTCGGTGGGCGGTTGATCCTTTGGTCGTTTACCGCGCATCACCATATTGAGATGGATGCCCATGCAGTTATCGGGATGACGGCCGCCGATGGCAGTTGTTATAGCTGATCCCCAGTCGCCACCTTGGGCTCCAAAGCGGTCATAACCCAGTCCAAGCATTAGCTCGGTAAAGACGTCAGCCATTTTTTCTACTCCCCAGCCTGAGGCAGCTGGCTTTCCGCTGAATCCGTATCCAGGAAGAGATGGGCATATGACGTGGAAAGCATCGTGTGCATTTCCGCCGTAACTGGTTGGATCCGAAAGTGGGCCGATGACCTTTTGGAACTCAACTATGGACCCAGGCCAACCATGAGACAAGATCAGAGGAACAGCATCATCATGCTTTGACCGTTGGTGAATGAAATGAATGTCACAGCCTTCGATTGGGGTGATGAAGTGATCAAATTCGTTAAGGGCTGCTTCGCGCTCACGCCAGTTGTAAGTACTCAGCCAGTATTCGCAGACCTCTTTGACGTAATCCAATGGGATGCCCTGAGACCAATCGGCCACCAGCTCGCGTTCAGGCCACCGCGTTTGTTTGAGGCGATGGTGTAAATCACTGATTGCGTCGTCAGACACTGAGATCTCGTAAGGGGTTATTTTCATCCCAACAAGTTATCGCTGTGACCGAGGAGACTTAAGCCCTTAAGCGCTTTTCGATGGTGGTCGATGATACGTAACAACCCAACATCCGAGAATGTCGCTTATTCGTAGACGAAACCAAGGTCTGCGGGAGGTGGCAAACTTCCGCCGATATGACCTGCTTGCCGCAGAGAACTAATTGTCGCATCGTCCAAGAGGCCTATCGTTCGGAGCACTTCATCCGTGTCTTGGTCAAAAAGAGGTGCATGTCTCGTAGGTAATGGCCGTGTTCCATCGACCATGAAAGGTGACGCGATATGCCTCATCGGCCCCGTGATTGGGTGATCAACTAGATCCAAGCGTGCAGAAAGGGGAAGCTCTTCGGGAGCAGTCCAGGGATCTAAACATATTTGTGCCTTGCCGCCAGCGAGTTCGACATCCTTGGTTAGCTGGGTGCTCGTCTTGTTCATCGATCTCTTGAGAAGATCATTGACCGAGTCTTTGGCGGACTCGGTAGCAACCACTGCAACCCAGCGATCTTTAGTTGAGGCGAACCCTACGAAATTGTCGCCGGGTTCGCGATTACCAAGGCGCCCTATGTCCCTGTTGTGAAATGAAGCGAGCACGATGGCTTCGCCTGAATGCTGCCACATCGCCTCATGCTGACTTAAGTCGATTTCCACACCCTCGCCGGTCTGGTCGGCGTGAAAGACACCGGCAAGGAACGCGTTTGCCGCGTGAATTCCCGCGGTGGGATCAGGAAAATAGATGTTGGACACTCGAGCCTCTTCATGCTCGTAGCCTTGGCGATGGGCAACTCCACCCATCGCTTCGATTATTGATCCGTAGCCGACAGCGTCGCTGTAAGGACCTTCAACACCGAAGGCGGGCATTCGTACCACTACAAATCGGGGGTTAACCTTTCTGATCGTGCTGAAATCAAGACCCAGTTGAGGTAGCACGTGGGCCGAAAAGTTCGCTACGAGACCGTCACAGTTGGCGACTAGTGCGAGAAACGCTTCTTTGCCATCGGGATCATTGAGATTGATCACGCAGTCTTTTTTGCCCTTGTTCACTGCATTAAATAACCCGCCGGCTTCGTAGAACCGGTTGTCGTGAACGAGGTCCTCTTGTCCCGGACGCATTCCATGGTCGTACGGTCTCTGGGTCCTGAAGCCATCAAATGGAGCGGTTGATTCAATCTTAATTACCTCAACACCTAAAGGCGAAAGGATATTTCCGACATAAGGACCGGCCCACGAAATGGTCATTTCGATCAGACGAAGCTCAGACAACGGTCGGAGTTTCGAGGGGGACCTTTGTTCTTGGACAGGAGGGGGATTCGAAGCCTTTGGTCGCACAGTTTGATCAGAGACAGGTAGTCCCGGGGCTTTAAACGGCCGTACAGGACCGACGACGGTTCCTTGCGGTGTAGATATTTCTCCCAGGTACTCGCGGGCTGCCAAGTGCGGGTCTGACAGGGCATCAAGTGGGGTCATGACCATTCCGCCGGCCCATGGGGAACTGAGAGCAAGTTCAAAAATCTCGCGTTTCTCCCGTTCGAGGTACCAAGGTGTTATTTGGTCCCAAATCATTGGGATGTGGTGACGTCTCGTAAGTCTGTTCTTCAACTCAGGGTCATCTATCCACTCAGGTAATTCATAGAAGAGGCATTGCATTTCCCAGTCGATGGGCCGGATGGAACCAGGAGCGAAGTGACCGTCTTTGCATTTGATCGCTCCAGAGGGGAAAGCCGTTGGCGGATGCGCGCCCACCTTGGAGCGAACCCTTTGGCAGTGCAATGCATCTCCGTAACAGAGCTCAGTCGCTGTGAGTAAAGCACCGAGCCAAGACACATCTATATGTGACGCATCGGTGCGTCCGATTAACTGAGCCATTGCCGCGGCAAGTCCACCAGCGACATATTGACTCTGCCAGCCAGGCAACCTGAGGGGAGGCAGGCCCTCATCACCGTTGAATCCGAGAAAGCCGGTTGCCGTTTGCACAAGTAGTTCGTCGATCATCGATCCAGGGTCGTCCGCATCGGCGCCCCAAGCGGTTGTAGTTACGAGACGCGTGTCATGAGAACGAAGACGGTTCGGGTTCCATTTCGAATTCTCGAGAGTTGCGAGTACATCACCAGAGATAACGACATCAGCCCAAGATGGCTCGATGTCACGTGAGTCCACGTTTACCTTGCCAGCGTTTAGGTGAATGAAAAGGGGACTCAGTTCGCCATCGGTCAAAGGAACGTCGTCAACTGGCTGCCATCTGGCAGGGTCCCCATCGTGGGGTTCTACCTTGACAACGCTAGCCCCCATGCTTGCTAGAAGCCTGCCGGCGTACGGACCGGACACCCCTGTCGCGGTTTCGATGACGCGCAGACCGTGGAGAGGAGGTTTGGCCATGGTTACAGCATGTCGCGGTCAAGCACCGTGCGCTCAGCAACTACGAGTTTTCTGCAGCGTTGTTCTTTCCCTGGCGGGCTGTGACCCTTAGAGCATCAGCTGCCTTTTCGTTGGACATGATTTTGTCAAGGATTGCTTCACCAGCACGGTTAAATGCGGCGCGTTCGTTGGAGACGAAGTCCTGAGACTCTCGTAGTTTTTTTGTGTAGCCATTGATCTCCGGAATGACGTAACGAGCTACGAGATCCCAACTGTTCGTAGTGTCGCGAGGATTCGCCCAGTCATGAACAAACCCAATTGCTGTTCCGAAACCACCAGTGAGTTCGTCCATATCGCGGATGAAGTCAACTAAATCGTCAGGTGTGCCAACCACAGCCGATTGGACAACTCCTTTGGCTGCGCCGCCGCAAACTGCTTCCAACGCCTCGTCGGGGTCGTTGTAGGCGATGGTGCCAGGCCTTTGGAGCGTCCCAACGATGTATTCGTTATGCCAGCGTTGAAGACCTTCGCGAGCTTGGCTTTTGGCCAGGTCCCTACTTTCGGCGAGATGCCAATTGAGTAGGACTCGCCAATCAGAACGATCAACCGTGGATCCGAACTCAGCAGCGGCGTCTTCAGCGAAACCCCACTGTGTTTCGAGGGCGGTGATACCTTCCGCAGCCATAGAACCAATCGACAAAACACCGATTCCGTATTTCCCGGCCAAAGTCATTCCTGATGGCGACACCATTGAAGCGGTCGCTGCCGGAATCTGTTCCTGCACCGGAAGTAACTGGAGTTGGGCATCTTTCATGGTGAACCAGTCGGTTTCATAAGAGAATCGGGGTTCTCCGCGAAGGAGACGCAAGATAACTCCAAGAGCTTCGTCTTGGCGATCGCGAAGGAGCATCGGATCGATGTCAAAAGTATGAGCGTCTGAGGGCAACGCCCCTGGCCCGGTCCCGAAAATCACGCGGCCAGCAGTCATGTGGTCTAGTTGCACGATTCGTTGGGCCACGTTGAAAGGATGATGGTATGGCAATGAGATGACACCAGTGCCGAGTTTGATTCGCGAGGTGCGCTCACCCGCGGCCGCTAGAAACATCTCGGGACTTGCAATCATTTCCCAACCAGAGCTGTGATGCTCTCCGCACCAAAACTCCTCAAAGCCGAGACGCTCTAGCTGGACCACGAGGTCAAGATCTCGCCGAAATTGAAGCATTGGATTTTCGCCGACGGGGTGGTGTGGCGCCAGAAACGCTCCGAATTTCATTATGAGAACCGCCTAGTTTCCTGAAGAGCGTCGGTTGAGTGAACTTCAGCTTCTGCCTGACCTAAATGTAGTAGCAGACCGCGCAACTCGGCGTGAAGGCAGAATGTCAACGAATTGACCCTGTCATTTACCCCTGAGCCGACGAGTCTTCGTCTCCCCAAGTGTGCGGTGGGCCAAATCGAGTTTCGTTCCAGACATTCAAAGCGGTAGAGAGCGCAAACCCGATGAACATGCCGAACCCGGTGAAAATCACAGGGATGCTCTTCATGAGGATGCCGAGCCACGAAATCGCAACTCCAACTGCTATGAACCACGCTGGTTCGATGGGTCGGCTTCGCATCATGCTCCCTAGTGATTAAAGGTATGAGTTTAACGAAGAGCACAGTCCGCTTCCATGGCAGCGACTGGGGCTGATAGACCTTCTCTAGGTTTTAGCAAGGTGTCGATATTGTCGACACCGCGACAAAAAGTAGTCAACCCAAGGAGGAAGTTCAGTGGCTCATCTGCAATCTTCGATCGGCACGATGTTTAACACAGACCGAATGTCAGGGGTCTCACTGAAACACTTCGCGCAACGAATCGAAGCACTTGGTGTCAAGACGCTGTGGCTACCTGAGTTGTTCGGCCGGGAACCATTTGCCACTGCGGCTCACGTTTTGGCGGCGACGACAGAGTTGCGTGTAGCAACAGGAATAGCAAATGTTTATGCCCGAGACGCAACCGCAGCTGCAGCCGGGGCTCGCACCTTGGCCGAGCTTTCCTCTGGCAGGTTCATCTTGGGTCTAGGGGTTTCCAATGCTGGGTTAGCGAAAGCGCGGGGTCACCGTTGGGAGTCGCCGGTAGAGAAGTTGCGGGACTATGTCCATGCGGTCCGCTCTGCCGAGATTTCAGTCCCCGGAGACTACGAACCTGAGATTCATGTAGCGGCTCACGGTCCGAAGATGCTTACCGCTCTAGCTGATTCGGTTGATGGAATTAGTACCTTTTTGCAGACACCCAACCACACAGCAGAAACTCGACAGAAGATCGGAGCAAGTGTTTCGCTGAACGTGACTCAGATGTGCCTACCCAGTAGCGATCCCGAGGAAGCTAGGAGGCTTTCTAGGCGAGCCCTAGGGTTCTATGTTGGTCTTGACTACTACCACCGGGCGTGGCGCAAGCTCGGATTTGACGATGACGACTTTGCTGACGGTGGAAGCGATCGGTTGGTTGATGCTTTGGTGGCGTGGGGCGCACCGGAGACGATCAGCGAGCGCCTAGCTGAGCATTACGACGCAGGGGCCACTGAGATAGTCGTGATCCCGTTGAATCCAGCGGGAGGAACAGAGCCGCAGCTGCAACTTCTTGAAGCCTTAACGAGCTAAGCGCGTAGGCTGTCACGAATTCACTGAGAAGGAGTGCTGGTGAGTGGACGACCTCGGGCGGTAGTAGATGGCCTCCCGCAATACAAGCCTGGGAAGTCGGCAGCGCAAGCAGCGGCTGACCATCAATTGGCGGAAGCTATCAAGCTTGCTTCAAACGAGTGTTCCTACGGACCCTTACCGTCGGTATTGGAGGCAGTTGCTGACGGAGCGAATCTCTTGAACCGTTACCCCGACCATCGGGGAGAAGCCCTGCGGGTGGCGATATCGGAGAAGCAAGGCGTAGGGGCAGATCAAGTAACCGTTGGTTGCGGCTCAGTGGGTTTGTTGCAGCAAGCTTTCATGGCATACGTAGATGTAGGTGACGAAGTGGTGTATCCATGGCGTTCTTTCGAAGTTCACCCTGTGTTCAGTGCCATCTCCGAAGCAACACCAATTACCGTTCCCTTGAAAGATCAGGCATTTGATTTAGAAGCTGTAGAAGCTGCGGTCACCGAACGAACCAAACTGGTAATTTTGTCGACACCCAACAACCCGACCGGCACGGTGTGTAGTACCGATGAGATCAACAAGTTGTTGGATGCCGTAAGTGACGACGTGGTTGTGATTATTGACGAGGCGTACCTTGAATTCGTTACCGATGAATCGGTCAGAAATCCGGTCACTGAAATTTTGCCCCAGCACGACAATGCGGTTCTATTTAGAACATTTTCTAAGGCTTATGGTCTTGCCAATCTACGAGTCGGCTATGCACTCGGACATGTTGACGTAATCGGAGCGATCGACAAAGTAGCACTTCCATTTCTTGTCAACGGACTCGCTCAGGCCGCTGTGTTGGCATCACTTGATTCAGAAGCAGAAGGCGAGCTCAATGATCGGGTGGCGGAAGTGATAGCGGAACGAACGCGATTGAGCGAAGCGCTAGGTGACAGAGGTTGGCCCGTCACGCCCAGTCAGGCAAATTTCCTGTGGCTTCCCGTCGGAGAAGAAGCGGGTCCGCTCTTCCAGCGTCTTGAGAGCAAAGGCATCGTCACGCGGCCATTTGAGAATGAAGGTGTGCGAGTGACGGTTGGAACACCTGAAGAAAATGATCGTTTTCTTGACGAAATCGGTACAAGGTAGATCATCTTCTAGGCTGCGAAGTCGACTACTGAAATAACCAACAGTCTCGGAGGTCAACGTGTTTATTGACGGAGCATGGGTTGAAGCCCGATCGGGCCAAACATTTGATGTCACCAACCCGGCTACCGGAGAAATGTTGGGTACGGTCCCCGCTGGCGACGCAACTGACGCTACATCGGCTATCGATGCCGCACACAACGCCTTCCCTGCATGGTCTAGCACCACAGCGTATGAAAGATCGCGGCTTTTGTACCGAGCCTGGGAACTGATGACTGAAAGAAGTGAAGAGTTAGCTCAACTGATGACCTCAGAACAGGGCAAACCTTTGAAGGCTTCCCGCGCAGAGGTCAAGTATGCAGCAGATTTCTTGATCTGGTTTGCTGAAGAAGCCAAGCGAGTAACAGGAGAATGGCTTCCATCACAACGACCAGATCAGCGCTTCCTGTCGGTCAAAGCACCAGTTGGCGTAGTAGCCGCGGTAACTCCCTGGAATTACCCGATCTCGATGCTTACTAGGAAAATGGGACCCGCATTAGCGGCTGGATGCACGCTTGTGTTGAAGCCTGCAGAGGCTACGCCGTTATGTGCCCGAGCCACCTTCGAAGTATTCGTCGACGCCGGCATGCCCGACGGGGTTATCAACTTGGTTACAGCTGCAGATCCCGGACCTATAGGTGATGTTTTCACAGGGGATCCCAGGGTGGCGAAATTGACTTTCACCGGCAGCACGGCGGTAGGTCGGGCCCTCGCAGCTAAGTCTGCTGTCAATCTGCAAAGAATTTCAGTGGAGCTTGGGGGTCATGCTCCGTTCATCGTGTTCCCTGACGCTGACCCCGTGCATGCTGCAAAGGGAGCAGCCGCTCTCAAGTTCCTAAACGCGGGCCAAGCGTGCATCAGTCCCAATCGGCTCTACGTCCCTACTTCGTTGCGCTCTGCCTTTGAAGAGACCTTGTGTAGCCGTGTAGAGAAGCTGCAAACCGGCAACGGCATGGATGAAGGAATTGGTGTTGGACCTCTAGTCAACGATTCTGCAGTCTCAAAGGTTGAAATGCAGGTCGAAGATGCTCGCGAAAAGGGAGCTGGTGTTCCTGTAGGGGGAGTGCGCCTGACAGAGGGGGAACACGCCAACGGTCATTTCTTTGCCCCGACGGTTCTGACTGACGTCTGTGACGGTATGGCGATCTACAGAGAGGAAACCTTTGGGCCGGTAGCCCCGGTGATTGGCTATGAAGACCCTGAGCAGGTAGTCGAGCTAGCCAACGACACCAACTATGGGCTGGCAGCCTATGTCTACACTCGGGACATAGCCGTAGCCATGCGAGCATTTGAAGGCCTCAGGTTTGGGATCATCGGCATCAATGACGTCAATCCGACCTCGGCATCGGTGCCCTTTGGTGGTATGGGTGACTCCGGCATAGGCAGAGAGGGTGGTCATGAAGGAATCAGCGAATACCTCGAGACCAAAACAGGTGGCTTTGCTATATAGATCGTGCTCGATGTCTTTGGTCAAGCGTGCTGGTCAATGAGGTCCCAGAGCCCATCAACATGGCTCTGTTCCGTCGATCGCTGACCGATCGAAACCCGGATCATTGGACGCCCATTTAGTTCGGACCCTGTCCAAGCGACGCTGCCAACGTTGTTGACTGCCTCGATTAAACGAGTTGTGGCCTCATCACTTTCTGTGCATCTGAAGCAGACGAGGGCGAATGGGTGAGGTGCAACAATTTCGAACCTGGGATCTCCATCGAGGCGATCCGCTAGCTGCTGAGTCAGGGCTACGTGATAGCGGATCATCTCTCTGAGACCTTGAGCGCCGTAGCTCCTTATGACCCACCAGAGTTTTAGAGCTCGAAACCGGCGGCCTAACGGAACGTGCCAGTCCCGATAGTCGATGACCGCTCCCGACTCGCTCGCTTCGTTCTTTAGGTAAGGGGGCAAGATGCTGAGACAGTCAATGAGGGGTCCTCGATCCGCCACGTAAAAGACTGAGCAGTCGAAGTTAACCATCAGCCATTTGTGTGGATTAAAGGTGTAGCTATCGACTAGTTCTAATCCGGCCTGGTAGTGGCGAAACTCGGGACAGATCATTGCGTTCCCGGCATAAGCGGCATCCACGTGGAGCCACAAATCGTGTTCCTTGCAGATGGCTCCCATAGCTTCAATCGGATCAACTCCGGTAGTTCCGGTCGTCCCCAAAGCCGCAGCAACAAATACAGGGGTCAGCCCGTTGGCTTTGTCTTCTTCGACGGCACTTTGGAGCGCCTCGACGTTCATTGCTTGTTCCTCATCGACATCGATGAGCCGGACGTGGCCGTAGCCGGCAACTGTCGCACCCTTTTGGATTGAGCTATGGGTCTGAGTGGACGCATAAGCAACCATCGAACCTGGTTGAACCCCGTTGTTCGTAGCTTGATGACGCGCCACTACCAAAGCGGTATGGGTGGAGTCCGATGCACTCATTTGCAGAACGCCACCACCCTGCTCCGTGGTCTTCCAGTAAGAGGGCAAATCAAGTAGATCTACCAGCCAGTCGAGTACGTGGCTTTCGATTTCTGTAGCGGCGGGCGATGTTGACCAAAGCATCCCCTGGACCCCTAGCCCGGCTGAAACTAGCTCTGCGAGTACCGATGGTGGCGAAGCGTTGGCTGGGAAAAAAGCAAACCATGATGGGTGTTGCCAGTGAGTAATGCCGGGCATAACTATGTCATCTAAGTCTCGAATCAAATCTTCGAAGGGTTCACCCGCTTCGGGGGCGGCAGCAGGTAGTCGCTCACGGATTGAACCAGGTGTCGCATCCGAAACAACGCGGAAGTCCTCAACACGGTCCCAATAGTCAGCAATCCAATCGATGAGGGCGTGGCCATGCTGGCGGAATTCCTCCGTTGACAAATGT
>PBKA01000022.1 GCA_002721305.1 Acidimicrobiaceae bacterium | reverse complement strand
TTCAGAGCGAAACAAGAACGTGCTCTCCCTGCGGGATTGAGCGCAACATATTTCTGGTGGTTATGGCGGCAGGGACACACCCGTTTCCATTCCGAACACGGAAGTTAAGCCTGCCAGCGCCGATGGTACTTGGGGGAAGACCCCCTGGGAGAGTAGGTCGCCGCCAGAATTTCTCTAAGAAGGGCCTCGTTCCCCCGGTTTGTCAGATTCTGACCGACCCGGTTGAACGAGGTCCTTCGTAGTTAATGCCCGGGCAATAACTCAGGCATCCATGACGTTGTTGCTGGGAGAGTCCGTACCATGGTTCACCGTGAGTAATCGCAGCGGACGCCCGCGCAACAATGATCGAAGAGATCCAAAACATTCCGGACAAAGCGACAAGGGCACCCGAAATCGTGGCGCACGCTCACCAGGACGAGAGCGCGACAGGGACCGACGCGCCACATCGGGCAACCGCGGTCCGAATAATCAACGGCGGGGCCCCGGTGTTGAAAAACCGGAAAGGCACTTTGGGGACAAAGCGCGTGGAGCACGTTGGGGGGGCGTAGCGAGGCGAGGAGCACATAACGCCAGTATCGACACGGGTGGCCCTCGTCCTCCAACTGACGACATCGCTCCACCCCCGACCCGAGACGACGACGTTTGGCAGCGTTCAGAAAAGAAATCTCGAAGTCCCAAACCCCGACGCCACAGCCCAGGTATGCCCGTACCAGAACTCGACGCACGTCAAATCCAACACCTTTCAAAGGTGGAGCGCGACCGTTTGGTGAGGAAGATAACGAATGCGGGTGAGCACTTTCTAGCTGAGCGATTCGGTGAGGTCGAAGAGATCTTGCGACCACTGGTAAAGAAGCACCGCCGCATAGCTGAGATTCAGGAACTTCATGGCCTCACCTTGTATCGCCTCGGTAGGTGGAAAGATGCGTTGGAGCAACTCGAATACTCCTCTCAACTCACCGGTGACATCGACCAGCTTCCGGTGATGGCCGATTGTCATCGAGCACTTGGACAGGTCGAATCGGTCAGGAAGCTATGGGAGGAATTGCGGATGGCCGGTCCCGAAGCTTCGGTAATGACCGAAGGAAGGATCGTCATGGCCGGAGCCCTGGCTGACATTGGTGATATCGCAGGAGGAATACGATTATTGGAGAAGGGGCCAATAAAAACTAGGCGTGCCCGGGAGCACCATGTGAGACTTTGGTATGCGCTCGCGGACCTGTACGAACGAGCGGGAGATCACCAGAGGGCTCGCCGCGGATTTGAACGAATTGAACAAGTCGAACCTCACTATGCGGACGTATCCAACCGCCTTGAATCGCTCTCCTAACGCTCATGTAGCCATGACTAAAGATTGTGGCATTTGCCTCAACCTTTTCTTCGGATCGCGCGGCTACGATTTGCCTTGGCCCGTCGGCCGCGAATTGACCCACCTACCAGCTACCCAAGGAGTCGTCTCGTGAGCCTCGACATCGAAGGTTTACTCGGAGATCAGGCAACCTATCTTCTTGACCACAAGTGTGAGACCATTTCTCAAGATCTACTTACCTTGCCCGGCCCTGATTTCGTCACCGAGGTCTTGTCAGGCACGGATCGGTCACCTCAAGTGATGCGAAACATGCAAGCTCTATTTGACAATGGGAGGCTTGCTGGCTCGGGATATGTTTCTATCTTGCCGGTAGACCAAGGAATAGAGCATTCAGGCGCTGCCTCTTTCGCCCCCAACCCCATCTATTTCGATCCGGCAAACATTGTCGAACTTGCGATCGAAGGTGGCTGCAATGCGGTGGCGACGACCTTTGGGGTGCTGGGCTCGGTGAGTCGCAAGTACGCCCATCGGATCCCGTTCATCGTCAAACTGAACCACAACGAATTACTCACCTACCCTGCAACGTACGACCAAATCATGTTTGGTTCTGTGGAACAGGCACATGAACTCGGCGCAGCAGGGGTCGGAGCGACGATCTATTTCGGGAGCGATGAGAGCGGACGCCAAATTCAGGAGACCGCAGAAGCATTCGAAAAGGCCCACCAACTAGGAATGTTCACGGTTTTGTGGTGCTACTTACGCAACAGCTCAATTGACACCGACGACCAGGACAATCACGTAGCGGCGGATGCGACCGGGCAAGCAAATCATATTGGCGTCACCATTGAAGCCGACATCATCAAACAGAAGCTCCCCGAGAACAACGGCGCGTTTAACCTGATTTCAGGATTCGGTAAGACCCACCCAGACGTCTACGACAAGTTGACATCAGATCATCCGATAGACCTGTGTCGTTGGCAGGTAGCCAACTGCTACATGGGCAGAGTAGGGCTGATCAACAGTGGCGGAGCCAGTTCTGGATCAACAGATATGGCTGAAGCGGTCGCGACAGCGGTGGTGAATAAGAGGGCGGGCGGCCTCGGTCTGATATCTGGACGCAAGGCTTTCCAACGCCCCATGGAAGACGGAGTTGAACTGCTCAATGCGATTCAAGATGTCTACCTAAGTGACGCAATCACCGTTGCTTGAGAGAGCACAATGAACTCTCTTGGATTAAATGAGTATTTGATCCTCCGCGCGTATATTCTTCAGGGTCGGACGACCACCATCCCCTGGGAGGGTCTGTGACCGATACAGCACCTCGAGAGCTTCCGCTTCAAGAACTAGACGAAGTCATCATTCGATTCGCCGGTGACTCAGGTGACGGCATGCAGTTGACGGGTGATCAGTTCACTAGCATCTCAGCGGCCTTGGGCAACGATTTGGCGACGTTGCCCGAATTCCCAGCAGAAATACGCGCCCCCCAAGGAACACTGGCTGGAGTCTCAGCGTTCCAAGTTCGCATCTCTGACTTTGCGATTACCACGCCGGGGGACGCACCCACAGTTCTGGTCGCTATGAACCCCGCTGCGCTCAAGGCACAACTCCACAATGTCATCCAAGGCGGCGCGATCATCGTTAATACCGATGCCTTCAATGAGCGGAATCTCGAGAAGGCGGGCTACGAGGACAATCCCCTAGACGACGGCTCGTTGGACGGCTACAGGACCTACCCGGTTCCGATGAGTCAAATCACTAGGGATGCCGTTGCAGAACATGGTGTGAAGCCCAGAGATGCCGAAAGGTCGAAGAACTTCTTTGCATTGGGTTTGATCTCATGGATGTACACCCGTCCTGTAGAACCAACCATGGAATTCATCAACACTAAATTCCGCGGTAAAGAACTCGTCATCAAGGCCAACGAAGCCGCATTTCATGCGGGATACAACTTCGGAGAAACAGCCGAGTTGTTTGAGTCCCACTACGAGATAAAGCCCGCTTCGCTGCCGTCGGGGGAATACACGAATGTCAACGGCAACACAGCGCTTTCTTGGGGCTGTGTTGCAGCGGGTCAACTAGCTCGTTTACCCATCTTTCTTGGTTCCTATCCGATAACGCCGGCCTCGGACATCCTCCACGACCTCTCTGCCCTCAAGAACTTCGGGGTGCGAACTTTCCAAGCTGAAGATGAGATAGCAGCAGCAGCGTCAGCTGTGGGCGCGGCGTTCGGGGGAGCGCTGGCATTTACAACTACCTCCGGTCCCGGTGTTGCTCTCAAGGGGGAATCCCTAGGCTTAGCGGTCAGCCTTGAATTGCCTCTGATTGTGATCGATATACAACGAGGCGGTCCATCCACGGGTCTGCCGACTAAGCCAGAGCAAGCTGACTTGATGATGGCTATGTACGGTCGGCACTCTGAGTCGCCGATGCCCATCGTCGCCCCGAGAAGCCCAGCGGACTGTTTTAACGCGGCGATAGAGGCTTGCCGCATCGCCCTTCGTTACCGGACACCGGTCATGTTGCTAAGCGATGGATACATAGCTACCAGCTCCGAGCCCTGGCTACTGCCTGACGTGGACTCCTTGCCAGACATTGGCGTCGACTTTCACACGGGGTTCAATGGGACGAACGAGGATGGCGAGGGAATCTTCTTGCCTTATTTACGAGACCCCGAAACACTCGCCCGTCCGTGGGCCATTCCCGGAACCCCTGATCTGATGCATCGAATAGGCGGAATCGAAAAAGAGGATGGCTCGGGCAACATCAGCTACGACCCTGAAAACCACCAAAAGATGGTCGATCTTCGTGCAGCGAAAATTGCGGCTATCGATGTGCCCGACGCCGAAATCTCCGGCGATGCCGATGCCACCTTCTGCATGCTGGGCTGGGGATCAACCTGGGGGGCCATCGACGCAGCGGTTGAGCGCCTACAAAAGAACGGGAAAAAAGTCGCCCATGTTCACCTGACCCACCTGAACCCTCTACCGAAAAACCTGGGAGATGTTTTGTCAACCTTCGACAGGGTGATATGTCCAGAGATGAACGACGGACAACTTGTGAAGTTAGTGAGAGCGAAGTACTTGCTCGACGTCAGACCGGTAAACAAAATGAACGGCGTGCCGTTCACAACTGCAGAGATTGAATCCGCGGCTCTTCAGGCCATGGAAGCTTCTTGAGGACGACAGGTCGATAACTATGACTGATATATCCCCACGTACAGAACCAGGCGACTGGGCAACTGACCAAGAAGTCCGTTGGTGTCCGGGCTGTGGCGACTATTCGATTCTGACGGCAATGCGGATGCTCATGCCTGAACTAGAGGTCGACAGAGAGAACACAGTATTCATTTCTGGTATCGGATGTGCGGCACGCTTTCCGTATTACATGAACACATACGGTATGCACGGAATCCATGGCAGAGCACCCGCCATAGCGACCGGACTTGCTATGGCCAGACCGGACCTAGATATCTGGGTTATCGGTGGAGACGGTGACATGATGTCCATTGGCGGCAACCACCTGATTCACGCATTGCGAAGAAACGTCAATATCAACATTCTTCTTTTCAACAATATGATTTATGGCCTCACAAAAGGTCAATTCTCGCCTACCAGTGAAGTGGGCAAAGTTACCAAGAGTTCACCAATGGGCTCTTTAGATGCACCGTTTAATCCGGTGTCGGTAGCACTAGGTGCTGAGGCGGCGTTTGTGGCTCGCACCCACGACATGGATCGTCACCACATGATGGACATGTTCCGACGTGCCCACGCTCACAAGGGCGCGTCGATTGTTGAAGTTTTCCAGAACTGCAACGTGTTCAACGATGGAGCGTGGGAAGGCATCACTAAGAAACAGAATCGAGATGCGAACTTGATTTCCCTCGAACAAGGTCAACCGATCAGGTTCGGTGCTGACGGTGAATTTGGTGTGGTAGTGGACAACGGCGCGGCCAAGGTCGTGTCGGTTGCTGATGTAGGCGTAGAGGCGCTGCTAATCCATGACGAAGGGAAAGCCGACCCATCAACTGCTTTCATGTTGAGTCGCCTATCAAGAGGACCGTTCGAACCCACTCCGATTGGGGTATTCCGAGCTGTCGAACGAATTGAGTACGCCACCTCGTCTACTTCACAGCTTGCTATGGCTCATGACGACCAAGGGTCAGGAGATCTCGCAGCCCTACTGCGTTCGCGCGGAACCTGGCAGGTTTGAGCAGCATCGCCTGGATACTTGATCTTGACGGAGTTGTCTGGTTGGCAGACGAACCAATCGTTGGTTCAGCTAAAGCGATAGAGCGACTCGACTCGGCGAACAACGACATTCTGTTCGTCACGAACTTTTCGGCGTTAACTCGTAGGCAGGCCGAGATGAAGCTCGAAGCTTGCGGGATAGAAGCAGCGGGACGGGTATTGACTTCGGCAATGGCGGCGGCGTCTTTGGTTGAGCCAGGCGAAAGGGTTCTTGTGTGTGGAGGTGCAGGAGTGGTTGAAGCGGTTAAAGAGCGAGGGGCAATGCCGCTTGATCCAGCAGACAAAGAGTTTCCTCCTGGCTCGGTGGACGCGGTCATCGTCGGATTCCATCGCGACTTTAATTTCGATCGTCTAGCTACTTCATCGAAAGCTCTGCTTGATGGAGCGAGGCTCATCTCAACGAACAACGACCCCACCTACCCCACCCCGCACGGGTTGCTACCTGGCAACGGTTCGTTGACTGCAGCAGTAGCGGTCGCGGGCAAGACAGAGCCTGTGATCGCTGGAAAGCCATACGCTCCCATAGCTGACCTTGCGCTCAACAGGTTGGGTCTCGAGCGCGGAAGTCCCGGCAACATCGTGATCGGCGATCTACCCGATACTGACGGTTTACTCGCCGCCGAGTTGCAGTTTGATTTCGGATTGGTGTTGTCAGGGGTCACTTCGGCAGAGCACGTACCTCTATGTAAACCCGAGCCAGATCTGATCGCGGAAAATTTAGAAGCGATGGTCGAGTTGGTCTTATCGTCCGCTTGACAGTGGAGTGGTGAACTCTCATCGACTGACCTGACTGTGCTGGTAGCTTCAATTTATGTGCGGATGCTGATGTACAGGTTCCCAGGACAGCGGCGATGAGCCGGCGCCGACTTGATAGAGAATTGATTCGACGCGAACTTGTTTCAACCCGCAATCAAGCTCAAGAGCTAATTGAGTCGGGTCAGGTGCTCGTCGACGGGGCTGCAGCAACTAAAGCTGCCCGTCTCGTGGCTCCTTCTGAGGCCATAGTCTTGACCGGTCCGGGACCTAGGTTCGTGTCGAGAGGTGGCGACAAGCTCGACGCTGCACTCACCCGTTTTGGCATTGAAGCAAGAGGCAAACGAGTCGCCGACGTCGGCGCCTCAACCGGAGGTTTCTCGGATTGCCTAATTCAGCGGGGAGCGAGACAAGTCCTAGCAATCGACGTTGGACACGGGCAACTGGATCACGGATTACGCAACGACAGTCGTGTCCAAGTTTTCGAACGAACCAACATAAGACATCTCGACATAGACGAAATTGGGGGACCGGTGGACCTGGTTGTAGTCGACCTCTCATTCATCTCATTGAAAGTTGTCTTTGAGAGACTTGTTGCGTTGTGTGAACCCCAGGGTGACTTACTTATGCTGGTAAAGCCGCAATTTGAAGCAGGACGCGTGGAGGCGACTAAAGGTCAAGGCGTCATCAGGAATCCTGCAGTTTGGCAGCGAGTTTTAGAGGAAATAAGGGAATGTGTGTTGAAAGCGAAATTTGGGATTATGGGCGTAATGGTGTCACCGCTTCGCGGCGCTAACGGGAACATCGAGTTTTTCGTTCACTGCCGGCCCGGAGTCGACTCCCTAATTAACGGTGAGTCGATAGACAACGCGATAGACGAGGCTCAGGAGATGGTTTTGTCATGAGTGTCATCTCGATAATGATGCACCTAGAGCGGGGGGACTCTCTTGAACTCGCTAGGGAGTTAGCTGACCATTTGACGAACGAGGACAACACCATTCGGTTAAGTGAGATCGAAGCTTCAGCGATTGACCGACCAGAACTGGGTTGTTCACTAGAAACAGTCGCCGATTCACTTGACTTGGCGGTGAGCATCGGTGGCGATGGAACCATGCTGCGAACTTTTGACCGCGTCGCCCGCTTCGGTGTCCCAGTGCTTGGTGTCAACGTCGGACATCTGGGTTATTTGACTGAATTTGAAGCGGACGAAGCCAAGGGGGCCATTGACGCGGCTTTGAAAGGGGCCCTACCTGTTGAAGAGCGGTTGATGGTTCAGGGCAGGGTCGAACGAGCCGATGGTCAAACCGATGGAAGCTGGACTGGTCTCAACGAAGCTGTGCTAGAGAAAAGATCACAAGGACACACGGTGCGTCTCGAAGTAACCATCGACGGCTCCTCCTTCGCGACTTACGCCGGAGACGGACTCATAGTGTCGACTCCTACAGGTTCGACTGCCTATAACCTCTCGGCCCGCGGTTCTATTGTCGCCCCAACCCATTTGTCGCTCCAACTAACTCCCGTAGCGCCACACATGCTGTTTGATCGTTCCCTAGTGCTGCGTCCGGACACTGAGATTCGAATCTCAGTCTTGGGGGAGAGAGAAGCAAATCTTTCTGTGGATGGTCGGAGTGTCGCAGCACTTCAAAATGGGGATGCCCTAATCGCTACTCGCTCAGATGTAATCGCCAGGCTTGTGACTTCGGGGTCTGGGGGATTCCAACAGGTGTTGAAACAAAAGTTTGGTCTAAAGGACCGCTGATGCTTCTGGAACTCTCCGTCCAGAATCTAGGGGTAATCGAGTCTTCGGCGCTGGTTCTCGGTCCGGGCGTAAGCGTTCTTAGCGGCGAAACCGGAGCAGGCAAAACGATGGTGGTCCAAGCTATCCAACTCTTAACAGGAGAGAAGGCTGACCCTTCAATGGTGCGAAGCGGTGCCAAGGAAGCCACAATCGAGGGTCGTTTTGCAACACCCGAAGGAGTGGAGGTCATCTTGCGGCGCGTGATCCCCGCCCAAGGACGCAGTAGGGCTTATCTCGACGGAGCTCTAGCTGGAGCTTCCCAGTTAGCGGAGGCGGGATCGACACTGGTCGACTTGCACGGCCAGCACCAACACCAGTCTCTACTGCAACAAAAAGTTCAGAGAGCCGCCTTAGATCGGTACGCACAAATTGAACTCGGACCGCTCAACGATGCTCGAAGTGCGGTTGGTCGCTTACTGGACCAAATCGACGAAATGGGAGGAGATGCTAAATCTCGGGCCCGTGAAATCGACCTACTTCGGTTTCAAATCGCCGAACTCGAACAAGCTCAACTGTTGGATCCAACGGAGCTCGAAACTCTTGCAGATCTCGAAGATGTCTTGGCTGATGCGTCTGAGCATATCGAACATGGAACTCGGGCTCAGGAGACGATCAGTGGAGACAACGGATTGGTCGACACGGTAGGAGAGGTCATTGCCAGTCTTGCCGATCGCTCGCCGTATCGAGAACTAACGGAACGGCTAAGAGGCTTTCAAGCAGAAGTTTCCGACATTGGCGCCGCGATGCGGGACGTAGTCGACACCATAGAAGATGACCCGAGGCGCCTCACCGAAGTCCGTGAACGTCGACAGCTGCTGATCGACTTGCAAAGAAAATATGGTGACACCATCACCGAGGTCATCAATTATCACCTTGAGGCATCCCACCGGCTCGAAAAGTTAGAAAATCATGAGACTAACGCCGCGAAGTTAGAGATCGAACTGGATGACGCCCGAACTGACATGGCAAAACAGGCAAAGACGGTTGCTGAACTTCGACGAAAAGGCGCACCGCGGCTTGCCGAAGAGGTCAACCGCTATCTCCCAGAACTTGCTCTTGAACACGCGAGCTTGTCGGTCAAGGTCGATGGTGATGATCCAGCCGACGATGTGGAGGTTATGTTCCGCGCGAACAGCGGCACCAACTGGCACGGTCTCTCAAAGGTTGCCTCCGGAGGAGAACTTGCCAGAGTAATGCTTGCTCTGAGGTTGGTTCTTACAGCAGGACCGCCGACGTTGATCTTCGACGAAGTAGACGCAGGCATAGGCGGTGCCGCCGCACTTGCTGTCGGCAAGGCGTTAAGCCGACTGGGTGTGAACCACCAAGTCCTCGTCGTAACCCACCTGCCGCAGGTAGCCGCATACGGTGATCAGCATCTTGTAGTGGACAAGGTTGATGATGGCACGAAGGTCGTGTCGACTGTTCTTGAGGTTGAAGGCGACAGTCGGGTACGTGAGTTAGCCCGTATGCTGGCGGGTCAACCCGATTCTGAGACTGGCAGGGAGCATGCAGCGGAACTTCTGCACGAAGCGCTGAAGAACCGGAGTCAACCGTGAGACTAAGGCGCCGCGAGTCAGCCGACGGGAGCGAAACAGTTCGAGCCAAGGTTCGCGTCGATCGACGAACGAAGAATTTGATACCCCGACTACAACGAGGTGAGATTGCTGTCATCCACCATGAAGATCTTGATCGAGTGGCAGCCGAAGGACTGGTCGCAGCTCGGGTAGTCGCTGTCTTAAACGCCTCCCGCAGTCTGTCTGGCAAGTATCCAGCTCAGGGCGCACTCACGCTTCTCAAATCGGGCATCCCGGTGATTGACGACATTGGGGCAAGTGCTTTCAACCGAATTCGGGAGGGTGACACCGTGTCGGTAGTCAACAACCGCATTCTCCTCGATGGACAGTCTGTGTGCACCGGGAACCTGTTGAAGCTCGAAGAAGTTGAGGAAAAACTGGAATCGGCACGAGAGGCAATACGAGGACAGCTCGGCGACTTCGCCGCGAATACGTTGCACTATTTGGCTAACGAGCCGGAGCTAGTCACGGATGATCTAGAGCTCCCCGATATGTCCCTCGACCTCACCCAACGACAGGTTCTGGTAGTCATTCGTGGCATCGACTATCGCGAAGATCTCTCGACGCTGAAAAGGTCTGGCTATGTGAGCGAAATGCGTCCGGTCCTCATAGGTGTTGACGGTGGCGCGGATGCACTATTGGAGGTAGGTCTGACCCCCGACCTAATCGTGGGTGACTTCGATTCCGTATCAAGAGATGCCCTGACCTCCGGTGCCCAGCTACTTGTACATGCTTACCCAGGGGGCGAAGCACCAGGTTCAACACGACTCGACCGCCTCGGAGTCGATTACGGGGTCGTCGAAGGTTTAGGAACGAGTGAAGATATAGCGATGCGCATAGCATTCGAAAAGCGAGCAGAACTCATCGTGTTGGTGGGTTCGCATACTTCGATGGCCGATTTCTTCGATAAAGGCCGACGCGGAATGGCTTCAACATTTTTGACCCGCATGAAGGTCTCCTCCATCTTGGTTGACGCTAAGGGAGTGGGTCGTCTTTACCGAACTCAAGTCCGCAAACGCGATTTGGGCCTCCTAATCCTCTCGGCAATTTTCACACTGGTGGTAATAGCGGTAGTGACTGAACCGGTCCGCCTACTGTTGCGCACTCTTTGGTTGAATCTAGGAATGTGATGTTCGGTGATTAATCTTCGCTACCACATAGTCAGTGTTGTGGCAGTTTTTCTCGCGTTGGGTATTGGCTTGGCACTTGGTTCGACCTTCGTTGACTCGATCCTCGTCAACGAATTAGAGGACCAGGTAAATCAGTTAGACCTAGCTCAAGAAGAAGCAGCTGAGCAAAAAGATCAGGCGATTGCGGACAGAGACGAAGAGGTTCAAAACAACGAGGCGCTTCGAGCAGAAATGTCTGCGTTAGAGAAACTTCAACTAACAGAACTCGCTGATCTTCGTGAGCTACACATGAAAGAACGAGAGGGCCTACTCGACCAGGCCGAGCTAGAGAGGGAAAGCACTGACGTTCTTCTCAACGTGATCGAAACTCTCATGCCCAGAGGCCGCCTTAGGGGAACGGCTTGGGTTCTATTGGCACCGACTGGAGCTGATCGTCTCGTTACCACAGAGATTCGTGAAATCCTGACCCGATCAGAGGGGGAATATCTTGGGACTTTGTGGATTCGCCCGAGCATGAATTTCGAAGACGTGGAAACGTCACAAGTCCTCGCCGAACTGTATGAAGGGGACATCGCCCCTGAAGAAGTCGCCAATCTCACCGTATCTAATTTGGCAACGGCGCTTCTAGCCGATCAGATCACCGAAGATCCCCAGGGTCCAGCGGTGGAAGGATTTCTCAGTCGATTAAGTGGCCTGGGATTACTGCGTTATGACCGTTACCAGGCGACATCGACTATTGACGAGCTATCGAACACCGCCAACCGCATTCTCATAATTAATGATCCAGCGCATCTGACCCTCCACCAGGACTTTTTTGTTCCACTTATCCAAGAAATCTCCGACCGTGGAGGAAGCGGGCTCGGCGCGATCCTCGAGCTTCAGAAACAGAGTGTTCCTAGAGGTCAAGTAGTTGACAGAATCCGCAACGATTCCGACCTCGCCCGAATGTGGTCAACCTTTGACGACGTTGACTCCTTCGACGGTCGATTCGGTTTCCTTATCGGGCTGGACAGTCTTCCGACAATAGGCCACTACGGCGACCTCCTGACTGCGGAGGAGCGATATCCCCGGTGATGCACGTCGTCGCTATAGTGCCAGCAAGAAACAGGGTTGATTCAGTAGCTGCAACGGTCGATGCACTACTGCAGATCACTGACGTAGTTGAAGTGTTGGTGGTTGATGACGGGTCGATCGATGGCACCGGAGAAATTGCAGCGAAAGCAGGAGCGCGCGTCGTGACGTTGGAATCCAATGTCGGCAAGGGTGGCGCTGTACTAGCCGGCGTAGTTGCTTCGGGGGCGCCCCAAACGTATCTCCTCATTGATGCAGACCTCGGTGCGTCGGCCATCCATGCGGCGAAGTTGTTGAAGCCCTTGGAAAATGGCACCGCCGACATGACGATTGGAGTTTTTCCAGACAGAGGGCGGTCCCGAGGGTTCGGTATCTTGAAACGAGTGGCGGCCGAGATACTTCTGGATGCAACCAATTGGAGATTCTTGGAACCTTTGTCGGGTCAACGAGCCATCGAAGGTTCTCTAATGCGGTCGCTCACGATGGCCCCGCGCTTTGGATTAGAGGTTGGTTTGACGATTGATGTCCATATGGCTGGCGGCAGGATCGAAGAAATTCCAGCTGAATTTTCCCACCTGCCTACCGGCCGTGGGCCGAGAGGGGTCCTGCACAGGGCTAAACAATTCGTCGATGTTCTGCGAGCGTCCACGTCCCGGCTCGGATGGCGAGGCACTCTAGAGTCAACAAGTCGAGCGCTAATCAGGAGAACTATAAGGTGATTCTTACCATAGGCACCTTCATTGTTGCGCTCGTAGCGGCCTTGTTGGCCTGGGGTCGCACCGGACCGTATCTGGTGAATTGGGGATTACGGAAAGACAATTATCGAGGACAAAGCCTGTTCGCTGTTTCAGGCATAATCGTCGTCGCGATCGAAGTCATTGTCGTCGTAAACCTCTACTGGGGCTTTAACGCTTCTCTGAGCGGTTCTCACGCCGTGGCAGTGTTGATGCTAGTGATCGTCTTTGGGGTTTTGGGGTGGATTGACGACGCCGGTGCAAAAGAAAGCGGGGGAGGTTTCCGAGGACATATTGCCTCGTCGTATTCTGAGCATGCGATAACGACCGGATTATTAAAGCTACTGGGAGGTGTCGCCGTCTCGATAGGCGCGGTGCTGGTAGCCGATATAACCGAAGGCCTTGTTGAGCTAACTCGCGGAGCAGCGATCGTCGCGTTGAGCGCGAATCTGCTCAATCTTTTCGATAGAGCCCCTGCTCGATCGACGAAAGTTTCCTGTTTGTGGTTTCTGGTACTCCTAATCTCGGTCTCTATCTGGGGTGACTCCTATGCACCTATCCATCTGGTTTGGGCTGCAGGTGTCGTTGGTGCGACAACGGGGTTGGCCCCATCGGAACTCATGGAGCGACACATGCAGGGTGACACGGGGGTGAACGTCACCGGTGCGTTGTTGGGCTTCTCCACAGTCCTCGTGAGCACGACGCTTATTCAGTGGCTCCTCCTAGCGGCCCTTGCGGCGTTGAACCTTGCAAGTGAACGAACCTCCTTCAGTCAGGTAATAGCGGCAAATGCTTTCCTTCGTCGATTGGATCAAGCGGGTACACGGCAGCCGAAGGCATGACGTGATCGTCTCGACATGGGTTGGGTACACCATTCGTGAGAAAAGTGTTGGTTTCGGTCAACACCAATGGAGACTTGAGCCGCTAAATTCACTTCAAGTGCTTCGGGACCTCGACCATGACTAAACACATCTTTGTTACCGGTGGGGTCGCGAGTGGCCTCGGTAAAGGGATTACAGGATCATCGCTTGGGCGCCTTCTTAAAGCCCGCGGCCTTCGGGTCACGATGCAGAAGTTCGATCCGTACATCAATGTGGATCCAGGCACCATGAATCCCTTTGAACATGGGGAAGTTTTCGTGACAGATGACGGGGGCGAAACTGATCTTGATCTAGGTCACTACGAACGCTTCATAGATGAACCATTGACCAAGGATTCGAACGCGACAACAGGGTCCATCTATCAAGCTGTGTTGGCAGCAGAGCGGCGCGGAGACTACCTAGGCAAAACCGTTCAAGTAATTCCACATATCACCGACGAGATCAAGAGACGGATCCGTCGATTGGCTACCGCTGAGACTGACGTGGTGATTACTGAAGTAGGCGGTACCGCGGGTGACATCGAAATACTGCCATTTCTAGAAGCAATCAGACAGATGCGTCTTGACGCTGGCCGAGGGAATGTGTGTTACGTGCATGTCACCCTCGTTCCCTTCATCGGTCCTTCAGGAGAGCAAAAAACCAAACCCACTCAGCATTCGGTGACCGAACTGCGTAGCCGGGGGATCCAGCCAGATGCAGTTGTGCTTCGAAGTGAAGAACCTATCGATACTGCACTGAGAGAAAAGATCTCGCGTCTGTGCGATGTCGAGCTTTCCGGCGTGGTGAACGCCCCAGACGCGTCGAACCTTTACGAGGTCCCCCTTGTGCTCCACGAAGAAGGCCTGGATCGCTATGTGTGTGAAATCCTGGGACTCGCGAATCTCGAACCAGATCTTCGCTCGTGGTCTTCGTTGGTTGACCGGATAGAGCAAGCAACATCGAAAGTGCGTATAGGCATCATTGGTAAATATGTGAGTCTGCCTGACGCCTATATGTCAGTGGTTGAGGCACTGCGCCATGGCGGATATCACCACGGAGCAGAGGTCGACATCGATTGGATCCAAGCGGAAGATGTCGAAGGTTTACTGGCCGAGGGACGACTAAGTCACCTCGATGGGATGATTATTCCTGGTGGGTTTGGAGAGCGAGGCATTGAAGGCAAGATCGCTGCTGCACAATACGCCCGACAACATGAGGTCCCTTGCCTAGGTATTTGCTTGGGTTTGCAGGTCATGGTGACGGAATTCTGCCGAAACCAACTGGGTTTAGTGGGAGCTAATAGCCGCGAGTTTGACCCGACCACTTCCCACCCGGTGGTCGACTTGATGGATTCACAACGCGAGGTAACGGACATGGGCGGAACGATGAGACTCGGCCTGTACCCGGCGCGACTTATGGAAGGTAGCACCGTAGCAGCCCTCTATGGTGAAGCCCTGATATATGAACGCCATCGGCACCGATATGAAGTCAACAACGACTATCGGGCTTCGATGGAAGAGCAAGGGCTCAAATGCAGTGGAATTTCACCCGACGGCCGTTTAGTGGAATTTATTGAACTTGAATCCCACCCGTTCTGGGTCGGTACCCAAGCTCATCCTGAATTCATGAGCCGCCCCGATCGACCGGCCCCGCTTTTCAGAGGCCTGGTGGAGGCGGCCCTGGGTCGCGCAGAGGGTCGAAATCCGAAGCTTTTAGAGTCGAGTACCGAGTCGGTGGATTGAACAGTGGTCGGCTCATCCGACCCTGAGTATCTACTGGTCAGTGAAGAGTTGCTGCATTCCGGGTATGCCTTTGACCTGTATTCGACAAGCTGGGTTGACTCCGCAGGGGAGACCTTTGATCGAGACATAGTGCGACACCGTGGAGCGGTTGCAATTGCTCCGATCACCAACGACGGGTTGCATGTCTTACTTGTTCGTCAATTCCGGACTCCACTAAATGATTGGTTACTAGAACTTCCTGCAGGTCTTCGCGATAGAGATGGCGAATCGGAAGTAGATACAGCGCGTCGCGAACTAGAAGAAGAGGTGGGTTGTGTCGCTGAGACCATGGAGCATCTAGCGACACTAGCGACAGCGGTCGGATTCACCGACGAGTCAATCTCGATTTACCTCGCACGAGATCTCTCGTGGACAGAACGCCGAGCCGATGGAATCGAAGAAGAGTCAATGACGGTGGAGACTATTGCTCTGGACGAAGTTCCGTCGATGATCGCTAGTGGAGAAATCATTGACGCGAAGACGGTTGCTGGTCTTTTGCTTTTGCGTCAGAGGTTGGTTGGTTAGTCCCATGACGACGCGTGAAGAAACATTATGGTTGGGACAATTCTTGGACTGGAAAGTCCTCAACAAGGGTCGAACGCTAACAACGAAAGAGGCATATCAGCGAGATCTGAACGCCTTCTTGGTCTGGTTAGACTCAACCGGTCAGCAATTGAAGACCGTAGATGAAGATCACATCGCCTCGTATGTGGAACATCTTCATGACTCGAACTACCAGATTTCGACGGTAGCTAGGGCTGTGGTTGCTATTAAAGAACTCTTCAGTTTCTTATCTGTTGAGGAAGAGATACTCGCGGCAAATCCCAGTGAAAATATTGGCGTACCTACCGTTCGCGAGGGTCCTCCAAAGGCGTTGACATACGAACAAATCGAATCGCTTCTTGGGTCCCCGGTTGGTGACGATCCGGCCACTTACCGTGATCGGGCGGTACTCGAAGTTCTCTACGGGTGCGGTTTGCGAGTGGGAGAACTCATTGGTCTTGATACAGATGATGTCTACTTTGATAAACAACAGTTGCGGGTCTTCGGTAAAGGGCGGAGGGAGCGTATCGTTCCGCTTGGGGCGGAAGCCCATCACGCTCTGTCGCAGTGGATGAGCGGAGCTGGCAGGCAAGCCGCACTGACACTTCGTAGGGGGTCCGAGCGAAGAAAAGTGGAGAGGGCGGTGTTTTTGAGCCTGGCGGGGCCGACGCTGGGAACTCGACTGTCTCGCATGGGTGCTTGGGGAATTGTGCGACGCCATGGAGACAAGGTCGGTCTGGATCGAAAGTTGTTAACACCCCACGTGTTGCGTCATTCGTGTGCGACCCACATGATGGTGAACGGAGCTGACATCCGCTTTGTACAGAAGTTTTTGGGTCACGTCTCCATTAGGAGCACTCAGCGGTACACCTCCCTGAGGTTCGAGGAACTTCGAGCGAGACACGCGCAGGCCCACCCCCGTTCAGAAGTTGAGTCAGGTGAGTATTTAGTTGCCGAGGGTGACACCCTCATCGCTATCGCAAACCGCTTCGGGATCGATTTAAGCGACCTGCTACGTGAAAATAACATCTCCGATCCGACTGAGATCTATGTGGATCAAACGCTACGGATTCCGTCCCCTCCTGATGAAGCCGTTAGAAGATGAATCGGTTCGCTCCACGGAACAGTGGTGAGTTCAGGCACCTCGCACGACGCTTTTTTTCAACTTTGAGAGGTACAGCACCGACTTCCACAGATGTCACCTGGGTTAGAGAATCGCTTAGTGTCGCCGAGTTCGAGCTATGGCTCAAGATGTCCCCACCCGACCAATTCCACTCGATTGCGGTCGCCAAAAGAGCGAAAGACGACCTACCGGGTGATGTCACCGTCGTGATAGCAGGTTTACTGCATGATGTGGGAAAAATTGCGGTTCAATCAGGAGTCATCACTCGGGTTGTAGCCGCCATCATCAAGCCGTTAGCAACCCAAGAGCGAATCGATGGTTGGGCAAGAGAAACAGGGCTTCTTTCGGGTCTGGGCTTGTTCATGAACTACCCGCACATTGGTTCTGGCATCCTCAGAGATGCTGGAAGCGACGATTTCGTCGTGAGATGGGCGGTGGAACATCACTTACCGCCCAGCGAATGGACTGTAGAAAGAAAAAGAGCAGAGGTCTTGCGGCGAGCAGACCAATTTGCCGTGTAAGAAGGATGTATGCAAGCGGCAGAAATAACTGAGCGATTGAAGAGTGTTGTCGTCCAGACCTATGGCGATCGGGTCGGAACGTTCAAGTTGCGGTCGGTGGATGAGGCAACATCCAAGGCGCGACAAAAAGCTCGATCTCAGCTATCCAAAGAGGAACGTTTACTAATTGACCGAGCGTTGGTGCCCTTTCGGGATTGGCTCATTGAGAGAGATCCCGAGGCCGCTGAACGAGTAGCGAGCGGGTCTCCGGCACCTCAAGACATAGAAACAGCAGTCCATGCTGCGGAAGATCACGCTGTAGCGCAAATGGCTCCGGAGATCACCGAGGAAGAAGTGCTTCTACTTGAGGCTCGACTAGAAACTGGCCGCATTGAGACCGTCGAGGAGAGAAACCGCAACCGCCACCCTCCGTTGCGTCTCAATAACCGCCATGTCAGGACGATGGCCTGGGGCCTCGCCGTCATCGTCCTAGGGGCGGGACTAGCGACCATGGCAACCGAAGTGGGCACTCTCGTCAACGTCGCTGGGATCGCCGTTTTCGTTTACGGGTTTCGGAAGTGGCGGTCAGGCGAAACCACGTCAAACGTCCCAGATGTCTCAGTCTTTCGGGGAGGGAAAATAAAACGAGATGGCGAGACCCAACTTTAGCTACACCATGTCACTGGCTAACTCGGAGATAGAAACCCCATAGCTTCCTTGGCTCGGCTGACCGTCACAGCGGCAACCTCGCCGGCCTTTTCTGCCCCCCGCGCGATAATCCGGTCAAGTTCAGCCGGATCAGCGAGAAGTTCAGATCGACGCAGTTGAACCGGTTCAAGAACGCTGATCACAGCATCCGCTGTGTCGGCTTTCAACGCCCCATATTGTGCGTAGTCCTCGGCGAGAAGTTCGGGATCCCTATCCGTCGCCGCCCCCAAGATTGACAAAAGGTTCGACACTCCGGGTTTGGATTCGAAATCGAATCGCACCTCGTTACTCGAGTCCGTGACTGCTCGTTTGAATTTCTTTGCGATCGACTCGACGTCCTCGAAGATACCGACGGCACCCAAAGCGGATTCCGCCGATTTCGACATCTTGTTGGTTGGTTCTTGGAGATCCATCACTCGTGCTGCGATCTTCGGGATAGCAGCTGAAGGCAACACAAAGGTCTCCCCGTAACGGGAATTGAATCTCTCCGCCACGTCGCGAGTCAACTCCAGATGTTGTCGTTGATCGTCTCCAACGGGTACTCGATCAGCGTCGTAAATCAAAATATCAGCGGCCATCAACGCCGGGTAAGTAAAGAGACCAGCAGATACATGCTCCTGGCCACTGTCGCCTTGTTTCATGGATTTGTCTTTGAACTGGGTCATTCGACGAAGTTCCCCAAAAGAAACGGTGCATTCGAGAAGCCACGAGAGTTCGGTGTGGTACGGAACGTGACTTTGAACAAACAACGTACAAACTTCAGGATCCAATCCGACTGCGACCAGTGTCGCCATGGTCTCTAGTGTCTTGGCACGTAACTCTTCAGGGTTCTGTTGGACAGTTATGGCATGTAAATCGACCGCGCAATAGAAGCTGTCGTGCTCGTGTTGATCAAGCGCCCATTGACGAAGGGCTCCTAGATAATTTCCAAGGTGAATATCGCCGGTGGGTTGAATACCAGACAGCACTCTCGTCATGGACTTGACGGTACCTCAGCTAGAGCCCGAAACCGCAGAAGAAGGCTACAGACGGTGTTAAAGCCCCAAAAGATGAGCTGAGCGTGTTACATCAATGTGATTTGCTCAGCTATCTTTATTCAATGCCCTATGCGGTACAGACAGAAGTCTTCGAGGGCCCATTTGACGTTTTGTTGCGACTCATTCTCGACCAAGAAGTCGACATATACGAGGTTTCCTTAACAGGCATTGTGGATGCTTACCTCGCGGAGATGGACAAAATTCTTAGTTCGGTTGAACCGACGTCTTCTTCAGGTCCCCGAGTTGACCTCGAACTAGCGACTGAGTTCCTCTTAATCGCAGCGACTCTCGTTGAGTTAAAGACGCGGCGCTTGTTGCCCGACCAAAATGATGGTGCCCTTGACGAAGAACTCGGTCTTTGGGAGGAAAGGGATCTGCTCCTAGCGCGGCTTCTCGAATGTCAAACCTTCAAGACTGCTGCGACTGCGCTGCGGCAAATGAGCCGAAACGCTTCATTCAGTTATCCGCGAACTACTGGTCCGGATCGACATTTCTTATCGCTCGCCCCCGATCTTCTTGAAGGGGTCACGCCTGCCCAGATCACAATGGCGTTGGTCAAGGCCCTAACTCCCGCAGCGGTAAAGCGTGTCGACGTCAGTCACATAGCGTCGGTCAACGCATCTGTCACTGATGCAATGTTTGAGATAATCGATGCGCTTCCTCGCCTGGGCACGACAAGTTTCCGACAAATTACACATGGGCTAGTGGATCGGATTGAAGTGGTTGTTCGGTTCCTAGCAATTCTTGAACTCTTTAAGCAGGGACACATCGAATTGGATCAAAAAGAACATTTTGGGGACATAACGCTGACTTGGACAGGACATGAGGCAGAGTTACTTGTACCTAGTGGCGGTGGAGCTTATGACGGCTAGTGAAGATGCTGACGCATTTGAAGTATTGGCTGCTCAACTAGAAAATGAAGCGTCGTTAGGAGACTCGGCGTCGACAGATCATGACTCTCCCGATCTCGATCCGACATTGGTTCCCGCGGATGTGAGAGCTGCCTTGGAAGCAATCTTGATGGTGGCGACCGACCCGGTTCCGCCAACGGTTCTTGCTCAGCTTTTGGAGGTAAGCGTCGAAACGATTGAAGCCCTCTGTGGTTACCTGATTGACAGTTATGCGCAAGAAGAACGTGGCTTCACAATTTGTCGGATCGCTGGGGGATACCGTTATCAGACCGCCGAAGCGCAGGCACCCTATGTTGAGCGTTTCGTTTTGGAAGCTCAAGCAACGCGACTGTCGAGTGCTGCACTGGAAACTCTGGCGATAGTCGCCTACAAACAACCCGTCTCGCGAGCCCAGATAGCTTCTATACGTGGAGTAAATGTCGACGGCGTGACCCGGACGTTGCAACACCGTGGATATATCCAAGAAGTAGGACGAGACCCAGGACCAGGTAACGCTGCCATGTATGGCACGACGGCATTGTTCCTGGAAGGCGTCGGTATCGACAGCCTTAATGAGCTGCCGAATCTCAGCGACTTCGTTCCTGAAGCTGAGGTGGTTGAAACACTTGAGGCCGTCCTGCTCGGCGACGAAACTGAAGACGGTATGACGGCTGGCTCCGAAGACATGAGCCCTCCGAAGTGAAGGACGGGGAGTCGCGTGAGCGACTCCAGAAGGTATTAGCGCGTGCAGGAATTGCCAGCCGGCGCGCTAGTGAAGAAATGATCCGGGCCGGACGAGTAACCATCAATGGGCAAGTAGCCATAGTGGGAGACAAAGCGATCGATAGTGACCGGATAGAACTCGACGGGATACCAATTCTTAGAGATCCGAATCTTGTGCACTATTTGGTTCACAAACCGCGCGATGTCGTTTCCACTGTCCGAGATACCGACGGTCGACCAACAGTCGTTGATCTTGTTCCTCGGACAATCAGGGTGTACCCGGTTGGACGACTAGATGCCGATAGTGAAGGTCTTATCATCTTGACGAACGACGGCGATTTGACTCATCGGCTAACGCACCCAAGTTTCGGTGTAGCCAAAGAATATTTGGTTCACGTAGAGGGAACCCCGAACCGTTCGACACTTAGAGCACTGCGCGAAGGCGTCCAGTTAGAAGACGGGCTCAGTGCGCCCGCCGAAGTTTCCGCGCCCGACGAGGGGCTCCTAAAACTCACTATTCATGAAGGCCGAAATCGTCAGGTGCGTCGAATGTGCGCGGCAGTAGGACACCCGGTGGTGCGATTAGTTCGAGTCAGGATTGGTCCGATAAAAGATCCCAGTCTCAAAGCTGGATCGTGGAGAGTGCTCAGCGGAGAAGAGATCCGTTCTTTGTACCGGGCTTCTGTCAATTCTTAATCTCACTTCAGGCGCGAGGGAAGCCTTCGGTACCCTTTCTTGAAGAGGACATGACTTCGAGCAGACGGGTTTGAGACCACTATGAACAATAAGGCGCGCCGTGCTCAGATCATAGGAACCGGGTTAATAGGCGGATCGGTCGCTCTAGCGCTAAGGAACGATGGATGGCACGTCACCGGCAGAGATATAGACGAAAGCCGGGCTGACCGAGCCCAAGAACTTGGTGTCATCGATGAAATAGGAACTGACAGTGACGCCGATGTCACTTTTGTGGCAGTTCCTGCGAGTGCTCTCGAAGATGGAATCACCGAAGCCCTTCAACAAACCAAAGGAATAGTGACCGACACGGGGAGCGTAAAAACGGCTGTAGCCCGCAGCTTTAGCGATCCCCGCTTCATACCGGGCCATCCAATGGCTGGTTCCGAACAAGACGGCGTTGATGGCGCCGATCAGAGGATTTTTGATGGAGCAGTCTGGGTTCTTACCCCCACCGAAGGAACCGATGACCTCGCTCTTCGTGATCTGCAAACCGTCGTTAGTTCAATGGGCTGTGATGTCGTCACCATGGCACCAGAACGCCATGACGCTCTTGTGGCAATAGTGTCACATGTCCCGCATCTGACTGCTGCCAGCCTGATGTGCCTCGCTGATGACCGTGCTTTGGATGACGCACCGCTGCTCCGCCTAGCTGCGGGGGGCTTTCGCGACATGACGCGGATAGCTGCCGGTCACCCCGATATATGGCTCGACATCTGTGAAGAAAATAGGGAAGCTATCGTTACAGTTCTGGATGAATTTGCAGATCGCATCCATCAAATCCGTGGCATTGTTGCCGATTCGGACCGTAGCGGTTTGACAAACGTCTTGTCCCAAGCCCGACGAGCACGCACCAACCTGCCTTCCAGGTATGTTCGACCGCAGGACCTCATAGAAGTGAGGATTCCTATTCCGGATCGCAAGGGACAGATCGCCAACATCACGATGCTTGCAGCGGACTGCGATGTCAACGTCGCTGATATCGAAGTCGCGCACTCAACCGAGGGTGCTCAGGGCGTCCTGGTCCTAATAGTGGCAAGAGCAGAAGTCCAGAGATTCCTCGCTGCCCTCGCCGGACAGGGCTATAAGCCGACGACTCGAGAGCTTGCATGAATCAGCGGGTCGCTCTGACACCCTTTGGCGCAGCAGCGACGGGCTCTGTACTGGTTCCTGGTTCTAAGAGCCACACCAACAGAGCGTTGCTGTGTGCCGCGCTTGCTGAAGGAACCAGCAAACTATCGGGAGTCCTGTTCGCTGATGACACTGAGGCGATGTTGGAGGCAGTGAGATCTCTGGGTGCTGAAGTTGTGGAACACCGTAGCGAGTTGATCCTCCAAGTAACCGGGCTTGGTGGGCGACTTAGATTCAATGGCTCAGTCATCAACAGTCGATCGTCCGGCACAACCTCGCGGTTCATCTTGCCGGTTCTTGCTGCAGGACGAGGGCCGGCGACACTAGATGGAAGCGAACAACTGCGTTCGCGTCCTTTCGCTGAACAGATATCCGCCTTGCGTGCGCTCGGGTGCGACCTGAGAGAGACACGTGCGCCCGGCGAGTTACCCCTAGACATTGTTGCCGACGAACTCGCGGGCGGAGAAATAGAAATAGCGGCAGACAGTGGCAGCCAATTTGTGAGCGGGCTGTTGTTAGCGGCGCCTCTATACAGCAAAGGTCTAACCATTCATCTCTCCGGTAAGCCGGTAAGTCGCCCGTACATCGAAATGACAGTCAAGGTCATGGAGGACTTTGGGGTCAATGTTGAACAACCAAACGAGTCCACTTACGTTGTTCATAGTGGCAAATACAGGGCAACTGACGTCGACATAGAACCTGACGCGACGGCGGCATCTTATTTCTTTGGTGCGGCGGCGATTACACACGGCAGAGTCAGGGTTGAAGGTCTCCATAAACAAAGTATTCAAGGAGACATCCAATTCGTGGATGTGCTGCAACAGTTGGGGGCGAAAGTTACTTGGGGCGACGCCTTCATTGAAGTCGAGGGTGACCGAATCAGGGGAGGAAGTTTTGATCTACGAGACTTCTCTGACACGGTGCAAACTTTGGCTGCGGTCGCGGCATTTGCCGATTCGGAGATCGAGATCAAAGGGGTGGGTTTTATTAGAGCGAAAGAAACAGACCGATTAGCGGCAATGACTTCGGAGCTCGCCAAATGTGGCGTTGACATAACCGAAACGGCTAACGGTTTGGTTATCCGCCCCGACAAATGGCTCCTGCGGGGAGGAGTGATCGAAACATACGACGATCACCGAATGGCTATGTCCATGTCATTAATTGGGCTTCGAGTACCCGGCATCGAGATTCTCAACCCTGACTGCGTGAAGAAAACTTTTCCAGATTTCTTCCCGTGTCTCGAACATTTGAGACCTAGACCTCAACAGCGCTCAAAAGTTGTAGCTGTCGTTGCTATAGACGGTCCCGCAGGCTCAGGGAAGTCAACAGTTGCACGACGGCTAGCAGCGGACCTGAATCTGCCGCACTTCGATACGGGTGCGATGTATCGAGCGGTAGGGGTCGCGGCATTGAGAGCCGGGGTGGATGTAGAAGATGCCGATGGGATCACCAAATTAGCTACCGAAGCCGAAATAGAAATCAGCGACAGAGTCTTCATCGATGGAGTCGACGTTACCGAAGAGATCAGAACTCAAGAGGCCAATCAGTTGGTCAGTGTTGTAGCGGCCAATGCGGAGGTGAGGCGAGTCCTGGTACCTCGACAGAGAGAATGGGCGACTGGTTTGGGTGGAGGAGTAATGGAAGGCCGAGACATAGGAACAGAGGTGTTCCCTGATGCGCTACTCAAAGTTTTCCTCACTGCCGATCTATCAGTCAGAGCTGAGCGGCGTTTTGCGGAAAGCTCAGGACTAACTCTCGGTCACGTTTCAGAGGATCTAAAACGCAGAGATGAGGTCGACTCAACCCGAGAAGATTCTCCGCTCTTAGTGGCACCAGGTGCCGTAATCTTCGACACGAGTGGGCTTAGTGTCGACGACGTTGTTTCGCAGATCGCGACGATGTTTCGTGCGTTGGTGGATGACTAATGGAAGATACCAATCAACACAATGACAAGAAGGCCCATTGGTACAACCGATTCATGTACCGACTTCTCAAGTACCTGCTTTGGGGAATCTTCAAAGTTTGGAACCGTATTACCGTCGAAGGAGCTGAAAACATACCGGCCGGAGCGTGTGTTTGGGCACCTAATCATCGCAGCTACATCGACACACCTCTCCAGTCTTGTATCCCTAGGCGGTTGCGCTTCATGGGTAAGGATTCAATGTGGGAGAACTGGTTTTTTGGATGGTTGTTCACAACTATTGGCTGCTTTCCAGTTAGTCGAGGTAGCGCTGATCGCGCCGCTCTAGTTACCGCGCTCGGTGTTCTCGAAAATGGCAACGACCCTGTTGTTGCTTTCCCTGAAGGAGAACGTAAGGACGGACCTCGAATTTTCCCGTTGTTTGACGGGGCCGCATATTTGGCCGCCAAAACCCAAGTCCCGATAGTGCCCGTCGGGATCGGCGGAACGGCGAAGGCCATGCCAAGAGGCTCAAAGTTCTTGTACCCCAAGCGCATTCACGTAATCATCGGGAAGCCGATGCCTCCGCCACCGCTGAATGAGAAGGGTCGTCTGTCTCGCAATGATGTCCGAGCCACGACAGAGACGCTTCGCGAGGAAATTCAGGTCCTATTCGACCAAGCTCAAGTTGTGTGTGGGGACCCCAACGTCTACGAACCAGGAAGTGAGCCAGATAGCCGGGTGCCAGAAGAGTGACCTCTTAGCTGGTAAGCGACGCCAGCACTTCACTCGCAGCGGTTTCCCGGTCAAGGGGCGCCACGCGAGCATCGGGCGGTACCGCGAGCAATGCGTAAACAGTGGTCTCCAAGGTCGAAAGAAGTTCGCGTAGTTCTCTAGGTGGCGGAAAATATTCGTCCTCTTCTGTGATTCTGAGCTCTTCGACACCGAGCCGCGGTGACAGCTTTTCTATGACAGCCTCGACAAGTTCTTCTGGAGCGGAAGCACCGGCGGTCACACCGACGGTCCCTTCGAGGTTCGCTGGAAGTTCATCAGCGGAATTGACGCGAAACACTTGGGTGCAACCGGAGGCTTCAGCCAATTTCGCCAATGCCATAGTGTTCGACGAATTTGCTGACCCGATGACTACCACTGCATCGCATTGTTCACTTATTGACGACAGGGCTGATTGCCGATTCGTTGTAGCGAAACACAAGTCACTTCTGCCAGGCATCCATACATCGGGAAACCTTTCCCTAGTTGCCTCCAGAACTCCCTCCCAGTCGCGATGGCTCAACGTGGTCTGGGCCAACATAGCGATCGGCTCTTCAAAATCAGGTAACCCGGCAACCTGGTTGGCGTCTTCGACGAGGTGGATGTCACCCGGAGCGACAGCGACGGTTCCTTCGGCTTCTTCATGCCCTTCGTGACCGACATAAACGATTTTGTAGCCCTTCTGTGAACGAACTTGAACCTCGTGATGGACTTTGGTGACGAGGGGGCAGACTGCATCAACCACATATCCTCCGCGCTTTCGGGCCTCTAAAACAACTTCTGGGGCTGAACCATGAGCCGAGAGCATCAGGGGCCGCCCAGGGGGAACTTCTGTCACATCATCGACGAATACAACTCCCAGGCTTTCGAATCGGTCCACCACCAGTCGGTTGTGCACGATTTCGTGATAGCAGTACACCGGTGGGTCAAATGCCCGCACCAGCCACGCAAGAGCCTTGATCGCCATCTCGACCCCGGCGCAAAATCCCCGAGGTGAGGCCAGTAGAACTTGCTCAACGCTCACGAATCCGAGGCTATCGGGTTGACGTTGGTTGCTGGGTGTGGGACAAGCTCACCTCTATCCTAAAGAGCATGTCGTTGCCGATAATCGCCGAGGTAGTTCCGGGCAGCGCTGCTGATTCCGCGGGCCTATTACCTGGAGACGAGATTGTCGCTATCGATGGGGAAGTCCCCACTGACGTCATTCGCTGGCAACTATTAGTTGACGAGGCAGACCCGACCCTTAGTCTCCAACGTGGCGGTCTGGAGCTAGAAGTTGAAGTATCCAAAACGGCGGGTGAACCACTCGGCGCTCAGGTTGAAGCTTCAATTTTCGATCAAGTGAGAACGTGTGACAACCACTGTGAGTTTTGCTTCATTTACCAACTACCGAAAGGTATGCGCCGCAGCCTGTACCTAAAGGATGACGATTATCGGCTTTCTTTTCTGTACGGGAATTTCACTACCTTGACTCGCTTTACCGAAGCTGACCTAGAGCGAGTCATATCAGAGCGTCTATCACCTCTCTATGTGTCCATTCATTCGACCGACCCTGAAATTAGGAGTCGGATGTTGAAGAACCGGAGAGGTGGATACAGCCTGAGATGGCTGAGAGCATTGCTTGATTCGGGTATCGAGGTCCACGGTCAGATTGTGGTGTGCCCGGGAGTCAATGACGGGGACATACTGGATGACACGCTGCTGGGAGTTCTGGACCAGTTTGCTGAGCTCAGTTCCCTAGCTGTTGTTCCTCTCGGGGTCAGTGCATACAACTCTGAAACAGCAATGCGACCCCATACTGAGGAGGAAGCTCACCGGGTCCTGGAACTCGTATCGGCATGGCAGAAGCGCTATATGAAGGTATTAGGGCACAGACTCGTGTACGCGGCGGATGAGTACTACCTGTTAGCAGATCAATCGTTTCCTGAAGCTGAAACCTACGGAAACTTTGCCATGCATGAAGATGGCATAGGTATGGCGAGGGCGTTCGAACTTGAGTTCACTAGTGCGACGGATTCTAAGGTGGTAACCCGATCGGGATTCTTCCAATGGGTCGATGGCGCCCCGGCAGAGGGGTATCGAGGACTCCGTTCCGCGGAGGGCTCTAATCGAGCAGGCGAACTCTCGGCCCACTGGGGACGCGCGATGGATGAGAGCCGGCCAGTCGTCATTAAGCCTCGACGAGACGCGCCGATAGCGATCCTCACGGGCGAATACGGAGCAAAGGTTCTCGGTCCGTTAATTGCGGAGCTGCAGAGAGCGGATATTCGGCTTGTCGAAGTCAAGAACCAATTCTTTGGTGGCAACATAAAAGTCAGCGGTCTCATGGTTGGGCAGGATGTGCAGGAAGTTCTCCGCCAAGAACCCGAGGGTCACCGATATTTGATCCCTGACGCGTGTCTCAACAACGGAAAATTCTTGGATGGGGTGAGTGTCGAAGAGTTATCGAAGCCAGTCGAAATCGTTCCAACTAACGGCGTCGATTTGAGGCTGGCGATACAAGACCCGAAGAGATACGGGCTTTCGGAGTCAGCGAAATGATGTCTGAAGAGGGGTTGCCGGTTGTCTCAGTGGTTGGCCGACCTAACGTCGGAAAGTCAACTCTTTTCAACCGTATTCTGGGCCGACGCGAAGCCATAGTTGAAGAGAGACCTGGAGTTACGCGCGATCGCAAGGTGCTAGAAGCCGAGTGGCTCGGCCATCACTTCGAATTAGTGGATACCGGAGGGTGGATGCCATCAGGCAATCAACTCGATGACAAAGTCTCTGCTCAGAGTGAAAGAGCGATACAAGACTCGGATCTAATTGTTTTGGTTGTCGACGGCACTACTGGGGTTACAGAAGAAGACAGTCGTGTCGCATCGATTTTGCGACGTTCTGATGTAGCCGTAGTTCTGGCAGTGAACAAAATTGACAGCCCACTTAGGGACTCAGATATTTGGGAATTCTTATCCCTTGGTCTAGGTGATCCGATGGGTGTTTCGGCATTACATAGTCGCAATACCGGAGACCTTCTTGACCGCATTATTGAGCTGTTGCCGACCCCCGACCAAGACGTCATTGAAGTTTCCGAAGACCAGAAAGAGTCAATCTCTGACGAAGTTCCGGGTGTTGCGATCGTGGGCCGACCCAACGTTGGTAAGTCAACGCTGTTCAACCGTCTGATAGGTGATGAACGCTCTGTAGTCCACGACATGCCAGGAACCACTCGCGACGCAATAGACACTGTTGTAGAGACAGAACTCGGTCCCTTGCGGTTTATCGACACGGCAGGGATGCGACGTAAGGCTCGGGTTGATGATGACACCGAGTACTACTCAAATTTGAGAGCCTTGAGAGCCATCGATAAGGCAGATGTCGCATTATTGGTAATCGATGCGTCAGAGGGCGTCACTTCTCAAGATCAACGTCTAGCTGAACGCGTGGATGCCGCAGGATGCCCGATAGTGATCCTGTTGAACAAGTGGGAGATCGTCGATCAGGAAAAAAAAGACGAGGTGATGTACCAGATAGGTCAACGGCTCCACTTTCTGGGGGAGTCGCCCGTTCTTCGCGTAAGCGCCCTCACTGGCAGAGGAGTGCACCGGTTAATACCCGCGTTGGAAGCAGCGATCGATGCATATGAAACAAGAGTGCCGACTCGAAAAGTCAACGAGGTGATTCAACTAGCCCAGTCGGCTCAACCCGCTCCTCACGGAGGGAGGGTCTTGTACGCCACGCAGGGAGCGGCTCATCCGCCCACGTTCACCCTGTTCTCAAACAAGGAGCTACCGGCGAGTTATGTGCGTTACCTCGAACGGAGGCTCCGTGAAGAGTTCGCGCTTGGGGCGACTCCCATTAAGATCCGGCTTCGTCGCCGCAACTGAGACCTGTTGTGATGAGACTTGGTCCTTCGACCGATCCAATGCTCGAATGTCGGCCATGATCTGGTGTGAAAAGTGCGGCCGCGATTTTGACGTCGGCCTGCTCACGGAGGATGGAGATTGTCCAGCTTGCGGCACCTGGTTGGCTGATCCGAAAGGTGAAGGGTCAGTCCCGTGGCACTTCTGGCTCGTTTTGGCCGCCGCTGTCATCTATTTGGGATGGCGAGCGGTGCAGGGAATCTATTGGGCCTTGCAGCAAATAGGTTGACTTTCTAGGAGTTGCGGATCCGCGGCACGGCGCCTGTATCGTGGCGGCGATGCGGGCTGTGGCGCAGTTTGGTTAGCGCACTGGTCTGGGGGACCAGGGGTCGGAGGTTCAAATCCTCTCAGCCCGACACCAATGTGACCCACCACCCACGGGCGGAGGGTCACATTGACGTCTTGCCGGTCGCAGGAATCGATTGACTGAAGAGTGTTAGTTCATTTGGTTTTTAAGACCTTCCAGAATTCTTAACACCGACTCGGGTTCCGAAGTTCTTGCAATGAACTGACGCCAGGTGGATTTGAGGACACCACTTTTCGAGGCTTCATCAAGGAACTCAAGGAATTTGTCCCAAAAAGAGCCCTGATCAAGGAGCACTAGAGGCAGTTGATGAATTCCCAGTTGAGTCCACAACAAAAGTTCGACGACTTCGTCGAGAGTTCCAAGGCCCCCCGGGAGCGCGACAGCGGCATCACTGAGTCGAAACATCTCGGACTTCCGTTCGTGCATTGACGGAACCAGCCGCAGGTCGATTTCTCCGTGATGTCGAACATCACGAGAAAATGTGCCTTCGGGGTAGACGCCAACAACGTTGCCACCTCTAGAAATAGCGGCTTGAGCGACAACCCCCATAAGACCCGCGTCACTGCCGCCAAATACAAGCGTGACGCCATGGTCAGCGAGATGTTCACCAAGCTCCGCGGCGAGATCGGGGAAATCTGCTTCGCTACTCAAGGAGGAGGCGCAAAACACAGCGACTGAAGCAACTAATGAGTTCTCTCTCGACACCTAAACCACCTGTCCACAGAAGATCATTGAAGACCTCTGGGCCTCGACGGTAGCCATTTTCTGCCTTGGGGACGCCGCGAGAACAGCTATGGGCAAAAGTTTCGTCAAAGCGTCGACTAGTGCTTCATTTCTTCGGAGAGGTCAAGTGCGTCGCTCCATTGTCCATGAGTCATGAGTAAACGCCGGTATTGGACGAAGGGACGCATGTTATTGAGAGCAGCGACCCCTGCCAGCCGTTGGCCCTGTCGATAAGCAGCGACAAAGGCTCGCTCATCAGTCGAACCCATAAGTATGGACACTTCATCGAACTTGGTTGTATCTCCGGCAACCTGAATACGGTCCTCGTATTGATCTGACCACACGAAGGGCACAGATCCGTACGCTGTGCTGTTGGCGGGCTGCAACAAGTTCTTGGCGGCGAGTGCAGCGTGTTCGGTTGCCGCCGTCCAATGCTCGGTCCTAAGTGGCGTAGTGCCGAGCCACTGGTTGGGTGCCCGGGCGACATCTCCAGCGGCATAGATTCCTGGGATTCCTGCGTTGAGAGTTTTGTCGCACACGACTCCGTCGTTGATCGTTAGCCCAGAGTCTTTCAGCCACTCGGTGTTAGGAGAAGCGCCGATTCCCACAACCACGAGGTCGGCCGGAACGCGACTTCCATCGTTCAGTTCAACTTCCTCGACGGTAGGGCCGCCGTAAACGGTTGTGACTTCCAGGCCGAGACGTAAATCAACACCTGCGGCTTCATGGAGGCTTCCACAAGCACTACCCACCTGATGACCGAGACCTCGAACCAGGGGAGCGTCGTTGGCCTCGACTATCGTGACCTCGCATCCGCGTAGACGAGCTGCCGCAGCAACTTCGGAACCTATGAAGCCCGCGCCGACAATCACCACAGAAGAACTTGACTCAAGAGCGGACCGAATTGCCAGTGCATCATCAACCGTGCGCAGGGCATGAATGCCGTCGGTGACGTCGGTTTTAAAAAGATTTCTTGCCCGCGCTCCGGTGGCGATAATGAGCCCGTCGTAGTGGATTTTCTCGTCACCCACCGTGACTTCCTGAGTGCCAGTGTCGAGGTGTGTGGCGGGTGTTCCAAGGAGGAGTTCTAGGTCGAGCTTCGATAAGTCAGGTTCGGAAATCAGAGTCAGCTCGTTGGGGTCTTGGTCCGTGGTGAGCATTGACTTCGAGAGCGGTGGGCGGTCATAGGGGAGATGCTTTTCCGCACCAACAAGGGTCAACTTGCCCTCGAAATTTTCGCGACGGAGATTTTGGCAAGCTCGGAGACCAGCAAGGGATGCGCCGACAACCACTATTTGGTTCATGTGCATCACCTCGCCTTGGAACATTACCGGGCTAGGGAGAACCAGGGGTAATGGTTACCGAAGCCAGAAAGCCGACCACGCAGGGTGGTGTTGATGGTCGTTTTTGAGCGACTAGAAACAAAAATCAATAGCGATTTGTACTTGCGCGCGAGCAAAGAGACCGGTACAGATGCTTGACAACGTTGTAACTACACGGGTGTAATCACAAGTCCGGAACTTAATCGATCTGGGTCGATGATTTGATTCCTTACCTTGACGGACGCTGAGCCCCACATCGGGCCAGGCGACTCAAGGTTAGGTGCCAGTCGTGGACCCAGCCAGATCGGAGAGAACCGGAAGGGGTAGATGAGGAGCGGAAGTGGCGATCACGGACCAGGCGGAGGCCGGAACAAAAGAAGATATAGGTGACGGCACCGCTGCAACTGGAATGCAGGTCCAAAAACGCGATGGCAGTAAACAAACTGTTGACGTCAACAAGATTGTTCGAGCCGTTGAGCGTTGCTCTACCGAACTAGCTGGTGTCGATCCGATGCGGATCGCGACTCGAACGATCTCCGGCCTTCACGACGGGGCGACGACCACCGAACTGGACGAACTCTCGATACGGACCGCCGCGGCCCTCATCGTCGAGGAGCCAAACTACTCACGTCTAGCTGCGAGGCTCCTTGGAACCTTTATCGACAAAGAAGTTCAGAACCAAAATGTCTACTCTTTTAGTCAGTCCATCGAGTTGGGAGCGGAGTGCGGGCTCATCCATGAGGGAGTCCTTGAGTTTGTTCAAGTCCATGCCCGCAAGCTGAACAATTCTGTTCTTGAGGAACGAAACAACCTCTTCGAGTTTTTTGGGCTTAGGACTATCTATGACCGCTACCTGCTCAGACATCCCACCGAGCGAACAGTCATCGAGACGCCGCAGTACTTTCTGCTGAGGGTTGCGTGTGGTCTAGCGCGGACCCCGGAAGAAGCAATAACGCTGTACGAGTTGATGTCGAGTCTCGAGTACCTGACCTCCAGCCCAACATTGTTTAACTCAGGAACGGCACATCCGCAGATGTCGTCGTGTTACTTGTTGGACAGTCCCGAGGATTCACTCGAAGGCATCTATAAGCGCTACACCGATATAGCTCAACTGTCCAAGTTTGCCGGTGGCATCGGCGTTGCGTGGCACCGAATCCGTTCGAAGGGGTCACTAATCGGCGGAACCAATGGATTATCAAACGGCATCGTCCCGTGGCTGAAAACCCTCGACTCTTCCGTGGCGGCAGTCAACCAAGGCGGTCGACGAAAGGGCGCAGCATGCGTATACCTGGAGACTTGGCATGCAGACCTTGATGACTTTCTGGAACTGAAAGACAACACTGGAGACACGGCCCGACGAGCACACAACCTGAACCTTGCGAACTGGATACCGGATCTCTTTATGGAGCGAGTGGAGAATGACTGGCAGTGGTCGTTGTTCGATCCCAAAGTCGTCCCACATCTAACAGATCTCTACGGTGAAGATTTCCGTCAGGCCTATGTCGCCGCCGAACAAGCAGGCCTGTACGAACGTCAGGTTCCGGCGAGACAGCTATATAGCCGCATGATGCGGACCCTTGCTCAAACTGGCAATGGATGGGTGACCTTTAAGGATGCGTCGAACCTCAAGTGCAACCAGACGGGACAACCTGGCAACGTCGTGCACCTCTCAAATCTTTGTACCGAAATCCTCGAAGTCACCAACCAAGACGAGACAGCTGTCTGCAACCTCGGTTCGGTCAATCTTGGCCGCCTTGTCCGAGATGGTTCTTTTGATTTTGATCGCTTGGGAGAAGTTGTACGAACAGCGGTTCCCTTCTTAGATCGAGTCATAGACATCAACTTCTACCCAACTAGCGAGGCAGGTACTTCAAATAACAAGTGGAGGCCGGTCGGTCTCGGACTCATGGGCCTCCAGGACGTCTTCTTCCAAACCGGTATAGCGTTCGATTCACCTGAAGCCATTGAGATGTCAACAAAGATCAGTGAGGAGATTTACTTCTGGGCCCTATCGGCTAGTTGCGATTTAGCGGTTGAGAGTGGCGCCCACGAAGGCTTCGCTGAAACGCGCGCTGCCCATGGAGACCTCCAGTTCGATTTGTGGGGTGTCACGCCGAGTGACACAGCACGCTGGGCAGCCCTCAAGGACCGTATAAGCCAACATGGCCTGCGCAATTCATTGATGATTGCCATCGCTCCCACGGCGACCATCGCCTCCATAGCGGGGTGCTATGAATGCATAGAGCCACAAGTTTCGAACCTCTTCAAACGGGAAACTCTCTCTGGCGAGTTCCTCCAAATTAATCGCTACCTGGTAAACGAACTCCAACAGCGGGGCCTATGGGACGGCGACATGGCTCAGAAAATCAAACGGGCAGAAGGTTCGATACAAGAGATAGCTGAGATCCCCGAAGACGTGCGAGAGATCTACAGAACGGCGTGGGAGCTTCCGCAGCGGGCCCTCATCGACTTGGCTGCCAACAGAGGTGCCTATATCGACCAGAGTCAATCCTTAAACCTCTTTATGGAGAGCCCCAGCATCGGCAAATTGTCCTCTATGTATATGCATGCTTGGAAGAGTGGACTGAAGACCACCTACTACTTGCGTTCAAGGCCCGCCACCCGAATTAACCAAACCACAACGGGGCCGATGGACGATGAGCCAACAGGCCCGCCATCAGACGGCAGTCCGGCCGAAGCCTCGCCGTTCACTGACGAAGAGGCGATCGCATGTTCCTTAGAGAACCCAGAGTCGTGCGAAGCCTGCGATTGACAGTTCACTTAGGGATGACACCAAATGGCACTCACTGAACCAGATGACAACTACGCCAACCCCGACTTACTGAAGGAGTCCTTACCGCGAGCGGAGGACGGACATGGGACGCGTGGCAACATCTTGGACCCTGGTTTCAACTTGACTTTACGACCCATGCAGTACTCCATCTTTTATGAGATGTACCGCGACGCCATCAAGAACACGTGGACGGTCGAAGAGATCGATTTTTCTGATGACGTGGTGGATCTCGATCGCAATCTGTTACCAGCTGAGCGGCATCTGATTAACCGACTGGTGGCTTTCTTTGCCACGGGTGACTCAATAGTGGCTAACAACCTGGTGCTGAATCTCTACCAGCACATCAACAGCCCAGAAGCGCGGATGTACCTCAGCCGTCAGTTGTACGAAGAAGCGTTGCACGTTCAGTTCTATCTAACCCTTCTGGATAACTACATTCCTGACCACGCAGAACGGGCGGAGGCATTCGCTGCAATTGAGAATATTCCCTCCATCCGGCGCAAAGCCGACTTCTGTTTCAAGTGGATGAGCAGCATGGACGAGCTGACGGAGCTGCGAACCCAAGAAGACCGTAAGCAGTTCCTCCTGAACCTTGTCTGTTTCGCCGCCTGCATTGAAGGGCTGTTCTTTTTTGCAGCTTTTGCGTACGTCTATTTTCTTCGGAGCAAGGGATTGCTCAATGGGTTGGCAGCGGGCACCAACTGGGTGTTTCGCGATGAGTCCTGTCACATGAACTTCGCTTTTGAGGTTGTCAAAACGATTCGGAACGAAGAACCTGAGTTATTTGATGAGGACTTGTCCGTCCGTATCGTTGAGATGCTCGAAGATGCAATCGACGTTGAGAGCCAGTTCGCAGAAGACGTGTTGTCGGGGGGAGTTGCGGGCATGTCGACCGCTGACACACGAACCTATTTGGAGTTCGTCGCGGATCAACGCCTAGCTCAGCTCGGTTTACCCAAGCGATACGGGGCAAAGAACCCATTCGACTTCATGGAACTTCAAGACGTTCAAGAACTAACGAACTTCTTCGAGCGAACAGTGGCCGCTTACCAACATGGCGTCGAAGGCGATGTCGCGTTTGATGAAGACTTTTAGGAAATAGAAATCCAAGGCTTCTCTGGTCGGAACTCAGTCATTCAAGAAAACGTCAAGCAACTCATCGACGGCCGATACCGCCGTGGTCTCGCCTGCTCTGACCTGCGATTCCAACTGAGGTAGCAGAGTTCTCACTGTTGGGTGCTTCCTCAGCCCATCAACCAATCGGTCATCGAGCATTGACCACATCCATCGGACATTCTGCTGCTCTCTTCGCTGTTCAAGCTCCCCTGCGTCGCCCAGGATGCGCCGGTGTTCTTCGACCCTCGTCCATAGCTCAACAACCCCAGCGCCCGTCAGGCCGGCACAGGTGAGGACTGGAGGACTCCAGAGGGGCGAGGTGGGCGCTGTGAGATGTAGAGCAAGTTCGTACTCACGAGCTGCGGCTGCCGCCACCTGAGCATTGCGTCCGTCCGCTTTGTTGACAGCAATCATGTCAGCTAGTTCCAAGATGCCTTTCTTAATTCCCTGTAGTTCATCCCCTGCCCCCGGGAGCATGAGAACTAAGAAAAAGTCGACCATGTCCGCAACTACAGTCTCGCTCTGGCCGACTCCAACTGTTTCCACTAAAACCACATCAAAACCGGCTGCCTCACAAACCAACATTGTTTCGCGTGTCATTCGAGTTACACCGCCGAGCTCGCCGGATGTTGGTGAGGGACGAACAAACGCTAAAGGGTCGTTTGAGAGCGTCGTCATGCGAGTCTTGTCACCCAAAATGGAGCCCCCTGACCGGGACGATGTCGGGTCGACCGCCAACACGGCGACGCGCCGGCCTTGGTCCGTGAGAATTTTTCCCAGCGTCTCGATAAAGGTGCTTTTCCCCACCCCAGGTACTCCGGTGATGCCGATGCGATGGGACGAGCCGGAGAGAGGCAACAGCTCAGTTAGCAGGTCCTGGGCCATCTCACGGTGTTCGGGCAAGCTGCTTTCGATCAGTGTGATGGCGCGTCCCAACGAAGCCCTGTCGGCTGAACGCACTCCCTGTAGGAGAGTCGGAATGGGAGGTACAGGTTCCACAACTCTGAGGGTACAGGCCGCTGGGAGGCTGGCTCCCAGGTGATTTATCTGTTGACGAATTCTGACTTATGGAGCCACCATGAGTAACTTGATAAAGGACCGGCAAAGTGGGAACTCATGGGCTTAGCGAAACGCATAGCGCAGCAAACAGGAAGTCGACCTCACCCAGTAGAGAAGTTCCTAGAACCCGGTGAAAACGTCAAGTGGATTCTCCCCGCCCAGGGTGGCCTTCACCCGTTCACGATGCTGTTTTTCGCTGTATTCATTCTTGTAGCAGTCTTGGTGCTTGATCCCAGTTCTTTCATCATGGGCATGACTATTTCCGTCGTTGTCTTCGCCGTAGTTGCAGTACTCACCACCGCTCGTTACCGCGTAATCGCAATCACTGCTGACGACGTGTTGCTGTTGAAGGCACGAGGCTGGCGACCAGCTAAACCGGTGGGATTTATCAGTCGTACACCCCGTACTTCTAAGTTCGACGTGCGCGGTCAGTTTTGGTCACAAATCGAGATAGCAGGAGAGAAGCTCTGGGTCCACAAGCGATTCCAAGCAAAACTGGATGAGGCAGACTCGACGCTTGGCCGGGGAACTGCCAAGGCGGCATCGAGCGCTGTCTACCGAGCTAACCGAGCCAAAAAGAAAATCAAGCACGCCCGCAGAAAGCGGTGACGGCTAGCTGAGTAATTTTTCTAGCAATTCGGTTGCGGCTTCTGCGATGACGGTTCCAGGTGGGAAGATGGCGACAGCTCCCGCGTCCTTCAAGGCTTCAAAGTCTTGAGGAGGGATTACCCCGCCAACAACAATCATTATGTCCTCGCGTCCTTCAGCTGCTAACGCTTCACGGAGTTCAGGTATCAGGGTTAGGTGTCCTGCCGCGAGTGAGGAAGCACCAACAATATGGGCGTCGTTTTCTACAGCTTGGCGGGCCGCCTCTGCTGGGGTCGAGAAAAGAGGACCGATGTCCACATCGAAACCCAGATCAGCAAAGGCGGTCGCGATAACTTTTTGACCGCGGTCGTGACCGTCTTGACCCATCTTGGCTACGAGAATGCGTGGCCGCCTGCCTTCGCGTGCAGCGAATTGCTCGACCAGGTCTCGTACAGAGTTCACGGCTTCAGTATCGTCTCCCACTTCGCTGCTGTACACCCCATTGACCGATCGAATTTCCGCTTTGTGGCGCCCGTAAGCCAGCTCGAGGGCAAGGCTGATCTCTCCGACTGTCGCTTTGGCACGCCCGGCGTCTATCGCTAAGGCTAAGAGATTTCCGTCGCCAGTGTCTGCGGCTTTGGTCAAAGCGGCAAGAGCTGTTTTCACTAGCTCAGAATCGCGTTCGGCCTTAAGACGCTCAAGTTTGGCTATCTGGGCAGCTTTCACCTCGGCATTGTCTATTCGGAGAACATCTACTTGTTCTTCATGCTCGGACCTGTACTTGTTGACTCCAACAACCACTTGCCGACCCGAATCGATGCGTGCTTGAGTTCTAGCTGCAGCCTCCTCTATGCGCATTTTGGGTATTCCGGCTTCGATCGCCGCTGCCATCCCACCCATTTCTTCGACTTCGCTGATGTGTTGAAGGGCGCGATCAGCAAGGTCGCGTGTGAGTTTCTCGACAAAATAACTTCCCCCCCAAGGGTCTATGACTTTGGTGGTTCCTGATTCTTGTTGAAGGAAAAGTTGGGTGTTGCGTGCTATTCGAGCACTGAAATCAGTTGGTAACGCCAACGCTTCGTCGAAAGCGTTGGTGTGGAGACTTTGGGTGTGTCCCTGTGTTGCCGCCATGGCTTCCACACAGGTTCTAACGACGTTGTTGTAGACATCCTGGGCTGTCAGACTCCACCCTGAAGTTTGACTGTGCGTGCGCAAAGAGCGCGATTTTGGATTTGTCGGTTCGAAGCCGTCGACTAGATCAGCCCAAATGATGCGGGCGGCCCGGAGCTTCGCGACTTCCATAAAAAAATTCATGCCAATAGCCCAGAAGAAACTCAAACGGGGAGCGAAGTCGTCAACTTCGAGTCCCGCTCGTTGCCCGGTCCTTAGGTATTCCAGACCATCTGCCAAGGTGTAAGCCAACTCCAAGTCAGCAGTCGCTCCGGCCTCTTGCATGTGGTAGCCGGATATGGAAATTGAATTGAACCTTGGCATGTTCTTGCTTGTGAATTCGAAGATGTCGCCAATGATCCGCATCGATGGCTTGGGTGGGTAAATGTAGGTATTGCGAACCATGAATTCTTTGAGAATGTCGTTTTGGATGGTGCCGGCAAGTTTGTCTGAGGACACGCCTTGCTCCTCAGCGGCTACGACGTAAAGAGCCAATATGGGCAGGACTGCGCCGTTCATTGTCATTGACACACTCATCTGATCGAGTGGAATGCCATCAAAAAGTGTTCGCATGTCGTAGATGGAGTCGATAGCGACGCCAGCCATACCAACGTCCCCGCTAACGCGTTCGTGGTCGCTGTCGTAGCCCCTGTGGGTCGCTAAATCGAAGGCTACGGACAGGCCTTTTTGGCCAGCAGCAAGATTGCGTCGGTAAAAAGCGTTGGAATCTTCAGCTGTCGAGAAGCCAGCGTATTGTCTGACTGTCCATGGTTGATTTGTGTACATGGTTGGGTAAGGACCGCGCAAAAAAGGAGCAAACCCCGGGAAGCTGTCCAAGTGAGACATTTCACCTTGAAGGTCGTCAGGCGTGTAGAGGCATTTGATATCGATGCCCTCGGGGGTATTCCAAATAAAGGAATCTGCAGGTCGCCCTGTTTGCTGCAGGAAGTCTTCTGACCAGATGGCGGTCGTAGACACCGGTTCATCATCGAGATCTAAATCGATTGATGTGAAGTCAGGAATTTGGGTCATGATCAAATTCACCTAGTCAATAACTGGTGTATAGGGGTTAAGGCATCCAAGACATTGCAACCAAGATAGACAAAGTCGTCAATTTCACCCCGATGGCCGTCAACCAAGTCAGAAGTTCCTGCCAAATAGATTTGTTCGGCACCTGCGGAGCGGAGTTGACGAGCGACCTCTAGGGCGGATTCAGAATAGACATCGTTGGATGAACAGATACACGCGATGCGACAGCCACTAGATGAAAATGCCTCCGCGCAGGCGCTCGGGGTGTCAAATCCATCGTTGTCCGCCACTCGAATTCCTCCGGATTCGAAGAGGTTCTTCGCGAAAGCAGATCTAGCGGCGTGGGTCGCTATGCCGCCCAGGTTGGCCAGAAATAGGAGAGGTCGATCGGAGGAGAATTCTGCTGCTTCACGCATTTGTTCGAAGGGGGCCGACCATCGAAACAGGGGCAGAGGCTCACACCTTTTTTCGCCAAGAGTCGTTGTCTCTTCAGGTAGAGGTTCGCGTTCCAGTTCGAGTTCGTCCAGATTCGGGAATTCACTAGTTCCGGTAAGTGGGGTGGAGCGGTCCGAAAGTGCTTCGAGGCGCTTGTCGCGAGTCTGTGCGATGGATGCCTGCCATTGGCCCGACAGCAAGGCTTTGTCGAGACCCCCACAACGCTCAAGTTCTTGAAAAATTTCCCACGACGAGAGTGCCACGTGATCCGTTAACTCTTCGATGTACCAGCTTCCACCAGCCGGATCAATCACGGAGCAGAGCTTTGTTTCTTCCTGAAGGATTAGCTGCGTGTTGCGCGCGAGTCTTAAACCTGTTTCGTTGGAGAGGCCGGAAGCGCTGTCGAAAGGGGCGACGGTTATTGCGTCGGCGCCCCCGACAGCGGCCGCAAAACACGCTGCTGTGGAGCGCAGCATATTCACCCAAGAGTCAGTTTTGGTCATCATTGATCGAGAAGTTTCAACATGCACAAACAAAGGAGATTGGGAGGGGTTCCCGCCACAAGCTTTCACGATTCGTGCCCAACAAATGCGGGCGGCACGGATCTTCGCGGTAGTAAGGAATTGATCTGGACCCGCTGACAACGTGAGTTCAATTTTGCTTGAAATGTCGTTTATACCGAGGCCTGAGTTCATGAGGGTCCTGATCCAAAGGACCCCAGCCGAAAGCACTGCGCCCAGCTCCTGGGTGTCGGAGGCACCTGCATCAGCCCAGACTGACCCGTCGATCGATACCGGGGTCACTTTGGGGAACGTCACACTGAGTTGAGATGCCGTTTCTGCGCATTCAGCTAATCCCTCATCGAGACCCAAGACGGAATGGCCTGTTCGTGCTAGGCGACCGACTGGATCGAAACCTAGATTGTTCCGCAATAGTTCGGCGTGGCTTTGATCATCGGCGCAGACCTCCAACAAAGCGGAGGCTTGCGTAATTGAACTCCCGGGGCTCAGGTGAACGGGAGCCAAATCGAAATAGACGCCTGCAAGAACGGATCTGAGAGCGTCCGGGCTTTCTGGGGCACCTTTCAGCGTAATGGCTGTCGCACCGTTTTCTAGGTCCGCGAGGATGTGATCGTTAACGCCTTTGCGAGTGGAAAAATGGCTTTGTCGCACCTCCCATCCGAGAATGTTGCCGGACGCTCTGCTTCCTCGAGCGAAAGATGACTCTCCGGGCAGCCCGGTTTGGTTTCTCCTAGTCCCGTTGCGCTGCCTGGTGTAGAGCGGAAGCCGTTCAATGCCGTCGAAAGTACTTGTTGTTAGCTCGTCAAGGTTCTTGTGGCTAAGGGACGATGAAGCTGCGGCTGCCCAAGATTCGTAATCGGAATCAGCCGGCGGAATGTTTTCGCGATGGTCAAATTGGGGTTTAGGCGCGTCGCGGGGCATGACAGAAGGGTATTCGACTCAGTGGGTAGATGACCATGTGGACAACAATCCGTTGAAAGTAAATGGGTTACCGGGCGCAGCACGTGGCATCCTTAAATCCCGTGAACGCATCTTCTTCCGCTCAAGGTAATGAGGTAGATGATTCTCGTCCCCTTTTCCGATACGACGCCCAGTTAGCAGAACGGATCGAGACCGCATGGCAGGAACGCTGGGCGGCTCAAGAGACCTACCGAGTAGCTAACCCTCAGGCGTCGCCTGAAGCCGAGAACATCGGCGCAGAGGGTCGTCCCAAGCTATTTGTCATGGACATGTTCCCCTATCCGTCGGGTTCGGGCCTACACGTTGGCCACCCGCTCGGGTACATAGGAACAGATGTCTTTTCCCGCTACAAGAGAATGAAGGGATTCAACGTCTTACACACCATGGGATATGACGCTTTTGGGTTGCCCGCAGAGGAACATGCGCGCCAGACAGGGGAGCATCCCAGAGTCAACACGGAGACAAATATCGCCAATATGCAACGCCAGTTGGATCGGCTGGGGCTGGGTCACGATAAGCAACGGTCAATCGCGACCACTGATGTTTCCTTTTATCGTTGGACCCAATGGATCTTCTTGCAGATCTTCCAAAGCTGGTACGACTCTGCAAGTTGTAGAGCGAGACCTATCGCGGAGTTAGAGCAACTTCTGGCCAGCGGAGAGCGTGATACGACTAGTGGTCAACCATGGTCCGAGATGGGAGAGATAGAGCGTCGACGTGAGCTAGATGAGTGGAGACTGGCTTACTTGGGAGAAGCACCCGTCAATTGGTGTCCCGCCTTGGGGACCGTCCTTGCGAACGAAGAGGTGACGGCGGAAGGTCGCAGTGAACGTGGGAATCATCCAGTGTTTCGCCGTCCCATGAAGCAGTGGATGATGAGAATCACCGCCTACGCCGACCGCCTACTCGAAGACCTAGAAACTCTCGATTGGACCGACTCCATAAAAACGATGCAAAGGAACTGGATCGGGCGATCCGAAGGAGCAGAAATCAGCTTCCCTACTTCCGCCGGGAGCTCTATAGAGGTGTTTACCACCAGGCCTGACACACTGTTTGGGACCACGGCCATGGTGCTGGCCCCAGAACACCCCCTCGTTGATTCCCTGTTGCCTGACAGTTGGCCATCAGGCACTCCGCCGGTTTGGACAGGAGGCGCATCAACCCCGAGGGAAGCCGTCGATGACTATCGCCGAGCAGCCTTAGAACTGTCTGATCTAGAGAGACAGGAGAATAGGTCCAAAACAGGAGTCTATTTAGGAGCACATTGCTTGGTCCCGGTCAACAACAAGCAAGTACCCATCTTTATCGCCGACTACGTCCTGATGGGGTATGGGACGGGCGCGGTGATGAGCGTTCCAGGCCAGGATCAGAGGGATTGGGACTTCGCCACGGCTTTTGAAATCGATATTGTCCGCACCGTTGAACCCCCTCCCGGCTTTTCAGGCGAAGCGTACGTGGAGAATGGGCCCGCCATTAACAGTGGCTTCTTAGACGGGCTTTACATCGATGAAGCAAAGCAATCGATCGTGAAGTGGCTCGAAGATAACGGTCATGGAAGCGGCACAGTGACGTACAAGTTGCGGGATTGGCTCTTTTCTCGCCAGCGCTATTGGGGTGAACCATTCCCAATCGTTTTCGATGACACCGGACTTGCTCTTGCAGTTCCCGAAGACGAACTCCCAGTTGAACTTCCCGAGTTGATGGATTGGGCACCCAGAGCTTTGGACGAAGAGTCGGATCCGGAGCCTCCATTAGGGCGAGCCGAAGAATGGGTGACCGTCGATTATGACCTCGGCGACGGAACACGTACCTACACGCGGGAACTCAATACCATGCCCCAATGGGCTGGCTCGTGCTGGTATTACCTGCGCTACCTAGATCCCAATAACGAAGAACGGTTCGTTGACCCATCCGTTGAGCGATACTGGATGACCAGCTCTGAAGAAGGAGTGGGAGGTGTCGATCTCTACGTAGGCGGCGTCGAGCATGCGGTACTGCATCTTCTTTATTCACGCTTCTGGCACAAGATCTTGTATGACCTTGGGCATGTCTCGGGTCCCGAGCCCTTCCAACGTCTCTATAACCAGGGTTACATTCAAGCCGCTGCCTATCAAAATGACAGAGGCGTCTACGTCGACGCAGAAAAGGTCACTGAAGAGGGGGGCACATTTCTGTTTGAAGGCGTTCCCGTGTCTAGAAGTTTCGGCAAAATGGGAAAATCTCTCAGGAATTCGGTCACACCCGACGACATGTATTCCGCGTACGGCGCCGATACCTTGAGGCTCTACGAGATGTTTATGGGACCCTTGGATCAAGATCGACCCTGGGAAACAAAGTCGGTTGTTGGCTCGCATCGGCTACTGCAAAGAGTTTGGCGAAACCTGATCGACGAAAATACCGGTTTGGCAAGCGTTGTTGATGTTGCGCCTCCTGATTCGCTGAAGAGGTTGACGCACAGGACTATCGCTGCAGTGGCTGATGCCATGGAAGGTCTGAGGTTCAATTCAGCTATAGCGCGAATTACTGAGCTAAATAACGAATTGACCAAGAGATCTGAACCAGTTCCCTTCGAAGTCGCAAGGAATCTTGTGTTGATGTTAGGCCCGCTGGTTCCCCACATAGCGGAGGAACTTTGGGAGAAGCTGGGGAATGAAGGATCAATTGTGCATGAAAGATTTCCCGAAGCGGATGGGGCGCTACTTGTTGAAGACTCGGTAGAACTTCCGGTTCAAGTCAACGGAAAGGTCAGAAGTCGCGTGACTGTCGCGACCAACGCTGAGAACGAAGTGGTGGAGCAAGCTGCCCTGACCGACGACAGGATCAATGAGCTTTTGGAAGGTAGGGAAGTCCGGAAGATCATTGTTGTCCCCGACAAATTGGTCAATATCGTTGTCAGCTAACGGAGATACCGTGTTGTGCGACCTTCAAGAGTTTGCTGTGACCAGAAGACGGAAACGCTTCCCGGACGGAATCAACGTGATCCTGCTCGACGAACGCGGCGACGGCAGGACCCGAACCGCTTAGCCAAGCGCCGCAAGCTCCGCTTTCTAGTGCAGATTCGATTGCCAGACCTGAGTCTGGTTGGGTGGCGAGTCGCGTCGGTTGGTGGAGATCGTCCCTACAGCACTCGCGAATAGCGGCTAGATCTGATGACGCGATCGCCGCCACCAACACGCTGCTTCGGGCTAGAGCCCGGGTAGCGACTTCAAGAGATACAGATGACGGTAGGTGCCGCCGCGACGCATTCGTGGAGGTCTTACTGTCGGGTATCCAGACAAGGACTTCCAGTTGAGATGGGCACTTGAGCCGGACAACAGAGTTGCCAGTAGTGGCTGTGACGCTCCCGTAGATGGAAGCTGCAACGTTGTCGTAATGACCCTCGAGTTTCCCTGAAAGCTTCAGCAAGTCTGGGAAATGTATCGATCCGGATTGCTGCAGCGAAGCAGCCGCGAGTCCAGCCACCCGAGCCGAGCCGGAGAATCCGAACCCTTTACCTGGTGGGATCGACGTTTCCGCGAATAAAGCTCCTGAACCACCGGCCTGGGCGAATGCAGCGGCAGCGGGGTGTTGGGGATCGAGTTCGACAGAGGATCCTCTGGGCTCGTCGACGTCGAGATGAAACGGCAGATCTAGAGCTACCGCCAGACAGTCGAAGCCGGCTCCGATGTTGGCCGAAGAAGCTGGAACAGTCACGCGCATCCAAGGCAGCGTACAGTCGTATTGGTCGGCTGCGAACGCAGCCGGGGGAGAGTGAATGTTGTGACACACGGAGGCAAGTTAGTTGCCAAGGTTTTGAAAGCGGCCGGGGTGGAATGTGTATTCACTCTTTCAGGTGGTCATGTCATGGGGATATACGACGGATGCCTCGACGAGAATATTGAAGTCGTTGATGTGAGACATGAGCAGGCTGCTGTGCACGCTGCTGATGCTTGGGCCCGTCTTCACCCTGGCAAAGTAGGCGTGGCAATTCTCACTGCTGGGCCTGGGGTAACTGATGGGGTAACTGGTATCGCCAATGCATGGCGGGCAAATTCGCCGATTCTGGTGATTGGAGGACAGGGACCTTTCCGACATATCCGTCGAGGATCGTTGCAGGAAATGGACCATGTTTCGCTTATCAAGCCGGTCTCCAAGTGGGCCGAGGCTTGTTACCAAACGTCCCGGATTGGTGAATACATGGAAGCAGGTATTCGTGCCGCCCTGAGTGGTGTCCCGGGACCAGCGTTTCTGGAGATACCCACAGATATTCTCCACGGCAAAATTGAAATTGATGAAGTTCAAATGCCGAAATTTAGAGATTACAGAGTTGCATCTGCAGCTCCGCAAAGGCTCGTATCGGAGGGCGCCAAGTTGATTTCTCGTGCCCGCAAGCCGATGGTCATGGCGGGTACTTCTCTGAAATGGAGCGAGGGCGGTAAGCAGCTGGAAGCGTTTCTCGATGAGACCGCCATTCCCTGTTTCGTCAATGGAATGGCCCGGGGCGAGATTTCTTGGGATCACCCGTCCTTTCTTTCACTCACTAGGAAAGAAGCGCTTGAGTCGGCCGACCTGGTGATTCTCGCGGGCACACCTTTAGATTTTCGAATGAAGTTCGGAAAGTCGATTTCCGGTTCGGCAGCAATCATCCAAATGGATCTCGATGAGACATTGATCGGCGACAACCGACTCGTAGACCTAGGGCTTGTAGGAAACATCGGCCTAAATTTCGACGCGATCACAGCCGAACTACAAGATGGCGGCATCGATGTCGATTTTTCCGCACATCTTGAGCAGCTTCGAAGTCGCGAGGAGGAATTGGACAGTGCTCGTCAAGATCAGATGGGCAGCGATGAAGTTCCTATCGACCCCCTTCGCCTGTGTAACGAGATTGCTGAGATCGTCTCTGACGACATGATTGTCGTCGGGGATGGGGGTGACATCGTTGCTCAGGCATCGAAGGTGATCCAAGTGCCCAAGAATGGAACTTGGATGGATCCTGGGCCGCTCGGAACTCTTGGAGTAGGTATGCCATTTGCTCTTGCTGCTCAAATCGCTCATCCGGACAAGCGAGTTTTAATCGTTTATGGGGATGGGTCATTCGGTCTTAATGGATTCGAATACGACACAGCGGTTCGCTTCGGTCTTCCGATCGTGGGAGTCGTTGGAAACGATGCTGCTTGGGGTCAGATGATGAGACCTCAGGGCATGCTCTATGGCGAAGACCGGTTGGTTGCAGTTGAGCTAAATCGCACCAGATACGACAAGGTTGTTGAAGCTTTAGGCGGATACGGGGAACATGTTGTAACTGCGGATCAAATAGGCCCGGCTATCAAGAGAGCATTCGAATCCGGTAAACCGGCTTTAGTAAACGTCGAGATCCGTCAAGATCGCGGTGCCATGAAGGGCTCCACCTATGTGTAGACGACTGGGAGCCAGCTAGAAGGTGTGTGGCAGATTCGTTTCGACTGTGTCATCACCGGAATTGGAAGTTCTATTTTTCGCACGACACCCGGACAAGCATCTTGACCCGAACTACAACGTGGCACCGTCGGGCGAGGTCTACGGCGTCATTGCGACTGAAACATCTGCTGCCCGTCAGGTTGAAGTGCTTCGGTGGGGCTTGGAACTCAGTTGGAGCCGACGTGACCCTACTTCACCGACACCCATCAACGCCCGTATAGAAACCGTTGATATTAAACCTGCGTTTGCTGAAGCGTTCGCTCATCGGAGGTGCATCATTCCCGCGGACGGGTTTTTTGAATGGCAGGGTGCCGGGACGAAATCGAAGCGCCGACCGATGTATATATACCGTTCAGATGGATCCCCAATTTTCATGGCCGGCCTATGGAGCCGAAGTTCAAGCAATAACAGACCGTCCTTCGCTATCTTGACGACCGAGGCGAACACCTTCATGTCAAAAATTCATGGTCGCATGCCGGCAGTTCTCCAAGTGGCTGCCTGCGACGACTGGTTAAGTGCCGAGAACTTCGACCCGAAGCATCTCAAAGAGATAGCGATATCAGGGTCAAAGGACTCGCTTGACGCGCATTATGTGGACGCCAAGGTAGGTAATCCAAGACATCGCGGACCTGACCTCATATCACCTGTCCCCGCCGGGACGCTGTGGGATGGATGAATTTCAGGACTCAAGTGCAGATTTGATCAATTCCGCCGCGGCTTCTAGTTCCGATACCTCGACTGAAGTCGCAGCTCGAGCGAAGTCCAGGTCGGCCAAATTGTTGGCCGGAATCAAGTGGACGTGCATGTGAGGAACCTCGAAACCAGCGATGATCATGCCGACTCGTTCGACACCAAAGGCGCGTTTTTGGGCTTCAGCGACCTCATGCGCTACGCCGAAGAGATGTTCTCGAAGATCAGACGGAATGTCGATCCACTGGTCGATTTCGTCCCGGGGGACCACTAACGCGTGTCCGGGCGCAATTGGATTGATCGACATAAATACGACACAGCGATCATCTCGCCACAGGAAAGTTCCGGGCAAATCGCCTTTGATGATCATTGTGAAAACAGATGCCATGAAATGAAGCCTACGATGCAAACGATGAGTGAAGCTCAGTTGCCGTGGAGACCGTTCACGGTTCCAAATTTGATAAGCGCCATCAGGCTGGGGTGTATCCCAGTTTTTCTATGGCTCCTCTTTTCAGTCCAAGATCGGTGGGCTGCAGCACTGCTACTTGGAGCGTTGGGAGCGACAGACTGGATTGACGGTTATGTCGCTCGACGATTTGACCAGATCAGCGAGCTGGGAAAAATCTTGGATCCCACAGCAGATCGCCTGATGCTGCTTGTCGGAATTTTCGCTATCTGGATTGATGGTTCTGTGCCTACTTGGGTGGCTTGGCTGGCCCTCTCCAGAGAGGTTTTGGTAGCGGTGGCCGCACTTTTTCTGGCGGCTTTGGGAGCGAGAAAGATTGAAGTCACATGGTGGGGGAAAACCGGAACGTTCCTGCTTATGTTCGCCTTTCCGTTCTTCCTTGCCGGCGAGAGCGACATCTTCCTAGCCCCCTTTTTCGGCGTTGGGGCCTGGGTGTGTGCGGTTATTGGCCTTCCGATTCACTACTGGTCAGGCTTTAGCTATGTCCCCGCCGCTCGAGAGGCTCTATTGGAAGGTCGAGCTGGCAGGAAACCGTAGGTCCATGTATGGCTCATTGGGATAGGTTGGGGATATGAACACGCCACCCGAACTTCGATATTCGAAAGATCATGAGTGGGTGCGCGTAGAGGGTGACGTGGTTCGGGTTGGAATCACCGACTTCGCACAAGATGCTCTCGGCGACGTGGTTTATGTGGAATTGCCCGAAACCGGGTTAGAGGTTGAAGCCAACGCGGCATTTGCTGAGATTGAGTCCACAAAATCGGTCTCGGATATTTTCGCCCCGGTATCGGGAGAAGTCGTTGAAGCCAACATCGCCCTAGAAGATCAACCAGAACTGGTGAACGAAGATCCTTACGGGGATGGTTGGGTGTGTGCCATCCGCCCCAGTATCGAAGGTGAAATTCAGGCTCTTATGGACGCTGAGGGCTATCAGTCGCTCGTTGCTGAAGAAAGTCAGGAGTAAGAGATGACTCAACTGTGCGTTGGTTGCGGCCATTCGAACCCCCCTGGTTCCCGGTTCTGCTCAAGTTGCGGTCGCCCAATCAATTCGGAAAACGAAGCCAGCACCGAGGGGCTGGAAACCCTCGGCGGTATTGATGCAGAAGTCGACTTGCAGGTACCAGCGACAGGCGCTGCACTAGTGGTGACCAGCGGTCATCAAGCAGGCACTCGCTACGCGATCACTTCAACCCACCTGACGGTAGGCCGTCACCCTGATAGTGACATTTTCTTGGATGACATAACAGTCTCTCGGCGCCATGTCGAATTGGACCAGGGGAGTACGGGTTACGTGCTCAGAGATGTCGGTTCTTTGAACGGTACATACCTAAATGGCGAGCGTTTAGCAGAAAACGAAACCTTGCTGACCAACGGAGATGAACTACAGATCGGCAAGTTCAAGTTGCTGTATCTGGTTTCTTCAACCAATTGAAGATGCGCTCATTGCGCGTGAGCCAACTAGGGTCAGGGCATGGTCGAAATGGAGTTGCTCGGGGTGCAGGTCGAATTGCCCTCAAACAGCCCGCTGTTGTTGCTAAGAGAGATGGATGGGCAGGGCAGAGTCTTGCCGGTTGTGATTGACACCCCCGAGGCTCACGCAATCCACAGGGGTATTGAGGGTATTCGTCTGGCCCGACCCTTGACTCACGATTTGTTGGTGGCGATGCTTGAGGAACTACAAGCAACAGTGACTGCAGTTACCGTGACTGAGCTACGGGAAAAGACATTTTTTGCGGAAATTGAACTCGATGTAGGTGGCCAGAGTCATTCGATCTCGGCGCGACCGAGCGACGCGATTGCCATAGCTGTGCGTACCGACACTCCTATATACGCGTCAGAAGAAGTATTGACTGAGGCGGGTCAGGTGATATCGGCTCACCCAGCCGACGAAGAACATGAGAATGATCCGGACGAGCTGCTCGATGAATTCAAACAATTCCTTGATGATGTCAGCCCGGACGATTTCTGAAATTGGTCCAGAAGGCGATATTTCGCGCTGTACGCGCGAAATATCGCGCTTAGGGTGGTTGCTTAGCGCCGCTTTTGCTCGTACTGTGGCATCACATTGACGTAGTTTCATCAGTGTGATCGCATCGATGGACGGCCGAGGCGGAGGCAAAGCGGTGACCGAAGGCGCAGTGGAGTCCGGCTTCTCTGGCAAACGAACAGCCGAGATCGTGGGAATCACCTACCGGCAATTGGATTATTGGGCACGAACTGATCTGATTCGTCCTTCGTTGGCTGATGCCCAAGGAAGTGGCAGTAGACGAGCCTATTCGTACCAGGACCTCTTGGAGTTGAAAGTAGTCAAGACGCTGCTTGATGCCGGCATCAGACTGGAAATGGTCCGCGACGTGTTCTCTTATCTTCGTGAAAACCTTGGTACAGATGTTGCTTCCGCGAATCTAGTGATCAACGGATCTTCGCCTTTGCTGGTGTCCGGGGAAGAAATTATTGATCTAATTCACCAAGGGCAAGGAGTGCTTAACGTCTTGCCGCTTGCAGGGGTCAAAGAAGCGCTGGACAACGCGATTATTGAGTTGTTTCCTGGAGTCGAACATCAAATCAAAGCGACCGGCTAACGCCAGAATTGCTCCGTAGTAGGGGTTAAGAATCTTTGGGAGCGAAATGCATGGATGCCGAGTTCATGCAGTAACGGTCGCCAGTGGGTTGCGGGCCGTCCGGGAAAATGTGACCCAAGTGCGCCCCGCATGAATGACACAAAGCTTCTACCCGCACCATTCCGTGGGAAGTGTCAATCTCTGTTTCAACTGCCGAATCGGAGAGAGGCTGCCAGAAACTTGGCCAGCCAGAACCCGACTCGTACTTAGCATCACTGGAAAACAGGTCTGCCTCGCAGACGACACATCGGTAGATGCCGGGGTCTTTTAGATCCCAGGTGTCGCCGGTAAAGGCCTGTTCAGTACCGGATTCTTGTGTGACGTGGTATTGAAGAGGGCTCAACCGATCCCGCAGGTCCTCTTCGGTAAAATTTTTCGAATTGTCGCTCATTTGGTGACTTTCACAGAAATATCAGACGAAGTTGTGGATACAGAACAGGGTATTGCAGGCTCCGGGTGGAAATCTTCTCTGTGGAAATTGATTTTTCTTCCCCCGGAAATCCACACCTTTTGGCCACTAGTTAGCCACAGCCGATCCCATCTAGTTTTGTTTCTATGACGTTTGAACTGAGCTTTGTCGACGGAAGGGCCGAAATAATTTCGGGAGCCGACAATTATGAACAAGAGGGACCGATGACGACCTTCTTTGAATCGGACGGCCGCAAGTATGTGGACTACTGGTCTTCGCGAGTCGCTAGCTTTCGGACAACCGATTTGGCCTCTGTCCGAAGAGTGGCGAAAGATGCAACGCCGTTGAGTTGAGCATCGAATTCGATGACACTGAATCCAGTGGTGTACGTGTAGCTGCTTACGATTTCTCTTTGTTCACCGACCGCACGATGTCAATTATCTGCCCGAGGCTGTCAAGCCGTTCCTGGGTATCTAGACCTTCGGGTTGAACCCGAAGCACAGTTATTCCAGCGTCTCGGTAGGCACGAACTCGGTCAGTTACCTGCGAGATGGACCCGAGGAAGTTTGTTTGAAGCACCAGCTCGTCTGGCACAGCTTCGATAGCTTTTTCCCGCTCCTTGTCGACCCACAGTTGTTGCACTCGACGTGCTTCCTCCTCAAACCCTCCTCGCCTGTAGGCGTCGTTGTAAAAGTTCGTAGTCGGCGAGCCCATAGCTCCCAACGTGAAAGCGACACCGGGCCTTCGGGGCCGCAATAGCTGATCCAGATCATCCCCGAATTGAACGGCTCCCCCGGCTTGGTATTCGATACAACCTGGGTCTCTGCCAGCCTTCTCAGCCCCTTTCTTGACATGGCCGAACGTTGCGGACGAGCCAGAAGGCACAAAGGAAGTACCAACCCACCCATCAGCAACTTCACCGGTGTACTCGAGGGACTTCGGTCCCAGGGTCGCTAGCCATATAGGGATTTGATCGTTGGCAGGTTGAGCTAAACGAAGTGCCTTTCCTTCACCTCCTGGGAGGGGTAACAAATGATGTGCACCTTCGTAGACAATCTTCTCTCCTGCGAAAGCTTGTCGAACAATGTCGACGGTCTCGCGGAGACGACGAAGGGGCTGACGGAAGGAGACACCGTGCAACCCCTCGACAACCTGAGGGCCGCTAACTCCTAGGCCCAATATGAATCTGTCTTCGCTAATAGCTGCCATGGACAGAGCGGTCATGGCCGTCATCACAGGCGTGCGAGCTGAGACTTGCAGTATTCCTGTTCCCAGACGAACCTTGTTGGTTACCGCCGCCAAATAAGCGAGAGTGCTGACGCCATCCATGCCCCAAGCTTCAGCAGACCAGATGATGTCCACCCCCATTTGTTCCGCTTCCCGCAAAAACTGAACTTGGTTATCCCAGTCACGCTTTTTGCCTGAGGCCGGACCGCCGTATGCAATAGAAACCTTCATGTCTCTTGCCTAGCGCACCACAGCAGCTCGTGCAGCGCTAGTTTCTGCGTGTACGGGAATCCACCAATTCCTCCAACTCATCCCTCTACCCAAATTTACCGACTACTTAGGACTTGCTTCGTTGGTCGTCACGTGCTGAGGAGTGGCAAAGTATTAGATATGAAGATGGCTCGGGCGAAGTCTTGTTTGATCTTGTTGCTAGTGGTCGCTTGTGGAGGTTCTTCTGAGAATACGGAACCTCTTGAGATGGCGACAGTTGATTCGACAGAAGCGGTTGTCAGCGCCACGTCGCCCAGTTCAAGTGTGACCAGTACCTCGAGTGCAGAGATTGCTACTACCACGCTCGCTCCGCGCAAAGTAGCTAACGGGGTCGTTGCTGGTTGTGGGTGGTTTGATTCACAACCAGAAGCTCAGGAGTGGTTCGAAGAAAATAGAGATTTCGGTGAAGGGGTCGATACTAACGGTGATGGGAGTGCCTGCGATGTGGGGGATTGGGGAGGTCTAGGTACACATTGCACGGTTCCAGTGTTAGGTCATCAAAATTGTGAGGCTTTTGGGGGTGTAGACAAGAACACTTCAGGTCCCGGCTCCGGAGCACCGAGCAATGGGGTCGTTGCTGGCTGTGGGTCGTTTGATTCACAACGACAAGCTCAGGAGTGGTTCGAAGAAAATAGAGATTTCGGTGAAGGGGTCGATACTAACGGTGATGGGAGTGCCTGCGACTTTGGGGATTGGGGAGGTCTTACGAGGTATTGCATCGAGCCGGTATTGGCGCACCAAATTCATAATTGTGAGGCTTTTGGAACCATCTCGTGGCAGCAGTATTTCGCTTCGTTCGATTTCAGCAACGGAGCTCTTCCCAACGTTTATCCACTGCCGACCGGAGAGTTAGTCAACGTTGATCTACTGGCTGCTCCGAACGAGTCGGACGAGAATTTGTGTCGCATACCTCAACTCCCGGGATCAAGATATGGCGGTGAAGGGGCTACAGCGTTTCCGGTTGTATTCGGGAATCTGAAGCCAGACCAGAATGTTCGCCTTGCTACGATCCCAGTTGACTGGTTTGACTATCAAGGAAATCCGGCGGATTTGTCTACCGAAAATAGGCAAGTCCAGATTTTTATGGATTACTACGAAATGGCAAGCAACGGAGCGCTCACCTTCACACCGACATTTGCCGAACAGTGGTATCGGTTACCTGAGTCCGTTTCCAGCTATCCACAGCGTCAGGTATCAGATTTCAACCCGAAACTGGCACAGCACGGTATTAATGCAGCTGATGATGATCTTGACTTCTCTCAAGTTGACATGGTCGTGTTCATTTTTCCGACGGACGCTCCGATTCCCGCTGGTGTCCCTCTATCTCCAACAGAACATGCCAGCATGCAAGCGTTCAACGATACGGATCCGGCAGATGAGCGGTATGTGGCTTCTGACGAAGGTTGGATTCGGAACTACATAAGTGGCGGTATGTACTTTGATGATCCGCTTCGGCCAGTCTGGTCTTACTACATTCACGAAGCTGCGCACATGTTTGAGATGCCCGACTGGTACCTGATAGCAGCTAACGCTGTTTTGGGTTCTCAAACACCGCCTGAACTTAATTTGGATTACGCAGCAGGCCCATTGAATGTTTGGGGCGTCATGTCTTCACAAGATGGACCGTCACGAACATTTGTGGCCTGGACACGGTGGCTACTTGGGTGGCTAGACGATGACCAGGTTGATTGCTACTCGCTCGAACAAGTACAGACGCATGGTTCATTCGATACTGAATTGCTTGCCCTTGATATTTACGAATCTGGAACGAAAGCAATTATCATTCGCACCGGACAATACTCAGGACTATTGATTGAGTCTCGCCGGCCTGTCTTTCCAGATGATTGGTTGGTTGCATGGGAGACGAACGGCAGGGACCCGTATGGTCTGATTGTCTACGAAATCGATGCGACTTTACCGGGGGCTTACGGGACGCTGTCAGTTGTCACGCCCGATGGACATGAATTTGGTTACATGGAACGAGGATCAAGAATGCAGCAGAAGGTGATAGACGCGCTGTTCAATGTGGGAAATAGTGCGACGGTGCAAGGCATTGGGATTGAGTTGATCTTTAGTGGGAATCGCGACGTTGTGCGTATTTCTGCAGCCCGAAACTAAATAATCGACTCAGCCTCAACTGTAGGCGACAAGGAAGGCACCCCCCTGGTTTCAAGTGCTTTACTCAACGCGTTGTAGGATTGGACCTTCTATCGAAATAAAGTCACTTACGGGTGCCTTCGGTGCAGAGGTCTTCGACGTTGACCTCAAATCTGGAATCGATGCAGAGGCATCGCGAATGATCGAGGCAGCCCTTGCAGAAAACGTGGGTTTTGTGTTTCGAAACCAGGACTTAGATATCGATAGTTTCGAGCGTTTCGCAACGAGCATTGGTGATTTTGGTGAGACTCCTTTCATTACACCGGTTGAAGGTCATCCAAATGTGCTCCGAGTTATACGTGAGCCTGAGGAAACTGGGCCGTTGTTCGGAAGTGGGTGGCATAGCGACCGGAGCTTCCAGCTGCGACCACCGAGTACGACACCGCGTTATGCGTTGCAGGTCCCGGATGCCGGAGGTGACACGGCGTTCACCAACCAATATCTTGCTTTCGAGAGTCTTTCGGAATCCATGAAGTCGATCCTCAATGGCTTGAAGGGAATTCATTCAGCTAAACGAAGTTATGGACCACAGGGAACCTTCGGTCGTCCTGATCCGAAGGCCTCTATGGAGATACATGGTGATGAGACTGCAGTGGCGCGTCAAGTGCATCCGTTGGTTCGCTCTCACCCACTAACCGGTCGACGGTCGCTCTTCGTCAACGAGGTGTACACGGTCGGAATTGAAGGAATGACGAACGCTGAGAGCAGCACGCTTTTGAAATTCCTGTTCGAACACTCTAGGCAGATCCACTTCACATGCCGTGTCCGCTGGGCACCGGGAACTCTGACCATGTGGGACAACCGTTCGACACAACACTTCGCCATAAACGACTATCACGGCAGCAGGCGAGAGATGTATCGAATCACGCTGGCAGGTGAGCAACCAATTTGACCTCTAATTTGAGCTTGAGGCCTCCAACACCACCAAAGGTCCCAATAGGGCGAGGTCTTGCAGCGCCTGGTCGTAGGAAAACTTCTCGGTGCACGCAGAGCGAGCCCAACTTTCTTCCCGGGGCGTAGGTAGCCGTCCAGTCGCAGAGACACGAAGGGTCCCGGTCAGTTGGCTAGTGATCACAATATTTCGATTGAGAAGCATCTCCAGAAACGCGTCAGGGGCGTGACTCGGTTCGTCCAATACGTACAGGAGACGTCCGTCGGTGACAAAGGGAGTTATGTAATGAGTGTTGACGCCTTCTGACCCGCTGATGTCGAATCGAAGCATCAATGAGTCCTCGAAAGCTCCGAATGGCAGATCGTCTGGTACTTCCACGCTGACTGACCGTAGCAACCGACAGGTGCGTTGCGTCGTTGCGAGCTAACTTCTTTCTTGACGTTGACAGTCAGACAGCCAGGGGGTTCAGATGCCAGTCCAAGAAGGTGAATACTGCGGATTCTTAACAGCTATTGAAGAACCGGGGATTCTTGTCGTGACCTTTAACCGTCCGGAGAGCCTCAACGCCTCGACCGCCGCCATGAAACGAGATTTAGTCGAGCTTCTCACTCAGGCCCAGATGGATGATGCCATTCGCATCGTTGTCTTCACTGGGCAAGGGCAGGCGTTCTGGGCAGGTGATGACTTGAAGGGTTACAGCGGAGATAGCGTTCAAGTCCCGCAAATCCATCATGGGCACCACAATCCGTCGGGTACCTACAACGGGCTGCGCACCATTTCTCAAGCGGTCAACACAGCGGTTCGGAATTTGGACAAGATCTCAATCGCAGCGATAAACGGCTTCGCTATCCAGACTGGATTCTCGCTCGCCCTAGCGTGTGACTTTCGCGTTGCTGCACGATCCGCGAAATTGGGGAGTGCCACTCTCAGATTTGGGCTACTACCAGATGAGGGTGGTCAATGGCTTCTAGTGCAACACCTCGGTGTAGCTAGAGCTATGGACTTCATGATGCGCAAGCGAATTGTGGATGGCGAAACGGCTTTCGAACTTGGACTGGTCCACGAAGTAGTTTCCGACGACAAGCTCATGGAGGAGACCCTGACGCTCGCCCGCGAACTTGCCAACGGGCCGCAGGTAGCTATGAGAATGCTGAAGCGCTCCATTCTGTTAGCGGCAGACCTAACGTGGGATCAGTCCCTTGATGAGATAGCCGCGAAAACAGCTGTTACTGATCACCTCCCGGATGCTCGTGAGGGTGCAGCGGCGTTCATCGAAAAGAGGCAACCACAGTTCAACGGTTGGCTAGAAGGTCGAGTTGACCCCCCTATGGATGGACCGGCACCATGGGAAGCTGACCAGGACTAAGCGCGTAGCTCTACTCAATAAACAAATCCACAAGGCTTGACCTCGAAAAGACCTCAATTTCTAAGACAGTCTTGTTTAACGAGATTCGTTTGTTAATTGTTCGAGAGCGTTCAACAATCTCTCTACGTTGTCGAGCCGCGCCGTGTGGCCCATGCAACCGATTCGCCACACTTTGCCGGCCACCGGGCCCAGCCCTCCACCGACTTCTATTCCGTAGCGCTCTAGAAGCAGTTGCCGTCCCTGGACGTCGTCGAGGCCTTCTGGAAGGGTGACGGTAGTGAGCTCAGGAAGTCGATGCCCCTCTTGAGCCCAAAGTTGGAAGCCGAGTTCGGGTAGCCCTGTGTGGAGCGCTTCACCACAAATTCGGTGACGATCCCATGTTTCCTCAAGGCCTTCGGTGAGCACCACCTCCAAACCAGCATGTAGTGCATACAACATCGAGATTGGAGCGGTGTGGTGATAAGCGCGGGCGCCCTCTCCAATCACGTATTCCTTGATCATGTTGAGATCCAAATACCAACTTTGCGGGGTGGGCACCAGGTGTTCCATCGCTCGATCACCCACGGTAATGGGCGACAAACCGGGCGGCACCCCCAGACATTTTTGTGTCCCGCTGTAGGCAATATCGACATTCCAGTCATCAATCAATACGGGTATGCCGCCTAGGGAGGTAACGCAGTCCACGAGAAGCAACGCGTCACCTTTGGCGTCGCCCAAAGGGGCTACGTCGTTGCGAACACCAGTCGAGGTTTCGGCGTGAACGACTGCAATCATCGCTGGATTGGAATGTGCTTCCAGTAACCGCTGTGGGTCGATGGCGCGCCCCCACTCCTCGTCGACCCGGATGACATCTGCCCCAGCGCGGCTGGCCACGTCACACATCCTGCCTCCGAACACCCCGTTGACTCCAACCACCACTGGATCGCCGGGCCTGATGAAATTGACAAAAGCTGCTTCCATTCCAGCTGAGCCGGTCGCGCTGATGGGAAACGTCAAGGAGTTGTCGGTTTGCCAAACCGTGCGCAAACGTTCGTTTGTTTCATCTAGAAGAGCCAAGAACTCAGGATCTAGGTGACCTATGACGGGCTCGCCCAGAGCTGCCGTTACTTCCGGATATGGATTACTTGGCCCGGGGCCCATCAAGAGTCGGTCGCTAAGGATCACGACGAACAACCGTAGTCAGGCCCGTGAGCCATTGCACAACCAGCTAAGAGGGATCAGATCGAAGACGTGTGATCAAACTGCTGGTGTCCCAGCGCCCACCCCCTGCTGCTTGAACCTCCGCGTAGAACGAGTCGACTAGCTCCGTCACCTGCACAGATGTGCCGAGCCGACGCGCTTCTTCAATGACAATGCCGAGGTCCTTTCGCATCCAGTCAACAGCAAATCCGAAATCAAACTCATCTCGGATCATGGTCGCGCCGCGATTGTCCATTTGCCAGGAACCAGCAGCTCCTTTGTTGATGGTGTCAAGCACAAGTTCAAGGTCGAGACCGCTTCGTCGGCCGAACTCCAGTGCCTCAGAAAGCCCTTGCAGAAGTCCAGCGATACAAATCTGATTCACCATCTTTGTGAGCTGTCCAGAACCAGATGGTCCAATCAAGTTGCAGGCCTGGCTATATGACGCGATAACGGGTTGCGCGAATTCGAACCATTTCTCCTCACCACCGCACATCACAGTCAGGGAGCCATTCTCTGCCCCTGCTTGACCTCCCGAAATGGGGGCGTCGATAAATCCGATGTCGCGTTGTCCACAGAGCTGGTTCAATTCGACGGCTAGCGTCGCGGAGGCGGTGGTGTGGTCAACAATCGCGGCGTTTGATGCCATTGCATTCAATACCCCTTCTTCCCCAAGCACAACTGAACGAACGTCGTCGTCGTTGCCAACGCACAGAAAAGCTAAGTCAACACCCTCGACCGCTTGCGCAGGAGTTCGGGCTGACCTTCCCCCATTTTCTTTCACCCAGGCTTCGGACCTAGAGGCAGTCCTGTTGTATACGACCACGTCGTGGCCCGCCACGGACAGGTGCCGAGCCATCGGAAAACCCATGACTCCGAGACCGATGAATGCCACCTTCTTCGAGCTAGCCATAAAGAACTCCTTTTACACATAAGAACTGCCGTTCCGGTGCGGTTGATGTCGATGCGCGTTCGCTCTCTGGATTAGTTGGTTGTATCGCTTCCACCAATCAATTTGCGTACTTCGTGTTTTAATACCTTGCCCATGACGTTTCGCGGTAGCGCATCTACCCACACCACCTTCCTCGGGTGCTTGAAACGTGCTATCCGATTGTTGAACAGATTGAGAACCGCATCATTTTCGGGTCGGACTTCATCGGCGGCAACTGCGACGACCACCGGTATCTCACCCCAGTGGGTATCGGGCACACCAATGACCGTCGATTCAACGAAAAGTGGACTTTCGGCCAGCACATTCTCGAGTTCTGCCGGATATATGTTTTCCCCGCCAGAAATCACGACGTCCTTTTTGCGGTCGTCCACATATATCCATCCTTCAGGATCGCTATGCCCCACATCCCCGGTGTGGAACCAGCCGTCAGTTATTGATGCTGACGTCGCTTCCGGATTCCTCCAATACTCAGTGAGGATGTTGGGTCCCCGAACCCACAGTTCACCGGGTTCCCCCGGAGATACATCCTCCCCGTTGTCATCCACTATCCGAATCTCGCACAACGTCGCGGGCTTCCCACAAGATTTAGGTCTTTCGGATGCTTGGTCGATTCGCATAACTATCGCGATAGGGGCAGTTTCTGTTGCCCCGTACACCTGACCAACCGAAATACCTCGTTCGAAAAACGGACGAGTTGACGCTTCAGGGATAGTTGAAGAGCCTGCCATTAAACCTCGAAGCGAAGAAAGTTCGGTTTTGTCGAATAGAGGGTGGTTGGATACCGCGTTTAGGGTTGCGGGAACAAATAATGACCAGGTCGGTTGCCACTCCGCAACGTCTTTGAGCCAGTCGCCGGGCTCAAATGTTCGGTGCAGAAGAACTGACGCGCCGGTCATTAAGGCCGGGAGCGTTTGAATATTGAGTCCCCCTACATGAAACAGTGGCAAAAAGGTCAGAATCCGGTCTTCGGAAGTCAAATCGTGGGCGTGGATGCCGTTCAGCGCGTTGGCGGCGACAGCGCTTTGAGTAAGGAGCGCCCCTTTGGGAGTCCCAGTGGTACCCGAGGTGTATGCGAGCAGAACGGCATCAGATGGGCCACCGACCCTGGGAGCCGTCGAATGAGTTCCGCCAACTATGAGGTCATCGAGTAGATGGACAATGTTTGCTTCTGCGGCTTCCTGAGCGTGTTCATAAAAGGTCTCTTCGGCTATCAGAATCTTTGGGTCAGCGTCTTGCAAAATCCAACTGTGTTCTGAAACAACAAGTCGAGAATTGAGCGGCAGGAAGATCGCCCCCAGCCGAGAACAGGCAAACAGCAAGTCGATTACCCGGGGATGGTTGGGCCCTAACCAAGCCACTCGATCACCGGGAACTACGTCATGTTGATGTAGCCAGTTCGCAACGTCAGCAATTCTTCGCGACAACTGCTCATAGTTAGTGCGAGAACCTTCGAACTCAACGGCCAGTGCTTCTGGTTGATGTCCTGCCCAGCGGTCAATCCAAGAGGCAAGATCTGATCCTTGATCCCACATAAGAGAAGCTGTTACGCCAAGTCACCTTGGAGTACGCCGTTAATGACAACTGACTCTCCATCTAACGTCACACTGTGATTGCGCATGGGTAGATCAAAGTGTCCGAGTGTGTGTCGCCCGGCGTGTTCATTGGCGCCTGTCGAGTAGAGAAAGTTTCCGGCGAACGCTCGTTGCTCAGTGCCGTTGGTTTGACTCTTGTCGTACAACGGCAAAGTATCCCAACGTGCACCAGGGTTCATTCCCCAACCAATATGGCTGGTCGCATATGCGTCTCGGTCACCCCAAGCATCTGAGTAGCTCCGAAAAAGTGCGGCATCGGTGCCCTCTCCAGCTACGTCCACGACGTAATCATTTTCGATAGTGAGGGTTATTGGGGATTCGACGTACCGTTTGAAAGTCAGGTTCATGTCCCCCCGGTCCATAACTATGACCCCGTTCACGGTATTTGCTTTTGGGAATGCCAGACACAAGCCGCCTGGCCAATGAGAGATTGAGCCGGGTTGGGTTGTGTATCCCCACCCGCCTCCGCATGGTGCTTCGGTAAGGTCCACCACGACGTCGGTACCGGCAGCCGACGTCACACGCATCTCGCTTGCTTTGATGAGCTTCTTGATCCCGGATTTGACCTTCGGTTCAAGATCTTGGGTTGGCATCAGTCTTTCTAAGGCTTCGGGGTGTTCGTTGGAAACCATTAGGACCCTGCTGCCATCAGCCAAGATTTCTGGCAATTCAGGCGCGTGCAACAATCCCTCCACGGTGCAGTCAACAACGAAATCAACGGCGGAGAGGGCCCTTATCACTGCTGGAGATCCCGCTATCGCATCAGAAGCGCCGGTTGATCTCACTGGAACAGGAGCAATTTGACGCAAAGTTGGAAGCACTATGTGGATGGGGCGGATCCCTAGCCGGTCCAACGCTAATTCCGCCAAATTTACGTTTGTTCCACGGCTTTGGGTTTCGGAGAGAATCGCAGCACTTTGAGTGTCGTCGACAGCACACATTTCGAAGACACGAGCGAATACGTCAATCCATTTTCCTTCAATGCGCTCAACGAGCATCTTCTCTCCTTGGCTTACGGTCCGAAAGCGATATCGATCAACTAGTTAAGCACCGATGTTGCCACCTCCATCAAGAATCTCGGTTTCTGAGGTATTGGCTCGCTGATTTACGACGCTGGAAGACAGTTTTGTCTACTGATGCTCTCGAGGATCTACCTCTGATCCATGAAGGTGCGCCGTGTCGTTGTAACGCATGCATATCCAGCGTCGGCCACGACTCGGGTCAGAGCGAACTTCGAGTTCGGTGATGGAGGTTACATGTGGGGCCAGTTCAGTGTGCCATTGGCCAGGCCCTAGGCCAAAGGCGATTGCCATTGCCGCAGATATGACACCTCCATGGCAACCGATGAGGACGGTTGAACCGTTGTTACTCGACGCGATACGGCTGAGAGCCTCACCCACACGATGTCGAAACCCGGCTCTGCTATCGGAACCTGGAATTATGGGTACGAAAGGATCACGCTGCTCGAAGTTGTCTAGGTCGTAGCTCTCCCGAACCTGGTCCCAAGTGAGCCCATCGGCCTCACCGAGTCGAAACTCTTCTAAATCAGGATGAATGTTGATTTCAAGATCCAACGGATTAGTTCCGAGAAGGATGTGAGTTGTTTCCAAGGCTCTGGGTAGTGGTGAGGAGTAAACAACGTCGAAGGAAGGCTCGTTGCCCACCTCAAATCGCTTGCCCAAGAGTTCTGCCTGTCGTCTTCCCTTGGGTGAGAGACCGCTGCACGTCTTTGGCCCCCCGACGACCCCATCAACCATGACATTCGATTCACCATGTCGGATCAAAATGAACCGGGTTGTGTTTGGAGTAGGTGCTGTGTTAGGCATCGACGAACTTTAGGCTGAGAGAGCGACGCTTGGGGAACTTATGGTGTGTTGTTATTCGCCTACGATTCGAGATGTCTCTTTTAATGTAAAAAGGAAGCAATGGCCGAACTCGAAGTTGAAGTTAGTGCTGCTGAATTTGGTATTGACCATGAACGAATTGGACGGCTAGGGACCCACCTTCGCAAATATGTTGATGACGGGCGCTTGCCCGGAGTGAATGTCTTGGTTAGTCGGGGTGGCAAGATCGTTTACCGCTACATGCATGGATTTCGTGACATGGAACGAAACCTACCGGTGGAGAGCGACACCATTTATCGGTTTTATTCGATGACAAAACCCATCACTTCGATAGCGGCAATGCAGCTTTATGAAAAGGGATTACTGCAACTGAAAGATCCGATATCTCGATGGCTCCCCGCGTTCTCCGACAGTCAAGTGTTCATAGGGGGTGATGCTCTTCACCCAGAAACGAGGGATGCTGCGCGAGAAATCACAGTTCATGACTTACTGACCCACACAAGCGGACTCACCTACCACTTCCATATGGCTAATGCTGTCGACGAGATGTATCGACGAGCGGGGTTCGACTGGACAACCACCCCCGGAGACCTTGAAAAACAGTGTGACGTCCTAGCTTCGCTCCCGTTGCTGTTCGATCCGGGTACGGAATGGAATTACTCGTATTCAACCGATGTTTTAGGACGTGTGGTTGAAGTCATCAGTGGACTCAATCTCGATACCTATCTGGAAGAAAATATTTTCCGGCCTCTGGGTATGGTCGACACAGGATTTCTTGTACCCGAGGGACAAGAGTCACGATTCGCTTCATGCTATTACCCCAAAGGCAAAGACAAACGAGCGGCACTGCTCGACGACGCCCAACGCTCACGTTACCTAAGGCAACCCGTGGGACTCTCCGGGGGTGGGGGACTGGTGTCCACTCTCGCGGATTACCACCGATTCACGCAGGCGCTGATTAATAGCGGCGTCCTAGATGGACGAAGGATCATCGGCAGGAAAACCTTGGAATTCATGACGAGGAACCACCTGCCAGGAGGTGTCGATTTAACAGAATATGGTCGACCCTTGTTCTCTGAGACGACATATGACGGCGTAGGTTTCGGACTCGGATTTTCAGTAGTCATAGACGCGTCGAAAGCCAAGGTCTTGAGTCAAGAAGGCGAATTCGGTTGGGGCGGAGCGGCGTCCACCGCCTTTTGGGTTGACCCTGTTGAGGATCTGACCGTTATTTTTCTGACGCAGCTGTTGCCGTCGAGTACCCATCCGATTAGACCGGAAATGAAGGCGTTGGTGTACCAGTCCCTGCTTTGACTTCTTCAACCATCGCTGTAGCGCAGCCCTTCGTGCTCATCTAGGTTTCCTCTTAGTTTTCGAGGTGAAAGTGAACTCACAAGATGAGCAAACGATATTTCTTCCAAATTTCAACTGACCCTGATGTTGACCCGCGCAAATGCGCTGTTGCCATGGCATGCGCCGCTCAGGCAGTGTCGGATGGCCACAGTGTGAATGTGTTCTTTGCATCCCACGCGGTCAAACTCCTTCAAAGCGAGTTCATCGGCGGAATGGACGAGCGTGTCTCTCAAGAACCCGGGTTTTGTAGAGGGATGCTTGGAGCATTGATGGACGGTGCTGAAGGAATCTACTGTTCAACTGGGTCGCAGGCAGCGGTTGGTGTCACAGTTGACAATGCCAATGGCGTGCTCGTCGAGGGATTGGATCTCAACTGGAGCGGTCCACCTGGGGTCATAGCGCTGAGCTCTGACGCTGACGTCTCGCTGACTTATTAGGCCGCAATAACACAGCGCGCCGTAACCTACCCGCGGTAGACATTCTTGGTCGCGGCCTCGATAACGATTCCGGTTACTCTCCTAACCATGAGCAACGAAGAGACACGCGAGTTCGATCTCGTGATTGTTGGTACCGGATCGGGCAACAGCATCCCCGGACCGGAATTTGATCACTGGAACATAGCGATCGTGGAAAAGGGGTTATTTGGCGGGACCTGTCTGAACGTCGGATGCATTCCATCGAAAATGTTCGTTTATGCAGCTGATGTCGCCGAAACGATTCGTGGATCAGCCATCTACGGAATCCAAGCTGAAATTGAGGGGGTCGACTGGCCGGCGATTCGTGACCGCGTATTTGGGCGTATTGATCCGATAGCTGAGGGCGGAGAGGAGTATCGAGTCGGCACAGAATGCCCAAATATTGCAGTGTTTAAAGGAACAGGCTGCCTAGTGGGCGAGAGAACCCTTGAGGTGACCGACGATAACGGCCAAGTTGTTCGCATTTCTGGTCGTCATGTTGTTTTGGGCGCCGGAGCAAGCCCGTTTATTCCGCCGTATCCAGGTCTTGAAGATGTGCCCTTTCACACATCGGACACGATCATGCGAATCGATTCACTTCCCCAACGACTAATCATTTTCGGTGGAGGCTATATCGCGGCAGAGTTGGGCCATGTCTTTTCTGCATTCGGTTGTGAAGTGACCCTCATCAACCGAGGTGATCGTTTGTTGCGACGCGAAGACAGCGACATTGCACGACGATTCACAGAAATAGCGGGTCGGAGAGTCGATGTCCGTTGTGGTAGTGAGGTCACGCAGGTAAAGCAGCGAGGAGATATTTTTCATGTTGAGTTCCGCAGGGACGCTGTGATCGAAATGGTTGAAGCGGACGCCCTTTTAGTCGCCGCGGGGCGAATACCCAACGGCGACTCGCTAGGTGCGCAGGAGGTGGGGATCGCGTGCGAGGGGGGACGCATTCTTGTCGACGAGTACTTCCGAACTTCGGTGGAGGGTGTCTGGGCTTTTGGGGACATCTCCAACGTGCACCAGTTGAAACACCTGGCCAACGCAGAGGTCAGGGCATTAAGACGGAATCTGCTGGTAGCAGAAGGTGAAATCAATGCCCCAATGCGTGGCGTCGACGACAGATTTGTCCCCCACGCGGTTTTTGGTCACCCACAGGTTGCCTCGGTCGGACTTACAGAAGATGCTGCCCGCGAAGAGGGACTCCCTGTCGTCGTGGTTTCCAAAGACTACGGAGCGACTGCCTATGGCTGGGCTATGGAGGATTCAGAGAGCTTCTGTAAATTGGTTGCTCATGCTGAAAGTCGCCTGCTGTTAGGCGCCCACATCATTGGCCCCCAAGCCTCAACGCTTATCCAGCCTTTAATACAAGGAATGGAGTTTGGGCAAACAGTGGATGAATTAGCCTCTCGCCAGTTCTATATCCACCCAGCGTTGACAGAAGTCATAGAAAACGCGCTGTTGGAGTTTTGAGTCGGCGGGGTGTGCCTATTCGGCGCCGAGGTTGATCTCCCAGATCACCTGGTCGAGGCAATCTCCAGCCGAGATTGCTGGGAAATTACATGGACGCTCAGCTGAAATGGTTGAAGGGATGGGTGAAAGAATTGTCCAAGGCGTCGGGTGACAGAACTGGACCACGCTGAGACGACCTTCCGTCTGCGACGGATCAGCAACGACTCTGTGCCAACCCACCGGAATTAGACCGTTGGTAAGTCGTTCGAGCATGATGCCGGTGTTAATGATGACGTGCCCGTCGGGGGGAGTCGCATCCACCCAACGGTCTTCAACCTTTACTTGAAGACCGCGTGTGGTCGCTCTCGGTAGCGCCGTTATCAGATTGATGTCACCGTGTTCTTCTGCCCACACGTGGCCCGCTTGGCCGTTGTTTGGCGCTTCAGCCATGGGTGGGTAGCTAATAGCCCTTGTGAGGTGGGAGCCGTGTTGAAGCATGGTGTCAAAAAAGTGCTCGTTGGCGCCCACACCAGCGGCGATTATTCTCAAAAAACGAGTCTGTAGGTCCACGAGGCACTCATGGAAATGAGTGAGCACCTCAGCGGCTTCTGCAATATGTCGAGAGGGAAAGACGGGATCCCCGTAGCGGTGGGGGTAACGATCTCGCAGTGGATGCCCATCGGGCAAGGGTGTTCCCCAATTGAGCATTTCTTTCCAATCCGGAGTATCGGAGATGGCAGCCGTCTCAACCAACAGGCCCGTGTATCCGGTTTGACCTCTAGAGCCGGGGGAAACATATTCATTCTTGGCCTCAACTGGAAGCGCGAAGAATTTTGAGAGCACCTCATAAGTCTCGTCCAGCATGCCTTCAGAGAGGTCATGTTTGGTGTAAACGAATCCGGTAATCAAGCTCCGCATTACCCCGTCGATAGCGGCGAGACGATCCTTGGAACTTCCGTTCTCGAAAGCGAGGAGATCAACATCGAGGATTTCAGTCATCAAGTGCCAAGGTATGTGGAATTAGTCGTGTTGTCAGTCGGTTTTCTCAGTTAACCAACGTTCGTAGCGTCCGATGTCGGTCCATGCACCGGTTGCGATGTCGAATTCCTGTGCTGCCTGAAGCATCAAGGAGGTAGAGCCGCTCCGAGCTTCAGAGCTAGATACGCTGCGGAGAGTGGCGGGGAGCGGCAATTCCAACTCGGGCGGGACGTCGAAGGGTTCTCTGGGTGCGACCGCGACCCTGGGCAAGTTTGAGAGGACCGAGTCGCGTAGTGCCGGATCGTTTTGGTAGAACACGGGATCTTGAATTTGGTGCCACTTGTCGGCGCCCATGACGAGTAGGTCATAGCCGAGCGCTATATCAGCTAACAGTTGATCCTCTGTGACCTGGATTTCAAGCCACCCAAAATCATCAGCCACTTTCTCCAACACGGCTATGCGGTGTTCGAACAACGGTCGCACGACTTCCTCCTTGGCCAAGGCGACACGACTGACGGCCCATACAACAGTGTCAACATTGAAGTGAGTTCTAGTTGCCTGCGAAATTTCTAGGTGAGCGACCGTTGGGGGATTGAAGGAACCCGGATATACAGCTGTGGTCATATCAGAGGCGTTTCCCCGTGAGGGCCTTCAGTGTGCGAGGGTTTCCGCCGAGCCGCATCTCAATATCTCGGCTGACTCCATGAGCGAGGTTGTCCCACATTCGATCCAGTAGCTGGGCCTTACAGATAGTTCGCTGAGTCACGCCATCCTGGGCGGATCTTTTCAAGAACTTCGTGCAGTAATTCTTAGTTCCGATCATCGCGCTCACCAACGCTAAATCCAGAGGTGCCGCTCCTGCCCGATGAGCGAGTCGCACTTTTTCTTCAATGTCGTCTCCGAAGGTGTCAGTCACGGTTTTAGCGAGGCCTTCATACGTTGCTCGTGAGCCCTTGTGTCGAATAGCTAGGGCCTGAGTGGCGCTCCTCGCAGCTTCACGCCCAAGGCGAATTGATTGATGGCGTAATCCCTCTAGCCACGAGGCCTTTGGATCAGGAGAGCTTTCCGTTGCAACACGTTGTTGTGTCCCGTCGTTGCGATGTGTTCTGCGGAGGGACTTGTCGTATTGGATCCGACGAATCGGATCTGACAAGACGAACCACGCTCTATTGAGTTGCTGCATCTTTGAGGAATCACCGGCACGCCGGTCCGGGTGATAGGCGAGCGCAAGCCGCCTGTAGGTCTTCTTTAGGTCCTCTTGGGAAACGGTCGACGGCACTCCGAGCTGTTCGTAGAACGAAGCTTGGGTGGGTTTCGCTGGAGAGTCGGCCATTGATCAACTTCTAAGGGAAATTTGTCCGGGATCGCCCGATTCCAACCCACCGATTACCGCTGCTAGATGACCTGAGTCTCGCAACTTGGTTACTGCTTCTTCTGCTGCTGACGGGTCACAGGCAAATAAGAGACCTCCGGAAGTTTGAGCGTCACTCATGATGATTCGTTCCGTCGGTGACCCGTCTGACAAATAAGGTTCCAAGAAATCCAGGTTCCTCTCGGTGCCTCCGGCCACGAACCCATCGTCAACTAGTCCCACTACGTCTGGTAGCACAGGCACAGATGCCGATTCAACGAAGGCAGAGAGTCCGCTTGCAGAAGCCAGCTCGTGTAAATGGCCGAGCAACCCGAAGCCTGTGACGTCGGTTGCTGCGGATGCATCGGCTTGGAGTGCCGCCTCAGCAGCAGCCTCGTTCAGTCTCGTCATTTCGTGAACACCAGCGACGTAGATTTGGTTGAGTCGTCCACCGTCTTGGATGGCTTCTGGTTCAGAACGTTTAAGGGCAGTTGCGAGTAGTCCGGTTCCTAGTGGCTTAGTCAGGACCAAGGCGTGACCAGCTTGCCCTCCACCGTTGGTTAAGACGGCGTCCTCAGTGACTTCACCTACGACCGACATTCCGTACATTGGTTCGGGTCCGTCAACCGTGTGGCCGCCAGCTATGACCCAGCCACCGCTGGCTGCCGAATCTTGCCCCCCAGCGAGCACCTGGCTCAGGAGCTCTAATGGGAGTTCCTCTCGGGGCCATGCAACCAAGTTGAGAGCGAACAAAGGCTTTCCACCCATGGCGTAGACATCGCTTGCCGCGTTAGCCGCCGCGATCTGGCCCCATACTGTGGGGTCATCGACTATCGGTGTGAAAAAGTCAGCGGTTGCGACCAATGCGGTGCCGTCGGGCCGTCGCCAAACAGCGCCGTCGTCGCTGTTCTCTGTCCCGACCAAAAGGTCAGAGTGAGTTGCTGCTGGTAAGTGACGCAGCACGTGCGCCAGGTCATTAGGCCCTAACTTGCAAGCTCAACCAGCGCCATGGCTGTATTGGGTAAGTCGAATCAAACTTGTCACAGCACCACGGTAGCCCCATACAGCTACTTGGCCGTATAACTGCACATTGTCTCGAGGAAAATATCCATCCCGCGATCCCGATCGATCGCATACTCAACTTTGCAATTCAAGGGCTGATCGCCCCAGCCGCGCTCATCGACGACGGTCATCCCTGTCGTGTGCTTCCCCTCAGTTTCGACATGCACTGTCCGAGATTCGAACGTAAATATTTCCGGGTGGGTTACGGCGAGGACTGCACATGGATCATGCAACGGTACTCGCTGCCCGCGGGTGCGCTTTTGGTATGAGGCGAGGTAAAACTCGAACAGGTCAGCGGCAAAGAGCGTTACCGAGTTGTTTATCTCACGCAAACTGGCGATTGTGGCTTCGTCGATGCCGAATTGATGAGTCAGGTTCAGTCCGGCCATCAACAAGGTTTCGAATCCAGCGTTGAAAACAATAGCCGCGGCGTGGGGGTCGGCCCAGACGTTGAATTCGGCGGTAGGAGTTACATTTCCCGCTCCGGCGCTTCCACCCATTATTGAGACACCCGCAACCCTTTTCACAATATCTGGAGCTTGTTGAACGGCCAAGGCGATATTGGTGAGTGGGCCTATTGGCACAAGCCACACATCGTCGTTCTTCCTGATGGTTTCGATGATGAAGCGCACGGCGTCAAAGCTGGTCGCTGAGCGGGTCACATCGGGGCGAACCGGTCCGTCAAGTCCTGTTTTCCCGTGGGCTTCTGCCGCGTGTCTGGCAGGCAGCAACAGAGGTTTTTCGGCACCTGCGTGCACCTCGGCTTCAAGTCCAATCAGATCGGCTAATAGGAGCGCGTTGTCCGTCGTCAAGTCGAGAGGAGCGTTACCCGATACGGTCGTTATTCCAAGGACCTCTGTTAGGCGAGCTGCCATCATTATTGCTATCGCGTCATCGTGCCCAGGATCGCAATCGATGATGATTCTAGGTTTCATAGGCGTTTCATCCCCGGTCCATTTTCATTGGTTTCCCCCCAATAATGAGGGAGGCGTAGATATCCAACCCGAGGCAAGTTAACGGACGGAGTTAACCCTTGGTGGATTTTGAGTCGCTGAATTGAGCGGACGTGACTAAGCATTTCGTAAAAGACCATCCACAGAGAGCCTTCAAGGTTGTAAGTGATGCTGGAATCATCTTCTGGATCGGCACTGGCGCCTCTCGGCAACGTAGTGATGACATATTTCCAAAACTCCGTTCCCCTTACTGTGCGCATTTCCGAGCGTAGGGATTCCGTTGTCTGCTCCTCGACCAGCCGCGTAAGCCAACTGACACCTAATTTGAGTTTGTCCAGCAGGTCGGGGATTTCCCAGAACAGATCGGAGTCAAGGAAACGATCCCATTTGTTATTGGGGCCCATTTGATGTTCGGTCCAGTTGATCGGTTCCGGGACGTTGCCGTCAGGCCATAGAAGGTGACCGGCTCGCCTCTTGGGGAAAATAAGAGCGTCCCAAGCGATGTGGGAGACCTGCCTCCTGCACGACCACCACATCCATTCTTTGTCAGGTGATGGGTCGTGAAAATCGAGTTGCGTGTCGCTGAGCCCGGATATTTCGAGTTCGACCCAGTCGACGATATGTGAGTACCAAGGCATCGCCCCAGAACTTTCGTCGAGAGGCATCTCGAGAATCTCAACGCTGGTTAAAGCCATAGTGAAACGCTACTCGTGGTCTTCTGACTTTGAAGTTCCGTTTGGTGGATCTTCGAATGCCCTCGGATCCGGGCAACTGCATACGAGGTTCCGATCTCCATGTGCACCATCGATCCTGCTGACAGGAGGCCAGTACTTATCTAGGCGGATCGAAGGCAACGGGAACGAGGCTTCCTCTCGGGTGTAGGGATGTTCCCATTGGCTTTGTATAACGTCCTCGGCCGTGTGGGGAGCGTTGACTAGTGGGTTGTCGTCAACCGGCCATTCTCCAGATTCAATTTTTGAAATTTCATGACGAATCTGGATCATCGCGTCGCAGAATCGGTCGATCTCCTCTTTGGACTCGCTTTCGGTGGGTTCAACCATCAACGTCCCAGGAACCGGGAAGGACATGGTGGGGGCATGGAACCCATAATCGATGAGTCTCTTAGCAACGTCTTCAACACTGACGGTCTCCGACAAGGAACGTAAATCCAAGATGCACTCGTGGGCAACTAAGCCGTTTCGACCGCGAAAGAGCACCGGGTAGCTAGCTTCCAGGCGCCATGCCGCATAGTTCGCATTCAAGATGGCCACCGACGTGGCATATTTCAACCCATGGGGTCCCATCATGGCGATATACATCCAGGGGATTGGGAGAATCCCTGCTGAGCCCCAAGGTGCGCCCGCGATCGCGCCGCTACCTGACGAAGGGCCGGCTTCAGGAACAAGTGGATGGTTGGGCAAAAAAGGCGCAAGGTGTTCTTTTGTTGCGACTGGTCCAACCCCTGGACCTCCGCCGCCATGTGGAATGCAAAAGGTTTTGTGGAGGTTGAGGTGGCTGACGTCCGCTCCAAAGGTTCCCGGTGCGGCTAACCCTACGAGGGCATTCAGGTTGGCTCCGTCTACGTACACCTGACCGCCAGCCTCGTGTACCAGACGACAAATTTCGGTTATTCCCACTTCGAAAACGCCATGAGTCGATGGGTATGTGACCATGATCGCCGCGAGATCATTCTGGTGTTGAACGACCTTTTCCTTGAGGTCTTGAAGAGATATGTCGCCATCCTCAGCGCAGTCAACCACCACGACACGAAGACCGGCCATTACTGCTGAGGCTGCGTTGGTTCCATGTGCTGAAGAGGGGATAAGGCATACGTTGCGGTCGTCGTCGCCGCGGGCTTCGTGGTAGCGCTTTATTGCGAGCAGGCCGGCGAATTCTCCTTGGGAACCGGCATTCGGCTGCAAGGAGATTGCGTCATAACCTGTGCATGTGAGCAACCATGCTTCCAGTTCGGAGATTAACTCCATGTAGCCGATCGCTTGATCCAGCGGTGCAAATGGATGGATGTCGGAGAACTCAGACCAGGTGATTGGCTCCATCTCACTGGTTGCGTTCAATTTCATGGTGCAACTACCGAGGGGGATCATGCCGCGATCAAGGGCTATGTCTTTATCCGATAAGCGACGTATGTACCTCAACATCTCGGTTTCAGAACGGTAGGTGTTGAAAACCGGGTGGCTTAGAAACTCAGATGATCGTTTCAGCCCGGCACCGATTCCCGTTGCAGAACTCACGGTGTCGAAGTTCTGATGTTCCGGGGAAAAGGATCGTGTCAGAGCCTCAACAACAGTTGAATCACAAGTTTCATCCAATGTAAGGGCCACGACATCTGGGTTGACCAGACGAAGATTGAAGCCGTCGCTGAGAGCTCGCTTCACGACGTTGTCTGCTTGCCCGGGCACCGCGACGCTCAGTGTGTCAAAGAATGAGTCGTTCAAAACCGTGAGGCCACACGCCTGCAACCGTGAGGCGAGCGTTGACGTTAGATCGTGAACCCGCTCTGCGATAGAACGTAACCCCTCCGGGCCATGCCACACGGCGTACATTGACGCGATCACCGCGAGAAGTACTTGGGCAGTACAGATGTTACTTGTGGCTTTTTCACGGCGAATATGTTGTTCCCGAGTCTGCAGCGCTAGGCGAGTCGCTGGTCTCCCAGCGCTATCGACTGACACACCAACTAACCGGCCGGGGAGAGCTCGCTTGTGGTTTTCCCGGGCCGCAAGATAACCAGCGTGAGGTCCACCGAAACCGAGTGGCACTCCGAAGCGCTGCGAAGTTCCTACGACGAGGTCGGCTCCCAGCTCGCCAGGTGGAGTTACGAGACAGAGCGCCAAAAGGTCAGATGAGACGCAGAGAATCCCGTCACTGGAGTGAAGTTGCTGTGCCAATGGGCTTATATCCCGAATCTTGCCCGAGGAACCCGGGTATTGGACGAGCGCTGCGTAACACTGGTCGCTGTCGAGGTCAGTCCAAGCATCTCCGATCTCTATTTCTATTCCGAGTGCGACGGCTCGGGTGCTAACGACATCAATGGTCTGCGGATGGCAGTCTGAATCGATAAAGAATTTGGCCCCCTGGCTTTTTGCTAAGCGTCGAGCCATCGTCATTGCCTCGGCAGCCGCGGTGCTTTCATCTAGCAACGAACTATTCGCAATTTCCATTCCGGTAAGGTCACAAACCATCGTCTGGTAGTTGAGCAGGGCTTCGAGTCGTCCTTGGCTTATCTCGGGTTGATATGGGGTGTATGCGGTATACCAAGCTGGGTTTTCTAGCACCCGCCGGACCACCACTGCGGGCGTGATGGTGTTGTGGTATCCGAGCCCTATCAACGACTTGAGGGGTTTGTTGAGATTTGCAATGGAGCGAATCCGCTCAATTGCATCGACTTCGTTTAAGGGATCAGGGAGGTTCAGAGGTTGGTCGCTACGAATCGATTCGGGGAGAGCAGCGTCGCAGAGCGCTTCAAGACTTTGGTACCCAACAGCGTCAAGCATCGCTCGGACATCGACTTCGCGAGGTCCGATGTGTCGCTCAAGGAACTCATTTCGGGCGTTAGTGTCTTTTGTCATAGAGCCTCAATTCCGACGGTAGTTATGTGGGACAAATGGAAGGTCGGCTATTCGGCATGGGAACTCTTTGCCGCGAGCATGGGCGATTAAGTGAGCTTCATCTCTTACTGCTTGGGGGGTGACGTACCCCATAGCAATGGGCCCCTGATAGGTCGGACCGAATCCGCCGCTGGTAACAGTTCCTACTTCCTGGCCCGCTTGAGTTACCAGAATCGCTCCCTCTCGGATTGGGCGTTTAGTCAGAGAGGAAATGCCGACTCGGGTCCGGTGGGTTCCTGATGAGATCTGATCCAGGATGACTTCGGAACCAGCAAATGTTGCGTCGTCTCGACGTCGCCTAGGGATAGTCCAACCGAGACGAGCCTCGATCGGTGTCGTCCCTTCGTTGAGTTCATGTCCGTATAAGCAAAGCCCCGCTTCGAGTCGCAGACTGTCTCGTGCGCCTAAACCACAAATCGTGACGTCGCTGTGGGTCAATAATGAATCGGCGACGGCTGCAGCGTTCTGCGAGTCGACAATTATCTCGAATCCGTCTTCTCCGGTATAGCCGCTGCGACTCACTTCGCAATCCACACCACCTAGTTCAAATTGGCCGGACGTCATAAAACTCAGATCTGCAACGTCTCCGTTTAGTTCAGCGAGGGCGCTCACCGCCTTAGGTCCTTGCAGAGCTATCTGAGCTAAGTCATCGCGAAGCATGATGTCTGATGTTTCCACCAGTACCCGTTTCATATATGCGAGATCAACGTCTACTTGTGATGCGTTTAGGACCAGTCGAATCCGTGACTCGTTGCGACTAACGATGAAGTCGTCTACGGCTCCGCCTTGTTCGTTGGTTAGAAGTGCGTATTGGAGTTGATTATTTCCGAGTTCCGCAATACCAGCAGGGGTGATTCGTTCTAAAGCTTCAACGACAGCAGTCTGCGACCGACCCGCCTTAGGGAACAAGTCGACGATTCCCATGTGGCTAACATCAAAGAGTCCAGCGGAGTTCCGAGTAGCGAGGTGTTCGTTGATTACACCATCGAAACTTAGAGGGAGTTCGAATCCGGCAAAGGGAACCACCTTCGCGCCGTGTTGGGCGTACAGATGATGGAGTGGTGTACGTCGCTGCTCCCTTATTTGTGAGGTTTCACCCATGGCTACCGACCCGCGTCAAGTTTGACGCCCCGCGCTGTCGTGGAACCTGAGAGATTGGCCGCGAAATGCGGTTTTCCCCTTCGGTGGAGAAGTCCAGAGACAACTCGCTCTCCAGCGTTGCTTCTTCCCTGCGGTCCTGAGGCCTGAGAGTTTCCCGGGGCGGTTGCTCCTTCGGCGCCAGCCAGCCGTTCTAA
>PBKA01000021.1 GCA_002721305.1 Acidimicrobiaceae bacterium | reverse complement strand
TACCCGACGGGTAGAACGCGTCTAACCCAACAACAGCAAGAGGAGTTACAAAAATGAGTGCACCACTGGTTGTCGTTGCAAAAGACAGCGCAGAACACAAAAGATGGAAATACGTACAATGGGCCTACCTAGCAGGCTTCGTGATTCTCTGCCCGTTGGTTCTAGAACCATTTGAGATCGGCAAAATGAACCGAGCCCTAGTGCTCAGCGTTGCCATCCTGGCGGTCAACCTCGTCGTTGGTTTCAACGGCATGCTGGCCTTAGGACATTCCGCCTTCATGGGAATTGGAGCGTTCGTTACCGCCTCTATGGTCCAAGACGAGAATTGGGACTATTGGCAAGTCTTGCCGGTGGTACTCATCGTCGGATTCATCATGGGCGTGATAATCGGGCTCCCGGCCCTACGAGTCAAGGGCTTATATTTAGCTTTGGTAACCATTGCTCAGGCCGCCGTTTTCCCGACGTTGGTCAATATTGACGAACTTGGCATCGCAAAACGAACAGGTGGACCTAACGGCAAGGGCGTATCGGAAGAAGTAATAGCGCCAGGGTTCTTGGAATGGCTCCCCGGCGTTGTAGGCGCGCGTGGCGGTTCGGCATACCGCTACTGGATCATCGTCCTCATGCTCGGCATCACGTTGCTCTTGATCACCAACTACTTGCGCAGTCGACCAGGCCGCGCAGTACTGGCTATCCGTGACAACGAAGCCGGTGCGGCGGTGTATGGAGTAAACCTGCCTGTTGCCAAGACCATGAACTTCGCGATTAGCGCATCACTTGGATCTCTTGCCGGTCTGATGTGGTGTTTGGACAAGGGTTTCGTTGCTGGCCAGGACTTCACCTTCCTGCTCGCCATTGACCTGATCATTGGCCTTGTCCTAGGCGGCGTGGGAACGATTCAAGGTTCTCTCGTTGGCGGTCTGTTCGTTGTTTGGGTCAACGACCTCACCAAGCGAATTTCCATACCACTGGGTCTATATACCCTCAATGGTGATGGACCGTTAGCCAAAGCCATCTTCGGCCTGATCCTTATTCTGTTCACGTTCTTCGCGCCAGGTGGCATCGTGTCTTTGGGGAGAATGGTGTCGGACAAACTCATAAAGGTTGTCCCTCTGACACCGGCGGGAGCACCCATCCAACCGCTGGAATCATTCGACCCCGGCATGGAATCAACTCGAGCAGACACGGCGATGAAAATGTCTATCGCCGGTCCTGTTCTCCTTGCCGTCGGCTGGTTGTTGATGGCGATCAACAGCTTGATCGTCGGCGTCTTTGCGTTCGGACTTCGTATGGCCATACTGATGGCGCCCGTAGCGATGCTTGTTGGCATCAACGAATTGAAGGCCCATGAGGCAGGTAACCGTGCTGACTCAGTCAAAGGGCCAGCCAGTATGGCTCGTCTATTGGGAGGACTCGGATTCCTGTTCGTGATCGGCTACGCAGTTCAGCGATTTGCGCTGAACTACGATTTCTAAGTAACAGTAATTATTTTGCTTGATCGGAGGTGGCTAATGCCACCTCCGATCCGCGACTTCCCTCGAATCTTCTTGCTACCGTCTTTCAGTAATCTGCTATGGATCTAGTACTTCTGCTCCAACGAGTGTGCGACGCACTGTTCAACAGCGCAATTTACTCATCGTTGGCCTTGGCGTTAGTCATCATTTTTCGGTCAACCGGCTTGCTCAACTTCGCGCAAGGAGAGATGGCCACCTTTACGGCGTACATAGCATTCGTACTTTTGTCAGGCCCCCAGCCACGTCTAACGGGAGGAGGGCTCGCGGGCCTGGTGCCAGGCGTTCCGTTCTCAATTCCCCTAGCCATCATCGGTGCGGTCCTATGTGGGATGGCAGCGGGGGCGGTCACAGAACGTGCTCTGATCCGACCGTTAGGGGGAGCATCTGATTTAGCGTTGGTGAACATTACTATCGGTCTGCTTTTGGCGACCAACTCCCTAATGGCGCAGTGGTGGGGGACCGGTCCCCGGATCTTTCCAGCGATTTTCCCGAGCGGAGCAGGACAGCATTTCTCGATTCTTGGGGCACGGCTGCGTTATTCCACCGTAGGGGTGTGGATCATCCTTCTTTCCGTACTGGTGCTTTTGGTGTTACTGCTGCGCCACACCCGAGCTGGTCTGGCATTTAGAGCAGTGTCGATTAGTCCATCGAACGCGGAACTAGTGGGAGTTCGCGTTGGGCCAACATTGATGTACGGCTGGGCACTGGCATCGGGATTTGGAGCATTGGCAGCCTGCTTGAGCGCTAACTCCGTTCTGCTTGAACCAAACATGATGTTGCGAGTCTTGGTGTATGCCTTTGCTGCGGCGACCCTCGGAGGTCTCGATTCACCCAAAGGAGCGCTGGTCGGCGGCCTCATCATTGGGTTGAGCCAAACGCTCATTCCGGCGTATGTGCCCTTTATTGGATTTGAATTGAGCGTCCTCCCGGCCCTCGTCGCAATGGTGGTCATTTTGTTGATCCGTCCCGCGGGCCTATATGGAACTAAGCGAATAGAGCGGGTGTGATGGTTGACACTCAACGCAGGTTCAGCCGAGCCAGCATTCTTGGGATAACGATTCTGTGTGTCGCCCTGGCCATTCTTCCTTTCGTCACCTCAACCACCAGCCTCAGACAAGCGAGCCAAATCATCGTCAGTGTTCTCGCAGTACTTGGCGTCAACGTGGCGACCGGTTATGGGGGAATGATCAGCCTTGGACACGGCGTTTTCGTCGGAGTGGGCGCGTTTGCCACCGGCTATTACGTGGATGATCTGTCCCTTCCCTGGCTGCTAGCGATAGCGCTAGGCACGCTCACAGCAGCGTTATCAGGCGCGCTGGTCGGTCTACCAGCCCTACGCATCAAAGGAATTCATCTAGCCCTCGTCACCCTGGGTCTGGCGATCGTCTTCCAGCCTTTGAGTAAACGATTTCCTAAATTCACCGGAGGCGTCAGCGGCACAGGCATCGATGCTCGATTCGATGCCCCAAACTGGTGGCCTGGAGACTCCCGAATGGCTTCAGCGGTCTACCGGTACCTGTTCTGTGTTCTTGTGGTCGTTCTTGCGTTGTGGGTCACTTGGAACATCGTCAACAGCCGATTTGGTCGTTCAATGAGAGCGATAAGAGATAACGACACCGCTGCCGCGATTTACGGTGTCGATCTCGTCTCCGCCCGAGTCACCACATTCGCTATCAGCGCGGGACTTGCCGGCTTGTGCGGTGGCCTGCAAGTGCTTCTGGTGCCCTTTGTTTCCCAAGACAAATTCCCTGCCCAAGAATCATTAGTGATCTATGCCTCGGCAGTGGTGGGAGGACTGGGGACTATATGGGGTTCCGTCTTGGGGGTCCTAGCACGCACCGTGGTGGGTAAAGCAGGTGACGCCATAGCCGGTTTCGACGGCCTAGGTCCAATCGGCGAGTTCTTAAATCTGCTCGACGAACCAGCTTTCGTCTTCGGTGCTGGCCTCATCGTTCTGACATTCTTGTTTCCCCGCGGACTCGCCGGAATCGGCCGAAAACGCCAACCCTCTGAGTGATTCAGATCAACCTTTGTGGTGTCACAACTCCAGGTCGATATGCTGACCGTTCGCTCGGGGTTACAGATCCCCGACCCGGCCCCCATCGTCTAGCGGCCTAGGACACCACCCTCTCAAGGTGGCGGCACGGGTTCAAATCCCGTTGGGGGTGCCACACCCCTTCGCCCAAAGCGGAGCTTGAAGTTCCAGAAAACCGACCCGATATGTCCCCACTCAGAAGACGATAGGGTCGATCGCACACCCTAGAAAGTCTCGCGAACATGAACACTTGGCAACGTCACCTCCCCAAAGGATTAGAGGCATCCAAAGTTGATCTGCTTGCCGGAGAAACTCTGCCAAGGATCTGGGTAGACCAATGGCGTCAACACCCGCAGAGGGACGTCATCTACGATCCCAAACAGGGTTGGGTAAAAAGCGAAACTCTTCTAACCCAATCAGAAGTTGTTGCCAAAAGGTTGGCGCACGCAGGGGTTGGGCCCGGCGACCGAGTGCTTCTCAGCGCCTCAACCTCTGTCGAGCTTGTAACAGCCCACGTAGCGTCCCTGCGGCTCGGCGCGGTGGTGATACCGACCAATGGTGCCTACCGCTCAGAGGAGGTCGCACACGTTGTTTCTGATGCCAGACCAACAGCTGCCATCGTTGAACAACCTGAATGGCAAGAGTGGATTAGGGCTACAGACCCAAAAGTTGTAGTTACATCACCCCTAGTGGAGTTGGAAGAGGGTCCAAGCGTTTCACTCGACGAAGCTGGGACCGACAGTCCCGCGCTAATCGGATACACGTCGGGCACAACGGGTCGGCCCAAAGGGGCAGTGCTGACTCACGGAAATTTGTTGTCATCGGTTCGAGGGCTAGAGATTGCATGGCGCTGGACCTCCGATGACATCCTGATCCTCGCCTTACCTCTTTTCCACATGCATGGATTAGGAGTTGGGTTACACGGCTCCTTGACCGTTGGAGCTCAAGTCGTGCTGCTGTCAGAATTCGATGTCGACGAGGTACTCAATTCCATCAACAAGTTTCAAGCAACAATGTTCTTCGGGGTGCCAACTATGTACGGCCGGCTGCTCGATTCCGAGAATGTAAGCCAACTCGGACAACTTCGACTTTGCGTGTCCGGTTCAGCCCCCCTTTCAGCAGAGGTCCACCAAAAGATCTACGACGCCACCGGCCAACAAATTTTGGAGCGCTATGGAATGACGGAGACAGCGATGCTCGTCTCGAACCCCTACCAAGGTGAACGAAGACCGAATTCTGTCGGGTTTCCCTTACCTGGAGTGGAAGTGCGACTTGAGGGAAGTCCCGCCGAGATCCAGGTTAAAGGACCCAACGTCTTTAAGGGATATTGGGAACGCCCGGACGAGAACCGGGCATCCTTCGATGACGGTTGGTTCTGCACCGGGGACCTCGGCGTGGTCGACTCGGACGGGTATCTTTCCATCAGCGGGCGCGCTAAGGAACTCATCATTTCTGGCGGCTTCAATGTCTATCCCAAGGAAGTTGAGGACGTAGTCTCCCAACACGAAGCGGTCCAAGAGTGTGCTGTCGTGGGAGTGCCTGATGCCCAGTGGGGCGAAGCCGTCGTGGCATTCGTCGTAGCGGATCGAGAAATTGACTCAAACGAACTCAAGAACTTTGTTGGTGAACGACTAGCTCACTACAAACGACCTCAGCAAACCCATCGGGTCGACTCGTTGCCCAGGAACGCGTTGGGAAAGGTCCAAAAGCATCGCCTAATCGAGGAACCGAGAACCTAGCTAAAGTTCTCGCGCACTTCCCCAACAGCAACACGGTACGCATCAGCCGTTTCGTCATCGACTTGTTCATTACTGGCTCTTTCAGCGGTTACCCGACTCAAATAGTGGTCAACCTCGGTATCGATTCGACCTTGATCCCAGTTGAGCTCGCTTGCCATTAACTCAGCTACCGCGAGAGCGGAAGCAGTTCCTCGGTCGCGACTTTCTACAGAGAGACGGGTTCGCCTAGTCAACACATCTTCGAGATGTAACGCAGCTTCGAATCGAACAGCATGAACTACCTCAGCTCGCAAGTAAGGCAACGTTGGATCAATTGGTTTGCCAAGGGACGCGTCTGCTCTGATTAAGTCGAGTACCTCATCAATCCGACCACCGTGACGAGAAATCAGGTGCTTTATTGCGGCTGGATCAATTCCTGACCCCGCAGCAATCTCTCCCGCTCGAAGAAGTGCCTGCTTGTGTCCCGCCGAGCCGACAAGTGGGAGTTGAGCAGTCGAGGATTCTGGGAGGTCAACACCTTGGTCGACTCCGACTGCGTCAATCGTGTCAGCCGCCATAACCCTATAAGTGGTGTACTTGCCGCCCGAAATAGACACAAGGCCACCGGTTGAAGTCGTCACCGCGTGCTCACGACTGAGTTTGCTTGTCTTGTCCGAATCACCGTTGAGGAGAGGGCGAAGGCCAACGTACACGCCCACGACGTCGTTGTCTGTCAACGGATCGGCCAAGACCTGATTCAAAGTTGTCAACAAATACGTAATGTCTTTTCGGGTGGCCGCCGGGTGTGCGCGGTTCAGATGCCAATCGGAGTCAGTCGTCCCAACAATCCAATGGCTTCCTGACGGAATGACGAAGAGCACGCTGTCAGTGGTGCGAAGTATCAGACCTTTTTCGAGGTCAATACGGTGCCTGGGTATCACAAGATGGATTCCCTTAGAGGCCCGCACTCTTGAACTCGCTGTACCCGCGTACTCTTCGACTTCGTCGCTCCAGACACCAGTGGCATTGACCACCGTTCCGCACGCGACTTCGAGTTCGCGATTTGACTCAAGACATTTGACGGTAGCTCCAGAAACTCGACCTTGAGAACGTGAGAGAGCGACCACCTTTGCAGAGGTAACTATCGATGCACCTAACTGAGCGGCAGTGCGAGCAGCAGAGATGACGAAACGAGCATCGTCGACGGAAGCATCGGAATACACGATGGCCCCCCTATGACTGTTAGACGCCAGCGCCGGAGCGCTACCAGCCACTTGCTTGCGACTCAGGTGCCTATGACGGGGAAGCAGGTTAGCGTTACGAGACGCCATCAGGTCGTACAGCCCGATTCCCAATCCTGCATAGAGACGCTCTGTGAAGCTTTGAACCGGATAGAGAAAATCAACTCTTTTAACTAGATGAGGGGCGATGTGAGACAAAAGAAGGTTTCTCTCAAACAGCGCTTCCCGAACGAGACTGAATTGAAGTTGCTTCAAGTAGCGAAGCCCACCGTGGATCAGCTTGCTCGACCGGCTAGAAGTTCCGGAAGCAAGATCGTGTTGTTCGACTACAGCGACGCTTAACCCCCTAGCGGCTGCATCAAGGGCGCACCCGATGCCGGTAACGCCAGCGCCAACAATGAGAACATCCAACCGCTCTCCGGTTAAACGACGAATTGCGTTCTGTCTGTGGTGAGACCCCAGAACATCGTCGGAAGGGCTTTGTTGAGCAGGAGGATTTGCGCCTTCATCCACCCACGCAGGTTAGGGCGTAGATAGATCGAACAATCTCATCTGTTGAGAATCTAGAGTCAAGTGAAGTGGATAAGAACGAACGCATTTGGAAGTTGCTCATGTATCTGCGAGCCAACCCCGCCCCCGTTAGTTGGGCTGAGATAGTTCGCGACACAGATCTGTACGTTGACGATGGCCCCAGTTCAAAAAAGACTTTCGAGCGTGACAAGAAAGATCTAAGGAGTAGCGGTATCCCCATTCACACAGAAAGTATTGGAGGCAGCGATGAAGCCGCTGGCGGGACTCGATACGCCATCAGAGACTCGGATGTGTTCTTGGACCTAGAGCTTTCCGATGAAGAAGGTCTTGCGATCGAGATGGCGGCCTCAATGGTTCAATTTGATGCCGCGTGGGAAATAGATGCGCTTGCGAAGCTTGGAGCTGGCACCTCGCCGGGCCCGCCCCCACTTAGAGCTCAGCTGAGTGCACCCGATGAGCTTATTGCGCTCCATGACGCAGTCGACAAGAAGCGTGTAATCAGCTTCGTGTACGGAGGGCAAAGTCGGGACGTCGAACCCGTGTTGGTGTTCTGGAGACGAGGAGCTTGGTATGTACACGGGTACGAGGACGGAGTTCCAAAGAACTTTAAAGTAGAGCGGTTCCAAAGCTCTCTTGTCCTCGGCGCAGAGAATTCTGCGGCAACCTATGAAGTACCCGATCCAGCTGATGCGATGGCGATAGACCCGTTGCTCCACGGACCCGATGATGGACTCGTAGCGCGGGTATTAGTCAACCCTCCGTTGTCTCGACTGGTCGAGCGCGACAGGGGAGGAGTTATCGAACGTCGTGATGACGGATCAGTAGTAATAGAAGTTGACGTCCGAAGCCCCGGAGCGTTCCGTTCTTGGTTGTTCGGTATGGGTGATCATGCCATCGTTCTGAGTCCACCGGAGTTGGTGGAAGATGTGACCTCTTGGTTACGAGCCTTGGTGGACTCAGCTTGAGAAAACGACGTACAAACGACGCGCGGCTGGTCTTGCAGTTGGCGATGATGCTATGGGCCTATGAGCATCAACCGGTCAGTGTCTCAGAAGTAGCTGAACACTTCGGACTTGATTCAGATGATGCATACAGCGAGCTCTACCCACTCCAGGGTATTGAGGTTGCCGTAAATGAAGAGTTCCACAACTTAGGTCTCATAGTGGACGACGACGGCGACATTTTCTTCGAGATCAACCCGTTAATTGGGCGACCCCGAAGGCTTGAACGGAGCGAAGCCCTCGGACTTCTCGCGGTTGCGAACGCGGCACTCGTTCTCCCAGGTATGGACGTTGACGCGCTTAGGACAGCAGTATCAAAACTGGAAACAGCGCTCGGGACCGCCTCAACCATCGCCGTCGATATATCCGACCCAGAATTCCTTGAAACCATCCAACAAGCCACCCAGAATCGGGAATGTATTCGAATCGAGTACTACGCGCGTTGGACCGATGAGACGTCGACACGCACGGTCGAACCGTACGAAACACTCAACTTGTCTGGCGACTGGTATTTGCGTGCGCACTGTCAACTTCGAGACGAACATCGGACTTTTCGGATCGACCGCATTGAAGAAGTCGAACTCACCGGCACCACGCACGAACGAGCAGATCCAGGCAATGAACCCTTCACCGGCGGAGAAGAAGCCCCCATCATCAGAATCGAAATACCGATCAGTTCGCAATGGATGATTGAGTCGCTGCCTGCGCGGATCATCGAAGAAGGAGAGACATTGCTTGTCGAAATCCCAGTTTCGAGCACCGTATTCATTGAACGATTACTGCTACAACTCGGCGCAGATACTCAAGTCGCTACTAGTGGACCATTCCAAACTCTCGGGTCAAACGCGGCAAAACGCCTCCTGAGTCGCTACGAGCAGCTATGACTCCAGAGTAGGGTCCGCCCATGTTTCGACTTCGTTCCCGCTGCCGCTCAGCTATTGGGCGCTTGATCCGAAGTGCGTCCAGAACACTCAATCGGGCCGCGTCGATAGGACCTAACGACCATGGAGCCAGGCCGTACAAACAGTTTGGGAGGGGTTCGATAATCAGTTGGCCCACCGGGAACATGTACGGGGAACGATGGATCAGCATCGGCGAAGACACCATGATCGCCGCGCACGTCACACTTTCTGCAGGGATGGTCCCCGATCAACAGATGATGACCGACCCCGTCGTGATCATCGGAGATAGATGCCTTATCGGAAGAGGAAGCTCGATAGTCGGTCATTACCGAATAGATATTGGCAATGACGTATATACCGGTATGAACGTCTACATCACAGACCAAAACCACGGCTATGAAGATCTTGATACCCCCATTGGCGTTCAAGACCCCCTAGACGATCCTGTCGTGATTGGATCTGGAAGTTGGATCGGATCCGGTGCCGTCATTCTGCCCGGAGCGCGAATCGGAGAACACTGTGTCGTAGCTGCTAACTCGGTCGTTAGGGGGCAGTTTCCCCCCAATGCAGTCATCGCCGGAGTTCCAGCCAAAGTCGTTCGGGTCCACGACGGACTGAACTGGAAGCGGCCGGAAAACTGACCTAGGTCGACGAATCGTCGACAAGATCGACCACTACAGCCCAGTGATCCGAAGCAGTGATTCCGTCAATGGGTTCAACTCCCGCGAGGTGCGCTCCGGCAATGTTCCCCATCGGCGTCGGACGAGGCCAAGACACAAAGACATAGTCAAGCCTGCGTTGAGGCCAAGTAGCTTCTGCAAGGTAAGGATTTTCTTTGTCCCAAGTCCACCCCGGTGAGTCATTGCATTGTGGCCACGCATCGGTCATCGCCAGACCTTCAACGGGAGTCGGTGTTTCTCCGGTGATCATCCGAATCTCCGTCGAATTTGGGGTTGCATTGAAATCACCAGCCAGCAGAACCGGGTGACTATCTGGATCATGTCTGGCCGCAACTAAATCGTAAATTGCTTCCACCTGGCGTTGTCTTCGAGCGCTCTGATCAAAGCGGTACTCCAGATGGGTGCATATGACGGGTATCGGAGTCCCGAATCGGTCCAGGACCGCCACCAAAGCCCACCGGGTGCCGGGACCATCGGTCGGTGGCAGTTGAACAGCTTCGGTTTCGATGATCGGATACCTAGCCAAGATAGCGTTGCCGAAAGAATGGCCTTTCCACCAACGCTCAGGTGTCCTTACATAGTGCAGGTCCAATTTTTCGGCTAGTTCTTTGACTTGATCGCGTCCCGTTTCAGAACTCCATACCTCCTGCAAACAGACCACATCAGCGTCGAGGCTTGCAAGGGTATGATCGATTGCCACCTGCCGAGATTCCCAATCACCGAACCTCCACCACACGTTCCACGTCACGATGCGCACGCTGCCACCGTATCCCCGTTTCCTAGGGTTAGATCGCCCGATGTCGAGAATCGGAATTGATTAGCCGTCGACGATTGTTACTCAGTGTCCCATCATCCCCGTACACTCGCCGACAAGGCTTTGGTGAGTTCCCTCGTCGAAGAGCCGTGACCAATTCAGGGAGAGTTGATGTGAGCGAAAATCGCCAACGTACTTCAACTTCAGCATTCGGGGTATCGCGTCGAGAAGGACACGACGCATCAGCTTTTTACGCCCGCTTCAGCCCGCCGGTTCTAACCAATGATGAGACTGTCAACCCGATTCCAGACCTAGGAGATGGATGCTTAGAAGGAGATGCTCGAGAGATGCACCACCTTCCGGACTCAAGTATCGCCCTAGTAGTTACGTCCCCCCCATACTTTGTTGGTAAGGAATACGAAGATTCGATTGCGGCAGACGCTGACGACCGAGTTCCTACCACGTACTTCGACTACCTGAGCATGCTTGATTCGGTGTTCGCCGAATGTGTACGAGTTCTAGAGCCTGGTGGACGGATAGCGGTCAACGTTGCGAATCTTGGACGCAAGCCCTATCGGAGTCTGTCGGCAGACGTAATCCGAATCCTTGAGGACTTAGGTTTGTTGCTTCGAGGAGAAATCATTTGGCAAAAGAGTCGTGGAAGCAGTGGGTCCTGCGCTTGGGGCTCATTTAGAAGCGCTGCGAACCCCGCGCTACGAGACACAACCGAACGCATCATTGTCGCCAGCAAGGGCCGATTTGATCGAGCGAAGTCCCCGGCAGCAAGAGCCGAACTTGGACTTCCGCACAAGAGCACATTGCCGACAGATGAATTCATGGAGGCGACACTTGACGTTTGGGACATCCACGCGGAAAGTGCGCGCCGAGTCCGACACCCTGCACCGTTCCCAGTGGAGTTACCGCGTCGACTGATCGATCTCTATACCTTCGAAGGAGACGCGGTCCTAGACCCGTTCATGGGTTCTGGAACCACGCTGGTTGCAGCGGCACTGACGGATCGTCGTGGCATTGGGTATGACCTTGACCCGGATTATGTACAAGTAGCCCGTGAGAGGATCAACGCGGCGCGTGCCAGAGTGTGGGCGCATCGACAACCACCAGGTGAGCAGCCCCCGCTACCCGAGATTGCCGAAGCACTGGCGGCAGTAACAGACGAAGAAATAGCGGCAGAAGACTTCCAACGACGAGCTACCCAAGAAGGGAAAAAAGCCCAAGATATCGCTACTGATCTTTTAGAGCGGTGCGGTTTCACGGTGCTTCAAAAAGACGTGAAAGTACCGCGCGCAGGAGTCCAGTACAACTTCAAAGTTGAGGATGCAACAGGTGACCAATGGTGGATTGACGTTTCGGGCGCTTTTACGACCGTTCGACCCGGACTGTTGCGAATCGACACGATCTGGAAGACGTTAGGAAGAGCTTCGGTTCTAAAGGCTCACGATGCTGAAGCCAGAATATTGGTGTTGACCTCACACCTACCTCGACCGGGCAGCGAGGGAGACAAGGCCCTCAGAGCTGTCGGCCCATACGGGGTTTTCGATGCAATACCGATGTTCGACGAACAAGCCGTAGAGCGACTCGTTCAATACGCCAATGGCGGCGTAACCGAGCCAATAGCGGGGTTCTGGAAAGCTAAAGAAATAACTTCTGGTTGGAGCTAATGCCCGGAGTCGCATACGCCGTCGTGAGGTCAGAACCTCCCCAAGTCTTCTTAGCGACTGACGTCGATGTGCTGCACCGGGTACTTGCTACTGAGTTGGTCGCACGGACTCCCACAGATGTTCTGACAAGCAGTGAGAACGACGCCATTAAAAACGCGTTGCTTGAAGAACGCTGGGGTGACGCCGTCCTCGCATGGATCGACCTAATGGGCGTCGAAGTGGATGTCTACACCCATTTGCATGTCTATACAGAAAATGACTTACCCGAAGATCTCATAGGCGCACAGCTTCAATTCGCACCACTTTTCCGTGACGCCCCCCAATCCACCACTTAGGCAAGCAAAGCAACCACAATTACGCGCAAAGCGATAGCGGTTAAGGCAATGCGAAATAATTGACCGAACAGCGCTTCACTCAAACTTTTCAACATCCGTGTTCCGACCCAGGTGCCAACCACCACCGCTAACACCCCCACAGCAACTAGAGCCACTTGATCTCCATAAGGGAATCCGTCGCCTGCGAAGAGAATGATCTTTGCCAGATGCCCGGAAGTCTGAGCCATAGCGAAAGTGGCAACCATTGCGGTACGAACGGGCAGTTCGCGTCTGAACACGGGTGCAATGGCCGGGCCCGTGACACCAAAGGGAATATTAAGGAAACCGGCAATCGCCCCGAGAGGAAGAAACGAGCGGCGACCTTGACCGAGAAGTGAAGCTATTTTCGTGAGGCCTTGAGGCCACCAAACCAGAACGAGCGCAAAAACAGCAATGAAGATCCGGCCAGCGTTTACGGGAAATGCCCCAGCAACGAGTAAACCAGCGATACCGGCGGGTAGGAGGAGGAGGGTGAAGCGCCCGACAACCCCCCAATCGACGTCGTGTCGCAAGATAAAAGCGCGAAAAGAATTAGAGGCAAGTTGGATCACAGCGTGGACGGGTATCGCTTCAAGAGGATCCAAGAACTGGAGCAACACCGAAAGCAACAAGATGCCTCCACCTAGGCCGGCCACTGCGGTAATTGTCGAACCTACGAGCGCGGCAAGACCGACTAACAGCAGATCTAGACCCGACACTCGCGCCTCACTTGGTCCACAACGCCGCTATTTCGGTTCACAGAATGTCTGAGAATAGCCCCAGGCGTTTCTGAGTGCCGCAAATGGACTAAAAAGCCTTAAAACCCCGGAAATGCTTGACCTGAGCGCTGAATACGAGTCAAATGACACCGATGACATTCGCGTGTGGCGCGCGAGTGTTCGGCGATGAGGAGACTCACATGGCCAATATGTCCAAATCCGACGTGCTTTCCGCAGTAGCTGGCAGTGCTGGCTGCACTAAAGCGGATGCAGAGGCGGTTATTGAAGCCTTCTTTGGATGCGTTGAAAGCGCTGCCAGGGCTGGTAATGCCGTTGCTTGGCCCGGCGTGGGTAAGTTCTCACGTTCGGATCGTGCTGCGCGAATGGGACGAAACCCCCAGACAGGAGCACAAATTCACATTGCGGCGAGCAGCAGCGTGAAATTTACAGCTGCGAAAGCTCTAAAGGACCGAATGAACGGTTGAGGCCCGCCTCAACTAATCAGCGAACCAAAGTGAGCCGGGTACCGCCCGGCTCACTCTTCGCGTCTTGCATCAGGAACAAGGTTCCTGTTCGCTAGAGATCGAGAATTACCTTAAACAGTTCTGCTGATTCCAAACCGTGTGGCCGGGCGGCATCTCTAAGTTGCTGTTCCACTCGCGACTCGAATTCGCCGATTTGGCGGCTGTCATTTGGATCTTGGATGCCGTGAGTTGTGGCGAACTGAGTGCGATGCTCCAAAAGTGCTGCTGACTTGATTGAGCTCCACCCTTTCACGTCCTCCGCGTAATCAGGTTCTTCGGCTTCGAAGAGCAACAAAGCAGTCGGTCGATGAGGCTCCAAACCGTGATCGGGAAAGAACAAGGGATCGCGAGCGGCAACGACCCCCTCAACTGCGAGTAAACCTGCGTGACGATGATCCGGATGAAGGCGGTACTTTCGCCAGGGATCATGCCCGAGTACCGCTTCTGGACGCAACTGGCGAATGGCTTTCGCTACTTGTGATCGAGTCGCGAGGTCGCTTTGAAGTTCGCCGTCTACCTGCCCCAAGAAAAGCACAGATCCCGTCGCACCCAGGCGACGAGCGGCAGCTATCTGCTCTGATTCGCGAGTAACGGCGAGGGCTTTTTGGTCCGTATTCGGGTCCCAAGTTCCCTTCGACCCATCAGTGCACACCAAGTAATGAACAGTTGTCCCACTTGCTGTCCATTTTGCCAGCGTCGCGCCGCACTGAAATTCGGCGTCATCAGGGTGAGCGGCGATGACGAGAGCTGAGTTAGGTCTCGTAAAAGTCTTTCTCACTTCAAAACATCCAAGTTGGAAATCTCCAAGAGGCCATCGAGATCCTCCGGGGTGTCGATGTCCCATTGCAACTGCGCGATCTGCAAAACCTGGAGGTCCAGGTTCCGCCGGACCGCCTCATCCATGTGTAGGAAAAAAGAATTTTGACCATACTGGAATTGGAAAGAAGTGCCAGTGGGCAAACTGAGAACATTGGTTCCCTGTTTGTGGCGATCAGGCACGATCGACACTGTGTCGGCGGTTGCTATCCCATCGAGCGATTCCGCTTGGGGCAAATCTGCGTGGACGATCATCATGTGTGAAAAACGATTTGCCACATGCTGTGCTGCTTCGGTAACAGCAGGGTTCAAGCCATTGTTGTGGACCCATATGACCTCTACACCCGCCGACTGTGCCCAGTTAGCGACCTCATCATCGTTGCAGACAACGTGAACGGCGAAACCATCAGCCGCGGATAAGACTCTTTCTGCCATGTTCCGCGCGAGAGACTCTCGCGCTCCTGCGTCCAATCGATCACTCAGACGATGTTTTGCCTGACGAAAGTCCTTTATAGGGATGAGCACTGCTGTTGAATCATTGTCCAGGGCGTTTGACCTTGCCATCAGAGTCAATTCTATTGTCCCGCTGCACCGGACTTACGAGCGAGGCCAGTTTCGGGCTGGGTCAGACCCGTTGAGCGCTCTACTCTGGCGTTAGCCATGACAGCTCTCCGTCGCCTCTTTCGTTCTCGTCGCCGACAGGTGACTCGCCATATGCCGCCAAGCGGTTGGGTGCAGCCTTGGTGGGTCGAATGCTGGCGAGAGCAAAACAATCAGATGAAAGGTGACATTCCCGGATCGAATAAGGTGGCGCGATCTTGGACGTTGCTCGGCAACCTTGAGAGCGTTCATCGCGTAGCGGTCGACAGTCGAGGCTTGATCGCAGTCAAGCCCGGCTATTGGTCTCTGGATTGGTGGCTGCGCGTCGATGACCATTGGATCTTCCCGTCCAGACACGAGGTAGTTCGTCAGCGCCTCGTTGAGGGAGCACCCGTCGTGGAGACTCTCATCAGAGCGGCAGGCGGCGACCTTGTTCACCGGGTGTACGCCGCGAGAGTGAACTCAGAGCAACTAATAGTCGAAGTTGAGAATCAGGGATCACGGCCCGTGGCACTTGCGTGGGCCATTCGGCCTTATGACCATCTCGGTGGCGGACGAATAGAACAAATCAAGATTGATGATCGAAGTCTGTACGTGGATGGTCAAGCAGCATTTGTATGTGGACGGACCCCCGGTCGTTTGATCGGTGGAACCGGGGGATTGGATCCCGCGGCGATGCTTGACCTAGAAGAAGCAAGTGAAGAAATAGCTTGTAACCAAGGAATGGCGAGTGCCGCGGTCATCATGCCGCTTGTTCATGGTGCAACGGCTCGGGGGGTCATCCCGCTGGGTGTCTCCGCCGAGCCTGAAACGACTATAGAACCACCCAGCGGCACCCAAGTCGCTCGAGGCTGGAACAGTCATGCAGTCAACGCGAGTCGGTTTGTGCTTCCCGGAGGCAATTTGAGTGATCTATTCCACTCCTCCCGGCAATCGATTCTTCTCAGTTCAACAGGTGAAGATATTGTCCCCGCACCGGGTGGACCCCCCCACACCGCAGGCGACGAAGCAGCGTTGTTGTTGACGCTGGCGGAGGCGGGTTATCGATCCACCGTGCGGGACATATTCGTGGGTCGAGCGAAGCGTCAAACTCCTCTAGGCGCAGTCACCCACGCAGGGATGGATGTAACGGCGGCAACTATCAGTGCCGTTGACAGAGCGCTGGAGTTGGCACCCGATAAACAGTTATTAGAGGGGTTGGGAGAATTTGTTGCCGATGGAGCCCGCTGGATCCTTGCTCACCCCGACGATGATGCAACGGCGGGACTTCTCTCCGCCCGCGAGATTTTGATGAAGCTGGGAGCCGACAAGGCAGCAACTGAGCTCGGCGAACTCATCCCCGCTCAGATTGAACCAGAGAGGTCCGTGAACAGGCTGGCCGCGCCGGTAGACGCCTTGGAAACGAGTCGCGCCATATTTGATCAATTGGCTATCGACCCTGAAGGGGCCCTCCTTGAGATGCAGAGACTCGCGTCGCTTGCGTCTCCAACGATGACCTGGCCAACATTCATTGATCCGAGAACGAAGAAGGGAACTGCAGGGGCAGGCCATGATTTGCGTGTTACAGGATGGTTCGTTCGCAGTGTCTTGCGGCTACTTGTGGACGACTCAACTAGTGAGTTGCGTTTCGCACTGGCATGGCCCAGGGAGTGGCTGGGCCAGGGAGTCGAGGTCCACGGAGTGCCGTCACGCCACGGCCATGTTTCCTGGGCAGTGCGTTGGCATGCGGACCGACCAGCTCTCTTGTGGGAGGTAGAAGGCGGCTCAAGAGACCTTCCGATTCGAATCCCCGGTCTCGATAGTGGTTTCGAGGGCAAAGGTTGTGTCGGTGAGACGTTGTTGGCAGCGGTAGAAGTGGGATCCCGAAGTGAAGCAGATGGCGACGATGGTCGCGGGTCGACAACGTCGGGCAGCTTTAGCTGAAGTTGAATCGCCGAAGTACTAGTGCCAGACGGCTACCGTTCTTCCATGGCTGATGCTACGCCACCGACCCTGAAACAGGAACAGCGCTACTGGAATCAGGGAGAATCAGTGGTGGTGGGTATCGATGAAGTAGGCAAAGGAGCATGGGCCGGCCCTCTCACGATTGGCGCGGTAATCCTGCCACCCACTGGAAGAGTCAAAGGTATTCGAGATTCAAAGATGCTCACCCCCAACACCCGTGAGAAGCTCTTCGACAGGATCGGGGAGTGGGCCAGAGAGTGGTCTGTTGGTCACGCTTCTGCTCGAGAATGTGACGAATTAGGTATGTCGGATGCTCAGCGACTCGCGACGCGAAGAGCATTAGACCAATTGACACTCAAGCCCGACCGAGTCTTGGTCGATGGGAATTGGGACTATGTCGACTGGGTGCCGAGTACCACAATCACGAAAGGCGACCAGAGTTGCCTCTCAATAGCCGCTGCATCGATCATGGCCAAGGTGACACGCGACAGGATTATGGCAGCGTGCGCTAACGACTTTCCCGCTTATATGTTCGAGAACAACAAGGGCTATCCAGCTCCCCAACACCAAATAGCGTTGGCTGGTTACGGTCCTTGCGTCATCCATCGTAAAAGTTGGGCTTTCATGGACGAACTACTTTGGACTAACTCTCGCCGCCTGAACCGGGTTCAGATAGACCAAGGAAATCTGTTCGCGGCATGAACAGACCCAATGAAACAAAACCGGACTAGTCGTTTCTTTGGGTCCCGACTTTGAGCTCTCTGAATGGGCTGGTGGTGTCAATGCCTGGTTCCTTGGGGAGCCCAAGCACCCGCTCGCCAACGATATTTCTCATTACTTCATCTGAGCCACCGGCTATCCGCATCGCCGGTTGGCCGAGCACGTAGCCCGCCCATGAGAAGGTGCCCCACTCGCCGGTGTCGGCCACTAGCCGAGTTTCGAGTACGTCGGATACGAAATTACAAGTCGCCTGCATTTGTCGGGTCAAACCCATCTTCGCCAATGACATTTCTGGTCCAGGAGTCTTACCCGCTTTAAGAGCATCCAAGGTTCGTTGATTCGACCATGCGAGAACTTTGCCGTAGGTGAAGATGTTCATCAGTTGCTGACGACTCAGGGAGTCTTTATCAAGTCCAAAATGCTGCAGCATGGCACTCAGTTTTGTGTAGCTCCCCCCGGTACCTCCGCTGCCTGAACCTATGGATGCACGTTCGTTCATCAGGGTGGTCAACGCCACACCCCATCCCTGATTCACTTCACCTAATCGATGGGTGTCTGGAATGCGAACGTCGTTAAAGAAAACTTCGTTGAAATTGGCGCCGCCCGTCATCTGACGCAAGGGCTTCACCTCCACGCCCGGCGCATGCATGTCGACCATGAAGCCCGTCAGTCCTTGGTGCTTTGGCAGATCGAAATCTGAACGAGCTATCACTTCGCCAACATCGCTGTAGTGGGCTCCAGAGGTCCAGACCTTCTGGCCATTCAAGATCCATTCATCGCCATCGCGGTCCGCCCTCATTTGCAAGCTGGCAAGGTCTGACCCCGCTCCCGGTTCTGAGAACAGTTGACAAGAAACCAAGTCGGCTCGATACATCTTGGGGAGGAGATCCGCTACTACCTCAGGATTCCCATGAGCCAAGATGGTCGGCGCGACCATCCCCAACCCGATGCCGAAGAAGCCACTATCGGGAACGTCGTACTGGCTTTCTAAGTTTGCCCAGATGCGTTCATACCGACGAGGATGGCCACCGCCACCGAATTCTGTTGGTCCTGAAATCCACCCGAAGCCAGCATCGAACTTCTTGGCACGCCACTCTTTAGCAGCAGCAAGATCGCGTTGTTCCTTCTCGCGGTCGACCTCCTCGAACATTGCGGCGTTGTCCGGGCCTTCTCCCCACACAAAAGCCTTCTGTTCAGCTTTGCGAGACACATTGGCTTCAAGAAAGCCAGAGGCCTCTGTCATAAATTGTTCTTCAGTCATCTCGGGCATTAGAGATCTCCAGGACATTTAGAAGTAACGAATATATTCTCAAACTAGCCGGTAACACGACTAATCTTCCTACTCATGGGTCAACCTGTCCGAGTTGCCGAAAAAATCTCCCCCACTAGTCCAGGGACAATTCGGTTCGAAACCAACCGCCCCCTAACAGGTATGGGCCATCGCTACTACCGCAGTGCGGCAGATTCATTGAGCGAGGAAGATCCCGCAGATGTTCTCGCAGCACGATTGTTTGCTCGGGGAGGGATCGACTACTTGCACGTGCATGGCAATGTTGCAACGGTCGACCTTGCGAAGGGCTACACCTCTGAAGGCATCGTCGACATCATTGTCGGCCTGTTTGCACACTACGAAACATAAACAAGTCGACCAAGTTCGGGTTTTAATCGAACATATGTTCGGTTAAAGTTACGGGATGCAAAAAGCATCTGCTGCCATTTCTTTGGTGAATGACCTGCGTCAGAGTTCTGCTCCGGTGGTACTTGCTCACGATCGCACTTTGCCGGTAGTTGATGAATTAGCTGACCTGTTTAGCGGAAAAGGATTGAAACAAGGGTCGACCACTGAGGTTAGAGGAACAGCGGCAGTCAGTCTGGCTGTCGCCCTCACTGTCGGCATAACTCGCTCCGAGGGATGGGTGGTGGCCGTAGGTTTGCCAGAGTTGGGTTCCTCAGCAGCCTATGACTTAGGAGTTCAATTCCGAAGGTGGGCGTTTGTTGATCAACCTGAAGATCAGGCAGGAGAGGTGATACACGCTCTGATGGGAGCTGTAGATCTCATTTTGGTTGGGCCTGAGGTCAGGTTGCGTGCCAGCCATGGACGAAAGATTGCTGCGAGGATGCGCGAAAGAGGCACTTCCATTGTCACCGTTGGCGATGCTGGTCGCTGCAATCTGCAGCCCAGCCTTCGTCTTAGAGTCAACCGAACTGAATGGACAGGTTTAGGACATGGCTATGGTCGTTTAACTTCTCGCAAAGTAGAGATAGAACTAGTAAACCGAGGTGCGGATTCCAGCCCTCACCGACAACTTTTCTGGCTTCCTGACGGAGAGGGCCGTTTAAGCGTTGTAGATCAAGATAATGAATGGACAAGCCAGTCCGAATTCTGCTCCCGTGACAAACAGAAAATTCTGGCTGATTTGGATAAGCAAATCCCCTGGGCAAGTTAGGTGAACCTTTCGTGTGACCCAAACAGATGCCCGGACGTTAATTTTGGTTGTTCCTCACTGGCGGACTATTGCCGCCGGAACTGGTTACAACATTCCTGCTGTTGTCGTAAACAAGAATCGAGTTGTTGACGCAACACCTGCCGCGATTAGCCATGGAATTATGTTGGGTATCCGTCGCCGAGAAGCCCAGAGCGTTTGCCCAGATTTAGAAATCGTTGTTGACGATGAGGAGCGCAATATCACCAGATTTAACTCTGTTATTGCAGCCCTCGAATCAGTAACTCCGCGGATCGAAATTGCAACTGGTGGTCGGTGCTCTTTCTTAACTCGAGGTCCGTCGCGGTACTTTGGAGGCGACCAGGCCCTTGGGCAGATCGTTGCAGACAGGGCTTCCGAAGCTTTGTCCGCAATGATTGACGTCAAACAGATACCTACTGCTATTCAACCAAGAATTGGAATAGCTGATAGTCGGTTTGCAGCGTCTTTAGCAGCTGTTTCCCAAGACACTTCATGTGTTCAAATCGTTCCGCCAACAGCGAGTCGTGATTTTCTCGCCCCTTTTTCGGTTCGCTCCCTAACCGATGGAGATTCTCCGTTGGCTGAAGCTGATGACTTCGTCGATATATTGCAGCGGCTTGGTCTAGGGACTCTTGGAGATGTCGCTTCCCTTCCGAGGGAAGAGCTGTACGCGCGTTTCGGTACCGAGGGCTTGTTAGCGCACCGGTTATCTCGGGGCATGGATGGCAGAACTCCCGTGCTGCAACCCGTTTCAGATGTCGCGTTCGGGGAGAGAGAAATTGATCCCCCCGCAGACCACGTGGAAACAGTTGTGTTTTTCGCCAAAGCTCTAGCTGATGGTATTCACCGACAGTTATCCATTGAGGGTTTGGTGTGTGTCGGGGTCTTAATTGAAGTGGAATCAGACCACGGCGAAGTTTCCAGTCGATTCTGGCGCCATGAACACCGGTTCACGCCGACCGATATAACCGACAGAGTTCGTTGGCAACTTGAGGGGTGGTACAACTCGGAAACTGCTCCTACTGGACCGTTAACGTTGGTGCGTTTAATAGCCGACGAAGTAGTTCCTGACGATGGTTACCAGCTGGAGTTTTGGGACAAAGAGACACCGAGTGATGAACGCGCTGTCAGGTCCTTAGCGCGTATTCAGGGAATGCTTGGCTCAGATTCCGTAACTATTGTTCAACATGAAGGAGGTCGACGATTAGTCGACATCGAGCAGCGAATTCCGCTGGCAGCTACAACATTTGATCCTGATCGAACGATTGTTCTACCTGAGTTCTCAACGGCGCCGTGGCCAGGACGACTCTTTGCCCCCTTACCCGTAGTTGTTTTGCCTCGAGCCCAAAAATTAGAGGTAACGGATGGTCAAGGTCGTCGTATCCGAGTCAGTGGACGTGGTCAGATAGAAGGAACCCCAGCTCACATCCAGAGCAAATATTTGGGGTTACATTCGATCGTTGCTTGGGGAGGCCCTTGGCCTCTCGAAGAAAGATGGTGGGATTCCACCCGGAGCGCGAGACAAGCGAGGTTCCAATTTCTACTCGCAAACGGGACAGCTCACCTCTGTGTTATTGAAAATGGTCAATGGTGGCTTGAAGCGTCCTACGAATAGCCAGAACGTCTCGCCGTAATCTTTAGTTGGCTAACTAACGACCATTCGTCGACCAATGCCAAGGTTCACTCGGTAGATTGCGGAATCCGTATTTCGCAGCGTTCCGTTTCAACCATCTGTAACCAGAGGTATTACTCCACAAGGCGCGTCCGTTCTGAGTGAAATCCACGGCCAAACCCCGTTCATGCATCGAAGCACCCGGACGGGCGGTTGGAGGGCGGCACTGGTAGGAAGGCTTTCTATAAATGGCCCACTCGCTCGTCCCGCAATGTGCTCGCCTCAAATTGATTTGAGACTGAGAACTACGATAACCACCGCCTCCAAGTCTGATGCCGTCTCGTGAAGCAGCTTTTAATAGCGCGAGAAGCTTGTCTGCAATTGACTCGTGAACACGGATACCCCACACCGTGGTCAACTCGGACTTATCGAAGTTCACAGAGGTGGGTGAATCGGCGATGCCGAGAAGTCTCCTTCTGCGAGCCTCTTCTGCCTCTCTCCGCTTTCGCTCAGCTTCCCTTCGAAGACGCTCTTCCTCTGCTCGCTTGGCCTTTTCCGCCTTGATTACGCGTGTCAGGTTGTTCTGTTCAGCTGTGATTTCCTCGGCCAGTTCAGCATCCAGTTCAGCCAGAGCAGCCGCTTCGTACAGTCGAGCCTCAAGCCGACTTTCCGCCTCGAAAACGATCTGATCTTGAAGATCGACTGCCTCGAGCAACTGATCTAATTGAATTTCTGCTTCGACTTTGAATTGCTCGCGCTGCTCGACAGCTTCGTTGAGTGCTTTAGTCGCAACTTCGGTATCAACTTGGAGAGCCCGTAGTTCGTCAGAGGTGTTGTTGATATCGCCGAACGCTGCCCCAATGAGCGTTTGAACTCGCGCAGCTTTATAGATGTCTCCGGTTCTTGCTAAGCCGAACGAGCCTTCGACTGTGGAGTCGCGCCCTATGTAGGTCTGCAGTGCCAGATCGTTGACCTGATCATTAAGAGCGGATTGTTGTTCGGCAAGTTCAGCCGATCTTCGTTCCGCGGCCGATACAGCCAAAATGGCGCCCTCGAGCGCTCGCTCCGCGAGGGTCAGGTCATCGCGCTGTTCAGCGACGAGAAGCTCGAGATCGGCGAGTGCCTGCTCAACTTCTGATACCTCGGCTGAGGCGGTGTCAACGATGCGAGCTTGGTTCAAAATCTCAGCCTGGAAGGCATCGCGTTCTTTGCGGAGCTGCTTCACCTGCTTTTCCAGTGCAGCCTTTTCTTTGCGTAGCTGAGCGCTACTCTTCCCTGCACTACTTGCTGAAGGGACCGCAAGAACAGTCCCCAGGAGCAACGCCGCGATGGCTACAGATATGAATCGGCGTGAACGCGTCAGGTCAGCATTCCTTTGCTTGTCGTTGACGGTCAAAGGTACCGATCAATACGGCAGTGTGGGTATCGCCCCGGCTAAATCGTTTCGTCTACGACATTGTTCGCCAGGAGACCAATGCCCGGTACATCAAATTCGATCTCGTCACCGGCCGCCAACCATACCTGGGGGTCCATGGAGCCACCCGTTCCTTCTGGAGAACCAGTAGCAAGAATGTCGCCTGATTCGAGGGGCATAATTTGTGACATATAGGCGATTAACTCTTCAACGCTGAAAATCATCTCGCTGACGCTGGCATGCTGTCGTTGTTCACCGTTTACGCGGGTGGTCACCGAGAGCATCGAAGGGTCAGGTACCAAATCGCTGGTCACGATCCAGGGCCCACACGACCCTGAATGATGGAAGTTCTTTCCTGCAGCCACGCCGTGTCGTTGCCAGTCTCGGACTGAACCGTCGTTGAGGATCGTGTATCCGGCAACATGCTCGAGAGCACGAGATTCAGAAATATGCCTGCCCGAGCGACCAATGACCACCGCGAGTTCCACCTCATAGTCCAGTTGGGAGGACACTGCAGGTCGGATCAAAGGCGCTTTGTGGGCAACGAGCGAACCCGGAGGTTTATTGAAATAAACCGGCTGCTTTGGCAACTTCACTTCACCGCCCAAGGGGTACTTCTTGTGATAATTCAGCCCGGCGCACAGCAAGCGACGTTGATTGGGAATTGGGATATCAAAAGAAATTTCTTCCCACGAATGGTCTGGAGAGGTGTCTTCAAAAGTTCGTAGACCGTCTATTTCAGCCAAGGCGCTACCCAAATCCGGGTAGTCCAATCTTCGACCCAGATCTATAACCCCGTCATCGGTTCCAACCCCGAAGCTTGGTTGGCCTTTGAGGAGAAAACTGAGAAGTCGCACTCCATGACCCTACATATACCTAGAGCCTGGAGCGAGATCTGGTTAGCTTTCCACTAGTGAAACCGAAAGCCGTGATCTTCGATGTAGGCGGAGTCCTTCTCGAATCGCCTTTCTTGGCGGCTCTTCGCTGGGCCGACGACTGGGGTATTCCGCTAGACGCTCTAAGGAAGATTTTTGGTGAATACTCTCGAACGGTTGCATCGGGCCAGGAGCCACCGATGTGGCATGAAGTGGAATGCGGTCGAGTTGAACTGTCTGAGTTTGTTACTCAGATGCACCTAACCCTCGGAACAGAACTGCCCCCCGGCCATAAGGCCAGAACGCTAACCGCAGAGGACTTTAATCCTTTCGCGAATGGCGAGCCGGTGGCCGTCATGATCGAACTTTCTGATGAAATCAGAGCCCAAGGACTCAAAACTGGGATCTTGACGAACAATGTCAGGGAGTGGAGTCATTGGAGGGAAAAGATCCCGGTCAACTCCTTTGACGTAGTCATAGATTCATGTGAAGTAGGCATGCGAAAGCCTGACCCCGAAATTTACCTCTTGACGTGCGAGAGCTTGCACGTAACGGCGAACGACTGCCTTTTCCTTGACGATCACCCTTCGAACATTGAAGCAGCATTAGCCGTCGGCCTTGATGCGGTATTGGTCACCGACGACTTTGACGCAGCAGCGTTTGAGGTCCGAGCCCGGCTCTAGTCCTCGCGGATTACCCTGACCGTTTCTCCTCCGCTATCTCGAACGGTTCTCTCAGCTCGTTCGATATCTGCACCATGAAGAACCCCTGTCCACCCGGGTAGTTCCAGAGGGACTTCTGGGTTATCTGGTTGAAGAACCAACCGAGCTTCGACGTCTGCCCCCCACTTGTTAGTCAACGAAGCCCTTTGTCCTCGGATTGCGACAAGGTGGAGACCAGTTGCAGTAGCAACTAAAACCGATCGTCGTCGACGAGCAACGTGGTCCCACCCTGCAACGACTGACAGGACCAAAGGTAAAAGGGTGCCCCAAGACGCTGCCAGCACAAAACCGAGAGCGCAGATGGCAGATCGTGCGAGCAACTCTTTGCGTTGCACGGAAACCAATGCAGGGTCACTTATGGCGACCCCTGATCGAACTTCGCTGTCTAGAATTCGCGCCACTAGCGCCCGGTCAGCGAGGGAACGACGATTCACGAGGAGATCTCCGGTTCGGACACAATAAGACGAGCCGTTGTTTTTTTAGCTATGAAGCCCACACCGTTGGCCTCCGGTTATGCCAAGAGGATGCCACCTCGAGTTGCTGACCAGCTTGAAGCAACAAAGACTCACCGTGCATCGCTGCCACCAATTGGATTCCCACAGGCAATCCGTCTTCGGTTGTAAAGGTAGGCAAAGAAATAGCCGGTTGGCCAGTGATGTTGAATTGAGCGGTGAACAGAAGCAACTCGCGAAGGCGTTTGGTACCTGTTTGGGGATTTCGCAGTTCTCCCAATTTTGGTGGGGGTTCCGCGATCACCGGGGTCAACAGAAGGTCAAATTCTTGCCACCAGTTGGCCATTTTCCGAGCATAGGAGTGAAACCATTCCACGGAAGCCAGGTAGTCGGTTGCTGTGTACTTTCGCCCTAGTTCCACCAGAGCTCTCGTGTCGGCCTCCATATCCCCGGCGTCAAAGCCTCTACCAATAGCCTCCCCTAATTTGTCCACTGAGAATGCTTCGTTAGCAGCCAACACGACTTTGAAGTGATCAAACAAATCGTCGTTAAACAAATCCTGTGGTTGGGCGGGTTCAACGACATGGCCGAGATCTTGAAGCAATAGCGCTGTTTGTTGGACAGCACTGGCGCAATCAGGGTGAACGGGACCCCACGAGGACTCAGTGACAGTCCCTATTTTGAGTTGCCCTGTGGGAGTCGATACAGAGTTTTCGAAAGACGTGTTTGGAAGTGGAGCCCAATATGGGTCCCCAGGCCAGGGTCGACAAATTCCATCCAGAACTCGTGCGGTGTCGCGAATTGTTCTGGTGACGACGCCATCGATTGCTGCGCCCGCCCATGACTCTCCAAGCTTTGGTCCGAAAGAAACGCGACCTCTACTTGGTTTTAGTCCTACGAGACCGCATTCAGATGCTGGAATCCGAATAGATCCGCCGCCATCGTTTGCATGAGCGATCGGTACGATTCCTGCAGCCACGGCAGCGGCTGATCCACCACTTGAACCTCCTGTTGAGTGATCCGTATCCCATGGGTTTCGACACGCTCCGTGAGAGACGGGTTCGGTCGTCACAGTTCCACCAAACTCTGGTGTATTGGTTCGACCAAAGTTCACCAAACCCAACCGTTGGAACATCGTTGCTAGATGGGTTGTGTGGTCAGCCCGATAGTCAGAATCGCGGAGAGCGACGTTGCCCGCGTGATAAGGATCGCCTTCGGTCATCACAGTCAAATCCTTAGTGAGGAATGGCACTCCCCACAACGTTGCTTCCTCAGAGGCCCTCTGATCAGACATCTTTGCTGCTCTGGCTCGGGCCTGTTCGTCTAGCCGATGAACGATCGCGTTTAATTGCGGATTGAGACTGTCTGCCCGCGCGATAGCGTCCTCAAGAAGTTCGGTGGGCGAAGCCTTGCCCTGGTGCACGAGGTGAGCGAGATCAACTCCATCCATGGCTGCATTCTGCATGGGTGAAAAGTACTCCGTCTCGAGCCACCTTTCTTGACATTGATCGAACGTATGTTCGATCATCTATAGTATGGGCTTTAATAATCCCGCTATGCCGTGGCGAGAGTTAGAACGGCGACTCTCAGATCAACAAGTAGAACCCACGAATTTTCCGTCTAGTGGAGTCGATGAGAACGATCTCTTGGATGGTCCGGCAAAGCGAATTTTTTCCTCGCCGAACAAAACTCAGAATGCTCGAAAGTCAATTCCGTACGCCGAATTACATGTGCATTCTCACTTCAGTTTCCTTGATGGTGCTTCAAGCCCCGAAGAGCTGGTTCGAGAAGCAGCGCGACTTGAACTGGAAGCCTTGGCTTTAACCGACCACGGAGGCCTCTACGGCGTTGTGCGTTTTGCCGAATGTGCGCGAGAAGTTGGGCTTCCAACAGTTTTCGGCGCTGAAATCACCGTAGATGCCTGGCAGCCCAAGGAAGATTTACTTCCCCGGACGGAGCGTAGAAATCCGTCTCGCGTCGGCTCCGTTGATCCATCGGGTAAACGTCTTGTCATGTTGGCTCGCCACCCTGCCGGATACGCGTCACTGTCAGCCCTTCTGTCGCGAAGCCAAATGGCAGGAGAGAAGAATTCACCCCGGTTGTCTATGTCGGAGTTGCTTGAGGCGGCGGATTCTCATCGCGGAGATTGGGCGATACTCACAGCTGGACGGCGGGGTGTAGTGCCTGATGCGTTTCGACAAGCAGGAGTAACAAGAGCAAGAGAAGAACTTTGTCAAATAATTGATGCTGCTGGAAACGAAAATGTTTTTGTTGAACTTTGGCGTCACGGCGACCCTTCCGATGATGCTCGAAATGACTGCTTGTCGGATTTAGCTGTCGAGCAAAAAGTTGGGCTGCTTTGTACGAATGCCGTGCATTACGCGGTTCCGACTCAACGACACTTAGCGAGAGCAATGTCGGCGATTCGCAGTCGCCAGTCGCTTGATCAAATAGACGGATGGCTTCCTGCTAATGGTTCTGCCCATTTGCGGTCAGGGGTTGAACAAAAACTTTGGTTTGCTCGGTATCCCGGTGTTGTCGAGACCTCTACGGAGTTAGGGCTTGATTGTGCTTTTGATCTATCGCTAGTTGCGCCAAAGCTCCCTCCATATCCATGTCCCGATGGTTTAGATGAAATGGCTTATCTACGAAAAATCGTCTATGACGGAGCTCGACGTCGTTATGGAGTTCAACCCGCTGAGAAAGTTGCTGGAGCTTGGCAGCAGATTTCCCACGAACTTGGGTTAATCCAGGAACTCGGGTTTCCTGGTTATTTTCTTGTGGTCTGGGACATTGTCTCGTTTTGTCGGAGCCGAGATATTTTTTGTCAAGGGCGGGGCTCAGCAGCTAATTCGGCCGTTTGTTATGCCCTCGGGATCACCAATGTCGACGCCGTTTCGCTTGGGTTGCTGTTTGAACGGTTTTTGTCACCTGAGCGAGACGGACCCCCCGATATCGACCTTGATATCGAGAGTGGAAGACGCGAAGAAGTAATTCAGTACGTTTTTGATCGTTATGGGAGAGAACATACTGCTCAGGTTGCGAATGTGATTACATATCGAACTCGGTCGGCAGTTCGTGACGCCGCCCGCGCTTTGGGTTACGACTCTGGACAACAAGATGCTTGGTCTAAATCTTTCGATCGTCATCAGGAAGTTCATTCACAACGAAGAACCAATAATGAAAACCAGAAACCAGTACCTGCTGAAGTTCTCCGACTGGCTTCGGAGATTGAGAGAGCGCCACGCCATCTAGGTATTCACTCTGGTGGGATGGTGATCTGCGATCGCCCCATAGTTGAAGTTTGTCCGGTTGAGTGGGCGCGAAAGGCCAATAGATCTGTACTGCAGTGGGACAAGGACGATTGTGCGTCAGTCGGGTTAGTGAAGTTTGATCTGCTTGGGTTAGGAATGCTGTCTGCCCTGCACGCCGCCGTGGATTTAATTGCTCACACTTATCAAGTGGATGTTGATCTTGGAGCATTACCTCAAGAAGCCGAGGTTTACGACATGTTGTGTCGAGCTGATTCGATCGGAGTGTTCCAAGTCGAATCGCGGGCACAAATGGCTACCCTTCCCAGGCTTCGCCCGCGCTGTTTTTACGACTTGGTTGTGGAAGTGGCCCTCATTCGTCCCGGCCCCATCCAAGGCGGTTCTGTGCATCCGTACATTCGCCGTCGCAACGGAGAAGAAGCTGTCACTTATCTTCACCCTCTTCTTGAGCCGGCTCTCTCGAAAACCCTCGGAATTCCGCTTTTTCAAGAACAGTTGATGCAAATGGCGATTGATGTAGCAGGGTTTACAGCAGCAGAAGCCGACGAGTTGCGTCAGGCAATGGGGTCTAAGCGATCTCGAGAACGGATGGAACGTCTCCGGTACCGACTGTATGAGGGCATGTTGGAACGAGAAATCGGCGAGAAAGTTGCTGACCAGATCTGGGACAAAATGGTTGCCTTTGCTAATTATGGTTTCCCTGAAAGTCATTCAGTTTCGTTTGCGCACCTTGTTTATGCTTCGTCATGGATCAAGTATCACTATCCAGCGGCTTTCTGTGCTGCCTTGCTTAACTCTCAGCCGATGGGGTTTTATTCACCGCATTCGTTGGTCCAAGATGCAAGACGTCATGGAGTAAAGGTTCTAACTCCAGATCTCAATATTTCAGCGGATCGAGCCATGCTTGAAGCTTGCGATGGGTCAGCAAATGGCGTGGCTGTGCGGCTAGGGCTTTCTTCCGTTAGAGGTTTTGGTGCAGATTTAGCGTTTGAAGTTACCGCTGCTGGGCCTTACGAAGATCTGGAGCAATTGTCGAGGCGTACGGATATATCTCAAAGACAACTGGAAGCGTTGGCTACGGCGGGCGCTTTCGGATGTTTCGGGCTTACCCGTCGCGAAGCATTATGGGCGGTAGGGGCAGTCTCTCAATCGCGTGCGGGACGTCTCCGCGGCATCGTTACTGGTGTTTCTGCCCCATCCTTGCCAGGCATGTCCTTACAAGATGAGGCAATTTCTGATTTGTGGGCCACGGGGATAGCTCCAAATGGACACCCGACCCGATTCGTACGCGAAGAACTCAAACGTAGGGGCGTAGTCACTGCTGTCGATCTCTTAGATTGTGGACTTGGCAAGGTCAAGGTGGCGGGTGTGGTTACTCACCGTCAGCGTCCAGCGACAGCATCTGGAACAGTTTTTGTCAATCTCGAAGACGAGACTGGCCTCATCAATGTCATTGTTTCAGGCGGATGCTGGTTACGGTTCCGACCCGTTCTTAGCTCTGAACCAGCGCTCACAGTTATTGGCAGACTTGAACGACATGAAGGCGTCGTAAACATTATTGCTGAGCGAATCGAGAAACTTGATGTTGGTCCGACTATCTCAAGCCGGGACTTCCGTTAGTCCAAATCAGCGTTACCCGAGAGGCCGCCCAAACGGTCGTTTCTCCTGCCAGCTTTCGATAAATGCTTCTGCCTTGTAACACGCCGCCATGAAAGGGCCATCATCATGGTCAACGGTTTCTTCGAGTAAACCGATCACGGTTTCAGTAGTAGAGGAGCGCAAAACGTCAGGACTAGTTTCTTCTGAAGCCCACCAAGCGAGTGTAGGGCCCACCCTACTGAGGAAATCGGCGGCGACCGGAACCTTGTTCTTCCTCAAAATCGCCAGCGCTTTAGATGAAATCGCGGCTGCGGAAGTAGCGATGATCGGGGTGTCGTTCGTGCTGGTAGCACCATCGCCGGACATCGCTCCTGGCTTTGAGCCGACAAAGACCGCGTCCACATCTGAATTCCAGATCTCCCAAGGTTTGCCGACAGGCCCCAACTTTTCGACACAATCGGCTCCCGAGTCCATCCAGGTGTCAGCAAGAGTTGAACTGTCGAAGTCACCTGACACGCACCCTTTAGCGGTCGAAATCCTGTGGACCTTGCCACCATGATTCTCAACCTCTCTGGCTATGGCCAGTCCGCTTTGATCGAAACCTTCGATTGCCACCTTCCAAGTACCGTTGGGTTTCACGAATCGGGAAGCACAGGTCACAGCCCCAAGGGCTACCAATTCGTCTTCGAAAGTAACGCCGTCCCGTTCAGCCTTAGCGATCGGATTGCGTTTGTCATGGCGGAGCACCGGGGCTAGTAAAGCTTCGCTGAGTCGAAGACCCGGATTAGTGAGCAACCGCTGAGACTCAAATTCGTCAGTCAGTTCTTCGGCAAGGGCGACAACAGCTCCTTCGGCGTCGCTGGCGTCTACCTTGAGACCAATGGTCGCCCCGCTTTTCTGCTGTTCAGTTAAACCGAAGACGTAGGTTTGGTGTCTCACCAACATCTCGGCGTTACCGGGGATCAGTTTGGCACCTAGCCGTGTCGGACCCACATAAGTTCCTGCGTTGGGAAGGTCGTAAATCACGAAGCCTTTGGTTGATTCAAGTTGCTTGATTTCCACAACTGAATTGTGCCACTTACGCCGACGGTTGGACACTGAGTCCACCTAAAGTCAGGATGTTGGAAGAGCTGCTCTCAACAAAATGTTTCTATAAGAGGGACTCGATGCGATTTTCCGAGGCGATGGAGATGGACGAGCAAAACGATGGCCGTCTGGTTGCCAACTTCGATCGCTCTTGGTGGGTTGTCAACGGCCCCAACGGGGGCATCATCGCGGCGTTGATGGTTCGAGCGGCTCAGCATTACCTCGGTCGAGATCGTTGTGTCCGAACAGTCACCACCCACTTCATGTCTGCTCCCAGGGAAGGTCCAGTTGGCTTGGCAGTAACTGTTGAACGACTCGGCAAGATAGCGGGCTTTGCGGCAGTCCGGATGACTCAGGAGGATCGGCTGATCGCAACGGCGTTGGTTGCGGTGGCAGCAGTGGAGCCGGCGTTACACGAATGGGAGCAACGGGAGTTCCCGATACTCCCAACCCTTGAAAATAGTTGGCTCATGAGGACGATGCCGCCCCGCGTCCCACTTCACAGTCGTTGGGAACGATATTGGGGCTTGGGAGTTCCGGGAGTGCCCGAAACCTCGACTATCTCCGGCGGATACGAAGCTGGGGGATGGATTCGGTTGTCAGAGCCGGAACCATATGACGAGGCCCTTCTGGCGGCTATGGCCGACTCGTGGATTCCGGCAATTATGGCGCACACCGATTTTGCCGTGCATGCGCCAACCCTTGAACTCACAGTGCAGTTTCGAACTGATCCCAGAAAAATGGAGATGACTGCCGACACTTATTGCGCAGCGGTGTTTAGGCAACTCTCGGGCAGCGAGGGCTTTATCGACGAAACAGGCGAGATCTGGTCACCCGACGGACAGCTACTGGTTCTTTCACGTCAACTTGCGGTCCTGCTTCCGCGGTCTGATGAAGCGGTCGGCAAGTGGGAATTTGTTAGTCCTCAGTTCCGTGAACGTTCCTGAGTTAACGTCGAAGCCGTGATGCGTTGGTTCCTCCCTGCACTGATAGTGCCCATGTTGATTGCCGGAGCCTGCCGCGGCGAATCAAAGCAGACGCCCCTTTCAGAAACCGAAGAAGCGATTACCGAATCTCTGGTGGAGGGGAGGGCCCTAGCCCCATTCGACACGACCGAAAACGATTTGGCGATAGGAAAGCTGGCACCCTTTGCTACGGGCCCGGACCTGCTGACGGGTCAAATAGTTGACGTGGCGCCTGCGCAGCGGCCACTTGTCGTGGCGTTCTTCGCTCATTGGTGTCCGCACTGCCAACGAGAGGTAGCTGAACTCACCGAGTGGCTTCTTGCGAATGAATTGCCGGGGAACATCGATTTGATCGCCATTTCAACTTTCGAAGCACCCGAACGAGGAAATCATCCTCCAGCCACGTGGCTCAGAAATGAGGGATGGAAACATCCAGTCATTGCCGACACCCCATCAATGACGCTGGCAGATGCTTTCGGCACTACATCGGTCCCATACTTCGTGTTCATTGAAGCTGATGGGACGGTGGCGTTTCGGATCAGCGGAAACCTAGGTCCGCGCGAGCTTTCCGCTGCCATGAAACGTCTAGCTGGTACATCGATCTAACGAATTCGACATCCAAACGAAAAGGAGGCCTGTTTAGGGCACGCCCAAGTGCCACCCTAGAGCCATGCGCCTTCTTCCTATTTCGCCGCGACTGCCGAGTCGTGACCGAAACGAGGGGTCGCGTCTTCGAGTTCGACGATCAGCGCGGGTCCGCGATTTACTCGGCCCTGACAAGGTCGGGATACGACAAAGTTTGGTCGCTTTGGGCTTCAGCAGTCTCACCGCGGTTGTGGCGGGCGGTTTTTTGGCGGCCATGACCGGAACCCTTGAGCGATATCCTGGGCTACTCGTCTTGGTGCCAGCGGCAATCGGGATGCGGGGCAACATCTTCGGAGCACTGGGGAGTCGGTTAGCGACTTCCATTCACGCCGGAACGTTTCGCATGTCCCGTCGACCCGAAACTTTAGTAATGCAGAATGTTTTCGCCTGTGGGGTTCTCTCTCTAGCTACGGCGGTGGCGTTGGCGGTGCTGGCGAAAATCTTGGCGCCGATCTTTGGACTCGACTCGGTGGTCGCTATTACCGATCTACTGGTTCTGTCAGCAGTTGGCGCTCTGCTCTCTTTTGTGGTGTTGACCGCCGTGACCTTGGCTTTGGCTGCTCGATCGGCGGAGCGTGGGTGGGATTTAGACGACGTGAACGCCCCGCTCGTATCTGCAGTGGGTGATGTTGTGACCCTTCCAGCGCTACTTGTCGCCAGCCTCTTACTGGACATCACCGTTTTGCCAAAGATTCTTGCGATGATCCTAGTTCTCGTGACCGCCGTAAGCCTTTGGTGGAGTCGCCGCACAATGTTGCTCCTCGTGCGACAGGTCTTAATCGAATCTCTACCCATTCTCCTTACCACTGGAATCTTGCTTGTAGTCGCAGGTGTGGTGATCGAACACGAACTATCGGCCTTTGTTGCCAATCGCGCAATGTTGATTTTGGTTCCAGCCTGCCTAGCCACTGCGGGGGCCATTGGAGGGATTTTGTCGGGACGACTTTCTTCTAAGTTCCATCTTGGGGTTATTGACCCGACAGCGATCCCTGGCCGGCTTGCTCGTCGAGACTTAATGGCGGGCTTGGCGTTCGCTTTGCCCGTCTTAATCCTGAATGGCCTGTTAGCTCAGATAGCGAGTCTGGTTTTTGGGTTTGAATCGCCCGGAACAGCTTCTCTGGTTTGGATTTCTGCGATTGGTGGGACCATCGCCACCGTGCTTGCTGGAGCCATCGGCTATTACGGCACTGCACTCGCTGTACGAGCTGGAGTTGACCCTGACACCTACGGAATGCCACTGGTAACAAGTTCCGTGGATCTTGGAGGAGCAGCAGCTTTGGTTCTCACGATCGGTTGGATGGGCTTGTCATGAACCTGCAGAGACGGTCGTCAATGAGCCAATTTCGATCCTGGAAATTTTATTTTGTTCCCTCAACATGTTCCTATTGCCTAGCCTGTGAGACACGTCATGGATGACAAACCAAGAAATCTAAAGACCCTATTAGCCGAGTCGAAAGACGCCTCGGAGTTAATGGTCGATCTCGCCTACGCGGCTCTGTACTTCGACGACGAAGGAATGGCTGAAGCCGTGCTGGGTCTTGAAGAAGAGATGTCCGACCTTGTTCACGAGATGCGTTCTTTAGCCATGCTTGCAGTTCGGCACCCTCGCGAAGTGGACGGAATGAGTTCGGTGTTGCAGGTTGTTTCTTCGATTGAACAAATAGCAAACGCAGCAGTCGACATAGCCAAGATCGTGTTACGCAACATCGGTATTCCGCGGGCCTTGGTCGTTGACCTAGCGCAGGCGGCTGAAGTCTCGCACCGCCTCGTCGTTGCCGACGGCAGCCACCTAGCAAACCGACCTCTTTCAGACATGGAGCTACCGGTAGTTGTGGGCATGCGTGTTGTTGCTATTCAACGTGGTAGACGTTGGCTCACCGACGTTGGTGGAGATGAAATTGTCGAGGCAGGCGATGCACTGTTCATGAGGGGTGAACCGGCGGGTATTGTCCGGCTTCGAGAACTCGCCGCCGCGGCGCCTTGGATACCTCCCGCGGTGGACACGTCAAGCATGTTGACCGATCTTGATCGAGCCGTCGACACGCTGGTCGAAATGAAGAATGTTTCCGAAACAGCCATCGGCTTGGCCTATTCGGCATTAGTCCTGCAAGATCTTTCGTTGGCGAGAGAAGTGCGTGCACTTGAAGAGCGGTTGGATGAAATGAAAGTGTCGTTGCAGACATGGGTTCTTCGAGCGGCGGCCGATGACGTTGACCCGTCAGAGCTACGTGGTTTGTTGCATCTAGCTGAAGCCGCAGAAGACATCGGGGACCAGGCTCTTCAAATCGTTTCTCTGGTACTCGACCAAGAGGATGTGCACCCAGTTTTGGCACTGGCACTCGGTGACACTGATGATGTTGTGGTTCAAGTTCCAGTAGCTCCAGGTTCGAACGCTGACGATGCGACCCTCGGCTCCTTGGGCTTGGCCGTCGATCCGGGCTATCACGTTTTAGCTGTTCGCCGGGCTTCTGGATACATCTACAACCCGAGGAAAACGGTGGCGCTTAGAGCTGGTGATGAGTTACTTGCGTCAGGTCCGGAAGAAGGTCGAGAGCGTTTGGCTTCCCTATGCGGATACGCGGTTTCGATAGACGAAGAGACTGGCATGGTGGAGCTCACCCCGGCTCCTTAAATTGGAGTTCCTATAGCTGTGCGCGAAGCGCAACGATTGCTAGCTTGGCTTTGATGTCGCTGTCGCTTCTCACTATCCATGCCCATCCAGATGATGAGTCATCAAAAGGTCCCGGAACGGTCAACCTCTACTCGTCTCAAGGCATACGGACAACATTGGTTTGCTGCACCGGTGGGGAAGAGGGAGACATTCTCAACCCGGCGATGGACAGCCCAGAGGTGAAGGAGAACTTGACTTCAGTGCGTCAAGCCGAACTTGACTCGGCTGCAGCGATCATTGGTTACGACGAAGTCGTCATGTTGGGCTACCGGGATTCGGGTATGCCGGACAGTGAGGCCAACGGTAATCCCGAAGCCTTCTGCAACGCCGACCTAGATGTTGCGGTAGGAAGGCTGGTACAAGTGATTCGTCGCGTACGGCCACAGGTGGTAATGACCTATCCGGAGGTCCAGAATCGATATCCGCACCCTGACCATCTCCAAGTCACGGCGATCAGCATTCCTGCATATGACAGAGCAGGGGACCCTTCTTGGTATCCCGAAGCGGGTGAGCCCTTTGAACCCTCGAAGTTGTACGCCCCGATTTGGTCAAAACAGAGGCTGTTACTCACGCACCAAGCCTTTCTTGACCGCGGCCTTGAGTCACCATACGACGATAAGTGGTTGGCCGGTAGGGACAGAGATGACCGGATCACCGCCATGATCCCAGTTGACAATTCGGTGAGAAGAAAAGCTTTGCTTGCTCACGGAACTCAAGTAGATCCTGAGTCACCCTTTTGGTTTGGATTGCCTGACGAAGTTCAAGATGCGATCCACCCATATGAGGAGTACATGTTGCTGCGATCTCGAATTCAGACTGAAGAACTCGAAGATGATTTATTTTCCGGGCTACGAGACTTGATCGGAGATACAGACTGATGCAGTTTCTCAGCGAAGAATTTGTTTCCCAATGGGCGGCCCTACAACGACCACAACTTGGTAAGGCAACAGGGCTCGTGGTCGCGAAGATTGATGGCGCCCCTGAGGGAAAAATCACCATTACTGCTGAGCTAGAAAACGGACTGATCGCCAACGCCTACCTGGGTTCAGGCCGCGGCCGCGACCTAGAACTGACGATTCCTTACGAACTAGCTACCCAGCTGTTCCAACACAGCGCTGATCCCGCAGCCGAATACATGAAGGGGCGACTCAAGATGAGCGGAGACATGGAACTCTGGTTTGAGTTGTTACCAGCATGGCGGAACCGAACCGTGAACCATGGACAGTCTGATCTTGTTACCAAGACAGTCTTCTGAACTATGAGGCCGATATTTTAGCTTGACGCCCTACATCCGTTGAATAATCGTTCCGGTCCCGAGACCGCCGCCGCAGCACATGGTCACAAGCCCGAATTCTTTATCTGCTCGGTGCAGTTCGTGTAAGGCCTTGGTCATCAAGATGGAGCCAGTACCTCCAAGTGGGTGTCCCAACGCTATAGCGCCGCCATTAGGGTTCACAGTGTCCATCTTTGGGTTCATTTCGCGAGCCCATGCCAAGACCACTGAAGCGAAAGCTTCATTAATCTCGACGACGTCAATATCACTCATCGTCATCTTGTTTCGTTCCAACAGATGATGGGTTGCTTCGATTGGGCCGGTCAGCATAAGCACAGGGTCGCTTCCAACTAAGCAGGTATCGATGATGCGACCCATCGGTTTCAATCCCTGTTCCTCGGCTTTTTCTGCAGTCATCATGAGCACCGCCCCGCTCCCGTCACTGATTTGTGACGATGCGCCGGCGGTATGTACTCCGTCGTCCATGACTGGGCTTAATTGAGATAAGGCTTCAAGAGTGGTCGGCCGAATGCCGCCGTCCTTCGATACGAGCTGCCTCTCCCCGGTATCGACACCCTCCTCGTCGAGAACCGGAACATCAATTTCCACGATCTGGGTGGCGAAGCGGTCCTCGTCCCAGGCGCGCGCTGCGTTGTCCTGGCTTCTCAGACCGAATTCGTCGCACTCCTCTCGACTGATGCTCCACTTTTTCGCTAGAAGTTCGGCGCCTTGGAATTGAGTCGTGTACTCGTAATGCTCCTTGTACCTAGGAGTTGCCGTAAGTTGACCTTTTTTGTAGGACGACCCCATTGGATTCCGAGTCATTGACTCGACACCACAGCCGACAGCGCTATCAACAACACCCGAAGCAACTAGCCCGTATGCCAAGGAAATTGCCTGCTGGCTCGAACCGCATTGCGCATCAACAGTCGTCGCTGCGACAGATAAGGGCATACCAGCGCCGAGCCAAGCGGTCCGAGCGATATTTGCTGTTTGTTCACCTGCTTGGCTTACGCATCCGCCAACCACCTGCCCTATAGAGGCGGGGTCGACCCCGCTACGTTCGATGAGGGCCGTCTGTACTTCGCTAAGCAGATCAGCTGGGTGAATATTGCTTAAGTCGCCGCCGCGTCTACCAACAGGTGAACGAACGGCTTCAACGATCACGATTTCTGACATATACCAACCTTAGTCAGGACGGTGGCTCAAGGGTGATGTAATGAACATTGTCCTCTGTTGTGCTTACAGACTCGGTGCTCGAGAACCTTGACTCTGTGCGGTTTACGCGGCGTCCAAATCCACTTGAGGCAATTGACGAGCACTGGCTAGGGCAGCCCTAGCGGCGACTACCCCTCGTCGCCCCAGATTCCGGGTCTCGTGGTCAAGCTTGCGGTTCAACCGAGGTGACTCTTGTGGAGGCAGTTCTATGAGGCGTAGCTGTGAAGTCATGGATTTAGTTTGTAATTGGGGTGGGACACTGAGACTGCTTTGTTGGCGAAGTCCCATGTTGATAGGTAAGCATCCAAATGATCTGGCTAATGTCGGTGTAGGAGTTCGCTTGAACAAGGGATCAAGAAAACATGAGTATCCGCTATGGGATCACAGTCCCGTTCGACGCACCGTTGAGTGAACAGCAAGAGCTGTACAGAGAATTCGCCGACTTGGGATACACAGATTTGTGGAGCTCAGAGGCGGACGGAACCGACGGCTTCACGCCGCTGATTTTGGCATCCCAATGGGCGCCGACCATGCGGCTCGGCGTCGCGATCATTCCCGCATACACCAGGGGACCGGCATTAATGGCGCAACACATTGCATCGATGTGCGAGGCGGCTCCGGGCAGGTTTGTCATGGGAATCGGTTCTTCCTCGAATGTCATTGTCGAATCTTGGAACGGGATTCCTTTCGAAGAGCCATACAAACGGACCCGTGACATGGTGCGATTCTTGCGTAAAGCACTGACGGGCGAAAAAGTGACGGAACAATTCGATGGCTTCGAAGTTCAGGGCTTCACTTTGAGACGAGTCCCTGAACCGCAGCCACCAATTCTCATAGCAGCCTTACGCGCGGGCATGTTGCGTTTAGCCGGACGCGAAGGCGACGGTGCGATTATCAACTGGCTTTCCGCCGAAGATGTTGGCACAGTCAGGCCATATGTTGAAGAGGGCGGTGCTGATAAGGAGATAGTTGCGCGAATATTTTGCTGCCCCAACCCTGACGCGGAAGTGGCAAGAGCCGGGGCTAAACGTGCCATCGCCGCGTATCTCAATGTTCCTGTGTACGCCGACTTTCATCGATGGTTAGGTCGTTCCGATGAACTCGACGGGATGTGGACCTCATGGGCGGCAGGAGATCGAAAAGCTGCATTGGACGCCATTCCCGATCATGTTGTCGACGAACTCATCGTGCACGGTCATCCCGAAGAGTGTCGAGAGCATATTGATCGATACCACGCCATGGGCGTAACGACTTCAGCTATTTCGATCATGCCGTTCGGAGATATCGATCCCGTCCAAGCAGCTAGGGATCTGGCCCCTGCAGCTCGTTGAAGCGAGTAAAGAAGATAAAACCTGAAAGGACGACCCTATGGAATTAGAAACAATTGAATACGAAGTGCGAGATGGCGTCGCACACGTGCGCTTTGCGCGATCTGACGGCGCTAACACAGTCAACCCCCAGTTCTCGCGTGATCTTCGTGACGTAATGCTCGAGATCGAATGGGACAAAGAAGTCAAGGCCGTATCTGTGACTGCCGAAGGCAAAGTCTTTCATGCTGGCGGGGATCTGAAGGAGTTTCATGAAGCTGGCGCGGGTTTGCCGAAGCTGGCAAGTGGCATGCTCACGGACTTCCATGGCGGGATTTACAAGATGAATCGAATGCCGAAACCCTTTGTGGCCGGCGTCAACGGGGCTGCAGGTGGAGCGGGACTTTCGATTGTCAGTGCCTTTGATCTTGTGGTCGCAGGCGAATCAGCAAAATTCACGATGGCCTACACCAGGGCAGGAGTCACCCCAGATGGCACGTCCACGTATTTCGTCGCTCGCCACATTGGTGTCAGAAGAATGCTTGACCTCACCCTCACAAACAGAGTCCTCTCAGCCGAGGAAGCCGAAGCTTGGGGATTGGTTAATCGGGTCGTGCCCGACGACGAAGTTGACGCTGTTACAGCCGAAATAGCGCAGTCACTCGCTGATGGTCCGGCATGGGCATTAGGTCATGCGAAGCAAATCGTGTACGCCGGATTTGATAGTTCCCTTGAACAGGCAGGCGAGGTTGAAGGAGTGACAATCGCTGCAGCGATGGGGACCCACGATGGGAAGGAGGGCATAGCTGCCTTCGTGGAAAAGCGCAGTCCCGACTTCATCGGCGAATAGGGCGAACTTGATGCGGCTAGTTAGCGGCGCGGTGAATCCACCGGTCCACTAAGAAACCCCCAAGAGGTATCGAACCTAGAACCATGGCTGCGAGTGCCCTTCTGAAGCTCCACTTCAACTCCGGAAACCAACGGAGTATGGCTGCTACGAAAACCAAATACAGCACTCCGTGAATCGGCCCGATCACCGTCACCCCTCGGTCGTAATCAGCCAAGTACTTAAAGGCCGTTGCAACCAAGAGAACCAGATAACTGGCTGCTTCCAGTCGAGATATCCAGTGCAAGATTCGATACATAGGTCCAGTTTTGCGTACGGTTCTCTTCGTGGCACCACTTATTGGCATCACCGGTCGGACAGCACTGGGTTCAGATATAGCTCCCAAGGCTCCACATCTCGCCGGTAGTCCTGTTGACTGGTTTTTCGGGGAATATGCATCTCGGGTTAGAGAAGCTGGTGGATTGCCCGTCGAACTGCCGGTCATAGACAGCCCATCTGAATATGTGACGCGCCTAGACGGAGTCGTTCTCAGTGGTGGGGGAGACATAGACCCGGCGCGGTGGAATGGTCCAGCTCAAAGTTCATACAGGGTTTCCAAGGAACGAGATGCCTTTGAGTTCGAGTTGCTACAAGCTGCCGTAGACGCGGAAATACCGGTATTGGGAATTTGCCGAGGTCTTCAAGTCATCAACGTGCACTTTGGCGGAAGCTTGATTCCACACCTCGATGCGATGGACGGGGATGGACACTCAAAAGCGACCCGGGATCGTCAACAACTAGTTCATGCGATCTCTTGTGAATCTGAAAGCATCCTGTTCGAACTGTACGGACCAACAACGATGGTCAACTCGTTCCATCACCAAGCAGCCGATCGAGTAGGAGCGGATCTACGAGCCACCGCTTATTCGTCCGACGGGACCGTGGAAGGTGTGGAGCACTGCGACGGCCGGATTCTAGGTGTTCAATGGCATCCAGAAATGTTGAAGGATCTGGAACCTGTGTTTGGCTGGCTGGTTCGAGAAGCCAGTTTCCAGTGAAACCAGCAATTTGTTCTAGATAATGCCCAGCTGACGACGCTCTTCGATCTCTTCTGGGCTAAGACCCAGAAACTCACCGAACACTGCTTCGTTGTCCTCGCCGACGCCATGAAAAATTTCTAGTTCTCGGAGTCGAGAACCATGAAACCGTATAGGGCTGTGTGGCAACGGAATTTCGCCCAGGCCGTCGTGGTCGACCCATTGTAGAAATTCGCGTTGAATAAGGTGGGAGTCCCTGACCACTTCATCTAGGTCGCGCACCACCGCTACTGGAACACCGGCCTGTGATAGTTGTGAGGCAACTTCGTCACGTTCGCGAGCAACGGTCCACTGCTCGACCACTTGATCGACCTCATCCATGTTTGCAGCGCGGTCTGTGTTGTGCCGAAATCGCGGTTCATCTAGAAGGTCGGTTCGACCTATAACTTCGAGAACCGCTCGCCAATGACGGTTCGTCACTGAGATAAGAGCCACGTGGCCATCGGAGCATTTATAGACGTCATACGGCGCTACTCCTAGAGCGGCATGCTTGTTTCCCGTTCGAGGGGCAGTCCCGGTCTGATGCCACGACAGCATGTTTGAACACAGTGTGTGGTACGTGGCCTCCGCCATTGATGTTTCTACAATTCGCCCCATTCCCGTTTTCTGAACATCCAACAACGCGGCGACGATTCCGCCATAAAGGTGCGTACCGCCCAGAAAGTCGATGAACGCGACGCCTGCCTTCACTGGTGGTTGATCCGGGTGCCCGGTGACACTCATCGGGCCCATGTGAGCCTGCACGGTGATATCCATCGCTGTCTGCATTGAATCGGGGCCGCTTAGCCCGAAGCCCGAAGCGTGGGCGAAGACCAGCCGGGGATTGATTTGCCAAAGAGACTCAGCATCTATACCCAACTTTTCCGGGACACCGGGGGCGTAATTAACAAGTACCACGTCGGCACCTTCAACCAGACCAAGGAACATTTCATGTCCCTCATCCGACTTGAGATCGAGAGTGATTGTCTCTTTCGAGGAATTGAGTGCGGCATAGGAGATGGAGTCCCCTCTTGCCCTCAGCGGTTCGCCACGGGTTTGTTCCACCTTTATTACCCGAGCGCCGGCCATTGAAAGAAGAAAGCCAGCGTATGGCCCCTGGTAAATTTGGCCTAAATCAAGCACGGTAATTCCGTCAAGAGGAAGAGGCCGATCTTCGCGGCTCATTTAAAACTTCCCCCAAGGATGTCGCGAGCCATAATCAATCTTTGGACCTCACTGGGACCTTCTCCCACGCGTCTAATCCTTAATTCGCGGTACCACCGTTCAAGTGGCAGGTCCTTAGTGACTCCGACCCCGCCGTGGATTTGGATACATCGATCAATGACTCTGCTGCTGGCCTCGGTAGCGACCAGTTTTGCCATAGCGGCTTCGGTGCGGAATCGTTCTCCGCTGTCGGCCTTCTGAGCAGCCTCCAAGACGCAATAACGGGCGTGTCGGATGTCGATCTCGTTATCGACGACCATCCACTGGATCGCCTGTTTTTCGGCCAGAGGAGAACCGAAAGTTTCTCGATTTTTGGCCCAGTCGATGGCCATCTCTTGGGCCTTGATGGCGGGGCCTACACATCCTGCTGCGTAAGGAATGCGTTGCCGACTGAGTCGGTCGTTAGCTATAGCAAAACCGCCGTTCACTTCTCCCAGAATGTTTTCTTCAGGGACGCGCATTTCATCAAAGTGGAGTTCTGTTGCGTAATGGGTTGCCCTCAATGTGTGGACTACACGTCGAACGTGGAACCCAGGGGTATCAGTGTCAACGATGAACGCTGTCACCCCATTTCGGCCTGGGTCATCAGATGTTCGGGCAAAGACCAAGGCATAATCGGCTTTGTCGGCTCCCGAGATGTAGAGCTTTGAGCCGCTGAGGACCCATTCAGCGCCGTCTTTAAAACCTCGGGTTTGAATCGCGCGAGCTGGATCGGAGCCCCCTGCCGGTTCGGTGAGCGCAAAGCATCCTTTCTTCTCTCCGCGCAAGGTCGGATAGAGCCACCGCTCCTTTTGGCTGTCGGTTGCCTCATAAAGTTGAGCTAGGCCAGCACCACCGAATACCCCGTAGCAGGGGTTATACAACCCGGCTCTATGTTGGGACATCTCGATCGCCATGAGGGCGCGGGTTGTGGTGTCCAAACCTGGACCACCGTATTCCTCGGGTATGTCCAGCCCGTAAAACCCCATGGCCTGGGTCATCGCTAAGAGACGATCGTGGTCGTCGGGTTTCAGCGCCCCCGCGTCAGGATCCAAATCATCCTCTAAAGGAACGATCTCGCTTTGAACAAAGCGACGGGTGGTTTCGACGATTAGTTGTTGCTCTTCGGTAAGGCTGAAATCCATATTGATCTCTCAGTTAGGGGACAATCGGCCAACTCTGTTTTCCTCGGCACGTTGGTGATCCGGAAGCTGGCCGTGGTCGTACACATGAAGCATTAGAAGCTCGTCCCATCGACTTTGGTAATTCGAAGTAAATTCGTAACGAAATTTGGACGCTCGGTCACCGTGCAAGCGGAGTTCCTCTTCGAGTGCGGTGCGAATGCCAAATAGGTGCCTCGCGCCTGCATAACCGACGGACAAGACGGTGCCATTTTCGTCAGCGACGTGATAAACGCCTAGTTGTGCTGGGAGGGAGGCGATGGTCTCAGGATCAAGGTTTTCCCAGGACTTGTCGAGTCTTATTCCCATATCAACTCGATTGGTTTCGCAGATTGGGCATACCAGCGCCCATAAGATCTTCGAAGTTCGTTCGAAAAAATTGGTTCTGCACTTCGCTAGACAAAGCGGCAACTTCATTGTCAAAACGTCGGAGAGGGTTGCGACCTCCTTCGACATGTGGAAAGTCAGAACTGAACATACAAACTTCGTCTGAGGTGTTTTCGATTATCCATCGGGTCGGTTCGGTGGGAAATGGAGTCACTCGTATTTGGCGTTTGACGTACTCCGAAGGTCGCTGTTGCAGGACCTTGAGACGTTGCTCATGTCGTTCAAACGCGTCGAAAGCAGCTTCGAGCTGCCGCATAAACGATGGTAGCCATGCAGCCCCAAGCTCAATAACCCCCATTTTGAGATCCGGGAATCTCTCGAAAACGCCATCGAAAATTAGCGTCGTAAGAGCTTGAACCGGAGCAGAAGAGATGGCCATATATGACACTGATCTAAAATTTTCTCCTCCTCCGTGGAAGTCTGGTTCGGGAGGTAGACCGTTGTTTCTATGTTGAGGCGGCATGACCAATTCCGGTGTTGCAACGTGCATGACGATTGGTATGCCCGCCTCTTGAGCCTGAGCCCAAATCGCGTCAAATGCGATGTGGCTGTGGGCATGTTCTTTAGGCATCCGGTTTGGGATGAGTAGCGCCGACGCGCCCGCCTCGATTGCTTCGGTAGCGCATGGTGCCGCAAGGACCAAATCCTGAAGCGGGATATAAGCGACTGGCAGTAGACGTGGATCATTGCTGCAAAAAGCAATTTGTGCGCGATTGGCGGCTGAAGCAGTGTCGTAGGTGAGCTTGGGTGGTGCTTCATGTTCCATGACTTCCAGCAGCGTGTTGGGCATTGTTGGGAAGATCAACTGGCTTGAAAAGCCCATATGGTTTAGCGCCTCGCTACGATCTAGCGAATCCCAAGCTCCGTGTGCTCGGTAATTTTTGCGCAGCATTATTTCTTTCTCAGCTGACGCCCGAAACTCTGGGTCAGATTGAAGAACCCTGCATTGGTCTATTTCGTTGAAAATGGGGCTTCCCTCATTAGCAAAGAACTTTGTTCGGGCGTAGTCCCGAACCTCTTTGGACGCGAACTCGTCAAGCCACTCAGGAGGCTCCATTGTGTGGGCGTCGGCGTCATGGATCACCCGATCTGTCACATAGGTCATTACTGCCGCCCCCTCAAATGGATAAGTGAATGCTAGTTGCGTCGATTGGCTGCGTGTCGGCGACTAGTTGTCGTGCAGCGCTTGGTTTATGCCTTCCCATTTGTCGGGATCGAGCACTCGCATTTCTATGGCACCTGAGGTGCTGTTTCGGATGAGGAGCATTCCAGATCTGCCCGATAGCTCTTTGCCCTTCACGACGGAACCGTCGGGAAGAGTCACTTGGCTTCCCGCGGTTACGTAACAACCTGCCTCGACAGTGCAGTTGTCACCAAGTGATATGCCGATCCCTGAATTGGCTCCGAGTAGGCAGTTTTCTCCGATTGTGATGGTTTCTTTGCCTCCACCAGAGAGGGTGCCCATTATTGAAGCGCCTCCGCCGACGTCGCTGTTGGCGCCAACTACGACTCCGGCACTGATTCTTCCCTCGATCATCGAAGGACCTAGAGTGCCGGCATTGAAATTGCAGAAGCCTTCATGCATCACTGTGGTTCCCTCAGCGAGATGTGCTCCCAATCTGACCCGGTCAGCATCAGCGATGCGAACACCAGTGGGAATTACGTAGTCGGTCATTCTCGGAAACTTGTCCACTGACGTCACGGAAACACCACTGCCCGCTGCAGCAGCACTGATTTGGAGTTCGTCCACACGATCGGGCAGTACCGGGCCCGCGCTAGTCCACGCACAGTTGGTCAAAAGTCCGAACACTCCTTCGAGGTTGGCCTCGTGTGGTCGGATTTCTCTTCGACTCAGCATGTGAAGTCTCAGGTATGCGTCGGCGAGATCCACGGCGGGCGCCTCAAGATCATCGATAGTTGTTTCAATTGGTCGACCTTCAATGAGCCCGAGCTGTTCGGCAAGACATGATCTGTTGGGATCGATAGCGGCATCTGGATACCAAGCATCTAGTTGGGTACCGCTATCGACGTCGAAGTAACTGTGACCAACGGCTGTGAGACTCATAATGACAGTTTTGCAGCGCAGAGCCTAGATACCGACACCAGTTGGCATTTATCCCCAAAATTTTGAAGGAATTTAGCCTGATGGAATCCTCTATCGGTGGTCACGTAGCTACTGTTCTGTGGTTTTGAGTAGCCGAGAAGGTCATCTTCGGCCTAGTTTCGAGTTCATGAAGACACCTGTCTGCGAAATGCTTGGCGTGGATGTTCCCATCCTCGCGTTTACTCACTGTCGAGATGTGGTTGCTGCTGTGACCAAAGCTGGAGGCTTTGGCGTACTAGGGGCGGCCGGCCACACCCCAGAACAGCTAGATATCGATTTGCAATGGATACGAGATGAAGTTGGCGATAAGCCGTTTGGTGTCGACATCATCGTTCCCGCTAAGTATGAAGGATCCGCAGAAGGCGGGAAGTCGTTGAGTGACCTGAGTGACATGATCCCGCAAGGGCACCGTGATTTTGTCGAAGACATGATGGAACGTTACGCCGTTCCTCCGCTGCCAAAGGAGGACTCTAAGGAAAGCCCCAGGGCTGTACCTGTTGAGTCAGAACCGCCGATGACATACGCGCAGGCGGTACCTCTAATGGACGTCGCATTTTCGCACCCGATCAAATTGATCGTGAATGCCCTCGGACCACCTCCTCCCGACATGATTGAACGGGCCCACGCAAACGGGGTGCTAGTCGGTGCGCTGGCGGGCAAGAAAGCTCACGCCGTGCGCCACGTAGCTTCGGGCGTCGACATAATCATTGCTCAAGGCCACGAGGCTGGTGGGCACACCGGCGATATCGGGACAATGGTGCTTGTCCCTGAAATTGTTGATGCTGTAGCTCCAACTCCCGTCTTAGCGGCCGGGGGCATAGGCAGTGGGAGGCAAGTAGCTGCATCGATAGCGCTAGGCGCACAAGGGGTTTGGTGCGGGTCAGTTTGGCTGACCACGCTGGAAGCCGAGACCCACCCGGTAGTTAAAGAAAAATTCCTTGCTGCAACGTCTTCAGACACCCTGAGATCCCGCTCTCGAACCGGAAAGCCCGCTCGTCAATTGCGTTCGGCCTGGACTGACGAATGGGAAGGAGAGTCTTCGCCTGGCACGTTACCGATGCCTCTGCAACCGATGCTGATTGCTCATGCCAGCCGTCAAGTTGACAGGGCAGCAATGAATCCGGAAAACAAGGGCGCGGTCGAATTGTCGAACTATTTTGTGGGCCAGATTGTCGGCTCCATGAACGAATCGATTTCGGCAACTCGGGTGGTTGAAGACATGATCACCGAATACCTCGACGTTATTGAACGCTTCGACGAATTAAACAACTGAACTAATGACAGACACTGCTCAAGTTTTCTGAGGATTAGAGGAACGAGGAAGTCATGGAGACTATGAAGGGGCGCGTAGCTGTCGTCACGGGTGCGGCATCAGGCATCGGAAAAGCTTTGTCGCTCGCCTTTGCCGCTGAGGGAGCGAAGGTTGTTCTTGCAGACGTCGAAGACGAGGCGCTTACCGAAACGAGAAAGGAAATCGAGGCCCTGGATGCAACAGTTCTTGCAGTCAAAACTGACGTGACCGACGAAAATTCTGTTGGCGACTTGTGTGCCGCAACACTTGAGGCATTCGGAGGTGTCAACATTCTCTGTAACAATGCGGGCGTAGGTGGTGGTGGGCTCGTCAAGAATCAACAGTTGGTCGACTGGAAGTGGGTTATCGACGTTTCGTTGTGGGGCGTGATTCATGGTTTGCATCACTTCTTGCCCCATTTGATTGAGGCAGAAGAAAGTCATGTCATGAGTACAGCTTCGGTAGCGGGGTTGATGGCTGTCCCTGGTCTCGCTCCCTACAACGCTGCAAAGTTTGGTGTTGTGGCGATAATGGAAACCTTGCACCACGAGCTGGCTCGCGATGAAGATGCAAATGTGGGTGTGTCGGTCCTTTGCCCGGGCGTGGTGCGTACGAATATTGCGACTGCCCAAAGGAATCGGCCAGAGCATTTGCGACGGCAGAGCAACGATGCGGGGAGCGCTTCGGCAAAGGCACCAGAAGAGGCACGGTCGCGAAATGCCGCGATTGCCGCAGCATTAGAAAACGGTATGGACCCTGGAGAGGTTGCAGCCAAAGTGATTGGCGCCATGTACGACAACAGATTCTGGGTCTTGAGTCACCCAGAACTACTCGCCGAGGTCAATCATCGCAACCAAGAACTAGCGAACCTAGAGAACCCCACGCTGATCTCCAGTTTTACTGACTGAAGACGCTCACTGTTTACATCGTAAATCGAAGATTCCGTGCTGCATGAGCACCTAAATCGTTGTCACCAGACCAAGTAATTGTGCCCTCTGCGATTGGCACCTCTGGATCGATTCGGCCGCAGGCTTGATTCATAAATGCCATCGAGTCGCAATGCAGAATGACCGTGGGCTCATCAATGAATTCGACCTCCGTCGCCCGGTCATCTACCCCGACGTAAATGTCGCGTTCCACTGAACCCTTTATGTCAAAGTGAATCGATTGACCTTGAGTCAGACCGATCTTCTTTCCAGCTATGTACCCGATTGAGAGATGAACTTCGTTCAACGCCATTTCGGCGGGTGGCCCTCCGTTATTGGTGTGTGCGTCAAGTGGTGTGCGGCAGTCACGTTCATGCATCCAAAAATCAAACTCGCGAACTGCCATAAACCTTCCATAAGTGGCGGGACCGACCGGGGTGATACTTGGCCGTTCAAAATCCTCGTCACTGGTGTTCGAAAGGTTCTCACGTCTTACGTCAAAGGTCGCCTGCATGTGCGCTACCAAGTCTTCTTCCGGCATCTCCATTGCCGCCGAAAAGTACTCTGCGACTTTTTCGAAGGGTGGAGGGCTGTCGGGGCCGCTCGGCATCCAATTAGACAAGACCTGTTCCACGGACACCAAATGGGCAGCGACACCCTTAATCGTCCACTCAGGACATAGTGATTGATGCTGCCATTGTGAAGCGTCAATCCCGCCTAAGAACTCAACGACGCTGCTCCAACACGCATCAAGATTGTCGACAATTAGATCTCGTTCGCTCATCTCTCAAACGTAGCTTCAATTGGTATCCGGAGGTCGGGTGTTCCGTGCAATGATGAAGCTGCTTAACAGAACCGCTGCTCAGGTTCCTACCCGTAAAGGGTTTGGTGGATGGAGGAAGCCCGTGGATTCACCCCATATGACGCTTGTAGGAGCATACGGTTCCCCGTATTCCATCAAAATGCGAGCGGTACTGCGATACCGCCGCATCCCCCATAGGTGGGTAGTGCGGAACTCGTCCGAAGATCAAGGGTTTCCTGAAGCGCCGGTGCCAATTATCCCGGTGTTGGTTTTCCATGATGGCGAGAACGGATATTCGGAATCTATGGTGGATTCGTCCCCCCAGATCATGCGTCTCGAAACTGACTATTCCGAGCGGAGTTTGTTGCCGACAGATCCAGTGGTTCGATTTTTGGATCATCTTGTCGAAGATTACGGCGACGAATGGTTGACCAAGGTGATGTATCACTATCGATGGCACCACCTTTACGGTGAAGCTATTGCGAAGGCAGGCAACATGCTGCCATTAATGTCGGACAATCAAATGGACGCGGAACAGCATCGCGCAATCAATGAATTCATAACTGACCGGCAGATGGGACGCACGGCATTGGTCGGTTCCACTGACCTCAATCGTGATGTGATCGAAGGCAGCTTCGTTCGTTTGTTGACACTGCTAGAAGACCATTTGAGCCAGCACCAGTTCTTGTTGGGTGGCCGCCCGGCCCGCGGAGACTTCGGCTTGTTTGGTCAGTTCAGCCAGCTATTTTTTTGGGAACCTGACTCGTCGCTCATAGCGGCTAAATGCAGTCCCAGAAGCATGATCTGGGCTTACCAAATCGATGATTTGAGTTCGTTCGAGGTTGACGAGACTAAAGATTGGTTCACCCGTGACGGTCTCCCGTCAACGCTGTCTGCCTTGCTCTGCGAAATTGGCCGGACCTACGCGCCGTTTCTGATTGCGAACGAACGAGCGCTGACAGCCCAGGAATCAGAACTGATTTGTTCAATTGAAGGAAATGAATACAGACAAACACCGTTTCCGTACCAACTGAAATGTCTCAACTGGATTCGGGAGGCTTTCGGGCAACTCCACGAAGGAGACCGGAAAGCGGTGGAACAGCTACTCGACGGGACTGGCTGCGAACTACTTCTTGCTGACCCTCATGGGTAAGGCCGTCATCTTCGACAAGGACGGTACTCTGCTTGACTTTGACGCAACGTGGAATGAAGCGGTCGGTGCGGCTTTCGACCAGATAGCGGACCAAAACGCAAAGATTCGCGCAGCTGAGGTTTTCGGCTACGACTTGACTTGTCGCTGCGTCTTGCCTCACTCTGCATTTGTTAGCGAAACCAGCGACACCACCGATGACCTCGTTGCCGATTTGATTGATGTCGCTGCATTTAAGCAAACACTCAATGAGGCGTCTCGACGGACTGTTGTAGCGAGCCGGGGTGCTGGGTCAGCGCTGGAATCACTGGCTGAACGAGGTTGGAAGCTAGCTGTTGCCACGAATGATTCCGAACTGCTGGCAACTGAACACATCGAGGCGTTGGCGTGGGGTCAGCTATTTACTTCGATAATGGGGTTCGATTCTGGCTACGGCGCCAAGCCCGGACCGGGCATGGTCTTAGCCGCGGCCGAAGCATGTGACGCGCTTGACGGTGTGTATTTGATGGTCGGAGATTCAGTTCACGACATCTTGGCGGGTAGGGCAGCGGGCGCGGTCACCGTAGCTATCGGGGACCACCCTGCTGCGCTGCAACTCGCCGATCACACGATAGATCAGCTGGGAGACCTCGTTGATCTAGCCGAATCCCTGTAGTTGAACAACGATGTTGACTTAGCCGACTTCGTTCCTGATGCGGGTGTGAATTAAGTCGAGTTGTTCTGCTATTGCATCTACTGATCGAGCGCCCGACTGGAATATGGCCGTAGCGTTTACCGAGGTCCAGTCAAAGCCCATCGCGTGGACTATGGCAGCTCGTTCAGCTACAGCATCGAGGTTTGAATAGAAAAGCTTGTCGTCGTCGCTTCTAGGGGGTGGCTGCAACATCAACTGCAAGCCGATAGTTGAAGGATCGCGACCATAACTTTCTGCCTGAGTACGGATTTCGGTGACACAGAGAAGTGCTTGCTCGTCGGTTACCCCCGATGCCATCCATCCGTCAGCTTTTTGAGCGGTTCTGCGCAGCGCTGAAGGGCTATCTCCACCTATCCAAATAGGGAGGTCCGAACCTTGGGGAGAGACCGGCTCCATTCCCATGTCGTGAGAGTGGTAGTAGTCGCCGCGAAATTCAATACGCCCACCCCCCCAGTACCGTCTCAACAAGTCAATGGCCTCATCCATGCGTTTCCCGCGGTTGGAAAAATCTTCTTCGAGAGCGTCATATTCGCTGTCCTGCCAACCGACGCCGAGGCCCAAGCGGACACGACCGCCTGAAAGGGTGTCCAAGGTGCTGACCTGTTTGGCTACCAACACGGGCTGACGTTGAGGTAGGACCAGAACCTCGGTCGAAAGCGACACTCGAGAGGTTACGGCTGCGATGTTCGCCAATAGCATCAGAGCTTCCAGCACCGGCATCTCGGCTGGATAAATGGTGCGACGGCTCTCTGCTGGGTAGCCCATGACTACGTGATCGAACGCTGCTATCTCGTCGTATCCAATTTCTTCGATGGCTGAAGCAAGCGCCACTACTTGATCGGGACCTTCGCGGTACACCACCGACGGGAAATCTACGGCGATCTTCACTTAAGACTCTGCCAATCTCACGGTCGCTTTAGCAGGCATTAAGAGGCTTCCGTCGTGTTTGCGTTCCTGGATCTCGAGTTCGACGGACCCGCTTTGTCGATCTATCGACGTGACCACTCCAGAGAATTCAAGTTCCTCAGCTACGAAGGCACTTGCTCGATTTTGCCACTCCACTGAGAGCAAGCGAGCTTCAGGTCCTGCCCAGTCGGTAATGAACTGAGTCAGCCAAGAACCTTGAAGTGGGCCGTGTACGACTATGTCCTCATGACCTTCGTAGTTCGCGTAGGCGCGGTCATAGTGAATGCGATGGGGATTGAAGCTGGCTGCGCTATAGAGAAACAACTCTGCCTCTGACGCGGATTTGTGCATGACAGGTAATTCGTCACCCACTTCGACGGTGCTTACCGTTGGATATTTGCTCATCTTGCGATCCCTATCTGTCGTGACCGAGCCACGATTTGCCCATCTTGATTGGTAAATGTGGTTTCTCGAACGAGCCGAACAAATGGCCCCTTTTTTCCGTCTTTTTGGTCTAAATCTGCTAGCCGTGTTGTTCCCGTAATCTCGTCACCCACACAAACGGGTTCAAGGAAATCCCATTCCTCCCCGCCGAACATCATTCGAGAAACTTTCAAAGTAACGGTTGTCGAGTCTTCGTACAGACCATCGGGTCGAAGTTTCTGTGCTGGTTCAGGCCGAACAAGGGCGTGGGTAATGAAAAGAGGAGGAACCGTCAGCGACCGATACCCGGCGGCGTGAGCTAGATCGACATCGAAGTAAATCGGATTTACGTCGCCCACGGCGTATGCGTACCGCTGTGCTTCTCGGCGATCAATCCGAACAGTTACGGGCTCCGACAGAACTTCGCCGACACGGGCTAGAGATTCGGGCGGTATCAGAGAGCTAGACATGCTGCAAGGCTAGAGCAGGGCGGTGCTTCTCTGCCGATGCTGGTCTAATCTGAAGCTGAGGTATGAGCTATGTCGTTATGGAGTAAGAAGCTAGAAATGCCGGCGCCCGAGACAGCTTTACCCGGGCGTGACGTGACTATGCCAGTCCCCCCGGTTCACGAAGTCCTCGGGGAGTCCCTCACGCCCCCGTTCCCCGAGCCAAGTGAGCGAGTCGTATTCGGGATGGGTTGTTTTTGGGGTGCTGAACGAATCTTCTGGCAAACCCCGGGAGTTCTGACAACGGCCGCGGGCTACACAGGTGGCTTCACCAAGAACCCCACGTACGAAGAAGTTTGTAGTGGGCTCACCGGCCACAACGAAGTTGTGCTGGTGGTCTACGACCCTCGGGTCATTGGTTATGCCCAACTTCTTGCCCTTTTTTGGGAAAACCATGATCCCACTCAAGGAATGCGTCAAGGAAACGACATCGGTACTCAGTACCGATCAGGTATTTATGTCTCAAGCGGCCAGCAGCGAAGCGTTGCCGAGTCGAGTCGAACCGACTTTCAAAAGGCTCTGAGTCTTGCAGGCTATGGAGCAATAACGACTGAAATTTTGGACGAGGACGAGTTCTACTACGCGGAGCACTACCACCAGCAATACCTGTACAAGGTGCCCAACGGATATTGCGGCATGGGAGGCACGGGCGTTGCGTGCCCCGTCGGACTTGTCACGAACGATTAGGGCGGGACTACGCGACAATCTCTAGGAGTGTTCTGAATCGTTTGACCAGATCCGCGTGACTTGTGTGCGCGTTGAGGCCACTCGGGTTCGGTAACACATGAACAGGACGGCCTCCCAATTTGGTTGGCTGTTCCCCCATGACCAGGTGCCGAGCTTCCAACGCGGCTCGCCAGCCTGTAATTCCCAAAACGCAAACGATCTCTGGGGACAACCAACGACAAAGACGGTCAAGCCTTGCCAAACCTTCTTGGTACTCGACCTTCGTTATCTCCGAGGCTCTCGTGCTGGCTCTTTTGACGAGATCGGTCATTCCGACGCGATCTTGCTTCAGCGCGTGTTCGGGATCACGCCACTTCGTGATGATCCCCGCTTCCACTACTGAGGACCAAAAGCGGTTGCTAGGGCTAGCGAAACCGTAACCAGCTCTCACTGAATGGAAACTGGGATTCAGTCCCACGAACAACAGTCGCATGTCGGCATTGACGGTATCGGGAAGCGTGGCAAGGACTCGGGTGGTTGTCGTGATCATCGTCCGAGCAATGTTTTCTTCCAAAAGCGAAAATCCCGAACCGACTAAAATGTCGGAAATCTGGCATGCAGCCCACTCGCCGCCGAAGACTAGATCGACTACATCTCCGGGCGACCGACTTGCGTGAACAGAGTGAAGGACCGATGGTATCGATGGCCCATGGAGTTCGCGCAGATCGATTCGATCCTCAGGAATTGATAGCAGCGGCTGCCTCCAGAGTTAGTTGCGTAACAAGTTTGCGGTCTTCGCCCCAGGGCATGGGCATGACAATTGGGTACTCAACACCGGCATTCAAATATTGTCGAACGAAGTCAGCGACCTCGCCCTCAGTTCCGATGAAATTGATTGACTGGATCATCTCTTCACTTATTGCACCGAGGGCGCCCTCACGGTCTCGTTGCTTTTGATATGAACGAAGTTCGTCGACTTCAGTTCCGAAACCCGCGGTGCGGAACATATTTGCGTAACCATCTGCCATCGCATAGTTGAAAAGATCCTTACGAGCTGAACGTTGCGCCTCAGCAAAGTCTGCGACCGCGACATGGACGTTGCCCATGATGAGAGCGTCACCGCCCGCCCGGATATGTTGAGCCGCCTCGACGACGTGCGAGGGAGGAATGTAATTGAGCAGCACGGCGTCAGCTATTTCCCCACCGAGTCTCAACATTTGTGGATTCAAAGCAGCAACAACGATTTTCGGGGAGCGTTCTTGCCTCCGCACCGCCAAGCGAAATCGCCGCACCTCCCAAAAATCTCCTTGGAAGGTAACAGATTCACCCGACAGGCATTCTCTCATTAAGGCGACGTATTCACGCATCATCGCTATAGGACGTTGAGAAGCCTCGATCCCATGTTGGTGCAGGACACCGGGTGCAGAGACCCCTAAGCCCATCCAGATTGTCCGACCCGGATTGAGTGACTGAAGAGTTGCGGCGGTCATGGCAGCCAGTGACGGATTGCGAAGCTGGATGGGCATTATCCCGGTTGCTAGGTCGAGTCCTGGCTCCGCTTGAGAAACAGCTCCCAAGAGGCTGACCGCATCGGTCCCTGTGGCCTCAACGGTCCAAAAAGACTGATATCCGGCCGCGGCCGCCGATTGAGCTATTTCCGGCACTGCCGATGGACCGAAAACACCCAAGCTTCCGTAGGTGATGCCGAGAGGAATATGTGCTTTGTCGCTCATTGATATCAACTTACTCCTCTGGTCAATGAAGTTTCTTGTGTCAAATAAGCTCGTTATGCAGTCACCGACAGCGCTAGGGTAAAGGAAGCAGTTGGTTATTTGATTCCAGTGGATAGGAGCATCTGGTGACCGAACCTCAGGACGTGCAGATAGTTGTCCCGGAAAACGTCAGAGAAGTTGTTTCTATCGTTGACCGCTCTCTGGGGAGCTTCATGCAACGGGAGTTGGTCTCCGCTAGTGAAGTCACTGATGTGCTACTCGACATTCGCTCTGCGTTGATCCGAATCGAACAGCCGGTAGCCGATGTAAAACTCGATCTGTCCGATGTCGAGTCAGAGATGGAAGTTTCCGCTCAGGCTTAGAACCGCCCGATAACTCCTACGAGCGCTAGGTGGCTAGTCCTTGGGTACAAGCTTTCCGACGACTTTGCCCAACAGGAAGCCCATACACGCGCCAGCCGTGACGTCAGAGGCGTGATGCAGGCGCACATGGATGCGGGAACAAGCAACTATTCCCGCGACTAAATGCCAAAGTGAGCCAAGCTTGGAACGTTGGGCAAGAACGGCCGAAGCACAGAATGCCGCCGACGCGTGACCCGACGGGAAACTTGAAGTAATCGGCTCGCGGAGCTGATGGTTTGTAGCGTTGTCATCGGCGGACCCGGGTCGACTCCGGAGGAAGAATCTCTTCACTCCTTGGTTAATTAGCAGTGACTCGAAACCCATAAGGGCGCTAAATCCGACCGCGGTACCGGGCTTCTTGCCGGGAGGTAGCGCCCGAAGGCCTCCGACAATGTGCCATATGAGGCTGAAGTCGCCGAGATTTGACGCGCAAAAAAACAGACGGTCAACCGCGGGCACGCCGCGCCAACGCTCCCACCATTCATCGACCTGCTTATCGAGTTCGTCGATGCTCGATGGGATTGGGCCTAGTTCAGTCACCGGTGTCTTCCTAGCAACACCCAATTACAGTTACACGCCACGTCGAACAAATCCAGGCAGCACGGGTTGAAGTGTCGCTACGGCACTGATGACGTGGTCGGTTCAAGGGTTGGCAATAGAGGATCTGTAGGTGGAGCGATGGTGAGCAGCGGTCCGTCAGCTTCATCGGGCGGAGGCGGGATCAATAGCACTTGGCCGACATAAATCATGGTCGGATCGGCAATGTTGTTTTCGCGCACCAAATCGTTCAAGTCGATACCGAACCGGTCCGAGATAGCGATGAGCGTGTCACCCCGAACAACCACATACTTCTCACGAAATTCCTCTTCCTCGGGTGCAGCGATTTTCGACACGACCGACGGGGAAGTGTTGATCAGGGGTTTTGGAGTTCTGTCAGCCGCACAAGCCAGCATTCCCAAGGTGAGCAGCAGTGCCGAAACCATACGGAACTTGACACCTGTCATTGTCACTCGCGAATGTCATCCGATGGGGGAGGGATAAAGAGGGTTTCTCCTATGCCAAGGATCGTGTCTTCCTTACCGTTCTCGTGCATTAGTTCCGACACAGTTACGTTGAAGGCTTTAGCAATCTTGCCGAGAGTGTCCCCTGGCTGAACCGTGTAGGCCATTCGTTGAACGACTTTCTCGGTTGTTGTGGTCGTCAACTCAGGACGCAACGTCGTCAGAACAGGTGTTGTCGATGGAATTGGGCGAGCTTTGGGTTCGTTTTCGCAGCTTGTCAACGGCACTAAGAGCAGAGCCAGAATTCCTATGATCTTTCGACTACACATGCTTGGTTTAATCCTACGAGTTTGTAGCGGTCACCGAGATCGTTTGAGGCCAGTCTGCGGTATCTCCGGTAGGCAAAAAGGGCTGGGGCTCGTCGTCCTCCACCGTCAGTATCTCAATTCCGTCGCTCTTGATTAGGACTGTGTGTTCGAACTGAGCCGTGCGACTCAAATCAGTGGTTGCTGCCGTCCAGCCGTCTTCCCACAGAGTGGCGGCCGGCGAGCCAATGGTGATCATGGGCTCCACAGTGAATGTCATTCCCGGTGCGAACTCAAATCGAGCTGAGGGTTCGTAGTAATGGGGGATATTTGGTAGATGGTGAAAAACTTCACCTACCCCATGACCTATGAATTCTCTGACGACGCCGAAACCGGACAACTCAGCGTGGTTTTGGATGGCTTTACCGATATCGCTCACAACCCCCCCAGAGCGCACGGCGCCTATCCCTAGGTAGAGACACTCTCTAGTCGTACGAATGAGATCTTGCGAACGTTGATCAATGTCTCCTACGGCGAAAGTTTCACTGTGGTCTCCATGCACGCCGTCGAGGAAAATCGTCACGTCGCAGTTGATGATGTCGCCGTTTTGAAGCGGTCGGTCATCCGGAATTCCGTGACAAATGACTTCATTGATTGATGTGCAAAGCGACTTTGGATAGCCGTTGTAGTTGAGGGGACTGGGGTAGCCGCCCTCGTCAATACACGCCTCATGACATACCTGGTCCAAATGATCGGTGGTTACGCCCGGGCTGATTTCGCTTGCGACTTTACGCAGCACCCTTCTTGCTGCTGATCCGGCGAGGCGCATTCGTTCCAAGGTCGAGGTGTCTTTTCTTAGGTCGGTGGGAGCCGTAAGCACGGGAACACCCGTCTCGGCGTAATCAGGGCGGCCTATCTCCTTAGGTACAAATCGCATTGGTGATACCTCACCGGCCACCACAGGGTCTGAACCGTGGTGGGGGTGACGCATAGCTGGACGTCTCTTTTTGCGCTTCGCCATTACGGTGAAACTACCTGAGGACATCGGGAATGAGGAGACATAACTGCTCGTCACGTGACAATCTGGCACCTATGAGCGTCGAAATTCACGGAACGGTTAGCGAAGGTTGGGAACCCCTGCACGAAAAGTTTGTATCCAACTTCCATCATTTGGGTGAATTTGGTGCCTCTGTTTGTGTCACGTTCGAAGGCCGAACCGTCGTTGACCTATGGGCGGGGGAGAGCGACACGGAAGGAAACCCTTGGAGTGAAGACACAATCGCAGTCGTCAACTCCTGCACCAAGGGCGGGGTCGCTCTTGCTTGTCATCTCCTAGCTGATAGAGGACTTCTCGACCTTGATGCCCCAGTATCTGAAATCTGGCCAGAATTTGCTCATGGGGCCAAAGAGTCAGTTACCACACGGATGATGCTCAATCACACCACGGGTGTGGCCGCCTTCCGAGAAGACCTGCCAAAGGGATCAGCGTTTGACTGGGACTACATGTGTGACCGGGTGGCAGCGGAAGAACCTTGGTGGCCTCCGGGAACCCGCAATGGTTATCACCTGATGTCTTTTGGGTGGGTTGCGGGAGAACTGGTTCGGCGGGCTTCCGGCCGCAGCCTGGGAACCTTTTTCAAAGAAGAGGTAGCGAACCCGGCGAATGCTGATTTTTGGATCGGCCTGCCGCCGCAAGAACACCACCGTGTTTCTGAGTTAAGGCCATTTAACCCACAGCCTGAAGAAAAATTCTCGGCATTCACGCGGGCCTTCCTTGCCGATCCCGATGGACTGCAAGGCAGAGCGTGGCGAAATCGAGGGGGAGCGAAGGGAGACTCACCAGAAGTATGGTCTGCCGAACTTGGTGGCGGGGGTGGAATCACCAATGCGCGCGGTCTTGCGCGGGTCTATCAGCCTTGCGCCTTGGGTGACTTTGTTAGCTCGGCTCAACTCAAGCGAATGACGGACGTTTCTGTAGCTACTGAATGTGACGCGATGTTGCTGTTACCGACCCGGTTTTCTGAGGGCTTTATGCTGAGAATGGACAATCACAGCTCACCAAATGGAGACCATGATTCGGTGAACATTCGGGAGGGCGCGTTTGGTCATGTGGGAGCGGGCGGATCAATTGGGTTCGCTGATCCCCGTCTCGGCCTCTCTATGGGTTATGTCATGAATCAATTAGGCAAGTCTGTTTTGTTAGACGCCAGGGGCGAAGGTCTTGTTGATGTCGCCTACCAATGCGCGGACAAGTGCCCCTAGTCATGCACAGGACTCTTTGGAGGAGACTACATACATGACGAATCAGAATGATGCGGTTATCGAAGCCTTGTCTCTGGCTGTTGCTGCGCGCATCCCTGTTTTGTTGTGGGGTCCTCCCGGAGCTGGCAAGAGCTCAGCGGTGGCTTCAATGTGTGAATCCGTCGGAGCGCCCTACGAGGTTGTTATCGCCAGTATCCGTGAACCTAGCGACTTCAGTGGACTTCCTGTGGTCAATGAACACGAAGTGGCGTTCGCTCCTCCCCGATGGGCGAAACGTCTTGCTGATGCCAAGACTGGCGTGCTATTTCTCGATGAGATTTCGACTGCCCCGCCGGCTGTGCAAGCAGCTTTGCTGCGTGTGGTATTAGAGCGGGTTGTCGGGGATCTGACCTTGCCTGAAGATCTAGCGATAGTGGCGGCGGCAAATCCCCCAGACCAAGCGGCCGATGGATGGGACTTGTCTTCACCGCTTGCAAATCGATTTTGTCATCTTGATTGGCGAGTAGACCCTGCTGGTGTCGCCACAGGTTTGGTGGCTGGCTTTCCAGCGCCGCTTATTCCGGACCTTCCTGAAGGTTGGAAAAAACAAGTCCCTGCGAGCGCTGCATTGGTGGGCGGTTTTCTGTCGGTGAGACAATCACTAACGATACAACCCCCAATTGAGCGCGCTCTTGCCGGAAGGGCATGGCCGAGCCCCAGAACATGGGAAATGGTGTCGAAGCTACTGGCTGCGGCCGAGGCCATTGAGGCGTCGTCAGAAGCCAAGAGAAACCTGGTCATCGGATGTGTCGGTGATGGCGCTGGTATCGAGTTTCTTACATGGCTTCAAGAGTTGGATCTACCTGACCCTGAAGCAGCTCTTCGAGACCCGGAAGGAGCTGTGTTCCCCGAACGAGGCGATCGCCTGTACGCGGCTCTTTCCGCAGTAGCTGGAGCTGTTGCATCAGATCCAACTCCTGAACGGTGGTTGGCCGGCTGGCGAGTTTTGGTGAAAACCACCGCACAAGCACCCGATGTCGGGGCAATGGCAGCCAGAGTGCTTGCACAAATCCGTCCTGAAGGAGTTAGTGCGCCACCGGAGGCCGCAACGTTCCTACCAGTCATGCAGGCGGCTGGGCTTGTTGAATGAATTCTGAAGAGCGTCTTGTGGCAGCTCGACTGTGGGCGGCCTACAACTACCCGTACTTGGCCTCGGCGCTGTTCGCCCTGAGCTTTGTCAGCGATGACAACGTTGGTGGGGTCGCGGGGGACGAACACTTCCGCCTATATGTTGACCATGATGAAACGAGCAGCTGGGACGTTGACCTGCTTGGAGCGGAAATGGTGCACCAAGTTGGTCACTTACTTCGAGGACATGCTGCTAGGGCCAGGGAGATTGGTGTTCGAGAACCGGAACTGTTGCATTGGGTCGATGCAACAGACGCGGAAATCAACGATGACTTGATCGAAGGGCATCCAATCCCCGATGAAGCAGCGACAGCAGAGGGACTTGGGTTGCCGAACTCGCTGTTCGGGGAAGAATATTTCCTTAAGGGCACACGACGCCTCGACAATTCACGCGACTGCGGAAGTTCTGCCCACGGCAACCCACGACCTTGGGATCAACCTTTCGAAGAAAACACCAGCCGAGGTATCGGAGCAGAAGAAAGAGACCTAATTAGACGACGGGTGGCTTCCGAAACCGTTGCCCATCACCGAAACTACGGCTCAACTCCAGACAGCTGGCTACGTTGGGCTAATGGCTTGCTTGAACCTCGAGTCGATTGGCGCGCGGAATTGGGAGCGACTCTTCGTCGAGGCATAGCGGAAATAACCGGTGCTGTGGACTACAGCTACCAACGTCCCAGTCGCAGATGGTCGTACGCGTCGAAGGTCATACTCCCCAGTTTGAGAAGTCGGCTGCCCGAAATCTCCCTAGTGCTAGATACGAGCGCGTCGATGAGCGAAGAACTTCTAGGACAGGCCCTTGCTGAAATCGATGGCTTGATGTGTGCCGCGGGAATCCGATTCAATCTCCTAAGGGTATTTACCTGTGACTCAGTAGCGGGAACACCCCAGAGGGTTCGCCGTTCTTCCGACCTGAATTTGATTGGGGGTGGGGGCACGGACCTCGGTCAGGGAATCAACGCGGCGGTTCAAACCCGCCCGATCCCGGACTTGCTACTCATCATGACCGATGGGTGGACACCATGGCCGGAATCTGTACCGAACGGAGTTCGAGCTGTCGCTGTTTTGATCAACGACGATCCACCTGTTACTCCTGATTGGCTTGAGCGGGTAGAAATAAGAGAGGTCGGGCCCACCGTACGAGCCGTCTAGCGGGTTACCCGCGATTTGTATTTGCGCCGACAATGCAGTGCTTGAGCCAGAGATTTCCTAGCCGTCCGGAGGTGAAGAAGGGAGTGACAGTCACATCGAGTGAATCGAACATTCAGGCTGTCTTGTTTGATTGGGGAGGGGTTATAACTCATCCTCCAGGGCCGATTATGGAAAAGCTCTATAGGGACGTACAGGTGGATCAAGAAAAGTTGCAGTCGCGTCGCAAGGAATATCGAGATGATGATCCGGAGTCGCAATTCGCCCGTCTGGAACGAGGAGAGTTGAGTCTGCAGGCTTATCTTTCCTGGTCCCGCAGCGATCTGCCGGGAGCCGAGCTCATATGGGATCCAGCGAGCAATCATTTTTTATTTGATCATTTGACAGTGGTAGAGGAAGTAGTGCAGCGAATCTCAGAGCTAAGAGACCGAGGTTTCGTTACCGGTCTTCTTACAAACAACATTGCTGAAGCCTGGCCCGCCGTGACCGAAGGGTTAGCTGTAGAGACACTCTTCGACGTCGTAATTAACTCGGCGTTTGTAGGGATGCGCAAACCAGAACACCGAATCTATTTGCATGCGGTCCAACAGTTAGGGGTGGGAGCGGAGAACATCGTTTTCCTAGATGACAATCAAGTCAACGTGAAAGCAGCTCGCGCCTGTGGTTTAAACGCTATTCAGGTCAATCAACCGCTAAGGGCTCTGCAACAACTCGAGCGGGCACTTGAAGAGCTTTAGTTGGTAGCCACTCAACTAAAATTCGGTTTTCTCTTCTCCATTATCGCCGCATGCCCTTCTCGAACATCCGGGCCGGTAAAGCCCAACATCTCCAAAGCGACGGAAGTATCAAAGGCTGGTCCTGCTGACCGAAGCCAGTTATTCAAGCTGTACTTTGTCCACCGGATGGCTGATTGGCTTCCGGCGGCCAACTTCCGGGCGATGGCGTAAGCCTCGTTGATTACTTCTTCGTCATCGACACAGACGCTTGCTAAGCCCATAGCCTCGGCTTCTTCCCCGGACATCGAATCGCAGGTCAGCAAGTAGTACTTCGCTTTCGCCATACCGCATAGAAGCGGCCAAATGATCGCAGCGTGGTCGCCGGCCGCTACTCCGAGCTTGGTATGCCCGTCGAGAATACGGGCATTCTTTCCGACGACCGAAATATCAGCCATGAACGCGGCTGCAAGTCCGGCGCCGACCGCCACTCCCTCAATCGCCGAGACAATAATTTTTGAGCAGTTAATCATGTTGTAGACGATGTCTCGAGCTTCGCGAAGGGAATGGGAGCGGTACTCAAAGTCGTCCATGATTTTCTCAATCATGGCTAAGTCACCACCGGCGGAGAAGGTTCCGTTAGCCCCGTGGATGACAACAACTCGCGTGTCGGGATCAGAATCAACGGCTTTCCATACATCAGCGAGCGCGAGGTGCTTCGCTTCGTCCACCGCGTTTAGTTTTCCCGGCGTGTCGATGCAGATATCTAATATCCCATCCTCGTCAGGACCAGTGATCGACAGTGCTGAAAAGTCTGCGTAGCTTTGCGTCATACTCCCGAAGCTAGCTTCAAGGGCCGCAGTATTTCCTATTCAGGTCGCGGAAGTTCTCGTTCGCCGCGGAGAATTTCAGCGATGGAGTGAATCTGGTCCGGGTTGCCATACGACCTCTCCCAAGGGTGAAGTAGGCGGTCACGCCCGTACCTCGGGACCAGATGCACGTGGAAATGGAATTGCGACTGATCGGCGGCCGATCCGTTGTTGTTGACGAGGTTGATGCCCAGCGGTCCTAGGCGATCACGAATGATGTTTGATACAGAACGACACGCGCGCATGACGTGTGCGGCGTTTTCGTCATCAAGTTCGAATATGTCCCGTACATGATGCTTTGGGATGACCAAACAATGACCTGGCGTCATAGGGAGAATGTCCATGAACGCTAAGCAATGCTCGTCCTCGTAGATAGTGTTCGAAGCTGAGCTACCGTCGACGATCGAACAAAATAGGCAGTGCACGCTCGGCGAGAGTAGCGGAGCGATAAGAGGCGAGTCGACTCTTGTTGCTACAAGCTGTAATCAAGTGCGTCGGAGCTGAACCGACTCTATTTCGTGATTTGCACCCTTCTTGAGGACTAAATCGGCCCTGGCTCTCGTCGGTAAAATATTCTCTTGAAGGTTGACGAGATTTATAGAGCGCCAGATTGTTCGTGCCACGGCCTCGGCAGCGTCCACAGGTAGATGGGCGAACTGACTGAAGTAAGCACTCTGTTCTCGGAAGGCTGTAGATCGAAGTTGTTGAAAGCGTTCGACGTACCAGGACTCGAGGTCCTCGGTATCTGCATCCACATAGATGGTGAAGTCAAAGTAGTCGGAAACGAACGGAGTGTTTGACGGTGAGCCTGTTTGCAGAACATTTAGGCCCTCGACGATCAAAATGTCAGGTTGTTCTATGACTTGCACCTCGTCTGTGATGTCATAAGTGACATGGGAATAGATGGGTGCCGAAACTCGCGCCACGCCATCAACCACCTGTCGAAGAAACTCCACCAGAGCTCCTTGACGGTAAGACTCAGGAAACCCTTTTCTGCCCAGCAGACCCCGTTCCTCGAGTTCGGCGTTGGGTTGTAGAAACCCGTCAGTCGTAATGAGGTCGACTCTCGGGTGTTGGGGCCACGTTGCAAGCATGGCTTGAAGAATTCTTGCTGTAGTGCTCTTGCCCGCGGACACGCTGCCCGCCACGCCGATCAAGAAGGGTCTTGTCGCAGCTCGTCGTCCAAAGAAATCCGAGGTTGTGTTTTGAAGTCGAAGTTGAGCCTCTACCCGAAGGTTCAGGAGTCTTGACAAGGGAAGATATATATCTCGAACGCCAGTCAGAGTTATTGGTTCTACTCGACCCGCGAGTTCACTCAATTCACCTTCGGTAAGAGTGAGAGGCGTCGCATCTCTGAGCGCCGCCCACTCAGAGCGGCTGAAGCTGAGATGTTCGCTCGACGGGTTAAGGTCCGACACCCCCAAAGATTGTCTCGTAAGGTCCTCGCTACGCAACTGTTCCTCCGTTTAGTTCGGGTCTGACCAGGCGCCACCGCCGTCAAACAGGCCCCTACGCCACCGTCTGGGATCGAAAAGCGAGGCTCTTGGGTAGTCCTCGAACATCCAGCGGGCAAATTGCCTCCGACTCCAATTACTCGTACTGACCGCCCCGAGCGCTACCTCAGCTAATCGAGGATTTACAAGGACGTTACTGAGACGTTTGGACAACCGATGGTCGAGTTGGAGAGCTGATCGAACAGAAACTTCGTAACTAGTAGCGGCCGTTTCAGGTGTTGGTTCATTGGCTATTGCCTGGGCAGCCAGTCTCCCGCTCTCCAACGCCTGTCCGATACCTTCACCGGTCAGAGGGTCGGTAGCAGTCGCGGCATCTCCGACGAACAAGACCGGACCCATGGAAAGCTGAGCTGTCGGCAGCTGAGCTGGAATGGGCCACGCGGTTAGGGAGTTTTCGGGGGTTACTGCGCCAAGAGTTTGTTTGATAGAAGGTCTGTCTAAGAGGCCTTCCCAAACCGAAGCTAATTTCTTGCCGTCAAGACGACCCTTTCGAACTACACCAAAACCCAAGTTCACTTGCCCATCGGCTAGAGGGAAGGACCAGACGTAGCCAGGAAGCAAATCTCTCTCGAACCACACCCACAAATCTCTACTTCTGGGGCCTTCGGCTCTCATGTACTGCCTGAACCCGTGCCAATCGCCCCTATAGCCGGCCGGAGTACAGCCCAAAGCTTTTCTAACCGGGGACCACATTCCATCAGCCGCGATCACATTTTTCGCCGTGAGAGTTCGGCCGTCATCCAGTGAAACTTGAGTTCCCTGTGGGGTCAACTTGATGTTGTCGAAAGCGACACCCTGATAGACCTCCGCGCCGGCATTAATCGTGAGTTGAACTAGCTCAGCATCCAATTCGATTCTCTTAACTACAGCGGCGTACTGCCCGCGACCTCGGGGGAGTTTCAAGTGGATCTCTCTGCCGAATGGAGAGTGAAGAAAGACGTCCTCAACGGATATCCAACTACTTGCTGAAGGCTTGAGCCCGAGGGATTCGAGTTCGCGCAGAGCCAAGGTGGTGAGACCATCGCCGCAGCATTTGTCTCTTGGGAAAGTTGCCTTATCTATAGCGATCACGCTCAGCCCGTGACGTCGCGCCGTGATTGCCGCAGCGCAACCCGCTGGGCCGGCTCCCACGATCAAGACATCACATTCAGGCACCCGCATGAGGCTATCGATTTAGAGTCAGTCGACACTTCAGTTTGAATTTGCAATCGATGTTGTCGTTACGGGCACGGTGTTCGTTGAACTTTCACTTTGGTCGCCGTCGCCTTCTGTGTCCTCGGGGGCGATGGTCGTCGTTGTCTGGTCGGGGTCTGAAGGGGTTCCGTCGCAATTGAGTCCTTCTTCAGGCCGGTAGGTGGCGAAAAAATAATCTGCCTCCTCAGAACCATCTTGCCAAGTTCGAAGGCGCATGGTCTTTACCCGCGTGCATAGATCTACGGGCGTTTCCGTTGGCTCTTCAAGAGTCACTTGGACATTAGAAGTTGAATAAATGTCAACGGTTATCGATTCATCGGTCCAACTGTTCCAAACCAAAACCCCAAATGGCGTCGGGTTAGTGATCACCAAATCGGGCCTCGGATATGAGATCGTTGCCTCTAGTCCGTAGGGATATCTCTCAAAATAGATCGAGTGCGCTTGGTAGTACTCAAAATCAAGCCCAGCTCGTAGGGCAGCGTTGAAGATAGTTGTTGCGAACTGGGAGACACCACCACCGATGTCTTCTACGAGATGGCCCTTGGAAATGAAGCCACCAGGAACGAATCCTTTCTCCTCAGTGCGGCGTCCCACAACCTCGTTAAGTGACAGTCGTCCACCAGGTTTGATCCAATTGCCACTGACTATTTCTGCGAATTTTTGGATGTTTGTTACGCGACCAACGCAACAGGCATATTTCGTTGTAAACGACGAGACTTTCTCCACCACTCCGAGCGCTTCTAGGCGGTCGACAGCTTCCCTCGGCGCGGCGGGCCTGTTGGGGAGGACATGAATTTGATCCCCATGGCCGGCCTCCAAAGCCCCAACAACAATTCCCGCAGCGTCAGCCTGACAGCACGCCGTTCCTCCATCGGACGAAATGATCTTGACTTCGCCATTTCGTATATCGAACTCCGCTTGACCGGCGCCCGTGTTGCCGGGCATAAGGAGTTCCTCAAGAGAAGGAAGAATCAGCGACGGATCAAGGGTCAAGGTCGGAGGGGAATCGCCCAGGTTAAGCACGAACCAACTTGCCACTACCGCAGGAGCTATAACCGTTTCGTAGTCGTTGAGACGAACTCTCAGTGGTGTGTGCACCGATCGGTTTGCCTCGGCTATGAGTTCAGCGACCGTGCTGTCAGAGAACTTGGTCGCGACTTCAACGGTGTCAACTTGCACAGTTGGAGTGCTTCCTTCTCGAATGACCCGTGCAATAGCCGCCGCGGCATCCGCGACATCAATTATCTTGCCTGGGATTCCTGGTACCAACTCGAGTTCGTTTGGGCCGATCCGAACTGAAGGTTCGACGGGAAGTTGCTCAAGTCGGTCGGTTCCGTAGAGAGTTTTTTCGAGCGTGGACAGGTCAATGTCGATATCTATTTCCGCTGAAGTACTTGAAGTAAGAGAGGAGAGCCAATTGAGTGGTCGATTGACAAGCCCCTCGCGCCGAGTGCTCATGACAGCGTCGTATGTGCTGATCACGTCAAGGGACACCCCCAGATCGCTAGCCACCCAAATGGCATCGCCCAACTCGCTTTGAATGACAATTTGTGTACCCGCCACGCGGTCGGCGATCGCTTGCACTCGGGCCCGCAAAGCGACATCGCTGAGTCCGCCTACAGTCTCGCCGGCTACTTTGACGTTCCGCACCACTCGATCTCGGTGAACGGCCGTATCAACGAACCACACTCCGAGGATAAGCGCCGCGATACAGACTGGCAGCCCGAGCATGAGAGCCCAACGTGGGAGGCGAAATAGCTCACGCACGTAATTGGATGGTAGGGCCATATGGTCCGATAGTGTGCGCGGGTCAACTCGCCGGATTATTTCGGCTGGTTGTGCTAGGCAAGATGCTTGAAACGGTGAAGTCCTTCCATGGGAGAATCACTGTGACACACGTAACTAGACCGACTCTAAGGTTAAGGGTCGACGAAGGGGTCAAAAGATGAGCAAGCTGTGCGAAGGACGGGTAGTAATCGTTACAGGCGGTGCCCGAGGGATAGGCCGCGAGCACTGTTTGATGTTGGCTGAACATGGCGCCAAAGTTGTCGTTAACGACCTAGGTGGTGCTCGCGATGGTACGGGTTCAGACCTAGGGCCAGCCGACGAGGTCGTGGCGGAAATTGAGGCTATGGGTGGTGAGGCGGTAGCTAACGGAGATGACGTCTCTGACTGGGAGGGCGCTCAGGCGATGGTGAATCAGGCCATCGAAACCTTTGGAGACTTAACGGGCATCGTAAGCAACGCCGGCATCCTTCGCGACCGAATGTTGGTCAACATGACCGAAGAGGAGTGGGATGCGGTAATCCAGGTTCACCTCAAAGGCACCTTTGCACCCGCACGTTGGGCAGCGGCGTATTGGCGAGACAAAGCCAAAGCTGGGGAGGAGGTCAATGCGTCTATCGTGAATACGACCTCTGTCTCGGGCCTATATGGCAATCCTGGTCAGACAAATTACGGTGCGGCAAAAATGGGTATCGCCGCGTTTACAATCATCGCGGCTCGCGAATTGCAGCGCTATGGGGTACGAGTCAATGCTGTGTCTCCCGGTGCCTTGACCCGAATGACAGAAGATCTGGGTCTGGGCCAAGCCTCCGAGGAAGAAAAAGCTCTGATGCACCCCAGGTATATAGCCCCGATCGTGACGTGGCTCCAAAGTGCTGAGTCAGCAGATGTCACCGGACGAGTGTTTGAAACATCGGGCCGACAGTTGGCTGTCGCTAATGGATGGCATCGTGGTCCCTCCACGGATGCTGTAGATGATCCGACCGAGATCGCTGAAATCGCACGACGTCTTGTATCAGAAGCGCAACTCAATTCGGGTATGGATGGTCAACCCTTTGACGGAGGGTTACTCACTTAATTCGTTTCATTAGTATCGAGCGCTACAGGAAGGACAAACCATGTCTATTGATCCCAATGCAGTAGGTGCCACAGCCGCACCGGTCGAGCGATCTTGGGGGTACCGCGACTCCCTGCTCTACGCCGTCGGTATCGGGGCAGGGGCAGAGGACCCTGTTGGCTCCGAGCTTGAGTTCACCACCAACAATTCCAAAGGAATTGAACAACGAACGTTCCCAACCCAAGGAGTCGTCATTGGTGGTTCTGGCGGAGCATTGGGCAAGGTCGGTGACATCGATTGGGGTCGAGTCCTTCACGGATCGCAAGGGGTGACCCTGCATCAGCCGATACCTGTCGGGGGAACCGTTGTCATTGAGGAAAGTGTGAGTGGCATCTGGGATAAGGGAGAAGGAAAAAACGCAATCATTGAAACGGAGTCGAAGGTGTCCTTGAAAGACACAAACGAACCTCTCTTCGATCTGCGCTTCTCCATAGTGGTTCGAGGTTCTGGCGGTTTTGGTGGCCAAGAAGGAAATACCGCTCCGCAAGTTCACACTCCCGAAGCTGCACCGGATCATGAAGTGACCTACCAGACCAGAATCGATCAGGCTTTGACCTACAGACTCTCAGGCGACTACAACCCGTTACATAGCGATCCATGGTTCGCCACTGAACTTGGCGGATTTCCCAAACCGATTTTGCATGGTTTGTGCACCTACGGATTCACGGGTCGGGCGCTACTGCACGAGTTGTGCGATGGCGATCCGTCCAGATTTAAGAGCATGGACTCTCGGTTCTCCTCCCCGGTCTACCCGGGGGATTCTTTGACCATCCAGATGTGGGTAGAAAACGACCAAGCTATTTATCGGACAGTTGCTCAAAAGGACACGACAGAAGAGCGCGTCGTCATTGACCACGGGCTCTGCCTCTTTGCCTGACAGCGAACTGAGAGTTCCTGACCTTTAGAACAGCCTCAGTTCGTCGCTCTGTATTCCCCTCAGTTCGTCGTAGTCGAGTAACAGGCACTCGATGCCGCGGTCTTCAGCTAGCACCCGTGCTTGAGGTTTGATTTCCTGGGCAGCAAATATGCCTGACACGGGGCGAAGATTTCCGTCGCGGTTGAGGTAGTCGAGATACCGACTTAACTGCTCCACACCGTCGATTTCACCCCTACGCTTTATCTCTATAGCCACGGCTGCATCGTTGATGTCCCGGCATAGCAGGTCAACCGGACCTATGTCGGTGGGATACTCGCGCCTTACCAACACCATGCCCTCACAAATTTCTCCGATGTTCGCCGCTAACAACTCCTGAAGGTGCGCTTCGACGCCGTCTTTTTCCAGACCCGGATCGGTTCCCATTTGATGCGCCACGTCTGACAGAATTTGATGAATCTGGATGGTTAGTTTCTCGTCTTTGGGGTTTGTAACAACCCAGGTCAACTCGCCATTTTCATTCGATTCGTGAACAGCATTTGGGGCGTTCATCCAATTGAGGGGCTTATAAGCACCACCATCAGCGTGAATTGCTATGCAGCCATCGGCCTTGACCATGATGAGGCGAACAGCCTCGGGCAGGTGCGCATCCAACCGACCTGAATAGTCGACCGTGCAGTTAGCGATAACTAGGCGCATCGACTGGAAAAATTACTCATGACTGCCACAAGAAGCGCGGATAGGTGAAGGCTGAGTCAAAGGAGTCGATACGTGGCGGTTAGCTTGGGTTCCCCGTGGTCTTCAGTGACTTCGGCTCGCCCCGTTTCGACCATGTGCAATAAGTGGGCGTGAACAGAGCCCGCTGCTGGATACCACAGCCTCTTGTCGTACTTGGCGTACATCTCTGGCACGAAGTCGGCGATCTTTTGAGGCCCGCTCTTGAGATGCCCGATAATTTGGTCCTCGCGCTCTTCTCTGTGGGTAATGAAGCTTTGGACGTAGTTCGCTGGCTCGGGAATGGCGGGCCCGTGGGTCGGCCAGTACTGCTCATGATCAAAGCCCAGAAGCTTTCTCAGCGACTCCATGTAGTCCTTCATTGAGCCATCGGGAGGTCCAACTACACTCGTGGCCCACCCCATTACATGATCGCCGGAAAAAAGAGACGCTTCTTCCATCAATTCGAAACAAAGATGATTCGAACAGTGCCCCGGGGTGTGAATGGATCGGATGGTCCAATTAGATCCCGCGATAACGTCCCCATCTTGAAGGAATACATCGGGGGAGAACTCTGTATCCGCTCCCTCTCGTTTCAGCTCTTCGGGCAGTTCATCAAATTCTTTTCTGTACTGCTCCTGCTCTTCATCGGAGATATATGCGGAAAAATCGACTCGATCCTCAGGGTCGTCTTCCCGCACTGCTCCGTGCGGCCCAAACCCATAGGAAATTGCACCCGTCAGTTCCTTCAAATCTTTGGTCAGAGGGGAGTGGTCACTGTGGGTATGGGTAATGAAGGCGTGCGTTATTGCTTCACCAGGTTGAAGAGCATTCACGATGTCATCAAGGTGGCTCTTTAGCGGAGGGCCAGGATCGATCACAGCAACTTCTCCTTGACCTACCAGGTAGGTGCCGGTCCCCTTGTATGTGAACGGAGTGGGGTTCTTGCATATGACTCGTCGAATAAGTGGTGTCACCCGGTCGGCAGCGCCGTAATCAAAGTCGCCAAGGTCCTGGTAATGCTGGATAGTCGTCGGCATATTTCTTCGCTTAGAGCGTTTGTTCAAAATCGTTTGTCACGGCCCGCACGCTAGCCGGGATGACAGGCCGAAGGCAGCGGGTTCCGATTGTGCATGTTGCGACGAGATTGCAAAGAGAGGGAATGGTAAGCAAGCAGAAATCATCTTGACTTCCGATAGTTCCTGAGTTGTGGCCTCGCAGTCTCTAGACTTCGGAATGGAGGAACCCATTGTGCTGATAGCCCTATCACCCGCTAAGACACTCGACTTCGATTCGGAGTTGTTGACCCACAAACACTCAGTGCCCGTGTTGGCCAGAGAGTCCGCAGAACTGGTCAAGGAGTTGGTCAACAAATCCCCAGCAGAATTGGGTCAACTGATGCATCTGTCACCGGCCTTAGCGGATCTCACAGCGGAGCGTTTTCAAGACTGGGAAGAAGACTTCACTACTGAGAATTCCCGCCCGGCCTTATTGGCATTCAAGGGTGACGTATATGTGGGGATGGATGTTGGGCGTTACACGGAACGCGATTTCACGAGAGCACAGAAAACGTTGCGGATATTGTCCGGACTTCACGGGGTACTTCGCCCTCTAGACCTGATTCAGCCGTACAGACTCGAGATGGGCACCAATTTGGCTACGTCCCGGGGCCAAAGCCTCTACGAGTTTTGGGGGGATCGAATTAGCGAGCTGCTGTCAGCGGATCTAGATGAACAGCGTTCGCGAGTGGTGATCAACCTAGCTTCGAAAGAGTATTTCTCTGCCGTGAACGAAGATGTGCTTCAGGCCCGGGTTGTTAGCCCCAGGTTCTTAGACGAGAAGAACGGGAAGTTTAAGATCATCAGCTTTTACGCGAAACAAGCGCGAGGGGCGATGGCGTCTTGGCTCATACTCAACCGTGTAGAAAGTGTCGATTCCGTCAGTCAATTCGACGAGATGGGCTACGTGTATTCGCCCGAGCGGAGCACACCCGACCAACCTACGTACGTGCGTCTAGAGAAGTCGCGTAACTAAAGGTCACCCAACACCCATTTTTTGTGCTGCTTCTTTGAGTTCCTCACGGTGATCAGGATGGGCGATCGCGATCAAGCGTTCGGCTTTTTGGCGGACCGACAGATCCTTTAGTCGAGCGATGCCGAACTCCGTGACGACCACATCAACGTCGTAACGAGTAGCCGTCACGGCGTTCACGTTGATTTGAGGGACGATTCGAGAAGAGGTCCCATTACGGGCTGTAGCAGGCATCAAATGAATTGACATCGCCGAATCGGACATTTGGCACCCGCGCAGAAAGTCCAGCGCACCCCCCACCCCGCTGTGCTGCACACCACCAATCATTTCTGAGTTGACCTGACCCCACAGATCAATTTCTATTGCTCCGTTGACACAGCGCATGTCGCGGTTGTCCGAAATAGTTTTGTGATTCAACGCGACGTGTGCGGGCACTATGTGACAGTCAGGGTTGTTGTCTAGGAATTGGAATGTTTCCGGTAAGGCAATACTGAAGACTGTTTTGTTCGGAAAGACCGTTTTGAGTCGGTTGGTCGCGGCTCCAGATTTCATCAAGTCCATGAGGCCTTGGCACATGACCTCAGTGTGGATGCCGAGGTCTGTCTTGTGGGTCAGTCGAGCGAGGGCGACTTCGGTCAGGCCGCCTACTCCGGATTGAACTGTTGCGCCATCGGGGATCAGCTCGTCGAGCGCACCCACAAAAGGATCGAGATTCGAAGGCGGTGTCCTCTCATCGAAGACGGGCATAGAACCTTCGAGCGGTACATGAATCAACCCGTCAAAGTCGTCCACGTGGAAAGCGTCGCCGTGGATGTAGGGAACAACTGGATTGACCAAGCCAAATACAAGATCGCCCCTCTGTCGTGCTCGACGAACCAGAGCGTCGTTGCCCGCAATAGCGGATCCGGGGGGTACCGTTCCATCACGCAATGGCCTTCCGACTTGCACGCAAGCGACCCGGGGTGGGTTGCGAATGGTGAATCTGCCCCAGTCTTCAAGTCGAACTGGCACAAGTTCCGCTTTAGCCCCTGCTTCTCGCAAGATTTGGGTCAGAAATGGCGCCCGCAATTCGATTTTTGAATTCATGCCGATGGCCGCTCCACCCCTCCTTGGCGCGGGGACAAAAACTGCTACCTCGTCTAGATCAGTCCTCTCGGCAAGGGCAGTAAGAAAGGCGGTTGGTTCGGGCAAGCTAGTCCCCACAAGATCCCCGTCACGAACCTGTCCTGCCGCAGCTCCAGGTGTCATGACCAGATGAGGCCATTCTTGTGTCCAATCGAAATCGTCGTTGCCTTCTGAAAGCACGGCTAGAACGTATCCCACGCCGAGGTTCGTGGTGGATTAAACGCCTTGAGTTCACGGATTACTTAACGATCGTTTGCATAAATGGGGGTAGGGATGCCTATAGTGCCGGCAGTTGTGATTTGCGATCTAGTGCAAATCGAAGATTCTCACCACCGCTGGGGGCTTAGGACGAGAGACCGAGATCTGGCCGGGTGGCTGCCAAGAGGGGGAGGCAGCTACCCGGTCCATCGGTCTTGACCCTCAGGTGGCTTGTAGAGGAGGAGCTCAAATGGCCGAGGAATACTTTGTCGGAACCAAAACATCGGAGCGCTATCCCATTTGGACGCGCGCGAACGTCGGAGAGGTTTTCCCTGATCCGGTGGCACTGTCCACTTTTGATTTCGCTATGCAAAACGAAGACGGACTCCAAATGAGCGAGTTGGGCTTTCGTGACGCATACATCAGAATTGGAGCTTTCGAAGAAGGTGAATTCGACCCGGATAACCCAGTGTTCTTAGGGGTGTTTGGCGGCTACACGTATTTGAACGCTTCGTTGATGCGCATATTCGGTGAGCGAGCCCCGGGGTTGTCAGCTCAAGACATTGATGACGCCTTCTTTGGAGTACAACCGGGCATTCCGCCGTACGAGCAACATCCGGACGACCCGAGTCCTGAAGCCGAGGCCCGCATAGGTCAGGTGTTTGGATGGGCGTTGACGACACCAGATCTGCCGGAGGTCCTTGAGCAGGAACAGAAAGTCAATGCGTTACGCGCTAGCCGCCCCGACTTCGAGGCAATGGGTGACCACGAAATTGTGGATTGGATAGAGAATTTCTTTAGTGAAGGTTTTCGCGAGCTCTTTGCTCAACACATCTTCATTAGCTTCCTCACAACCGTGCCCTTGGGGATCATCTCCGCCGTGTGTGAAGCGGTCGGTCGTCCGACCGATGCTATGAAGATCATGGCCGGCCTCGGGGACGTTGAATCCGCCGCACCATCAATGGCTATGTGGGACCTAGGGCGAATGGCGGCGAACTCGAGTGAGATCACTTCGGCGTTTGAGGTTGGCATTGAAGGCCTTGACCAACGCTTGAGAGAAAGCGATGAGCCAGCCGTAACGGGGTTCGTCACAGAGTTCGACAGCTTCCTTCGGTCCTATGGCTCTAGGGGGCCTAATGAGTGGGAACTGTCTTGTCCCACTTGGGAGACGACTCCAGACCTAGCGCTAGCGGCAATCGACCGAATGCGCGTTTCACCTCTGTCAGCAGCTCCACAGGACCACCAAGCCGGTCTGGCTACCGAACGTGAACGCCTCGTGGCCGAGGTCAGCGCGATGCTTGAAGGAGACCCTGAAGCTCAAGGCCAGTTCCTAGCGGGAGCTCACGGCGCCTCTGTTTTGATGCCTGGTCGAGAACGCACGAAGACCAATTGTGTGAAGTTCATTCAGGAGGCGCGGATGGGCGCCCGGGTGTTAGGCCAGCGGATGGTCGAACGGGGGGTCTTCCCGGAAATGACTAGCTTCGCGATGCTACGATTTTCTGAGCTGCATGCGGCCATCGATAGCCCTGAGGGATGGCGCGAAACAATCGAGCAACGGCAAGAAATCTTTGACCTAGCGGAGGCTCGACAAGAACCTTTCGTCATCGTTGGAGAGGCTGAGCCTCTTTCATCGTGGCCTCAACGTGACGCCGTAGCGGTTGAGCCGGTGCAAGCAGGTGACTCTATCCAAGGGATGCCAGGTTGCCCTGGTGTGTCAGAGGGTCGGGCTCGGGTGATCCTCGATAGTCATGACCCGACTGCCTTGGAGCCCGGCGATGTACTTGTTGCGCCCCTGACCGACCCATCATGGACTCCACTATTTGTTCCGGCTGCCGGGGTGGTTGTGGATGTTGGAGCGGCCTTGAGTCACGCGATCATTGTCAGTAGAGAGCTGGGAATTCCATGTGTCGTATCGGCGACTGACGCGACAAAGCGTATCCCCGATGGGGCAATGGTTCGAGTAGATGGAGACACAGGAGTCGTGACGATCCTCGACGAATAAGGAAGGGATCTGTTGGAATAGAGAAACCAGCCCAAATCCGAAGTTGACTAGCCCCACTTGGGTTGGCGGCGCTCTGTAAACGCTTTGACTCCCTCCTCGTAGTCCGCGTCTCGCATGGCTGATTCGAGCAATTTTTCCGAGGCGGCCACCGCAGAACCAACATCTCTGTGTTGATCCAGATAGACCTGAAGCTTGGTCATCCGTTGTGCTGACGGTGACACGCGAGCACTGAGGTCAGTCGCGTAAGACATGACATGGGTCAACAAATCTTCGGCCTCTAGGACCTCATTGAAGAGACCCCACCCGATCGTCTCTTCAGCCGCGAGCACCCTGCTTGAGAACAGTAAGTCGTTCGCTCGGGTTAAGCCGATTAGCCTCGGCAGCAGCCACGAAAGACCGAATTCAGCAGGAAGGCCGAGTGGACCATGAGCTGTGGTCAGTTTGGCCTCTTTGGCAGCGAAACGAAGATCGCAGTAGCAGGCTAGAACGAGTCCAACCCCGGCCGCCGCCCCGTTCACCGCAGCAATGGTGGTTACGTTCAGGCCGAACATGAAAGCGAAGTTTTGATCGAATTCGCTGGTAACGCCATAGCCAGGCGTCGGTAAGTCGGAGTCGGTCCCCGAGTCGTAGCCCCCTTTTGCCAGGTGACCTTCTAAAGCCTGACTATCGGCTCCGACACAAAAGTCCCCTCCAGCGCCAGTGATGACGACGGTTCTGATACCGGGGTCCACGTCAGCTCGTTCCAGAAGGTAACGGACCTCAGTGTGCATTCGACCGGTCCAAGCGTTGCGTCGTTGTGGACGAGAAAGGGTGAGCGTTGCAATTGGCCCGTCAGTTTCGAACAGTGTGGTCTTAAGTTCCATTTTCTCGCCTCATCCATCGATAGCGCGCCTAAGGGCCGCTATCGCTTCATCCTTGAACTCCGGTCTACAAATCAACAAATCGGGCAGCCACGGGTCCTCATAGTTGTAATCAAGCGGCGACCCGTCGCATCGACTTGCGTGAAGTCCTGCGGCAATGGCAACTGCTGCTGGCGCGCAGTTGTCCCACTCGTACTGACCGCCGCTGTGGGCATAGATGTCGGCGTGCCCCAGCACTACCGCCATCGCTTTGGCGCCGGCTGAACCCAAAGCCAAAAGTTCGGCGCCCAGCGCCTCGGCAACGATCATGGCAGCAGCGGGCGCTCGCGAACGACTGACGACCATGCGAGGTCGACCTCCATGCGGTGGAGGCAGTTGAGGTGCTGGATCGGTCGTCAAAGTGGTGCCAATAGCAGGGAGAGCGACCGCACCAGCTGTCGGAACGCCGTGTTCACTCAATGCGACGTGCACTGCCCAATCAGAGCGTCCCGGCTCGCCGAACTCACGAGTCCCGTCCAGTGGATCAACGATCCAGACCCGTTCCTTGTCGAGACGCCCAAGGTCATCTCTCCCTTCTTCTGAGAGAATGCCATCCTCGGGGAACTCGTCCTTCAGCGCTCTGGTGATGAATCGATGAGCCTCCAAGTCGCCGGTGTCTTTAACGGTCCAGCTATCGGCTCCTTGAGCAAAGAGTCGTTCTCGAATGTCCATCAGTAACTTCCCGGCATCAGTCGCGATGCGCGCGCTAATCGCGTGATCTTGGGGGTTAGCCATGGCTTCTTCGGCTCCTAATAGACAAAGTTGGCTCCAACGTGGTTTAACGATCGTTTAGCAGATAGGGTTTCTGCCCGGTAAAGAGATTGTGACGAAAAGATCACAAGGTGAATGTTTGCCTTGTTGACCGTATACCGTGCACGCACTCATAACCGAGCAGAATGCTGGTCGCGGGGCCAGCAACCGCAACAGAGAGGGACTCAAACAGATGCGGAAAAACATTATGTGGCGACTGCTTGCCACGCTATTCGCTGTCGCACTGGCCGCTTCGGCCTGTGGCGGGAGCGACTCTTCCG
>PBKA01000020.1 GCA_002721305.1 Acidimicrobiaceae bacterium | reverse complement strand
TGCGCCGCTAACCCAATGCGAGGCAATATGAAGCCATGACAGATCACCTTGAGGCCCATTCCACCGCAGTTCCCATGGCATCCGGCCCAACAGGACCACTGCAGGGGTTGCGCATTCTTGACGTGACTCACGCACTTGCAGGACCTTTCGCCGCGATGCTTCTGGCCGACATGGGGGCAGATGTGATCAAAGTTGAGCCACCACAGGGCGAAATGACACGACACCAGGGACCCTGGACTCGTGATGACGAGGAACGCTTCTATTCAGGTAACTATTCAATGCGAAATCGCAATAAACGTTCCATCTGTCTGGACCTAACCACCGACGAAGACAGAGAGGTATTCCTATCCCTTGTGGAGACGTCTGACGGTCTAATTGAGAACATGCGCGCGGGAGTGATGGACCATCTGGGTGTGGGATGGGAAGTCTGCCATGAACGCAACCCCAAACTGGTTTACGCGGCAATTCGAGGATTCGGTGATCCGCGGATTGCTCCTAGCCCGTATGCCGACTGGCCTGCCTACGATCTGATCGCTCAAGCAATGGGTGGCGTTATCGCGGCCACCGGTGAAGATGAAGAACACATTATGAAAGTTGGGCCACCTATCGGAGACACAGTGCCTGGCACCATGGCATCGCTCGGAATGTTGGCTGCGCTGTGGCGAGCCCGCGACACCGGTAAAGGCCAGTTCATCGACGTAGCAATGGTTGATGTGATGATGACGATGTCCGAGGCAAGCCAGATGGTGTGGTCCTACATGGGGCGTCCCATGCGCCCAATGGGTAACGGCGTTGACGGACTTAGCCCCTATGACGTGTACCCCACCAAAGATGGCCACTGTGTTATAGCTACACCCACTCAGCCACATTTTGAACTCTTGTGCGAACTCATTGGTCATGAAGAACTCATCAACGATGAACGAACACGTAGCAACCGGCGCAGAGTACGAAACAAAGGATATGTCGACGAGGTGATCGGTGGATGGGCGGCCTCGTGCACCACCGCAGAAGTAGTCGAAACGCTAGGTAACCAAGTCCCTGTGGGACCTGTGTACGATCCGTCCGACTGGGTGGAAGACCCTCATGTGGCGGCTCGAGAAATGCTGGTCCGAGTAGATCATGAACACCATCGCCCAACGGTTGTATTGAACAGCCCCATCAAATTCAGTGACGACCCGGCAGGGATCTATCGAGGAGTGCCAAGACTCGACCAGCACGGTGAGGAAATCCGTGCCGAGCTCGAACGGGACAGCGACTAAGGCCATCCGACGGGCGAACAGCTTCAACGATGCGACCTCCCCGCTAAGAGGGCGCGTTGTTTCGCCGCTGGTCTGAGCGAAGGCGAGCCGCCGCTGGGGACTCAGCGTTCGCACCGCGTTGAACTGCTTCTTTGCGGTTCGGTTTGATGGCCACCCCTACCGCGTCAGGGGGCGGATTCTGATCGGCAAAGTACATGGCGATTTTTTGTTTGCCGGCGAACTTGCCGCCGTTCACGTCAAGTTCTCTGCGGTTAGTTCCCTTAGACGGTTCGACTGTTCGACCATTGATGAATTCGAGATCCCACCACCACTTTTTCACAGGGTTGATTGAACCGTTCCCGACACGGTCGTCCCAGCGGGCGATGCTTCTTCTCAAAAACGGTAAACGGATCGCAGCCCACAACCACAGCCGCTGCGAAAGTAAACCTTCAGTGTTGTAGGGGCACGTTTTCATGCAACGCCCACAAGCTGAGCCTTTGAGATTACCCAAACGATATTTTGCACATTTTTCGGCGTCGGGCTTCCACATCTCGTATCCGTTGAACATGACCTTGTCACCGAAACTGATTGCCCCGCAGGGACATTCTCGAGCGCATTTGGTGCATTTTTGACAGAAATCTTGGAGACCAAAATCGATGTGGCGATCAGCGGTCAAAGGTAGATCAGTCGTTACCACGACAGACTTGAATCGTGGACCTACAAACGGATTTAACACCAGCTCACCGATCCGACTCAGTTCCCCTAGACCAGCGTCGAGAACCAGCGGAATATGTAGGACATGAGACAGAGCGTTGCTCTGACTGCGAGCCGACCAGCCAAGGGAACGTAAGTGTTCGGCGAGCACTCCCGCGATCTCTGCACCGCGCATGTAGGCCCTCATTGATTGAGCACCAGAGATCCAGTCGTCGCCCGAAGCTCCTTCCATCGTTTCGTAGCCCTGATCAAGAAGAATGACGATCGCATTTCGGTTGTACGGTTCGATCGCTTCGCCGTTCGCGTCATGGGAATACCAGGCATGCAACGGAATCTCGCAGACACCGACCATGTCACCGCCAAGGAAATGAGCCAGGGCCTTCACTGCCAAAGTATTTGCTTGCGGGTCCTGCGTGTCGGCTGCTGGTTGTTCTGCGACTGGTCCGTTTTGGTGGGGCACCATGGAACGAATCATCGATAGATACGCTTGGGCGGACGGGGTTTTGAACGCGAAGACTTTTCGATCCTCCACGAACTTGGGTCCCAGATCTCCATGGGTTGGTCGATCAAAAAAACTAGCTCTTTGCGGTACGCGTGGAATTTCCTCGTCAATGACCAAAGTCGTGGCCTCTTCGACTCGAGGGATGCGTTCCATGGGGTACTCACCCATATGTAGTTGACGGTGTTCTCCCCGCAGTCTCTTCCATCCAGGTCTCGTACCTCCTATCCCGAACCACCATCTAGGACCGTGGGAACGGAGCCGATCCGCCCAGGAGCGTGGAGCCAGAGGAGCGTCGGGAGTTACCTCAAGGTTGGTCGTCACAACTCCCAGTCCAAACCCTCTCTTCGACCAAGGATTCCGAAGTTGGCCGTCGCGGATCTCCACGAGACCTGCCTGCAGGGCGACGCGCCCCAAATCGATGTCACTCTCCCCAGCGGTATGGGCCGTTGCGTCGTAACCCAAGTTCCTTATATAGCCGGCAGTAATTACCGAAAGTTCGGTTGCTCTCAGATCAGCAGCCGCTTGTTGACATCCCAACATCCAACCATCACCAGGGTCACCAGACTCGACGCCATGGATGAATTCGATCAAAACGACCACAGCCCAACGATGATTCTCCATATCGCCAAGGTTGGAATGGAGCCACGCTTCGGGCGGCACGAGGCAGGTGGCTGCAGCGTCAGCGTCAAGGAAATAACAACCAGCTGTGAGATTCGCAGCGACTTCAGCGGGGTCATCAGGAATTGGTGCTCGTTGAGGAGCGGGTTCGCCGCTCCGTCCAACGTCAAAGAGTTCTTGATAACGAACGAAGCCTTTTGTAACGGCCTGAGGACCGGGGACTGCGTTTTCGTCAGGGGAGTCCGGAGTCTTTCCGACCCAATCATGGGGAATCGCGTCTGGCGCGAGACGGCGCAGTCGTTCGGCGGGATGAGGTCCGAGATGGACAGGCCGGTCCCGGTGACTGAAGATTCTCATAGCTTCCCCTCCATGGAGCTTAAGTGGCGGACCGATGATCGACAAAGTCACCTGTGCCAACGAACCGATTGCCCCGTGCCAATACCTTCCGTCATCTGTGGAATTTCGTTCACCGGTTACGCCGACGGCGTTGTATTGCCAAGCGCCGGTTCGTTAACTAGACAGGAGCAATTCGGACGGGGAGCCGAACCAGAAAGAACAAGGCGGGTGTCATGCCGATCGCAAATGTCAACGGCCAATCAATCAATTACTCGGATTCTGGTGGCGATGGAGATGCAGTCATCTTCAGCCATGGATTCCTTATGGACCTATCGATGTTCGACTCTCAAATACAAGCCTTTGGAGACGAATACCGGTGCATAGCGTGGGATGAACGAGGGTTCGGTGAAACACCCGTCGATGGACCATTTTCATATTGGGATTCTGCTGACGATGCCGTTGCCTTGTTGGATCATCTGGGCATAGAAAAAGCTGTTTTCGCAGGCATGAGCCAAGGAGGATTTTTGTCGCTGCGCGCAGCGCTGTCACATCCCGATCGAGTCGCAGGCATCGTGATCATTGACAGTGAATCGGGGGCTTTCACCGAGGAACAAATCGAAGGTTACGGAGCAATGTTTAGCCAATGGCAACTGGACGGGCCCTTAGGAGAACTAGGTGAGACAGCAGCGGGGATGCTGATCGGAGACTCTGATCTCGCCGAAGAGTGGATCGCTAAATGGCAAGCGCGTGATCGTTCAACATTGCAAGAGCCGGCCGAAACTCTCTTGTTTCGCGACGACATCACCGACCGGATCGGTGAGATCAACTGTCCCGTATTGATCGTCCACGGCGAAGAGGACCAAGCAATCCCGATGGAAGCAGCTGAGGACCTGATGAATCGTTTGCCTGACTGTCGCGGCCTTGTGAAGGTGCCCGGGGCAGCCCATGCACCAAATATGACCCACCCTGAACTAGTCAATGAAGCAATACGCAGCTTTCTCAACGAAATTTGAGTTGCCCTGAATTCTTGACGGCCCACTCGCTACAAACTACGAAGCGACCCTCTCGAACACCGACCTAATTCCCGGTGACCTCAGCGTCCATCCGTCCGGTCGTCGGATACCCGCGCTGTTCGATCGCCCTATGTCGTGCTGTGACTGATTCGATGATGTTGGGATCGGTGTAAATGTAGAACTCGTCGTTGACGACGGCGTCGTGGACAATGTCGGCAACTTCGTGGGGCGGACGTCCCGACGCGATGACATCCCACATAGCAGAGGCCAAGGATTCAGAACGGTCGGTTACCACAGGAGATGGCACTGTCTGGAAGCGTTCCGGTCGGTGGACCTCATCGTGCATGATGTTGGTGGCGACCGGACCAGGACACAGCACGGAGACGTTAACGCCGGGAGCTCGTGTCGCGAAGTCGTGAAACTGACACTCAGAGAGAGCAACTACTGCGTGTTTCGCCGCGTAGTACGCAGCACTGATCACGGCTCCCGAAGTGAGCCCCGACTGTGAAGCGGTGTTGACGATATGACCATCCCCGTGTGTCAGGAGATGGGGGACGAAGGTGCGCACACCGTGAATGACTCCCCAGAGGTCAACATCAAGTACCCACTGCCAATCAGCGACTGTCAGTTCGTGTGGCGCGCGACCAGAGGGTCCAGCGACACCAGCGTTGTTGCACACTAGATGGGCCCGATTGAAGCGATCGACCGTGAAGCTCAGCAAGTCTTCAACCTCGGAAGCCAACGTGACATCGACCGCTAAACCCGCCGCTGGTCCCGAATCGGCAACCTCAGCTACCGCGTCGTCAAGCGTCACCTCGTCAATATCAGCTAGGACGACACTCATTCCCGCTTCAGCCCACCGTTTAGCCATGGCTCGGCCGATCCCACTAGCGGCGCCCGTCACAACCGCAGTCTTTCCAGCTAACTCCTTCACGGTGTCCCCCTCCGCTCACGCTAATAGATTCTGTCCTGAGCCTCTAGGAGAAAACGTGGCACCATTGACCATGGCCAAGGCCCTCATCATTGTTGATGTTCAACCGACGTTCTGTGAAGGGGGATCCCTCGCTGTGGAAGGCGGCAACCGCGTAGCCACCGATATCGCCACCCTTATAAGCGGCAACCACGGATATGCCTTGATAGTCACCACTCAGGACTGGCACATAGACCCCGGAGATCACTTTGCCGAGGATCCCGACTTTGTGAATTCCTGGCCTCCGCACGGCGTCGCCGGCTCTCCTGAGGCCGCCCTGCACCCCGAGTTAGTCAAGGTCGCGCACCGCATTGGCCAAGAGGTTCGCAAGGGTCAGTACGCCGCCGCGTATTCAGGCTTCGAAGGCGACACCGATGACGGAACGCCCCTAGTCACGGTCCTCCGAAATGCCGAAGTTACAGACGTTGATGTCGTTGGTTTGGCGTTTGATCATTGCGTTCGCGCTACCGCTCTGGACGCCATCAGGGAAGGACTCGCGACACAGGTCCTTGTCAACCTGACGGCCTCGGTGGCGAATGACACGGCGCTCTCGGCTCGCAGAGAACTCCAAGAGGCCGGGGTGGTTTTGGAGGACTAAATCGGGTCGCACCAGACCAACCTGCCACCGAACCAGAGATTCGTGACTTCCCAGCGTCAACAGATGGGTCACCGAGGACCTCGAGGGTCACTAAATCCGCCGGGTTTCAACCGTGCGGGTTCGAGAGGCTCGGTGCAGCGTTAGTCGTGTTCAGTCGACAGGGGTTCAACTCATCCGAGTTGCTGGTAAATGGTGGACACCACGTCAGGGTCAATCAAGGCTTCAATGAGAACCGGGGTCCCTGCGGTTCGGTTCTCAACGACGTTCATAGCGGCGTCCACATCGTCCAGAGACATAATTTTTGCGGTATCGAATCCCATACTGGTCGCAACCGAACAGAAGTCGGGCCAGTCGTGCCGTGAGGCAACAGGGTCGAGACCCTTGGCCACAAGCTGAATATGTTCGGCTCCGTAGCAGTTGTCGTTGTAGACCACCACGACGAGGTCGAGACCCAGTTGGACCGCCGTCGATAGTTCCGTGAGGCCACCCATCATCAGGCCGCCGTCACCAACGCAAAACACTGTAGGACGATCGGGGCGGGCTACGGCTGCTCCAATAGCGGTTCCAGTACCCAGACCTATCGAACCGAACGCATGACTGATCACAAAATCTTGAGGCTCAGGGACCGACAACGTAAGGGCATCAAACATAAACCGCCCGCCGTCGATCACCACTTGGCGGTGTTGAGGGAGCCCCGCGTCGAGGTGTCTGGTGAGGGTCCGGGGATCGACTGCCCCGTCGTAGCTCTTATCGTCGAAAGCCGCTATCGGATCGAACTCTCGAAGCTTGTTTTCCAGATCAGAGGTCCGGAACCCGGACGGCGTGTGTTCGGCATCCAAAAGCATCTCGGTCATGGCTTCCGCGACCACCTTCGCGTCGCCTACGACCCCCGCGTCAACAGTGACAAACCTATCGATGTGTGCGGGGTCAACATCAACATGAATGACATGCTTGTCCGTGAGCATCGTTTGATTTGCAGTTGTGAAATAGTTCAGTCCAGCCCCGAAAACAATCAAGCAGTCGGCTGCCGCCAACGCCTCTGCTGCTACTGGGTGAGTCAACGTACCGTGAATCCCTAAATCGAACGGCTCGCCCCGAAAAAATCCGGTTGCAAGTAGCGAAGCAGACAACGGTGCCCCCAACACGTCACCGAGTCGAACCAACGCTTCCCTAGCATCGGATATCACTGCGCCCCGCCCAGCCAGAATCACCGGCCGTAGCGCGGAAGCGGCTAGTCCCAATGCTGCGTCTAGCTGATCTGGATCGGGAGCGAGACGCAGAGGGGGTGGAGTAAACGTTGGGTGAGGTTGATACTCCACGTCGTCCCATTCAATATTCAACGGGACATTCAGAACAATTGGTCGATGTTCGAAATGTGCGCGCCGCGCAGCAGTGGCTACGTCTTCGGCGATTGTCTCCGCGTTACGGACGGGCTGAAATCCTGCTCCGGTGGCAGCGACCAACGCATGCTGGTCAAGGTTTTGCAGGTGTTGCTCATTTTCGACGGGAGTATCACCGGCGACCACCAAAATCGGGGTCCCATTTTTCGTTCCCTCAACCAACGCGGTGATCGTGTTTGTCAACCCCGGACCATGGGTAACAGTTGCAACCCCCATACGACCAGTGGCCTTCGCCCAGCCTTGCGCCATCAGCACAGCATTGGCTTCATGGGTCGCCGACACCAACTTCACTCCATGTTGTCTCGACAAGTTCTCACCGATAAACAAATTTCCGTCACCGAGAACGGCGAACACGGTATCGACACCGTTATCCACCAACGCTTGCGCTACTGCATCGTGTCCCAACATGACGAACATTCATCATATTCGTCGTTACGCTCTCACCTAGCTCAAACGGGTCCGTGTGACCGACGACGACGAACCTATTGTGTCATTGGACCGTTGAAGGTCAACCAGGGACGATTGTTAGGACCGTTCTTGCGCCGCCCGTCCCGAAAGACAGTTTTGATGGCAGCGGCCCCCGCGGACTGACAGACTTTCGACTATGTCAATCCACTTCGGTCTCACTCTTCCTCAAAGGGGTGCATTTATCGGGCTCGGATCTATCACAGACATCTTGCGGCTCGCTCCTCAAGCCGAAGAGAGCGGCCTGTTTTCTTCGGTGTGGGTGGGGGACAGCATCACGGCTAAGCCACGCCCCGAAGCGATTGCCCTCTTGGGCGCGCTGGCGGGGATGACTGAACAACTTCGGCTAGGCGTTGGGTGTATGGCCAGTTTCCCGGTCCGTGATCCCCTCCTGTTTGCATACCAGTGGGCGACGTTGGACCTGATTTCACAGGGAAGAATGGATCTGGCGGCTTGCACCGGCATTGTCTCGGCCGACGGTGCCTCGAGGGCCGAAGGACGACACTTCGGCGGTGTTGCCGACATTGACCGAGCTGCGCGTATGGAAGAAAACATTCGACTGTGTCGTTTGCTGTGGTCAGGTGAAGAAGTGGACTTCGAGGGACGTTTCCACAGCTATTCGGCACTCCGCATACAACCCCAACCAGTTCAGGATCCGTGCCCGATTTGGATTGCAGCGAATCCCGCTCCCGGGAAATATTGGGAACGATCGCTACGTCGGGTCGCGAAAATGGCCGACGGCTTCCAAACTTGCGCACTATTCCCGGGAATCGTTCGGCTCATGGTTGACGACGTCATGAAATTTCGGCAGGAAGACCAAAAAAGCGCTGAGGGTTTTCCGATAATGGCCTATCACAACGTCAACATAGGGACAGATCGAGATCAGTGCCTCGCGGAAAGCAAAGAGTTCCTAGACGCGTATTACGGTCCGGTCTTTTCACCTGAACAGGTCGAAGCATGGGTAGCGGCGGGAACACCAGATCAGGTGATCTCTCACCTCGATGATCTCATTGACCAAGGTGTCACAGCGATTACTCTCAGATTGACATCGACACAACAAGAAGCACAGTTCGCTCTTCTCACAGAGCATGTGTTGCCGGCACTGGTGTAACCATGGGAGTTCTTACGGGCTTTGTGGTGGTGGACCTATCAATTCTGGTTCAGGGCCCACAGGCTGCATCAATGTTGCGTGATCTGGGCGCTGACGTCATCAAAATTGAACTACCCGAGGTTGGAGATCTCGGAAGATGGTTGACTGTGGCTGTTGACGATGACCGCTCACCGTATGTAGAGGCAAATAATCGAGGGAAGAGGTCAGTTGCACTGGACTTGCGCACCCCGGGAGGTAAACGAGCTCTGTTCAAGCTTGTCGAGAAGGCCGACGTGTTGCTGCATAACTTCGTGCCCGGCACAGCGGAGGAATGGGGCATCGATTATTCCGACTTTCGTGAGATCAACCCGGGGTTGATTTATGCCGCAGGTTCCACCTTTGGACCGGAGGGACCCAATTCTGGACGTGAAGGCGCCGACATGGTTGGTCAAGCTGAAGGTGGAATCGTGTCTGTTACCGGTCACGATGACGGACACCCGACAATCGTAGGATCGGTTATCTCTGACCACCTTGGTGCGCAAAACTTGATTACGGGAATCTTGGCTGCTCTCCTTCACCGGGAACGAACCGGGCAGGGACAACGCGTCGACGTGTCGCTTGTAGGTAGCGCAATTTACGCTCAATCATCGGAGATGACCTACACGATGCTCAGTGGTAAAGCACCGGGTCGACCGAACAACAATCATCCAATATTGCGCGGTTTGGTCCACCGGTGTCACACCAGCGACGGCTACATCTATCTCCTCGGGGTTCAAGAACATCTCTGGAATGACTTCGCGCGATGCATCGGTCGAGAGGACCTTGTCGATGATCCCCGCTACGCGACATTGGTGCTGGAGCCAGACAATCTGGAAACGCTCCGAGGTATTCTCGACGAAATATTTCCCACCCGAACCACAGATGAGTGGGAAGAACGAATGCAGGATTGGGGGCAACGTTACGGACGAGTAAAAACCTACGACGAAGTGGTTGCTGACGAAACCAATCTCGTCAACGGTTATGTGGTGGAGGTAGACCACCCTGAATACGGACCTATTTCTGTTGTAGGAAATCCAATCAGAATGAGTTCCACCCCAACCGAAACCGCGGTCGTGGCTCCAGCCCTTGGGCAACACACCGAAGAAGTGCTCCTTGAGTTCGGGTTCACCTGGGACGACATCGAACAACTGCGCGCTGACGGCGCTTACTGATCACAACCGACCTAGCGCCAACCCGATGACTTGCGTGTGGCCAGATGACGGTCGGTTGACTGAACCTTCACTCTTCGGTTCGGTGGATAGCCTCCAACGCGGACCGAAAATCGGGGTGGTTCATGGCTTCTTGCTCAGCGTTCAACGAAAAGTCCATGAGCAGATCCGCCGCGGCTCTAAGCACCAAATGAATCGTTGCCTTTGTTCCTTGAACAGCTTGAGGGGGCAGAGCCACCATGGTTGTAGCGAGTTCGAGAGCCGCGCTCAAAACGTCTCCACCGGTCACCACTTCTGACAACAGTCCCAACGACACTGCGCTGTCAGATGTCATGATTTCGCCAGTCATTAGCAGCCTCTTGGCTGTGTTCACCCCCACAAGAAGTGGCCAAATCAGCGCACTGCCGTTGCCTGCGGGCACCCCTGCCAAGACGTGCGGATCACCGAACTTTGCTCCTGACACTACAAATGACACATCAGACAATGAGGCGATGGTGGCTCCGAGCCCGATGGCGTGGCCGTTCACGGCGCAAATGAACGGCACCTGCAAGTCGATGATCCCGTCAACTATTAGCCGAGCTTCCTCGATCGGTGACAGACCCGTGTAGGTGACATAGGGACGGTCGGGGCTGGTGTCCCCGCCAACACTGAAAACCTCACCGGCACCAGTGAGGACTAGCGCCCGGATACGTTCGTCGCTTTGAGCGACTTGGAAAAGAGCACACAACTCTGAATGCATTCGATCGTCAACGGCGTTGTGTTGTTCTGGGCGATCAAGCTCAGCGACAGCAATACCAGTGTCTTCATTCACTTCGACTGACAACGTCAAGAATTTTGAAGGGTCGAACAACTCCATGTCAAGTAGGTGTTGGGCAGTGTCATCAGCCATGAGATGACCCTAGACTTCTTTCGCTGAACGAGGGGGAGCAATAGATGGCCAAATCTCTTAGCTTCGGCACCTTTCTCGCTCCCTACCACCCACTGGGTGAGAACCCTCTTCTGAGCATGCAACGCGACCTTGAGATCATCGCTTACTGCGACGAACTCGGCTTTGATGAAGCTTGGATCGGAGAACATCATTCAGCTGCCTGGGAGACAGTGAGCGATCCGGCCGTTTTCCTAGCCGCCGCCGGTGAACGAACGACCCGAATCAGGCTCGGATCAGGAGTGGTGTCTCTTCCCTACCATCATCCCTTCATGGTCGCGGATCGGTTTGTGCAGCTTGATTACCTCACTCGGGGGAGAGCCATGCTTGGGGTGGGACCAGGAGCCCTCGTTTCCGATGCGGTCATGATGGGTATCGAACCGGTCACCCAGCGAGGCCGAATGGAAGAAGCCTTGGGGGTGATCATTCGGTTACTGGATGGCGAAACCGTGAATCACAGCAGTGACTGGTTCCAACTGAACGACGCCCACCTGCAGATGCTTCCACTCAACGGTTCGATACCGATTGCTGTCGCCAGTACGACATCACCGGCGGGGATGGTGTGCGCAGGCCACCACGGCGTGGGGGTGCTCTCTCTGGGTGCCGGACTTATCGGCGGCAAGAAGGATCTCCAAGCGCAATGGGCATTGGGTGAAGAGGCGGCGCGTGCTGCAGGCAAGACCATGAAGCGAGAGGAGTGGCGACTCGTGATTCGTGTTCATCTTGCAGAGTCACGACAAGAGGCCATGGATCAAGTACGCGAGGGTCGAGAGCGCGAACGTGAAGGGTATTTCCGGAAAGTTGCCGGATTACGTAACGATCACACCCTTGAACAAGAAATCGAGGACGACGCTTCGATTGTTGGAACACCAGACGACATGATCGAGGCTCTCCATCGATTCCAAAGCTCAACTGGAGGGTTCGGCGGGTTTTTAGTACTCGGAAACGACTGGGCGAACCATCAGGACACCCTTCGAAGCTACGAACTGATAGCGCGTCAAGTGATTCCGGTGTTCAATGGCATGCTCGAACCCCTGCAACACTCTTATGACACTGTCGTCAACAACAAACGATCCTTCGCTGAGCCAGTCATGAAGGCAATCCGAAGAGCGTATGAAGATGCGGGCCAAGAGATTCCCGAAAACTTGACTCCTAAGAATCTGCGCTAGCGATCGACAAGTAAGGTTCGGTTAGCTTGCGGCGGGTGCGACACGCTTACCTTCAGCATTTGCTGGAGGGTGAGAAACGTCCTCTGGTGTCATTTCTCGGAGCCAGCAAGCGAACTCCAAAAGAATTCCATCAGGATCGCGGAAATAAGCGGACCGGATCCACACTCCGTCATGCATCTCGTCGCTCACGGTGCTCTCGCTGTCGTCGTGATTGATAATTCTCGTAACTTCAACGCCCTTGTCGCGTAATCGTTGAACAGCCGCTTCAAACTTTTCAGGCGCCACATCAAATGCAACGTGGTTCATGGAACCATGAGCCGAGACGATATCGCCACCTCCCGGCATTTCTGCGGCCGCCGCGACACCAAGTGCTTGGTCAGGGGCGTGAGGGAACCAGAAGAAAGCGACTTGATCGCCGCCTCCGCAATCGAAGAAGAAATGCTGACCCCCACCGGGAATTTCCAACGTCTTCACCAGAGGCATCTCAAGGACATTCGTATAGAAATCAACAGTGCGAGCCATATCGCTACACACCAAAGCCAAATGGTTGATTCCCCTAAATTCGAACTCGTTACTGCTGTCGCCCATGATCGACCTCCGTAGACAGAATGAGCTTTCCCTCAATAGGGTAGGCAGATGACACGCACTCGACAGATTCCTCGCGCAGAAGTTCCCGATTCGGTTCTCCCCATCTATGAACGTTTGTTCGGTAGCAGAGACCCCGTGGCCGAACCCGGTACAGCCACCGGGACCCCCGGAAACTGGTGGACGGTGTTCGCCCAAACCCCGCCCTTACTGGAACATATGATCGCTGGCTTCGCACTTTTCAACGATGAGAAGAGAACCCTTCCTCCCGATTTAAGGGAACTTGCGCTGACACGGGTCGGGTTTGCCGCCGAGAGCCAGTTCGTCTTTAGCCAACATTGTAAAGCGGCGCGAAATGTCGGTCTGAGTGAAGAAAAGGTCGCAGCCATTCCAGCCTGGTCTGTTGCCGATGTTTACTCTCGAAGCGAACGCGCGGTTTTGGCCTATACCGATGACCTTGTTTTGGCGGGCGGAAGAGTGCAAGACGAAACATTCAACGCGCTCCGAGAAGAACTGAGCGAAACGGCGGTCATTGAACTCACATACGCGGTGGCAATGTACAAACTCCATGCGACCATGTGTCGGGCGCTTCGACTCGAATTCGATGACGTCGACGAAGCCATCATTGAAGTCGCGGCACCACAGGGCAGCGACCAAGACGTGATGGGAACCATCAGCATGCAAGATTGACCTCGGTTGCTTGTCGGATCCTCAAGTCCGGACCTGCCCCGACGCGGGAGCCTCACCGGATGTAACCGCTGTTAACTTGACGCAACTGTCACATTGATCGCTTCGGATGCCTTTCGGGTGTTCGATTACAGTTATCGCCGTGGAGTCGCTGCTTGTGATAACGATTGGCCAATCGCCGCGAGAAGATATACAAAACGAACTCCGCCAAATTCTGGGGACACGACCAATCGAGGTCCTTGGTGCCCTCGATGGACTATCTGAAAACGAAGTAGCCGAACTAACACCAGAGGCCCCATCGGACACCTTTCATACTCGACTCTCCAACGGCACCGAAGTCGTGGTTTCCAAAGAAGCCGTTACCGCCCGTTTAGTAGGGCTGCTTTCGGAAAGTAAGAATCGACCCGTACTGGTTGCTTGCACCGGACAATTCGAAGGACTACCGCACTACCCGAATGTGCTATTCCCCTCCGCAATTCTGGGACTCCTTGTCGAAGCAGTCGCTCCAGCAGCTAGCACGCTGGGGGTGCTTGTCCCCCTTGTCGAACAGATCGAACCGTTGACTCGGCAATGGCAACGCCCTGAACGAGACGTTGTGGTCGCAGCAGTGAAGCCCGGAGACAACCCTGATGAAGCGGCAGCCACATTGGCTGATGCCGGGGTAGATCTGGTGGTTCTTGACTGTTTCGGATATGAAACACCGCTGTTACAGCGTGTTCGGGAAATCACCGGAGTACCGGTGCTATCGGCGGTGCGGTGCACCGCGCACGTAGCTTCAGAGATGCTCCAATGAGTCGGACCTTAGATGCGCAGGACGTGGACGACCTTGCCGTCGGCGCTTGGGTTCTCGGCACAGGAGGAGGGGGTAGTCCATATCTCAATCACCTCAACATGCAACAGATCGCGAGCGAAGGAACACAGTTCCAACTCGTTGACCCACAAGAACTAGACGATCAGGCTCGGGTAGCAGTGGTGTCGACCATGGGAGCGCCACTGGTGATGCAAGAACGCCTGCAAGACCCACGTGACGTGGCGCGAGCGGTGGAGGTAATGGCCGAACACATCGGATGCGCGTTCGACGCGGTTATGGCAACTGAGATTGGTGGCTCGAATGCCTTCCAACCGCTGATGGCCTCGGCACACCTCGGGATACCGATCGTTGACGCAGATGCGATGGGCAGGGCCTATCCGGAAGCCCAAATGACAAGTTTCGCCATCGGCGGGCTACAACCGTGGCCCCTAGCACTCGTTGACCCCCGTGGGGTGGAAGCCATTGTCACACACGTCCCCACATGGAAATGGATGGAACGTGCCAGCAGAGCTTTGACGATAGAAACAGGCTCGATGGCAGCAACGTGTAAAGCGCCAAGAAGCGGAACAGAAGTAAAGCGTTGGGCGGTCGCGAACTCAATGAGTTTCGCCATTCGTATTGGAGCGCGAGTCCGACAAGCCCGTGATGACCACGAGGACCCAGTCGAAGCCGTGTGCTCAGCAGCGAACGGTCGAGTGATATTCACAGGCAAGATTGTTGATGTCGATCGCCGAACGACGGGGGGCTTTCTGCGCGGCGTCGCGAAACTCTCTGGCTTGGATGAATACGCGGACTGCGAGGTTGAGCTCGAGTTTCAGAACGAATGGTTAGTAGCGCGTCTGGACGATCAAGTCATAGCGACTGTGCCTCATCTTATTTGCCTGTTGGATGCCACCTCGGGCGAAGCGATCGGAACCGAGACAGCCCGCTACGGCCAGCGGGTCGCCTTAATCGGTATCACTGCACCTCCGCTGTTTCTGAGTGCGAATGGTCTCAACTACGTAGGTCCGCGCGCGATGGGATACGACCTTGACCCAGTGGACCCCTGCCCATGAGGCGCATCGGAATTGATGTCGGCGGAACTAACACAGACGGTGCCCTACTTGACGGCGAACGAGTAATTGAGACAATCAAAACCCCGACCACCAGCGATGTTCTGGGTGGAATTCGAACGGCTCTCGACGGAGTTTCACATCATGACATCGGTGCGGTGATAATCGGCACAACCCAATTCACCAATGCGGTGGTGCAGCGAACCAATTTGAACCGTGTCGGATTTCTTCGGATAGGACTCCCCGCAGGCCGTTCACTACCTCCGCTGTCTAGTTGGCCAACTGACCTTGCAGAAGTTGTTCGCGGTGAGACGTTCTTAGTTCGCGGTGGCATCGAATACGACGGTCGACCCTTCGAAGAACTTGATGAACAAGCGGTCATCGAAGCAGCTCGTCAGTTCGCCGACAATGGCATTAACGCCATTGTGGTATCGGGCAGCTTCTCCCCGATTGACACCCGACAGGAAACAAGAGCAGCCGAGCTGATCACAGAACACCATCCGCAAGCCCAAATAACGGTGTCTCATCGACTCGGCCAACTGGGTCTTTTGGAGCGAGAAAACGCGGCAGGGCTAAACGCGTGCCTTTTAGAACTTGCCGAGTCGATTATCGCAGCCTTTGCCGCAGCAATAGACCAAGCCGGACTCGGGTCTCACACGCGCCTGTTCCTTACCCAGAACAACGGCACACTCCTCAAAGTTGAAGAAGCAGCCAAGTATCCGGTGCTGACATTCGCGTCTGGCCCTACGAACTCCATGAGAGGAGCAGCTGCTCTGGGGGAAGTGGACGATGGACTTGTTGTCGACGTAGGTGGGACCACAGCAGACTTTGGGGCGCTCGTTTCAGGTTATCCACGACAAGCAAATGCCGCGGTTGAAGTGGGAGGAGTGAGAACCCTATTCCAACTTCCCGATGTCCTCTCAATAGGACTAGGCGGAGGAAGTCGCATTCATCTGAATCCCCTTCGCCTCGGTCCAGACAGCGTCGGGCAGCAACTGTCTGCGCAAGCACTTGCCTTCGGTGGATCTGTGCCGACGCTCACCGATGCGGCGATAGCAGAGGGAGTGTTGCGTGTCGAGGGCACCTCTAGGCCTGAACTCACCAACGCAGACGAGGTACTGAGCCATGCGGCGACGATGGTCGCGGACGGTGCTGATCGAATGAAGCTTTCCTCGATGGAAGTTCCATTGATAGCGGTTGGCGACGGAGCCTTCGCAGTAGCAGATGCAATGGATGGAATAAGCGAGGTGGTACGACCGTTGCACGGCGACACCGCCAACGCTATTGGGGCGGCTCTAGCCGAGGTGAGTGGTGTCACCGACCGAGTTTTCCATGACATTGGACACGATGCCGCGGTCGCCGAGGGTGTGCGTCTCGCAACCGAAGATGCCGTCGCTTCGGGAGCTGACCCAACTGGCATTGAGGTGATCGAGGTCGAAGATCTTCCATTGGCCTACCTCCCAGGTGACGCTCGACGCGTTCGCGTTCGGGTAGTAGGTCCACTTGAAAGCGTTGACCGCCCGAAGGGTTAATGTGCGCTGCCGATGCTGTGGCGGTTTCAACATGGACTTGAACCCTGAGACAAGCACGGGGGGTCGATCTTTTTCACCGGGCTCTGAGAGAGACCTAACTCTTTAGTAGCTGCGCGGCTCGCCCTTCAATTCGCGCGCCTTGGGCAACTAGGTGAGAACTCATATCTCTCCACAACGACTTCAAACGGTAGTGAGGTACCACTGGAAACAAGTGGTGCAGTAAATGATGATCATGACCGCGGATCAAGAACGTCGACCCTGGGAACGTAAAAATACGCGTGTCTCGATAGCGGCCCGTCTCCGAATGGGGGTGGTGTGGCAACCATCCAAAAACCAAAGACAACCACAATCGCCCAATCCACACCGGGATGTACCAAAGCACCCAAACGAGTTGAGCAAAACCAAGCACAGATGCTGCAACCAAAACCAACAGGTGACTCAAAGCCACCTTCCCTCCAGCTGTCACAGCGTCAGGTCCTCGAAGTCTTGCCATAGCAGCCAAACGCGCAGCAACCGAGGGTGGCAACGCACGTCGTAGGGGAGGAATCAACCCGAAAACAGGCCCGAGGGGGTACAAGACGAACCCAAGAATCGCGCGTTGCACCAAATCAAATGGAGTGCCTTTTGCGTTCAACAGATCCGGATCCGCGTCTTGTTCGTTTGCGTGAGTGTGATGTTTCAGGTGAGTGATGCGGTGGGCCGCAAACGATTCACACAAAAGCCACCCGGTAATGGAACCCACACCGCGATCGATCCACCTGAGACGAGGACGACCGGCCGAAAGAGTGTTGTGAACGGCTTCGTGCATGGGCATGTACCCAGCTTGGAGAAAGAACACCGCTAGCGGAACACCTAACCAGATCGAAAGAACATCTGTGGCGACCAGATAGGCGGTGAGACCCCAGCCGAAGAAATACCAAAGGAAGTTGAAGATGCTCCTTATCCCGAGCTTTCCAACGTAGGGCGCAATCGCGTCGCGTTCGAATTGAAGGCGTTCTGTTCCGCTGAGTGCCTCCATCCTTGATCCCTCCGTGTTGAAACCTAACTCTCTTGAGTTTGACAGGCGCCGGGAGAAGTGACAACAACGGTGGTTGCCCGGCTGGGGACATCACTACGAAGTGTGAACGATAACGCTGGCAGGACAGTTTTGTGGGACACTTTGCACGGTCGTCTTATCGAAGGTGCAAAAAATGAATATGGATACTGAGGACTACATTGATCTGCTCTCAGCTCGGGCAGCGGATGCCCGAGCGATGATTATGTTCTTTGCAGTCATTCATACAGGGTTACTTGTGGTGCTTGGATTCTCGGGCAGCGGCCTTGAGGACTCCGGAATTCAACTCGCGTTAGCCGCAGTCACTGTCCTTACATCACTATGGACGGTGTTCTTCATGGACGACTGTATGCAGGATCTCTTTGCGATCGCTCAAGACCTGCCGGAAGACTTTAAGGCCAGCAACGTCGGACGACGTTTTACCGACGTTCCTCTCCCTGTCTTTAGGGTGGTGAACTTCGTCGTCATCGCCCTCATCGTTGTGGCCGAAGTTCTGGCCATCTATTAGACAAACAAGCCGAAACAGACTCATTTAGGAGGTCAGTCCTTTAGCGTTTAACCACAAATGTGTACGGTGTGCCTCAGATCGACAGGCGGACACTGGGTTGGAACCGGTGAACACATTTCGGGGAGTTGAATGGATCACGAGAGCAACGAATCACGCGGTGTTGCCCACAGTCACGGTTCGTTTCTGTCCTTGGAAGCACTTGGTGCGAAAAGATCTTCGGTTGTTTATTTCCTAGTCATAACGCTTGCCGCAGCGGCCGTGTTGACGTGCGTAGGCCTCGTGACTCTGTGGCCAAATAAGGAACGACCTCAAGAGATACAAGAAAATGCCGTAGAAATAGGATTGACCGCGGAACTTCTTCGGGCGACTGTTCACGAAGCCAGCGAAGCCGACTGCGGCTACTCGTTCTCTTCCGCGGTGGAACTGTGCCGCAATGTAACGGTCATGATCCAAGAAGGTCCCGACAACGGTTCTCTAGTTGCTTTACCGGAAGTAAACACATCGTTTGACCCGACATTTCCCAAGTTGTCTGTAGGTGACGAGGTGATACTTGGCTTCGATTCAGTCACCGACTCCTACTACTACCAAGACCGAAATCGTCTCAGTTCTCTTTGGTGGCTCATCGGCCTGTTCGCGTTACTGGTGGTGTGCTTGGCCAGAGTCCGTGGCTTACTTGCGTTACTCGCGATGGGTGTCACCGTTGGCGTGCTGGTCAAATTCGTCGCCCCATCCGTCCTCGATGGAAATGACCCGGTGTTGGTTTGCGTTGTAGCTGCCGCGGCAATTGCGTTCTTCAGTCTGTATTTCACTCACGGCTTCAACCTGATGACAACCGTTGCTCTAGCAGGAACCCTCATCGCCTTGAGTTTGACCCTAGGCATCTCTTGGGCCTTCTTTGAACTGGCACAATTTTCTGGTTTCTCAAGCGAGGAAGCCTTCATCTTGCCGTTCTTGGCCGAAACCCTCGATGTGCGTGGTCTGCTTCTAGGTGGAACCATCATCGCCGCGTTAGGAGCCCTCGACGATGTCACGGTGACCCAAGCGGCTACCGTTCTTGAGCTCAAAGCGCGTAACAGCGAACTATCAACCAAGCAATTAACGGTGTCAGGGTTGAAAGTAGGCAGAGAACACATTGCTTCCACGGTCAACACTTTGCTGTTGGCGTACGCGGGTTCGAGTATTCCTTTGCTGTTGCTGTTCGCCGTGTCGGATCAGTCTCTTGGAGCGGTCGCAAACTCCGAGTTGATCGCAGTTGAGATTGTGCGCACATTGTGTGGATCCATTGGGTTAGTTGCCGCTCTTCCTCTCACCACCTCTCTCGCTGCCTTATTGATGCGAACAAAGAAGTAACCAGTGCCCTGAAGTCGCGTTCTAGCCAAGGGAGAGTCACACGTCCATTCGAAGCGAACCTGTTCTAGGTTTGAGTCGTGTTGAGAGACGAACGGGAACATTCACGCCGGCCGGCAGTATTTGCAGTGACTCCCAACAACACTCCAGATGAAAGCGCAATTGGAGCAGAGAGAACGAGAGCGGCACGGCCATGGTTGGCTTTGCTGTTTATTGGGTTAGCTTCGATGGTTGCTCAAGGCTTCGGGCGATTTACTTTCCCAGTGCTTTTGACCGCAATCGATCGCGAATTGCTTGGCTCGTACACCTTGGCAGGCTTGCTAAGTAACGTCCCATTACTCGCCTATCTGTTAGGCACTGGTCTTACCTCGTATTTGTCGACACGCTCTGATCCGAGTGACTTGATGAAAATTGGGGTGACGTTGTCCGCTCTGGGCCTCGGCTCTATGGCGATCAGTCCAAACGCAGGGACGCTCGCTCTCGCCCTCTTTCTCGCCGGGTTCGGAGCAGCGTTGGTCTGGGTTCCCGCTCCAGGAATAGCCGCGGCGATGGTTGGTCCAACACAAGGAGGCCTCGCCATCGGACTCGTAGGTTCGGGAATTGGCACCGGAGTCATGCTTGCGGGCCCCCTCACGTCAGCCGTTCGTGCCGCGACCGGGAACGAGTTCGCGTGGCGCCCTGTCTACGCCCTCCAGGCCTCTTTTGGGGTGCTTGTACTAATCGGACTTCTAACGGTGTTGCGTCGCAGCAACAACACGACCGGAACCGAAAAAGTCCCAATATCGGTGTTGACGACCGTCCCCAACTGGCGATCAATAACCCTTGCATTCGTAATTTTTGGCATCACCTACTCCTTGTTCTTCTACTTTCTTCCAGCACAACTGGTGGCATCGGGATGGAGCGGAGATACGGCACGTTTAATGTTCGCCTTCCTGGGTCTAGCCAGCATTTTCGGCGGAGTTGTTTTTGGGCGAATTTCCGATCACCTTTCGCGCCAAACCACGATGGGTTTCGGATTTATTTTGATGGCAACAGCACCAGTTCTCACACTTTTCAACAACGGCTTCCTGGTGATCATCGGCGTGTTCGCATTCGGGTTATGTATCGCTGGTGTTCCCACCACCATCGGAGCCATGTTGGCTGACGCCCTTGAGGGCAGAGCGTTCGTCGCAGCGTTCGGAACCATCACCTTCGCCTTCGGAGTAGCCCAACTCATTGGTCCACCCTTTGCCGGCTGGGTCGGTGACAGAACCGGCTCCTTCCAGATTCCGTTCATTGTCGCGTCCATCGCCGCGCTTGTCGGGGCATCGTTGACTGTCCGCATGAAAGTTCCTAGCGACGCTTCAAACCCCTAGAAGCCATCATCGGCTAATTTTCGTCGGTATGAACAAACCAGTCGTTCTTGTTCACGGTGCCTGGCACGGCCCGTGGTGTTGGGAACGGGTCACCCCGTACCTTGATGCCGCAGGGGTTCCCTGGGTCGCTCCGGACCTGCCAAGCTGCGCCGTTGCGTCAACAGGGGCAAATGAGACAGAGGACAACGCAGCTGTACGAGAAACCCTGGATTGCCTGCCCGGAGATGAGCAAGCGATCCTGCTCGGCCACTCACGCGGCGGCAGGGTGATAAGCGAAGCCGGAACACACAACCGAGTCGGCCACTTGGTGTACCTAGCGGCGTTCCTCGGCCATGACGACGAAAGTCTCACCGATTACGTCTCTCCTCAGCTTTACGACACCTTGGACACACACGAGGACGGAACGACCACCGTCACTGAATTAGGAGCGGGAGTGTTCTACAACGAATGCTCGGCAGAGGACTTTTCGTGGGCCGCTCAACATCTTCGCCCGCAGAGCCATAAGCCGTTCGAAGGTTCGTCGGAGTTGGCGTGGCAGGTAAAGCCTTCAACGTATGTGATTTGTTCCCGCGACAACGCTTTACCTGTCGCCGGTCAGAAAAAAATGGCGGAGCGGGCAACAACGGTGATCGAGTGGGACACCGACCACTCGCCGTTCGCCAATCGCCCAGAACTTGTAGCGTCTCTGTTGATCGGGTTGAGCGTCAGCGCATAGATGACATGAAGATCGCGGTAGTGGGCGCATCGGGCTGCGGAAAGACCTTCGTCGCGAAGCAGTTAGCTCAACGGCACGACCTGGAACACATCGAGATGGATTCGATGGCCTTTGAGTCCAACTGGACATTACGACCGATCGAAGACTTCAAAGGCGACTTGGCCGAACGATTCGGACAAGCTTCATCCGGGTGGATTACCGACGGCAACTGGACATCTCTGGGCGGGATACAACTACGCCTCGCAGAAAAGATCATTTGGCTTGATCTACCGCGCCACACAGTCATGCGACAACTCATTCCCCGGACTTTGCTTCGCGTTGTCACGAGAAAACAACTGTGGGGTGGAAACAGAGAACCCTTCAGCAACCTCTACAGCTTCAATCCCGCAAAGAACGTCATCTTATGGAGCTGGAAAGAATTCGAACCATTGAGACAGCGGTATCAACGATGCGTATCAGATGGGTCATGGTCACACGCGACAGTGGTTCATCTTCGATCACGTAAAGCGATCAGCGAGCTGTTAGACAGCTAACAAACAGCCGAAATCGCTATTCGATCAGCATCAAGCGTCGAATCGTGCACTCCTAGTTCGTCCTCAACTCGGACATCTATAAAACCCGCTTCGACGAGCAGCTCCTGCATCTCCGAGGTCGAATACAAACAGATCCCTCCTGGTTGAACTCAGCCCACCAGCGGGCCACCAGTCCGTAATGCCATGTTTGGATCTCAGAGTCCCCCATGCGAAGACAACCCTAACCGGGATCTAGAACGTGACCCGGTGCCTCCGCGCGGGGCACAGAGACCCCGTGACTCACCGGCCGTGCGGTGTTTCTGCGATTTGTGAGAGAGTTTCTCTAAGGGGGACACATGCCATCAAATGAAAAAGTTGTTAAAGCATTCCTATATGGGGCAGACACCAGTGTGTTTAGCGACGAAGGAAAACTCATCAACCTGTTGCCAGAACCGATTCCGTTTGGAGGGATCTACGTAGGCCCCGCAGGCGCCGACGACTACGTGCGTCTGATACAGAGCAACATCCGACTCGGACATCTCAAAGCACACGAGATAGTTAACGACAATGACCGAGTGATCGTCATCGGAAGCGAGAGCGGACACTTTCTTCATAACGAGCAGCCGTATGAAATGGATTGGGTCCACGTCAACACGGTGATTGATGGAAAGATCACAGAAATGCGCGAATACAACGACACGGCCGCGCTGCTTGAGGCATACAACGCACCATCAACGCAGTAACTGAAATGAGGAAATTCAGACTCGTTTCCACCGGAGAGGAAAGCTGTTGAGTAACGCCGGGTATCGAATCGTCCAAGAAGTGGACGTCCCAGCCAAAATGAGGGACGGCACAACACTGTTCGCCGACGTCTACAGGCCTGACGCTGAAGGCAAGTTCCCGGTTCTACTCCTGCGTCTCCCATACGGAAAACAATTCATCAGCGACTTCGGGGACCACGAATTTTTCGTCCCCCGGGGCTACATCGTCGCCATCCAGGACACAAGGGGACGATTCGCCTCCGAAGGCGACTTTACGCCACTAGTCGATGAGCCACTCGACGGTTACGACACAGTTGAATGGGCCGCGAAGTTGCCTTGGAGTGACGGCAACGTCGGAACGATCGGCCAGTCCTACCTTGGCGCCACCCAGTACCTGATGTCTTGGACACAGCCTCCCTCTCTGCGATGTCAAGTACCGGTCTCCGCTGCCGCCGATTTCCACGCCGGATGGGTTTATGACGTAGGGGGTGCGCTCGTTCACGGCTGGATGATCCCGTACGCAATTTTTCTTGCCCGCAACACCATCGACCGAATGGGGCTCAAGGACGATCTATGGCCCAAGATCCGCCCCCACCTTGAACGTTCAATCAACTTCGCCAACCCGTTCACGACAGAGGCATATCGGCGGCTTCCTCTAATGGAATGGGCAGATTTACTCAATGACGTCGCCCCATACCTGCGCGAATATCTTGACAACCCAGATGACGGACCCTACTGGCACAAAATCAATGCTGAACGAAAGTTCGGAGATGTCGATGTGCCGATGCTTCACGTCAGCAGTTGGTACGACATTTTCAGTCGTGACGGAACCATCATGTACAACGGACTGGTCAACGGAGCCAAGAGCGAACAAGCAAGAAGCGGGCAGCGGTTGCTTCTTGGGCCCTGGGGTCACCTGTTCCCCTATACCTCACCCACCAGCAAAGGCGCTGGCGAAGCGGACTTCGGCGACGCCTCCCTACTTGACCTCCACGAATACGAGTTGGATTTCTTGGACAGGTGGCTCAAGAATCAGAACAACAACTGGGATGAGCGACCACCTATTCGACTTTTCACTATGGGTCGCAACCAATGGAGAGACGAGCAGGAATGGCCGCTGACCCGAACTCAGTGGACCCCGATGTACCTCGACAGCAACGGCTCCGCCAACACCGCCCATGGTGACGGGGTACTAGCGAAAACAGTCGCAGGTGATTCACCGCCGGACACCTTCCAATACGATCCCGACGATCCGGTACCAACCAACGGCGGGAACCTACTTGTCCTGCCTATCGGTGCTTATGACCAACGTGAGGTGGAGGGGCGACCCGATGTCCTCGTCTACACCGGAGAAACTCTTCAAAGCGACCTCGAAGTCACTGGACCTATCAAAGTCGTCTTGTTCGCCGAGTCCTCAGCGCTGGACACCGATTTCACGGCAAAGTTAGTTGACGTTCACCCAAACGGTTACGCACAAAACATCATTGATGGGATGATTCGGTGCCGGTACCGGAACTCACGCGAACAGCCAAGTTTGCTGCAACCGGGTCAAGTCACCGAACTGGAAATCGATTTGTGGGGTACCTCCCATGTTTTCCTTGCTGGGCACAGAATCAGACTTGACATCAGTTCAAGCAATTTTCCGCGGTTCGACCGCAATTTGAACACCGGTGGTGACCAAGCCCGGGATACAAGCTGGAAAATTGCCACACAAAAAGTTCATCACAACGCCCGGTATCAGAGCCACGTCATGTTGCCAGTGATCCCATAGGTTCGGCAGTTGCCACCGACCCCAACAAAACCATGTCGGTGTAGGTAAAGAAGCGAACGCCCAGTCCAATTGCGACAGTAATGTGGTGGTACCAAGGGGTATCCGCCTCAATAGCCAATATGGGGGGCAACGATGAGCGAACTTATTCTTCGCGGTGGCACGGTGATCGACGGCACTGGCCGACCCGGTCAGAAAAATGACATTTTGGTCCGAGATGGCGTTATCGCTGAGATCGGTAATCTCAGCGGCCGAAAAGCCTCCCGCGAGATCAATGCGGAAGGCAGCGTTGTCAGCCCTGGGTTCATTGACGTACACACCCATATGGATGCACAGATCGCGTGGGACCCTCTAGGTGAAAGTTCATGTTTTCACGGGGTGACAACAGCCGTCATGGGTAACTGTGGATTTACTTTGGCTCCGGTGCGCTCAGATGAACGACATCTTGTTGTGCGGAATCTTGAACGCGCAGAGGACATCTCAGCGGACGCCATGGCTGCAGGTATCGACTGGTCGTGGGAAACTTTCCCCGAATATCTTGACTTCGTCGACCGAACTCCAAAGGGCATCAACTACGCGGGGTATGTAGGTCACTCTGCGTTGCGTACTTGGGCGATGGGAGAGCGTGCTTTCGAAGAAGAAGCCAACGACGATGACCTTGGCCGCATGGTGGGTCAATTACGGGACTCCATCGAAGCAGGTGCGATGGGCTTCACCACTTCGATTTCGGTGAACCACGCGACTTCCGATGACCGCCCGGTCGCCAGTCGACTAGCTCACTGGGATGAGATTGATGCATTGGTAACCGAGATGGGAAGAATCGGAGCAGGGATATTCGAATTAGCGAATCATCATCATCTCCGATCCCGAGACCCCGAAAAGCGCGAGGCGTACATCAGCCGGCTCGCCGACCTGGCCATCCGAACCGGGGTGCCGGTTACCTACGGCATGTTGGCGGCCGGCCAAGATGACAATGGTTGGAAGCCAGTGGTGGAACTATTAGATCGAATCAATAATGGCGGCGGTTGCTCATGGGGTCAGGTACACACCCGTTACTTCGGAGTTTTGCTGTCCTTCGCAACCAGGCTCCCGTTTGACGCGCTACCGGTGTGGGATGAACTCAGAACGCGCTCTCTCAGTGAACAACACGCTGCTCTCACTGACCCGGCTACCCGAAGTCGACTGGTGCAGGAGGCCATCCACGGCGACTATGGCCGTTCTATAGGTGCGGAGACACGTAAACCCGAATGGGAACACATCTATCCGATGGAACACTCAGCGCTTCCACCTTTCCAATCGATAGCGGATTTGGCGTCCCAACTAAATCAAGACCCAATGGAAATTTTCCTTGATATAGCGCTCAAACATGACCTCGACGTCTTCTTCATCCAGGCCGCCGCGAACCAAGACCAGGACGTGGTCTTAGAACTGATGCGTCACCCGTATGCCATACCAACCTTCAGCGACAGTGGCGCCCACGTCACCCAGATCATGGACTCATCACTGCAGACCCACATGCTTGGTCATTGGGTACGCAACCAAGGAGCCTTCACGTTGGAGGAGGCTGTACATCGAATGACCGAAGTCCCAGCCACAGCGTGGGGATTCAATGATCGAGGTGTTTTAGCCGAAGGAAAAGCAGCGGACATCAATGTGTTTGACCCCAACACGGTGGCTCCCGACCTACCTGAACTAGTCCACGACCTCCCCAGTGGGGCGCCACGCCTTCGTCAGACAGCGACCGGCATTGCGGCCACCATCGTCAACGGAGAAGTGTTGGTAGAAAACGGAGAGGCCACCGGGTCAACACCAGGGTGGCTTCTCCGAGGTCCGCTAGCGCGGTGAGTTCATCACAAGAAATATCCCTCGCTGAGGCGCACGAGCGGTATCGCTTGAAACGCCCGAAAAGCGCTACAGCCGACG
>PBKA01000019.1 GCA_002721305.1 Acidimicrobiaceae bacterium | reverse complement strand
ATGGCCGCAGTTCCCATGACATGGTGCAACGCGGTTTGACGTGTTTGTATCAACTCGACCATCGTGGCGCGACCGGCGCGGAAGCAAACGTTGGTGACGGGGCAGGAATGCTGATTCAGTTACCTGACTCATTTTTTCGAAAGGTCACAGATTTCGATCTACCCGAGGCTGGTAGCTATGCAGCTGGTATGGCGTTCCTCCCATCTGAGGACCCCGATGGTGCGGCTCAAGCCATTGAAGCGCTCGCCGAACAGGAAGGCCTTCGAGTTCTTGGTTGGCGAGAGGTGCCAACTGTTAGCTCTTCGTTGGGAAGTTTCGCTACCGATGCGATGCCGGTCTTTCGGACCGTGTTCATCGCAGGCGCAGATAGCTCCCCCATAAGAGATCTCGATCTCGAACGAGCTGTGTTCATTCTCCGTAAAAGAATCGAACATGAAGTCCAACCAGCGGTTTATTTCCCGTCGTTGTCGTGCCGCACCTTTGTGTACAAAGGGATGCTCACCTGCGACCAGTTACCCGAATTCTTTCCCGACTTGACTGACCAACGACTGGAAAGCGCCCTCGCGTTAGTCCATTCACGGTTCAGTACCAACACGTTTCCCTCCTGGCCCCTCGCCCACCCATATCGCCTCATTGCTCACAACGGGGAAATCAACACAGTGATGGGGAACCGAAACTGGATGCATGCCCGCGAAGGGAAACTGTCAACCGAACTATTCGGCGATGCCCTCCAGCGGGCGTTGCCGGTGATGACTCAAGGTGCCTCTGACACCGCCAGCTTCGATGAGGCCCTGGAACTTCTGTACCTCGGCGGACGCACCCTGCCCCATGCGGTGTTGATGATGATTCCCGAAGCTTGGGAGAACCATGAACGTCTCCCACAATGGAAACGCGACTTCTACGAGTACCACGCCTCGTTGATAGAACCCTGGGACGGACCTGCTTCCATCGCATTTACCGACGGAACTGTCATAGGAGCAGTCCTGGACCGTAACGGCCTGCGCCCGTCACGATATTGGGTGACTGACGACGGACTGGTCGTGGTCGCTTCCGAGGTGGGTGTACTCGATCTCGATCAGAGCACCGTTGTACAAAAAGGGCGACTGCAACCGGGAAGGATGTTCTTGGTCGACACGGACCAAGGGCGCATCATTGGTGACGAAGAAATCAAAAGCACGCTCGCTGAGACAGATCCCTATGGGGAATGGCTGCAAGACGGGTTGTTGCATTTAGACGATTTACCTGACCGTTTCCTCCTCACCCCCCAACATTCGTCTGTGGTGAAACGACAGCGCACCTTTGGTTACACCGAAGAGGAACTCAAAATCTTGCTCTCACCCATGGCGCGCACTGGAGCGGAGCCGATCGGCTCAATGGGTACCGACACCCCAATAGCTGTGCTGTCCCCGCGCCCCAGGTTGATCTTTGACTATTTTGCTCAACTTTTCGCTCAGGTCACCAACCCACCATTGGACGCCATCCGAGAAGAGTTGGTCACCTCAACATCTTCGGTGATAGGCCCAGAGGGGAATTTGCTGCAACCCGGTCCGGAATCTTGCCGACAGATCGTTCTCCCCCACCCGGTGATCTCCAATGAGGACCTCGCCAAGGTCCTGTATCTAAACGAAAACGACGACCATCCCCAATTCAAGTCATTCGCGATCGACGGCCTGTATCCCGTTGCCGAAGGTGGCGCGGGAATGCAAAAAGCAATCGAGGACATTCAAGCAAGAGTCTCTGACGCGATCGCTGACGGCGCCAAAGTGATCGTTTTGTCCGACCGGTACAGCAACGCAGAGAACGCTCCGATTCCATCTCTCTTACTCACAGGCGCCGTCCATCATCATTTGGTGCGTAATCGCACCCGAACTGAAGTCGGGCTCGTGGTCGAATGTGGTGACGCTCGAGAGGTGCATCACATGGCACTGCTGCTCGGTTATGGAGCTGGGGCCATCAATCCGTATCTCGCTATCGAATCAATCGAAGATCTGATTGAGGAAGGCGCAATTACAGAAATCGATAGCAAAACAGCGGTTCGGAACTACATCAAAGCTTGTTCCAAAGGTGTCCTCAAAATCATGTCGAAGATGGGGATTTCCACCGTTGCCAGTTACACAGGCGCACAAGTATTTGAGTGCGTGGGCCTCTCTCACCAAGTCATCAACGACTATTTCACCGGCACAAGTTCAAAACTGGGGGGCGTTGATCTTGATGTGATTGCCGAAGAGGTAGCGCTTCGGCACCGCTTCGCGTATTTGGAGAATCCTGAAGAAGTAGCTCATCGAGATCTGTGGTCGGGCGGCGAGTACCAGTGGCGGCGAGAGGGCGAATTTCACTTATTTAACCCAGAGACGGTCTACCGGCTTCAGCATTCGACACGTACGGGTCAGTACGAACTTTTCAAGCAATACACCAAACTTGTAGACAAACAATCAGAGGAACTAGCGACACTTAGGGGATTATTCAGGCTGACCCCCAACGACGATGGCCCGATCCCCATCGACGATGTTGAGCCTGTGAGCGACATCGTGAAGAGATTCTCGACTGGCGCGATGAGCTACGGGTCCATCTCAGCTGAAGCACACGAGACGCTTGCCATCGCCATGAACCGGTTAGGGGCGAAGTCCAACACCGGCGAAGGGGGTGAGGACCCGGAGCGGTTCATACTAGACAGCAACGGTGACTCCCGAAGGTCAGCCATCAAACAAGTGGCGTCGGGCCGGTTCGGGGTGACGTCTGAATATTTGGTCAACTCCGACGACATTCAGATCAAGATGGCTCAAGGAGCAAAACCTGGTGAAGGCGGCCAACTACCGGGCCCCAAAGTGTGGCCGTGGATAGCGAAGACCCGTCATTCCACCCCGGGAGTTGGTCTGATTTCACCGCCACCGCACCACGACATCTACTCAATTGAGGACTTAAAACAACTCATTCATGATCTGAAGAACTCAAACCCTGAAGCGCGAATCCACGTCAAGCTGGTAGCGGAGGTCGGAGTCGGAACAGTGGCCGCAGGTGTCTCCAAAGCCAAAGCCGACGTGGTTCTCATTTCAGGCCATGACGGTGGCACCGGCGCTTCACCACTCACGTCACTCAAACATGCGGGTGGACCCTGGGAACTGGGTTTAGCTGAAACTCAACAAACCCTGTTAATAAACGGACTCCGCGACCGAATAGTGGTGCAAACCGACGGGCAATTGAAGACCGGTCGAGACGTCATAGTCGCAGCCCTGCTCGGCGCCGAAGAGTTCGGGTTTGCCACGGCACCGTTGGTGGTATCGGGATGCATAATGATGCGCGTCTGTCACCTCGATACCTGTCCGGTCGGTGTGGCGACTCAAAACAAGGAACTCAGAGCCAGATACACCGGCAAAGCGGAGTTCGTTGTCAACTTCTTCGAATATGTAGCTCAAGAAGTAAGGGAATATTTGGCTGAGCTCGGTTTCCGCTCAGTCGAAGAAGCAATAGGCAGAGTTGACTGTCTCGACGTCGACCGCGCTGTGAATCACTGGAAAGCCGATGGTCTCGACCTGAGCCCAATTCTTCACGTACCCACCTCTCCTTGGGAACAAGACCGCTTCTGTTCCCAAGACCAAGACCACGGATTAGACAGAGCCCTAGACCAGGAGCTCATCCAGCACGCTCAACCGGCACTGGAAGATGGATCCCCGGTCCGGATCGAACTGCCTGTTTCGAACGTCAATCGCACCGTCGGGACGTTGCTCGGCTATCACCTCACCAAGACCTACGGAGGTGACGGACTACCTCACAACACAATTGACATCGAGTTGACGGGTTCAGCGGGTCAAAGTTTTGGTGCCTTCGTCCCGCAAGGCATAACCCTGCGTCTGTGCGGAGACGCCAATGACTACTTGGGTAAAGGGCTATCCGGCGGTCGAATTACCCTTCGACCGCCAAGAAATGCCTCCCCAGATTTCATTGCACAAGAAAACGTCATCGCGGGAAACGTCATCCTCTACGGCGCGACCGGAGGCGAGGCTTACATCCGAGGAGTAGTGGGTGAACGTTTCTGCGTCCGAAACTCGGGGGCAACAGCGGTTGTCGAAGGCGTCGGCGACCACGGATGCGAATACATGACCGGGGGAATCGTCGTCGTTCTCGGCGCTACCGGCAGAAACTTCGGCGCGGGAATGTCGGGTGGAGTGGCATTCATTTTCGATCCCGACGACGAGTTCCATCGCAATCTCAACACCGAGATGGTGGACCTAGAAAGTTCGTTGTCCGAAGAAGACGCCGATGCGCTTCGAGACATCATTCGACGTCACCTTGATGAAACAAACTCGACCGTCGCTTCAACAATTCTTGATCGTTGGCATCAACATGTCCGTTCCTTCAAAAAAGTCATGCCAAAGGACTACCGGCGAGTCCTGGACGCAATCGCCACGGCAGAAGAACACGGCCAGGACATCGAAGAAGCTGTGATGGCGGCGGCGAAGGGGTGAGTGGAAATGGCTGACATTCGCGGATTCCTGAAACACCCGAGACAAAATCCATCGCGCCGACCGGTACCCGTTCGCCTGCTTGATTGGAACGAAGTTTATGAAGATTTCGACCAAGCAGATCTGAAAGATCAAGCGAGCAGGTGCATGGACTGCGGAATTCCCTTCTGTAACGACGGATGCCCTCTCGGAAACATCATCCCTGACTGGAACGACCTCGTTTACAAAGACCGCTGGAAAGAAGCAATCGACCGGCTGCACGCAACAAACAACTTTCCGGAATTCACGGGCCGTCTCTGCCCCGCCCCATGCGAAGGGGCATGCGTCCTAGGCATCAACCAGGACCCGGTCACCATCAAACAAGTCGAGGTAACCATCATCGACCACGCATTCGAGATGGGTTGGGTCACTCCTATAACTCCAAGTGTTCTCTCCGGTAAGTCCGTTGCGGTGGTTGGCAGCGGTCCGGCCGGTCTCGCAGCCGCCCAACAGCTGACACGAGCCGGACATTCTGTCGTCGTGTTCGAACGCGCCGACCGAATCGGTGGCCTACTGAGATACGGCATCCCTGAATTCAAAATGGAGAAGCGACACATAGACCGGCGCATCGAACAAATGGAACTCGAGGGAACGGAGTTTCGAACAGGAATCGAAGTCGGCGTAGATATCACCAGTAGCGAACTGCAGCAGCAGTTCGATGCCGTTGTACTAGCCGGCGGCGCCACCCAATGGCGCGACCTTCCAATAGAAGGCCGAGAATTAAACGGCATTTATCAGGCAATGGAATATCTCCCTTGGGCTAACCGAGCCCAACAAGGAGACATCAGTGTTGAAGAAGTCCCCATCTCCGCCGCAGGCAAGAAAGTGGTCATTATCGGAGGCGGCGACACCGGAGCCGACTGCCTTGGTACCGCCCATAGGCAAGGCGCAAGCTCAGTTCATCAATTCGAGATAATGGCGCGTCCCCCTGAGGAACGTTCAGACGGGAATCCCTGGCCAACGTTCCCCATGACCTTCAAAACAACGTCAGCTCACGAAGAAGGCGGGGAACGAATCTATTCGGTCAACACTGAAAAATTTGTGGGAGACGACGACGGAAACGTTCGGGCGCTCGCTGCACACGAAGTCGAATTCAAAGACGGTCGTTTCGAGAAGGTCCCCGGGTCAGACTTCGAACTAGAAGCAGATGCAGTGTTTCTAGCGATGGGCTTTACTGGACCCGAGAAGGGCGATCTGTTGACTCAATTGGGAGTAGATCTCGACGAGAGATCCAATGTCGCTCGCGACAGCGACTTCTCCACCAATGTTGACGGTGTTTGGGTTTGCGGCGACATGGGACGCGGGCAAAGCCTCATCGTGTGGGCCATCGCCGAAGGTCGTTCTTGCGCAGCTTCAGTGGACGCCTTCCTAACCGGTTCCACAGCTCTTATGTCTCCGGTGACACCCACTGATCGGCCCTTGACCTGAGACCGCCGGTAAGCAACGGATAGTTCTATCCGCCTACCCCGCGGCCCTCTTTCAGGTACTGATCCAATTTGCCTAATGCGACTGGGGTCGCTTCCATTATCCGAGCCACAAGCTGTTTTTGGCTGGGATCCCTCACCCGGTCTCTCTTCGCCCGACTGAATCCATCCAACCGGGCATGTGACAGCCACTCTTTGAGATCGGGATCAGAATTCCATCGAATCGAGTTGAGTGCGTTGTCCATCGTTGTTCGGACCCAGTCCAAGGTGTCATTGGGATGAGGAACAACCTTGCATATATCGTTTTTGGTTTCATCATCATCGTAAGCCGCCTCGACGTGGGCGATGAACGCAGCGCTGAACACCTGTTGGCAAGTTCTCACCGTCTGTAACGTCAGATGGCCGGGTGCGAAGATGGGGCGCACCGGTCGGTTCGCTAACCCATCAGCTGTGCAATCGACATGGACTGTGTCACTTGTCGTCGGAATTTGCCCATGGTCAAGGTCGATGTGATCTATCCCTATTGTTTGCACCCGACCCATTCGAACCACATTGTGAATCCGACGCAGTTCGTCTAACTCGGCGACCGTAACAGTGCAGCATCGGTACATCGTTGGGCGAACCGAATGATCAAATTGAAGCAACGCTCCCCTTTGCACCAATTCATCAAACATCTGATCCACAGAAACGGACTCTGCGACGATCTCCATCGTTTCGACCTGACGAAGCAGGGCCTGAACTGCGAACTCTTCTCCTGGTTGGATGGACGCTCGATCCAACATCCACTGGTCTCGCGGGACGATCCACCTGATCGCATCCGGGTTGACACCGTTGCCGAGCAGCCAGAGGCACGAGTCAATCGCTGTCTTTCCCCCACCTACAACGACATAGTCTCCAGGGGTGTCACCAATTTCAGGGAGCCCGTTAGGAGGGATGCATGTCACTCCTTTTGACACCTTGTAACTCGGGGTGGTGACCGCGGGAACGGTCACATTCATGTATGTCGCATCAACGGTCTTTTCGGCTTCAAGGTGTGTTTCAACCCCAGATACCAGATTCCTAACCGTTCCATTCCCAATGTATTCACACATTGGGAGATACTCCACTCTTCCTGTAGGCAGAAATTGCTGGTTCATGACCTGCTCGAAGTACGTCACCACCTCACTACCGGAGGCCAATTCGTACAACCCGGCATTCAAACCGACCAGATCCTTCTGGTTCGTCCCCAACGCCCGCGAATTGACCCCATAAAACGAAGACGGCTGGTGCAGTCGAACGAATGGGTATGAGTCGTTCCAGTGCCCACCAGGTCGTCCGTGCCGGTCAACAATGGTGACCGTAGCTTCGGTTTCGTTCATGAGCACGTCGGTAAACGCCATGCCCATCGCTCCGGCACCTACAACCAAATAGTCGCTAACGCCGTCTTCGCTCATGACAGCTAACCCTGAATATCAGGCCCGGCAGCCTCTATCTCAAACTTGACGATGCACCTTTGATCATCGACCATCGCCCTGCGGTAATCATCCCAATCAGGGTGCTCCCCACTCAGCGTCCGGTAATAAGCGACCAACGGATCCAGAGCGTCAGGCAAGCTAACGATTTCAGCTTGACACTGCAATTGCACCCACCGACCAAGCCACTTGTCAGGAAAAACACACAGCCACGAGATGGGATCCCGACGAAGGTTCCAGGTCTTGATGGCTGTCTCTCTGGTACTCATAACGATTTCGTCATCGACGACAGCGAGCGTCACCGGCGACATCTGAGGGGAACCGTCTCGACGTCGAGTCGCTAGAACGGCTCTGGAGTTGTCGCGGACGTAGTCGAGGCCTTTTTCGATTTCCATACGGTCATCCTGACACGTAAACCATCGTTCGGTAAGGCCTGATTCTTAGAGACTGCTCTAGGGTGAGTTCATGGCCGTGACTCACGAAATCGACAGCGGTCGCGGCTGGGTAGTGGCATTTGCTGGATGCCTCATTAACACATGGACCTTCGGTGTCTTCTATGCCTTCGCAACGGCACTGGAACAGATGGTCGCTGAGTTCGATGCCAGCCTGTCAGGAATTGCTGCCTTTTTCTCGGTCACAACTTTTCTCTTCTTCGCGACCGGCATGCTCGCCGGTCCATTAGCTGACCGTTTCGGCGCCAGACGTCTAGTGGCAGTAGGCGCGTTCCTCATGGGTGGAGGTCTGTGGCTCACCGCTCAAGTCGAATCTCTGTTCGCAGGAATCCTGATCTACGGACTCGGAGTCGGGCTGGGCATTGGCTCCTATTTGGTTCCTCTCAGCGTTGCTACTGGGGCTTGGTTTGAGAAACACAGAACCTTGGCTCTGGGTATCAACACTGTCGGTATAGGACTCGGCACTCTGACCTTGGTTCCCGTCGCGGAATGGCTAATTCGCACTGCTGGATGGCGCAGCGCTTTTGAACTGATGGGTATCGGAAGCGCGATCGTCTACGGCGTCGTGGCTCTGGTGTCCTTTAGACCTCCGACTCCTCCTGCTTCAGTTTCTGCCAGCATTTCGGCGGCACGTCGAGCGGTAAGAAGATCAGAGTTTTGGCGTCTATATGTCGCTGGTTTTCTAATGTCAGTCGCCCTATTCATTCCTTTCGTTTTTCTCGTGCAGTACGCAAAGGAACAAGGGATTGCATCGAGCACAGCGGCCTTTCTCATCACTTCCCTCGGGTTGGGCAGCGTGCTGGGTCGGCTTGGTCTGGGAGTACTGGGTATGCGTCTGGGAGTCTTACCGTTGATCATCATGTGTTTCGGGATCCAACCCATTGCATACATGTTGTGGTTGATCTCCGGATCGAACTACGTACTGCTGCTGTTATTCGCGGCCCTGTTGGGAGTGGGTTACGGCGGATTCGTTGCTCTGAGCCCCGTGGCCATGGCCGGAATTTTTGGTCTTGAAGGTTTGGGGGGAGTTCTCGGGGTTCAGTACACGTCAGCGGGGGTTGGGGCGCTCATCGGACCAATCGCCGCCGGAGCCATCATTGACGCAACAGGTTCCTATACCGTCGCGATTATCGGTGCGATCGGCGTTTCTCTGATTGCCACAGTGTCAGTTGTACCCATGTGGCGGATCGGTGACGGAACACCCACGGTTGCTCCAACGCGTTCTTATTTGAGTGAACCAACAGTGTGGTTGGTGTCTCCTAAGACACGCTAAGGGAGATGGGTCAGTGAATAGACCTCATAAGTCACTCCCCCTTCGGGATGCAGCTGACCGATTCCGACTCCTTGGACATTGTTCAACCAGGCGTACCTTTCGTCACCGGTTTCAAATTGAGGAGCCGATCTGGCTACACCAGCAGCGGGATCTGCTATGCCTTTGTACTGCATCAAGATCACGGCATCATCGTCTGTGACCAGTGTCAGGCGAACATCTAGCTGAATATTCCGGTCAGCCCGCGCCGTGACCCAGTCTCCGCCAGGTGGAACGACGCTACCGGTGAGGCGTTCACCTGTGAAAGTGCCGCCCGCTACCTCAGCAATCATTCTTGTACCGTGTGGCCCCCCCTTGATGATCTGCACCCCTTCGGCGACCTGGAGATCGAGGGTGAAGAGATGTTCGACGTCAAGTTGTTTATCTGCCATTTCCTAAGCTTTGCACATTTCTTTCGACGTCAACCCAAATTAAAGAAGTCAGCCAAGTCGGCGGACATTTGGTCGATGTCTACTTCGAAAAGCTCCAAGAGAACAGCATCGGGTGCCTCGCACATGAGATATCGCCAATTTCCAAATTCTCTAATGTCAGACCGAAACTCGACACCGTTCGCGATCATTCGTTCTCTTAGCTCATTAAGCCCCTCGACTCGTATACCCACATGGTGATAGGCGCCACTTGATTCGCCCCGCGGTTCCTGATCGTAAACATTGATCCGTCCACGTCCTACCTTCATAAAGATGTTACGAGATCCTCCGAAATCTCCGTCATAGCTCACAACCGCCCCGAGGTTGCTTTGCCACCACTCCACAGTGACCGATGCGTCACTAGCGAAGATGTGTACGTGATGCAGGTCAAGCACTTGATGAACCTAAAGTGTTCGTTCGTCAGTGCGAGCACCCTTGTAAATGATTTGCCTCATTGTGTCGGCTGCTCGTTTATGAAAGTCCACTGCTGCTGGTTCTAGGTCATATGCGGGCTGTGGGCAGTGTTGAAAGTTGTTGTATTGGTCTTCTCCCCGCACCAACGCTGCGCTGTCCCATTCACTCAATGTCTGTTCGGTAGAGGTCGGCATGTAGTGACACGAAAGCCCGATGCGTCGATCACTTGTGGTGTTCGGGCCTGAACCATGGGCAGTCCGAACATTGTGAAATGAGACTTGCCCCGGCTTCAACGGCATTGGAATAGTTTCGCGTTGCGTCACGTCTATTTCGAGTTCCTGCCCTCGACTTAACAGGTTGTCCTTTGCGTAGGTCTCTTCATGGTCGAGAACTTCTTTATGGCTACCCGGAATGATGCTCATGCATCCCGCGTCCTCACTGGCATCACTGAGCGCTATCCATGTGGAAACGACGTCGGAGCTAGAGAGCCCCCAGTACTGCAGGTCTTGGTGCCACCCCACGTAGCTTGGACTCTGCGGTTCTTTAATCCAAAACACCGAACTCCAGCACAGAATGTCTGGCCCAATCAAATCTTCAACAGCATCGAGAATTGTGTCGTTCCTCATGAGATCATCAATCCACGGGAACAATATGTGCCCCCCAGATCGTTCGTGCGGTGGGAGGTGTCCTCCCCGCATTGATTCCCATGCCTCCAATCGTGTTCGACAGTCGCTCACCTGCTCTTCGGTAAACACATCGACCGGTGAAATCCATCCATCCGATTCGTATTGTTTGATTTGACTGGTGCTGAAGACCTTTCCCATTCCATGAGGCTATTCGCATCTGAAGTATTGCGGTGGACTTGTTCCCTCCCCGACCGTGACTGCCAAAGTTTCAACTGCTGGGCGACGGTGAACCTATGCTCTTGGGGAACGAGGGGGCGGGATGCTAGAGCACATCCGCGTTATTGATCTTTGCGATGGAATAAGCCAGTTTGCGGGACACATACTGGCTCGTCTTGGCGCTGAGGTGATTGCTGTTGAGCCTGTTCAAGGGGTTTCGACCCGTCACACAGGGCCATATGTCGCGGATGAACCGAACCCGGACTTCAGCCTGACGCATTGGGCGTACAACAGAGGAAAGAAATCCGTTGTCTTAGACATCGAATCAGAGCAAGACCGCGCAAGGTTTCATCATTTGGTTCAAAACGCTGACATTCTGTTCGAAGATCGGCATCCGGGCTATTTACGGTCACTTGCGCTCTCATATGAAGAGATCGCAGAAATCAATCCCGAAATTATTCATGCTTCCATCACTCCTTATGGTCTCACTGGACCGCGTTCTCATTGGTTGGGATCTGACCTAACAGCGGTAGCGGGAAGCTCCTTCATGCACGCAAGCGGCGACGCAGATCGGGCCCCGCTGAGAGTCGGCGTGCCACACAGCTTCCTTCACGCCGCAGCGGACGCTGCGGCTGCCAGCTTGATCGCTTTGCAGGAGCGTTACCGAAGCGGGGCCGGACAGCACATCGATGTCTCTGCCCAAGAATCAGTGACGATTGGCTTTCCCCAGAACGTGGCCCCAATGGAAAACGCTTTAGCTGCTGATCGGATGGCCGGTGGAATCAGCCTCGCCGGAATGGACATTCCACTTCTCTTCCCATGTCTTGATGGTTACACCATTTGCGTCATCCTGCCAGGAGCGGCTTTCGCCCCATTTTCTCGTCGGCTCACAGCTTGGTTGGAAGAAGAAGGCGCTGTTGACGAGAACCTGCAATCGATCGACTGGGACAACATTGGGGTCCAGTTGTTCGCTGGGGAGGTGAGCTTTGATGTCGTCGCTAATGCGTTTGCCACTTATGGCCGTTTCCTTGCCTCTAAATCGAAAATGGAGCTGTGGGAGGCGGCTTTAGAGCGCAACCTTCTCATTACGCCTTCTATGACTATTGCCGATCTCGTCGATTACGAGCATCTTGAGGCTCGGGAGTTTTGGGACATCCAGCCAGATGGGAAAGGTGGCGAAGCGAAGTATCCCGGTGGTCTCGTGAAGTTCAAGAACAACGAAGTCGATTTTGGGGGTATCCCCCCCACGCTTGGCCAACACAACAACTCCTTCTCAGTGGAACGAACCCGAAGCCTTGATGTTAAAGATCCCGTCATCGATTCTTTGCCGCTAGAGGGACTCAAGGTTGTCGAGTTCTCGTGGGTGATCGCAACACCTTCCGCCGTTCGAATCCTCTGTGACTACGGAGCGGAGGTCGTCAAGGTAGAGACCGCAAGCCATCCCGACACCATGAGAACCGTGAATCCGTTTGTCAACGAGGACCCTCACCCTGATAACAGTGTGGGTTACGGCGTCTACAACGCGGGGAAACGCAGCCTGAGTCTTGATCTCAGCAAGCCTGAGGCAAAAGAGGTGGTCTTTGACCTGATCAGGTGGGCCGACATCGCTACCGAATCTTTTGCTCCAGGGGCTATGGGTCGCTTGGGTTTCGGCTACGAAGTGCTCTCGGAAATCAATCCGGGCTTAATAATGCTTTCGAGTTCTCTGCTTGGGCAAAGTGGTCCCCACTCAAGCCTCGCTGGATATGGATTCATGGCTGCTGCCATAGCTGGCTACTACGAGTTGACTGGTTGGGCTGATCGGCCACCAGCGGGTCCTTACGGTCCGTACACAGATTTCCTGGCTCCACGGATCGTTGTCGCATCACTCATGGCCGCGTTGGAAAGACGCAGGGAAACAGGAGTTGGTGAACACATTGATTTGTCGCAAACTGAGTGCGCACTGCATTACCTGACCCCAGCAATATTGGATCAAAGCGTCAATGGGAGGACAATTCAGCGACAAGGAAACGACGACCCAAATATTTTCCCTCACGGCGTTTTCCCGGCCGAAGGCGACGACTCATGGCTGGCAATCGCATGCTCTGACGAAAGTTGGTCCCAGTTGGCCGAATTGTTGGGACTCAACGATCTCTTCGACGCCGACCAAACAACGCGTCGTGAACATCAGTCGGTAATCGATGACGCTCTTGGTGCCTGGTCATCGGTTCGCAATAGCACGACTGCAGCAGAGGAACTTCAGGCCTTGGGAGTGGCGGCCTACCCGGTGCATGATGCCGCGGGAACCAACTCCGACCCGCAACTAGCTCATCGCCAACATCAGGTCCGAGTTCCGCAAAGTCATGCGGGCACGATGTGGACTCACTCGTGCAGAACAAAAATGTCGCGTACGCCCGCTGTCCTAAACCGCGGAGGACCATGTTTGGGAGAAGACAATTTCGAAGTACTGAGTGAACTGTTGGGATACTCCGTGGACCAGATCGCTGACTTAGCCGCCTCCGAGGTTCTCGAGTAGTGAGCCCTGCTACTAGCTAGCGCTCCACACAAGTGGATACTGCTCACTGTCTAATTGATCACCATCGCGATGCACTTCAGACCGAAGGTGACCCTGGGTGCCTTTGCGGGTGTCATATACCGCGTCATCTCCGCAATACCGAACGGTGTAACCGCGACGTCGGATGTCCGACCGTAGGTTTCCTCCGGCCCCGTGGACTGTCATCGCATGAAACGCGTACACGTCACCAGGCTCTAGGTCCCAACTAATGATGTCGTACCTATCGCGCATGGCTTGGATGTCAGGAATATCGATGTAGTCGGGGTTCCTCTCGTATTCGCCGTGACCTGACGTCTTCCCGAAGGTCTCCGGTTGGTACCAGATATCCCATAAGTGGGAACCCTTTATGAATTCGAGCGCACCACTGTCGACGGTCACGGCGTCCAGAGCCACCCAAAACGACATGATTTGCTGTCCCCGGACGGGCCAGTAAGGCAAATCGTTGTGCCAACGAGTTCGATTTTCGGTTCCCGGTTCCTTGACGAACAGTTGGTCATAAAAGAGGTTGACCTTTGACGAGTCAAAGAACTGTGCAGCCAACGAGACCAGTGGGCCTTGAGTGCAGAATCTCTCCATTTCAGAATCGGTCTCCCAGATTCTGATGTTTCCATGGAACCGACCCACCCCATTATCGGGAACATACCCATGGAAGAACGGCCCTGGTTCATCGATGTCGCGTTCGATACCCGCCTCGAGGACCTCAAGCCACTCTTCATTTACAACATTCCTGAGCGGCACTGCCCCATCCTGAGTACACGCGCTTCGTTGTTCTTCAGTTACCTCATAGCTCATACCAACAACCTCGTTCTGTGTTTAAACAGTAGGCCAATAGCTGAGCGGTCTCTCCTCTGGCGGAGGTACACGACGGCCCTCTAGTTGTCGGAGGTCCTCGACAAGAACGCTTCGAGTGTCAGCGGGATCAATTACTTCATCGATTCGAAGAGTTCCCGCCGCCTCGTATGGTGAAGTTGCTAATGAGATTTCTGAGATCATTCTGGCTCGCTCAGCATCTGCCTCTGAGGGATCCAACTGCTCAAGTCTCGATGCGTATGCAACGTTGACCCCAACATCTGGATCCATGAAGCCAATTTCTGCTCCAGGCCACGAATACAAACCTGATGATCCCAGACCGGAACCGTTCATAGCGGGAAACGCCAGCCCGAAACCTTTACGGAGCGTCACCGTCAACGTCGGCGTGGACATGTTGCCTAACGCCTCAACGAAACGAATCGCTAGGGACAGAATCCGGTCGTGTTCAACGGCCTTTCCCACCATAAAGCCGGGGACATCCATCAAGAAGATGACCGGTAAGTTAAACGCGTCACAAAGACACATCAGCCGAACAGCTTTGCGGCAGGCTTCCGGATCTAAAACCCCGGCGTTAAACATGGGATTGTTACCGATAATTCCGACAGAAAAACCATCGAGTCTTCCTAAACCAGTGGTGAGGTTACGGGCGTATCCGGGTTGTAACTCCATGAACGTGCCAGGGTCCAAAAGAGCTGAACTAAACCGACGCATGTCATATCCACGGGTTCTCTTCAACGGGATCATCTCGGCCAGCGAATCGTCCGGTCTCAGGTCAACTCGAAAGTCGCTTCGAGGCGCGGTCGTCCACGCGTTCGACGGGAGATATGAGAGCCACCTCCGAACCGCTACATAGCCTTCTTCAAAAGTATCTACGCCCAGATCAATTTGGCCCGTGATTCGGGAGTGGACATCAACTCCACCTAGCTCCTCGAATCCAATAATTTCGCCGGTTGCCACTTCGAAAACTCTGGGCGAAGTGACAGCCAAAACCGAACCGCGCACCTGCACTACGAAGTCAGAGAACGCCGATTGGAATGATGAGCCGCCGAAGCTTTGACCAACGATCATGGTCGCCATCGGGATTTGCCTTCGCCTTTGCGCCAGCTCGGGGTCTGGTGCCACATCGGCTATGCCTTCCGCCCCAATCAGGTCAGGAATCCGACCTCCGCCGGTTTCTCCGATGTACACGTATGGCATGCCGCGTTCAAGAGCACGATCGTAAATGCGGTGCATCCGTCGACCGCCCACAATCGCGCTGGAGCCCTTCTTGACAGTTATGTCATCCCCGCCAATGGCGACAGGGCGGCCATCAATTCGACCCTCACCTCCGACTTTGCCGTCACCAGGAGTGTTGTGTCGATCCTCGAGGCGCATCGATCGGCTGTGCGTGCCAAGTTCGCGAAATGACTCGCTGTCTAAGACACCGTTTATGTGATCTCGGATAGTGGGAGTTCCTTCTTGTCGCATCTTCGCGACCTTGTCCGCTCCACCCATTTCTTCGCGAATACGTCGTTGCCGTTCGTGTAAATCTGCGACGGGGTCCTTTACGCTCTCTTTTTCTTCTTCAGTCATATGTTCCTCGGAGTAAGTCGACAGTTCAGCATGTTCTGTCGACTTGCGCTGAAGGTCGACACTACGATCATGCTTTCGGGTGATTGAAGAACCGGGGGGCTTGGATGTTGTCGCATTATCGTGTGCTGGATCTAACAGATGATCGGGGCCACTTCGCAGGCTTTTTGCTCGCTCAGTTGGGGGCCGACGTCATTGCGGTCGAACCGCCAGGGGGCCAACGTTCCCGGCACCTCGCGCCATTCGCCGGCGGCAACGAAAATCCAGAGTGCTCACTTCAACATTGGGCCTATAACCGAGGTAAACGATCGGTTGTGGTGGACAAGTCAGAACAGTTGTTGGAACTCGCCCGTACCGCCGACGTTGTCATCGAATGCGGTGCAATGGAGATCGACCTAGAGGCGCTTCGTTCGATCAACCCGTCGCTCGTAACGGTTTCATTGAGCAACTTTGGAGATGATGGTCCCAAGTCAAGTTGGCTTGGGACAGATCTCACTCTCAATGCAGCAGCCGGCCCAATGTCGCTCAACGGTTACCGGGATCGGGCGCCAGTGCGCATTTCAGCTCCTCAAGTGTGGGTTAACGCTGGGTCTGAGGCTGCTTGTGCCGCCCTCATCGCATTAACGGAACGAAGGGTGAGCGGCATGGGACAGCATGTAGACGTCTCTGCTCAAGAAGCAATGATCCTGACAGCCCAAGGGTGGCTCACGCCCTCCTTGTGCGGAAATCCCCCAGCTCAAAGAACTGGTGGTGGGTTCGAATTATTGGGGATGGTTGAATTTCGCTTCGTCTACGAGTGCGCCGACGGTCACGTCACAATTACTTTCCTACCGGGTGTTCTGGTTGGGTCATTTACGAACCGCTTGCTTGAGTGGGTGAACGAAGAAGGACACCTAGACGAAGACCTCTACGGACTCGATTGGACCGACTTGTTAACTGACCGAGCCGTCGAAGACGTCGCGTCGATCACAGAGCGGACGGCTCAATGCCTAGCCAACGCGCTCCGTTCCCACAGCAAACATGATCTTTTTGCTATGGCTCAACGAGACAAACTTCTCTTGGTTCCGGTCATCACTCCCGAAGATGTTCTTGAAACACCCCACTACGCCGAGCGAGAGTTCTGGGATGAAGTCGAAGTAGACCAGGTCGGGAAAAAGGTGAGATTTCCGGGACCTTGGGCTCATGGAACTCCCATGGCGGTTAAGCGGCTTGGCAGACCTCCGTTGCTGGGCGAACACACCCAGGAAGTGTTGAATGAGAACCGCGATATCCGAACAGTGAAACCCACCCCAGCAGCTGACAAGCTCCCGTTCGAAGGCGTTACCGTGCTTGACTTCACGTGGGTGTACGCCGGACCCTTCGCCACCCGCATGTTGGGCTACTACGGAGCCCGTGTCATCCGCGTGGAGTCCCAGACTCGACCTGACCAAGTACGTACCTCGGGCTTAAGTCGGGACCCTGAAGATCTGGACGGCCCGGAGAACAGTCAGCAATGGCACTCAATCAACGCGCACAAAGAAAGTCTCCAAATCAATCTGAAAGCCCCCGAGGCACGCCAAGTCGTTCTGGATCTAGCAGCTAAGAGCGACATCGTTGTCAACGCCTTTTCAGCGGGTGTGCTCGACAGGATTGGACTCAGCCCTTCAGAACTACTCGAAGCCAACCCCCATCTGATTGTTTGTTCGACGACCCTCTTCGGACAAAGTGGCCCTTTGTCTCCCATTCCCGGTTTCGGAAACATGGGTGCAGCCACTGGCGGTTATTACGAATTGACTGGTTGGGCAGACCGGCTACCGGCGGGTCCCTTCCTGGCTTACACCGATGCCACTTCCCCACGTCTCACTGCGGCACTACTCATGGCGGCCCTTGATTACCGAGAACGCACGGGTGAAGGGATGCTGCTCGACTTTTCACAAGCAGAAGGCGGTATTCACTTCTTGACTGAAGCAGTCCTTGATCAAGAGGTCAATGGATTTGCCCAAAGCAGGATGGGAAATGCTGACCGGTGGATGGCACCTCATTCGGTATACGAATGTGCTCATGGCGAAAAAGACGAATGGGTCGCTATCGCTTGCGAAGACGACGGGCAGTGGCAAGCCCTGGCTCAAGCGATAGGCAAAGATGAGTTAGCGAATCTTGAAGTACCTGAACGTCTTGAGAGAGAAGAGGAACTGGATCAAATATTGAAGGATTGGTGTCTTCCCCGAGATGCCGCAGAAACTACTGAATTTCTGCAAGCCGCCGGGGTTCCGGCCCATCAGGTTCAAAACAGCCCCGAAGTTACATCCGATGAGCAGTTGATCCACCGCAACCATTTTGTTGAAGTACCACACGAGATTTACGACACAACGTGGGCTGAACAATACGGTTTTCGCTTGTCGAGGAGCGACGGGACACCTACAAGGAGTGGGCCGTTGTGGGGTGAGCACAATTTCGAGATTCTGAGTGATCTCTTGGGCTACGACGGAGACCAGATTGCGGACCTGGTGATAGCAGGCGTTCTGGAGTAACCAGGTCTCAGATTCTCACAAGCAAGATTCTCTCCGGGTATCTACTCTGTGTCGAGACATTTGGAGGTTTGTGATGACTGGGCGTATGGCTGAAAAGGTCTCGATCATTACTGGGGGTGCATCCGGCATCGGTAGGGCGTGCTGCCTTCGCTTCGCGGAAGAGGGGGCGAAAATTGTGGTCGCCGACCTCAATCTCGAGCGAGCTACAGCGGTTTCAGACGAAGTTGCATCCATGGGCGGCGAGGCGATCGCATTGGCGGTCGATACGTCGATCCCTGAAGAGGTGGAAGGTATGGCCAACAGCGCTGTTGAAACTTTCGGAAAAATCGATGCGTGTGTCGCTGCCGCCGGAATTTCTCATGCCGGTTACGTAAGCCGAGAAGCTGAAGAGCAGGCCGGCGCTGATCGTCATGACCGCCAGGACATGATGCTGATCGACAAATCCTTATCAAGTTGGCAACGTGTCTTGGATGTCAACCTCACCGGTGTCATGTTGACCAACCAGTTAGTAGCCAAACAGATGGCTGAATCTGACGGAGGAGCGATTGTCAACATAGCTTCCGTCGCCGGCAAGACAGCCCTCATGGGGGCATCGGACTATTGCGTCTCGAAGGCCGGAGTGTGGATGCTGACGAAATGCGGAGCTATAGAACTTGCGCGGTACGGAATTCGAGTGAACGCGGTTGGTCCCGGATACATCAGGACTTCAATGAGTGGCGCCGCTACGAGCAACGACGCCTGGGTTGAAGATCGAATCAAAGAAACCCCTCTGCGGCGGCTCGGGGAACCATCAGATATCGCCAACGCGTGCCTCTACTTGTGCAGCGATGAAGCGAGTTTCGTCACCGGTGAAATCATCTTTCCCGATGGTGGGTTGATCGCCGACAGTCGTTCATAAAGCGACCCGCTATGAGCAATCCGACGATCTGACCGTCTAGCGTCTTCATCATGTTGAAAGTCGCTGTCGAACCAGATTGCTGGCGCCGTGAGTCCCTGGTCGCCGCTGTTGAGATCGGAGGAGGAGAGGTGGTCAGCCCCGGAAGTGCAGAGGTGTTGGTATGGGCTGAACCGGCTCAAGCTGACCTTCTTCCCCCAATGCTCGACGAAAACTCGAATATCGATTGGGTGCAGTTGCCGTACGCGGGGATCGAACCGTTTGTCGAGATGCTTCGCTCCCGACCGCATCTCACTTGGACGTGCGGCAAAGGCGTTTATGCTTCTCCCGTCGCCGAACACGTTTTGGCTCTCGCCCTAGCGGGATTTAGGGCTGTGAACACTTACTCTCGTGCCGACACGTGGTCCGAACCCCGGGGTCAGAATCTGTTGGGCGCGAAGGTCACGATTCTTGGTGGAGGCGGAATCACTGAGGAACTCTTGCCACTTCTCGCACCGTTTGATTGCGAAGTAACCGTCGTTCGAAATCACGCATCCCCGATGGAGGGTGCCGCCAAAGTAGTTAGTTCAAAAAACTTGCACGACGTTTTACCGAACTCAGATCTTCTGGTTCTAGCGCTCGCGTTGACACCTGAAACGACGGGAGTCATCGCCAAGGAGGAGCTTGCGCTACTCCCCGACCACGCGTGGATAGTGAATGTCGCTCGCGGTGGTCACGTCGTCACCGATGACCTAGTAGAAGCCTTACGAAACAACTCTATTGGGGGCGCAGCTCTCGATGTCACCGACCCCGAACCATTACCCGAAGGTCATCCCCTTTGGGCACTGGAAAATTGCATCATTACTCCACACATCGGCAACACTCCTGAGATGGGCCTCCCCCTACTTGCTCAGCGAGTAACTGAAAATGTCCAACGGCGAATAGGGGGCTTACCGCTAATAGGTCCAGTAGACATCGATCTCGGTTATTAATGTTCAAGCGCGAAGAGTTGCGCTATGTGAACTTTCCACCGCATCGATGCAACGTTGACGAACAGCGCCTACTTCATCATCAGTCATAGTTCTGTCCTTTGCCTGAAGCCTCAGAGAAAACGCCAGTGAACGCACCCCTTCGTCCATCTGCTCACTCCGAAAGACATCGAACAAATGCAACGATTGAAGCTCTTCGCCCGCAGCATTCCTTAAAGTCATCTCTATCTGTGAAGCCTGCACCCCTTCGGCAACAACAAAGGCCAGGTCAACGTCACTGGAGGGGAAAGTGGAAACTGGCTGATATGCGGTGCCCTCGACTGAAATGGCCGCTTCGATTACAAGATCAAGTCTTAAGTCGAGCCACGCACATCTGTGCTCTATTTCGTACTTTCCCAGCACCGCGGGATCAACTTCCCCCACTGAACCAACCTCTGTGTCTCCGATACTGATCAGGGCACCCCGAGTGGGATGCAGTCCTCCGAGGCTGTCGGCGTTCGTCAACTCGAATTCCAGTTTGAGAGCCGAGGCAAGGTCTTTGAGTAGTGCGGTTGCGGCAAACGCATCCGCGTTGGATAGCAACGCTGCCAGATGTTCGTTCTCAAGAGGCAATGCAGATGAATCCTCTGAGGGCTCAAATACCGCGCCGGTCTCGAACAGTTTCACTCCAGTGTTGCGATGCGAATAGTTGTAAGCGACAGCCGCCAGTAAGCCCGGCAAAAGTGAAGGTCTCAAGACCGATTCTTCGACCGCCAATGGGTTAAGTAATCGCACCGGTTCTTTTGTGGCCAAGCCAGCCTTGGCAATCTCGTCTGGAGCTAAGAACGGGTTGGGCATCGCTTCGGTGAGACCCGCACCCGTCATGACCTGGCGGACCACCCGACGAAGCTTTTGCTGTGGGGATAGGTGACCAGCATCTGGTGACCTAGGGACAGTGGCACCCAACTTTCCGTAACCAAAGTGGCGCGCTACCTCTTCGGCAATATCTGTTTCAGTTTGGGTGTCAGGCCTAAAGGACGGGATCGTTACAAGCTGCACATCTTCGCTATCTGTAGCTTCAATCCCAAACCCAATCGGCGTCAACAACTCTCGTATTTCTTCTGATGAGAACTCTCGGCCAAGCAACATACTGATTCTTGAGGTTCGCACGGGAACTGAGAGGATGTCCGGGGTGGTACCGGCCACATCTAGGACAGCGCCCACGACTTCGATACCGTCGGGGCTAATTTCATTCAACAGGTGACAGAAACGTTGCACGGCGATGGCATTTATTCTCCAATCGGTTCCTCGCTCAAATCGCGCTGACGCTTCGGATCTCAGACCAAGCCTCTGCGAGGTTCTAGCAATGGACTCCGGCTCCCAGGACGCCAATTCGAGTAAGACCGAATCAGTTGTAGCCGAGATTTCCGTGGATGCTCCACCCATGACACCAGCTATACCGATGGGTTCGTCGCCGTCGTTGACTATCAGACCGTCATCTGCGAGAAGCGTGCGCTCTTGGTCATCAAGGGTTGTGATGCTTTCCCCGTTGGCCGCCCGCCGCACACCTATGTGACCGTTTGCAAGCAGCGAAAGGTCATATGTGTGATTGGGTGTTCCTAGTTCAAGCATCACGTAATTGGAGACGTCGACAACAGAATTAATTGGACGCATGCCTAACAGCGTCAACCGCATCTGCATCCACAGCGGCGATGTGCCAACGGTCACACCGGTAATCACTCGGCCTGTGAATCTCGGACAGAGATCCCCATCAGCAATCTCTATACGGGCCAGACCTTCCTCAGAACCAGTTGACGCTACCGTCCACTCCGGGATCTCAAACGGGACGCCAAGCCGTGCCGCTAAGTCCCGCGCAACGCCCGCTACTGACATCGCGTCGGGACGATTCGGATTAATTTCTAGATCCCAAAGCACGTCCCCGACGAGGCCTAACTGCTCCATTAGCGATACCCCTGTCTCGAGATCGTCGGGGAGAATCATTATGCCGTCCTGGTCCGAACCTAAGCCGAGCTCAGCGGCTGAACAGCACATCCCGTTCGACATTTCGCCCCGCATTTTTCTCTGCGAGATTTCCATACCGTCAGGCATAACTGTGCCAATCGTCGCAAACGGAATTAGATCACCCACCGACATGTTGAATGCGCCGCAACAGACTTGAAGCCGTTCACCGTCACCTGTTTCAACATCCACTAGTTGGATTCTGTCCGCTTTGGGATGAGGTCTCAGGTCACCAACCCTCGCTACCACCAGGCCTTCCAGGGAATCTAGGACGCGGGTCTCTTCGACGGCCATGCCTAAATCGCTCATGTGGTCTGCCAGTTCATGAGGGTCCCCTTCGATCGGGGCGAATTCGCGCAGCCAAGACAGGAGAACTTTCATTTCAATGCCTGCCTAAAACTGCCCAAGGAATCTGACATCGTTGGTGTACATATCTCTTAGGTCTTTGATCCCATAACGCATCAGCGCCAATCGGTCTATTCCGAAACCGAAGGCGAAACCAGTCCATTCTTCGCTGTCTACTCCACAGTTGGCTAGGACATTCGGATGCACCATTCCGCAGCCGCCAAGCTCAATCCAGCCTGTTCGTTGACATGTTTGACATCCATCACCTTCACATATCACGCAAGTGATGTCGAACTCGGCACTTGGTTCGGTGAAGGGGAAGTAAGAGGGTCGCAGCCGGCTGCTGATTGCCCCGCCAAAGTAAGCGGCTGTGAACTCGTTCAAAGTTCCCGCTAAATCGGAGAGGCTGATGCCACGATCTACAACGAGTCCTTCAATTTGATGAAAAACCGGCATATGGCTTGCATCGGCCGTGTCTCGTCGAAACACACGTCCGGGACAAACAGTGTAAATAGGCGGCGCTATCGACTCCATAACCCGCACTTGTACTGGTGAAGTGTGAGTGCGGAGCAAGATGTTCGTCGCTTCTCCCCCTTCACCATCACCAATTTCTGTGCGTTCACCCAAATCCAGGTAAAGGGTGTCGAACATGGACCTCGCTGGGTGCGCTGCTGGAAGATTCAAAGCTTCGAAGTTGTACCAGTCCGTCTCTGCTTGCGGTCCTTCCGAGACGGTGAAGCCCATGCCGACGAAAACGTCCTCGAGGCGTTCCATGGTTTGAGTAACCAGATGAAGGTGGCCGCGGCTATTTGTTTGCAGCGATTCTGTGAGATCCAGCCGTTCACTTTCTAACTGTGCCTTACGACTCGATAACTCGAACTTCTCTTTCGCCGCCGCATGGGCTTCTCGGACTGTCTGTTGAGCTTCGTTTAAAGCTTGCCCGACATCCGCTCGTTCTTCTACGTCGACGTCACCCATTAAGCGTTTGAGGCCGCTGAGTGCCGACTTCTTTCCAAAAAGCACCGGTTCTATTGCTTTCAGGCTGTCGAGATCGCCTGTATTTTCGATTTCGCCTATCGCTGAAGCCTGTGCTTCAGCAATTTGGTCGTAGACACTCACACTGTGAAGGATACGGCCAGGAGAGCGATTACTAGAAGTCAATAACGGAATGAGTCGACACGGCTTACCTTCGGGACTGCATTCGATACATCAGTAGTCCGCCTGCAACCGCGACGTTGAGGGATTCCACGAATGAACCCATGGGGACGGTGACGAAGGCATGGGCACGACTCACCACTGATTCAGATAGCCCGCTGGCTTCGCTTCCCAGGATTAGAGTCATGCGCTCCGATAGTCGAAGTGAGTCAAGATCCGTGCCGCCTTTTGCGTCAGTCGCGACTACGAAATGGCCGGCAGCAAGCAGGGCGTCTAGACCGAAGGAAAGGTCGAGATTTCGGGAGGACTGCAGAGCAAAGAGAGTACCTGCGCTTGCCCGTATCGCTTTCGGACTCCACAAGTCTGTCGTTCCTTTCGAAACAACGATCGCGTCGAACTCTGCAGCCACCGCCGTGCGAACGATTGCCCCCAAGTTACCTGGGTCTTGCACCGAGTCGACTACAACGACTCGGCGAAGTTCTGCTATCGATTTGATTTCGGCCTCGTTGATTGCAGCTACAGCAAGTAGCCCTTGTGGGGTTCCACTATCAGCCACTCGATCAAGCGTCTCTTTTTCTACCTCATGGGCCGGCCCGTCAAAATCTTCGAACGACTGAAGAACTGGGAGTTGGTCTGGGCCATAGAAAATCTCTTGAATCTCGGCGCCGATTTGGAACGCAGTTCGTATGGCACGCGGTCCTTCTACGACCGCTAGACGCTCACTGTCGCGGAAGCGACGATCGTTAACCAGGCGTCTAAGACGCTTGAGTTTTGGCGAATGCGGGGAAAGAGTCAGCTTGCTTGTCGGGCTGATTCAGCTTTTTCTACGAGCTTGCTGAAAGCCTCAGGGTCGTTGACAGCCATGTCGGACAAGATCTTTCGATCAACCTGAACCCCCGCCGCGTTCAGCCCGTTAACCAGTTTGCTGTAGCTGGTTCCGTTTTGTCGGGCCGCAGCGTTAATTCGCTGAATCCAGAGCCTACGGAATTCGCCTTTGCGAGCTCGACGGTCCCTAAACGCATAGTTACCGCTGTGCATCACTTGTTCGTTGGCCGCTCTATAGGAACGACTCTTGTTGCCGTAGTAACCCTTGGCTTTCTGAAGGGTTGCTTTGCGGCTCTTTCTGCCTGCGACCGAACGCTTTACACGTGCCACTTGAAGTCTCCTCTAAGAATGTTTCTACTTGCCCAACATCTTGTTGATGCGCGGCAAGTCGGCTTTGCTGATTTCGCCTTCTAGTGCCAAGCGGCGCTTCCTCTTTGCAGACTTTTTCTCGAGGATATGGTTTCTGCCCTGCTTGCGCCTGACAAGTTTGCCTGAACCGCTTGTTTTGAATCTCTTTTTGGCTCCACTGTGTGTCTTCATTTTGGGCATAACATTTCCTTATCGAAGGATTCGAGGGGTTTGATTATCAGATGCCGGGGCCGTGGCCTGCTCCCTAGGAGTTGGGCTCTTCTTCGGTTTTCTTTCGTCGCTGTTTCGCTGTCTTATCGGGGCTCAGAACCATGGTCATGTTACGGCCATCTAGTTTGGGAAATTGGTCAACTTTCCCGACTGTCTCCACAGTCTTTGCAACTCGTTCAAGGATTTCTCTACCTAACTCAGGGTGGAAGACTTCTCTTCCTCGGAACATGATCGTGATTTTGACCTTGTGACCATTTGAGAGAAACTTCTCTACCTTGGTCGTCTTGGTGTCAAAGTCTCCTTGTCCAATCTTCGGTCGGTACTTCATTTCCTTTAGGGAAATGGAGCTCGCTTTCTTCCTTGACTCCTTAGCCCTTTGGGACGACTCGTACTTGAATTTGCCGTAGTCCATGATCCGACATACCGGAGGGTTAGCGTCTGGGGCAACCTCCACTAGGTCAAGATCTAGTTCTTGTGCAATATTCAGTGCTTCTGGCAAGGGTTTGATACCGATTTGTTCGCCGTCAGGGGCAACTAGTCGGACCTCCCGCACCCGAATCTCTTCATTGATCCGAGCGTCGCCTTCGTCTGGGCGTGCTATGGCCTTACTCGCTTAACCAAGGACATTCTCCAAGTCCGTTGATGGCACCTCTCGCCAAACGACGAAAAGCGGACACATTTGGTGTCCGCCTCGCATATCGGTGTCGACAACAGTCAAACCGTTTGCCAAACCGACAGGGACCGAATCGCGCCTCTCGGCGGAACGGTGGGGGCGAAACCCCGCTTGTATCTATTGTTGACGGCGTAGGGTAGCAGGGTAAACACACATTCCGAACAAGCAGACCCATCTTTGGGGGCTGCACCAGTTTGAAAGAGGACCCGTGAGTAGCTTTTGGACTCCTTCGGGAGAGCACGAAGTTCCTAATAACGACGACCCAAACAATGTTGGCAATCCCCCAGTTTCAGGACCAGGAGACGCCGAAATCGATCCGGAGACGGCTGCCGCTATGGAGCAACAGCTTCGGGAAGCCCAAGAACAGTTACTTTCTGTGCCTGCTGCACAGATCATCGCGAATCACATCATCGGACTGTTCGAATTGGCGGCTCTTCACCTCCGCGTCGATCCTCCAAATCTGGATGAGGCCCGATTACCTATCGACGCTATGGGAATCTTGGTTGAGCAACTGGGTGATCAGCTCCCAGAGCACCAAACATTGTCCGCTGCTCTTCATCAAATCAGGCTTGCGTTCGTGGAGGTACAGAACCAAACAGCCGAAGATGAGAACTAGCTGAGTCCTGCTTTACGGAACGATCTTGGAAATAGGAAGTTCGATCACATCGGTGGCGCCGAGGTCGAGCAGTTGTGGAATTAAAACATTAATGTCGATTTTGTTGACAACCGTTTCGACAGCGAAACCACCACCACCCCACAATTCGTTTACGGTCGGCGCCTTCATCGACGGAAGCATACGTATCACCTGATCGAGTTCTGAGGCGCCTACGTTCAACTTCATCAGGACACGACCTCTGGCATCTAGCACTCCATCTAGCAAGGTTTTGATCTGCTCCATCGCTTTGCGTTTCTCGGGATCCTCATACGTCTGGTTGTTCGCAAATATTTCGGTGTAGCTGGTCAGGATTTCATCAATGATCTTGAGTCCCGCCGCCCGCAAGGCGCTTCCGGTCTCAGTTAGGTCGACAACAGCATCGACGATCTCAGGTGCCTTCGCCTCAGTCGCTCCATAGCTGAGCATCACTTCAGCTTCAATGCCCGCCGCAGCAAAATGGCGGTTGGTTAGTTCTGGATATTCGCTTGAAACTCGGACACCTTGGGGTAGGTCCGCAATACTTTCGTATTCACTGTCTGCGGGGACCGCCACCACGATCTTGACGGGCTCCGCTGTCACTTTGGAATACTTGAGTTCCCCTAGCGGGACAACGTCACTACTGGTTTCTTCGATCCAGTCTCGGCCCGCTATGCCCACGTCAAATAAACCATCCGCGACGTACATGGGGATTTCTTGCGGCCGAAGAATGCGTACATCGGCGATTCTTGGGTCGTCTATCGTCGCTCGATAATCAACATCACTGCTTCGACGAACAGTGAGGTCAGCCTCTTCGAACAACTGGAGCGTCGCCTTTTCAAGGGAACCCTTCGGTAACACAAGTTTCAGCATGGTGTTGACGGTACCGGTCGGATTAGCTGAAGCAGTAGTTAATTTCTCGATTCACGCAGACCGCTCCCGATTTGAATGGGCAGTTACTTCAGAAAGTTCAGTCCACCGCTAAGTCGTCAAGGCCTTCAATCATGTGACCGAGCCGCACATTTTTGGTTCGGAGGTATGCCAAATTTTCCGGATTGGCACCAGTGGGCGTAGAAACTCTTTCAACGATTTCAAGCCCGTAGCCCTCAAGTCCACCGATCTTGGCGGGGTTGTTGGTCATGAGACGCATTTTGGTGACTCCGAGCTCAACAAGGATTTGTGCCCCAATGCCATATTCGCGACTGTCGACCGGCAGGCCCAGTTCAAGATTCGCGTCCACGGTGTCGCGGCCTTCATCTTGCAGGTGGTAGGCGGCCATTTTGTGGCCTATGCCTATACCGCGACCCTCGTGGCCACGCAAGTAGACCAGAACACCTGCACCCTCCTCTGAGATCGCTTCCAAGGCTGTATGTAATTGAGTGCCACAATCACAGCGCATCGATGCCAGAACGTCTCCCGTCAAGCATTCACTGTGGACTCGCACCAACACGGGTTCTGAACCCATGATTTGGCCAAACACAAGCGCTAGGTGCTCGGTTTCATCGAAATCCCGGAACACGTGTGCCGTGAAGTCCCCATATATTGTCGGGATCCGTGCTTGGGATACGGGGTCAACTAAGCGTTCGTTTGCTCTTCTGTAGCGAATCAGATCCGCTATCGAGATGAGCAATAAGTCGTGCTCTTCGCAGAACGTTGTGAGCTCTGGTAAACGAGACATGGAGCCGTCTTCATTTACGACTTCGGCCAAAACCCCCACTGGTTCACATCCAGCTAAACGCGCTAGATCGACCGCTGCTTCTGTGTGACCAGCTCGTTTGAGTACCCCACCTGGCCGATATCGAAGAGGGAGCACGTGACCCGGTCGAACGAAATCATGTGGCTCGCTATTTGCAAAGGCCAACAGGTTGAGTGTTTTGGAGCGATCACTAGCTGATATACCCGTAGTGGTTCCTTCTGCCGCGTCAACGGTTATGGTGTACGCGGTACGCATGGGTTCGGTGTTGACCGTCACCATGAGGGGTAGTGCTAGGTCGTCTAGGCGCTCGCCGGTCATCGGCGCACACAAAACGCCAGATGTGTAGCGAACGAAGAACGCAATGCTTTCTGGTGTCGCGTGCTCCGCGGCCATGATGAGGTCGCCTTCATTCTCGCGATCTTCATCATCGACCACGACAACGATTTCGCCTCGACCAATAGCTTCGATGGCGTCTTCAACAGCAGCCAGCGGGGAGTTGGGGTCTCCTGATGTTTGATTCCTAGATTTTGTTTTAGGCATCTCTATCAACCTCGGTGACACCGGTCACGAGTCTTTTCCCGTGTGGGGCGTCAAGAGCCGTTCGACATACTTCGCAACTACATCTACTTCTATATTTACGCTATCGCCCTTTACATAGGATCCAAGGGTGGTCACTTCGAGGGTATGGGGAATTAACGCGACTGAAAACGCTTGATCCTTCGTGTCGAAACACGTCAAGCTCACGCCATCGACTGTGATTGAGCCTTTTTCCACCAGATAACGCTGCAGATTCTCGGGAATCTGGATCCGTAAATCCGGTCCAGGTTCAAGAACGGTTCCAATGCCGTCAACATGTCCTTGGACCATGTGTCCGCCCAGTCGATCGCTGTATCTGACGGCACGTTCAAGATTCACTCGATCACCGGGTTGCAGCAGACCGAGGGAAGTGCGGTTGAGTGTCTCAGACACCACGTCGGCTTCCCACCATCCCTCTCCGAGGGCGACGACGGTCAGGCAGCAGCCGTTGACCGCTATGGAATCATCGATTTCCGTTTCCTGAATCACTGTTTCTGCTTCAAAACGGTAACGGTCACCGTCGTTGCTTACGAAAGAGCCGAGCTCTTCGATCAATCCCGTAAACATCAATCTCCTTCTCTAGGTCGAAATTCGACACGGACGTCGGTTCCTATTTTGCGGACGTCGCGAAGATTTCCGCGCCATAGTTCCGCCATTGTGGCAGAACCCCCACCTTCGAACACTGGTCGTCCATCATTACCACCCGTCAACGCAGGTGCGAGGTAGAAGATGTATTCGTTGACTAAACCCTCCCTATGGAATTGCGCTGCGACACTGGATCCTCCCTCGACCAATAGGTCGATGACACCTCGGTCACTGAGATCATTCAGAACCCCTTCAAGGTCACCTTCGATTTCCCAACAAGGGTGCACCGCTGCGTCGTCGGGAGCCTTTCCCAGGACAATTCGCTGAGGATTAGAACCAGAGACTAAACGGGTCGTGAGCGATGGGTTGTCGGCCCGTACGGTCCCCGCTCCAACCAGAACAGCATCGCATCTTGCTCGGAGCGAGTGAGCGTCTCTTCGCGCCTCGTCACTGGTGATCCATTCCGACGATCCATCTGCAGCAGCGATTCTCCCATCGAGGGTTAGTGCGATCTTGAGCACCACCCAAGGTGTTCCAGTCTTTCGTTGATGAAGGTACGGCTCCAGTTGCTCCTCAACCGCGTCTCGCTCAACTCCTAAGACGACTTCGAGTCCCGCATCGCGCAGCGCCTGCAGTCCATTGCCTACTACTCGTGGGTCGGGGTCCTCGACGCCTACGACAACGCGACTTAAGCCCGCCTCAATAATGTGATCAACGCACGGGGACGTTCTTCCTTCATGACAACACGGTTCAAGTGTTGTGACCAGCGTTGCCCCCCTGGTCGCTGCTCCCGCTAGATCAATTGCGATCCGCTCCGCATGTAAGCCTCCCGGAGGCTGGGTAGCGCCGTCATAAATTTTGCCATCGGAGCCCAAGACGAGGGCACCAACCCACGGATTTGGGGCCGTTGTGCCCCGTACAGTTTCCGCATTACCTATCGCCCTGCCCATCAGGTGTGCGTCAGAAGGAGTGTCCGTGTCATTCACTGTTAATGCAACCGTTCGCCATGAAGTAACCGCAAAGCATGGGGCAACACGTCAGCCACGGCTTCGAAGCATTCGACACAACCCGCTGTTGAGCCCGGAGTGTTGATCACAATGGACCCGCCGACAATCCCGGCAACACCTCGAGACAACCGACCCAAAGGATTTGTCAGCCGCATTGCTTCAGCTATCCCCGGAGCTTCTCTTTCGATCACCCGTCGGGTCCCTTCAGGGGTCAAGTCTCTTTCTGTAAATCCGGTTCCGCCTGTAGTCACAACCAGCCCCGAAAAGCCACTTGTAAGCTCAGAGAGCCTTTCAGCGACGCTTTCCACACCATCAGCGACCACACTGTGTTCAACTACGTCATAGTTGTGGGAAATCAGGGTCGCTACAAGCGCTTCGCCGCTTCGATCTTCTCGCACACCTTCTGCGACCCCGTCGGATACCGTCAACACTTTGGCCAACAGAGAACTGTCGCTAGCAGCTGACTCATCGGACTCGTGGGTTGACTCACCGGTATTTTCGGATGGGGTCATATCGGGAGGCTACCGCCCTCACTTGTGAAGCATCGGCTCGTATTTGGGAACTAGCGTCTTGGTATGAGTTACGCCAACGATCGAACGTATCTAGATGCCGACAGTCATCTCATGGAGCTACCGGACTTTCTCACCGCCCACGCTGATTCAACAATTCGTGATCGAATCCCGCAAATAGACTTCGATGCCGGTGGACGGAGCAGCGATTCGTGGCGGGAAGCAGCGAAATCGGGGGCTCATTCACCGGAAAAAGTCGCCGAATTGGTTGCTCTCGGGGACGGTCTCATAGCTGGCCCCAAAGGGTATTACGCTCTCGGCGCCTTCAATAAGGATGAGCGTCGGATAGCACTGGATCTACTCGGCTTCGACCAACAATTTATTTTTTCCACCTTTAGCGCACCCATAGCGTTCGACCCCAAAGCTGATCTCGATCTTCGCTATGGAACTACTCGAGCGCACAACCGCGCAATGGCTGATTTCTGTTCAGATGATCCTCGACTCATCGGGGTCGCTTTGCTCCCGCTCGACGAACCCGGTGCCACCATGAAAGAACTCGACTTCGCGATATCGACTGGCCTTGAAGCAGTGTGGGTCCCCCACCGGCCTGCAGGGGGTGGTTCTCCCGGGCACGATGCACTTGATCCAGTGTGGGCTCGTTTGGCCGAGGCGCGAGTTCCGTTTCTTCTTCACGTGGGCGGCAATCCGCTCCAAATCAAACCCGACTGGATGAACACGGGTCGACCGATCCCAACAGATTGGATCGGCGGTGGCGAAAATGTTCGAGGTAAAGACATGATCGCTCTTCACCATGCCGCCGAAACCTTTGTTGGCGCTTTGGTTTTGGATGGGGTCTTACAACGACACCCCAACCTGCGCGGAGGTGTGATCGAACTCGGGGCAGGATGGGTGCCGTCGCTCCTTCGGCGTTTGGATCTAATTGCGCAGATTTGGAAACGGTCGGAACCTGACCTAGAAGCATTGAAAACTCCTCCGTCGGAATTGATCTCACAGCAGATGGCCTTTACTCCGTATCCGTTTGAAGATGTTGGGTCGATGATTCGAGAGTCGAACGCCGATCTGTATCTGTTTTCGTCCGATTACCCCCACATAGAGGGAGGACGAAATCCGCTGGGTCGTTTCGAGGCTTCGCTCGAAGGGATGGCTGACGACGTTCAGAACAAGTTTTATTCAGAGAACATGGCCGGTCTGCTAGGGGATTGACTGAAGCCACGCTAAGTAATCGAAGTACGGACCCTGTGAGGTTCCGAAAGTAGGTTCAGTGAAAGATGTCAACTTTGATGTTCAAACGGTTCGGGTCGTGCTTCACGTTCTGGCCGTCTGCGTTTGGGTAGGCGGTCAAATCGTCGTGGGGGCGATCGTTCCAGTACTAAAGCGAACTAGCCCCGATGCCGTACCCAACGTCGCTAAGGCGTTCGGGCGAATCGGCTGGCCCTTCTTTGGGCTCGCGGTGTTCACTGGCATATGGAACATGGTGTCCCTGCCCGGAACCAGTGCGAGTTGGAATGCTCTGCTTGGCATGAAAATGCTTTTGGTGGCCGTATCTGGGGCGACCGCTTGGTTGCACCAATCCACGGACAAGGCCTCTATCAGAGGGGCGAGCGCCGGAGTGGCTCTCCTGACTTCTCTCGCCGCTCTCGTGATGGGCGTCATGTTGTCGAATTAGTTGGCTCCCAGGCAACTGGGAGTCGCATCAGCTCTCACTGGGACCTAGTCTCAGCTTGTGACTTATACCTGCTTTAGCGTCGAAACAACCGATCACGTCGCTCACATCCGTATGACTCGGCCAGAGCGCGCCAACTCTATGATCCCCGAGTTCTGGGACGAACTCCCCGAGATTGTCGATCAACTATCGGACGGTGATGACGCTCGAGCGATTGTTCTTTCCGCAGAGGGGCGACACTTTTGTTCGGGTATGGATTTGAGCGTTTTCGCCGGTAACAACGACGTGAGCGTTCAAGGAAATACAAAACATGTGAGCCGCCAGCGGGCAAGCTTTCGCACTACAGCGTTGCAGTTGCAACGGTCCTTCAGTTGTCTTGAGGAAAGCAGGCTGCCTGTCCTGTCAGCCATACAGGGGGCCTGCATAGGAGGCGGCATAGACATGGTGTCTGCCACGGACCTCCGCTACGCAACCAAAGACGCCTTCTTTTGTATTCAGGAGATCAACATCGGTATGACCGCTGACGTCGGAACATTGCAACGCTTACCGAAGTTGGTCCCCGAGGGAGTGGTTCGCGAGTTGGCGTACACCGGTCGCAACATGTCTGCTTTGGAGGCCAAAGAACGGGGCTTCATTAACGAAATTTACGAAGATCAAGACGAAATGGACGACGCTGTTCTCGAAGTCGCTAAACAGATAGCTTCGAAAAGTCCCATGGCCATTTGGGGAACAAAGCGAACACTGAATTATGGACGTGACCACTCGGTAGCCGACGGGTTGGATTACATCGCAACTTGGAATGCTGCGATGTTCGACCCCGACGACATGGCAGAGGCTTTCATGGCTCAAACAGAAAATCGAGATGCGCAGTTCCCCGACCACCGACGTACAAGAAAAGGGATTTAAGACTGTGGATGAGTTATGGCGACTTAGCGCTACCGAATTGGCTCAAGGTATAAGGGATAAGAATTTCTCTGCTAGTGAGGTTGTTCGGTCAGTCCTTGACCGAGTCGCCGAAAAGAACCCAGATCTCAACGCAATTACCGTTGAGTTTCCAGAAGAGGCGCTGGCCGCGGCTGCCACAGCGGATGACCTCACCGCCGCCGGGGAAATTGTGGGGCCTCTCCATGGTGTGCCAATGACTATCAAAGAAAACATTGATGTTGGCGGCCAAGCAACGCCGAATGGAGTGCCGGCATTTGAGGGACTGATCGCATCCGACGACGCTCCCCTGGTGAAGAATCTGCGTGAAGCTGGCGCCATATTGGTCGGACGGACAAATGTCCCGGAGTTCTCAATGAGGGGCACCACTGTCAACCCATTGCGGGGCAGAACGTTTAACCCGTGGGACTCCGACGCGAGTCCGGGAGGCTCCTCAGGAGGGGGTGGAGCGGCCGCGGCAGCAGGTTTCGGTCCCTTGCATCACGGAAACGACATCGGAGGTTCGCTCAGATTCCCCGCGCTCGCGAACGGAATTACTACGGTAAAGCCGACCAACAATCGGATTCCTGTATATAACTCCAGTGCGCCAGCAGAACGCGGTCCACTATCTCAAGTGATATCTGTTCAAGGCATCATGGCCCGAGACGCCCAGGATCTTGCCCTAGCCACAGCAGTAATGATTGAACCCGACCCAAGAGATCCGTTGTGTCCACCAGTTCCGTGGCGAGGACCTCAGCTAGATGATCCGATCACCGTTGCTGTCACCAAAGATCCATGCGGTTACGACATCCATCAAGGCATCATCGATCTCATTGATCAGGCCGCCGAAGCCTTACAAGACGCCGGCTACCGCGTAGTGGAAGTTTCCACCCCATCAATCGAAGAGCCATTTAGAGATTGGTTCCGAACCCTGATAACAGAAATGGACGTGGCCCTTTGGCCTCAGATTGTTGAACACGGCAGCGATGAGATCAAAACAACTTTTGACTACTTCTTTCGCATGGGCGAAGTGCTTGAGTTGGACCGTTTCATTCACGATTTTGGCGATCGCACAAGGATGATGCGAGATTGGAATCTCTTTTTGGAGCAATACCCCCTGGTGCTTACACCGATTTACATGAACCGTCTCTATGACTGGGATTACGACCTCCAAAGTTTCGAAGCATGTAAGGATTTTATTGAGGCTTCGGCTTACTCGATGGGTATCAATTATCTGGGATTACCAGCAGGTGTTATCGGCACTGGTCTCGTCGAAGACCGGCCCGCGGCAGTCCAAATCGTCGGCCGGCGCTACAGAGAAGATTTGATCTGCGATGCGCTTGAATCTTTGCAGGAGAGATGTGGGCGACTCACCGATCATCTTTGGGCCAGGGAGAGCACCTGAAGCAGTCGTCCCGCATTCTCCAACATCGACGAGCTAACGTTTTCCGATGACGTCTCTACGACTGGTTCCTCTTGAGTGTGGTTGGCTATCAACTTCAGCTTCTTCTGTGGTGGCTGGTCTGGATGGAAAGGTCGAGCTGCCTATACCAAGCTGGCTGGTCATTCATCCCAGTGGTCGGACCGCGCTCTTTGACACTGGACTTCATGACGAATTGATAAACGGAGTTGGGGCTAGGTATCCGCTGATGGCCCGCCAGTTCGAGTCTCGCTTTACTTACGAAGATACGGTTTCCGAACGTCTCGAAAACGTCGAGGTAGACCCTTCAGAGGTGAATGCGATTGTTTTCAGCCACCTTCATTTCGACCATTGCGGTGGTACTTCACTGATTCCTAACGCTCAGATCATTGTCCAAGCATCAGAATGGGATTCGGCTCATCACCCAAAGCTGATCGAACACGAGGTCTACAACCCCGCGGATTTCGATCTCGGTCACGATGTGTTGAAAGTCGATGGCTCCCACGATGTTTTCGGGGACGGCTCGGTGATCTGCGTACCCACCCCTGGCCACACAGCTGGTCACCAGTCTCTTCGAGTGAATTTGGCAAGTGGACCGGTCATTTTGACTGGCGACTGCATTTATTGGGAAGAAGTGCTAGAAGAAATGCTTCTCCCTCCTTTTGGCTTCGACCACGAGATGCAGTTGGATTCGATGCGCAGGCTCAAACAGCTAAGGGACGAAGATGGTTGTCGACTTCTGTATGGTCACGACGCGTCTCAATGGGCCACCCTGAGTCAGGCTCCCGCGGGGCTGATCTGAGTTCGATTCGAACTTGTCCATACGCGTTTCGTCATGCGGTAGAGGGCATGTCGACTCAGTCGGTCACTCGCATCAACCAATGGGTGGGCGAAGTCTTCTTCTAAGTCCCGATGCATCCCGAGCCTCTGCATCACCGCTATGGACCGGAGATTCATCACTGAGGCAAAGGAAACAACCTCGCCGAGATCTAGTCGCGTGAAGCTGTAGTCCAGGATTCGCGTTGCCGCTTCGGTTGCGTACCCCATTCCCCAATGGTCGCGGTGAAGACGCCAACCGATTTCTACACACGGAGTGAACGCAGCGGTCCATAGAGGTGCAGAAAGGCCCACAAAGCCGACGAAAGGTCCCTCGTCCTCCTCGCCCTCACGAAGTTGCAGAGCCCACAACCCAAAGTCGCGTTCTTCAAGGCCCATTTGAATAGTTTCTGCGAACAGATCACTTTGATCGGAACTCAAAACCGACGGGAAATACTTCATGACCTCCGGATCAGCATTCATCACGGCAAATGGTTTTCGGTCCTCAGGGAGCCAGTGCCGCAATACCAAGCGAGGAGTTTGCAACTCGGGTGCCGGCAAAGCGTTATTGCTTTAACCGATAGAACCGGCGAGCAGATCCGGAGAACAATTCGGTTCGTTCCGCAGTGCTCCAACCCGCCTCGTCGGCGATTCTCTGAAAAGCATTAAAGAGAACAGTGTAGGAACAGCCTTGTCTGTCGACCGGGAAATTGCTCTCAAACATGCAGCGGTCGGGTCCAAACGTGTCGACGCAATGTCGTATATCTTCGTTCCACAGGTCCGCTACGTGTTCTGAGGTTGGGGCTTGCGGGAGACGGTTCAAGCCGACCCCGTAGATGCTCATTCCTATTCCGCCTACTTTGACCATCACCTGCTCGTGCTGGGCTAGGGCTTCGAGTGATGGCCGCAAAGTTGCTCGCACTTCATCTCTGGCATTGACGTAGGGTCCAATTCCCAGCGGACCACCTAAGTGGTCCAACACAATCGGTGTGTCTGGCACAGACGCTGCGAGTTCTACCAACTCTTCGACTTGGGGGTGAAACATCCATGCGTCGAAACTGAATCCCATTTCGCCAAGTTTGGCGAAGCCCGCTCGGAAATTCGAATGGCTCAAAAGGCCAGCAGGCGGTTTGGTGTGGGATTCGCGAATCTCGTCGCTGGCGTCCCACGCGTTCGCGTGGCGGATACCTCGAAATCGTCCACCACCCGCCGCGTCTTGGGCGGCCAAAACCTCTTCGACGGCTTCTCCTCTCGTCAAGTCCGCGAATCCTACGATCCCTGCTATCTCGGCACCGTCAGTGTTCGTTGACAATTCAGCTTGCCGTCGAACAAACTCGATTTCTCCCACAGGGCGGAGGTGTTCGGGGCCTTCATCTCTGTACTCCGCTCCGCACTCCACAAATACTGTCTGCACGACGTTGTGGCTTGCGCCGGTGTCTAAATGAAGTTCAGGCAACAGGTAGGTTCCGGTCGGAAAATCCCAAAGGTGGTGGTGAGGGTCAACTATTTCTTCAACTGGATCGATTGCTTCCTCGATCGTGCTCGTAAGCCACTCTGTTTTGTCCATGGCGGTACTTTCTGAGAAGACATCGGGGAACAATCGAGACGCTAGTCAACCTTCACCAAGGTCGCCCCCAAGTTTCCCAATCGAATGGTTCAATTCCTTTTTCGGTGAGTTTCCAGATTGATGCTTCAACGTGGCCGTCGATGAGATCCAGAAAACCTATTGTGCCGAGTTGAACCGAAAGGTTATGAGGAAAAGTGGGTGATCCCGGATTGACGCACAAAACCCCGTCAATGGTGGTGATGTGCTCTACGTGAGTGTCTCCATACACCACTACGTCCAAGGTCGGAACATCAAAATGTCTGTCTATTGCGTCGAGAACTCCGTAAGAGGGCAGTTCCGGAATGGGCATGTGATGGGTCAAACCCACTGTGAAGTCATCGAAGGTGTGGAGCCAGGAAGCGGCCAGAAGTGGGTGGTTTGGTTGAACTTGGCGTCCCGAAGAGCCGTCATCCCCATTTCCTCGGGCAGCCCAAGTAGGCGCGATTTGGTGAAGTTTTTCGATCACAGAAATTTCGTAAATGTCTCCGGCGTGCAATATCGCATCGCAATCTTCGAACGCTTCGTAGACCTGGGGCCAAAGCTCCGGGCCGGCTTCGGGTATATGTGTGTCGGACACTAAACCAATTCGCACAAGTCCATCCTTACAGCAGGCGTCTCCACTGAAAAACCGCCATTCCGTCGGTTCCGTAATCGTGAGGGAGAACGACGCCGCCTTTGTGATGTCGACGCCAACGTAGTTCTGGAACTTCGATGCTCGCTGCATGTTGCTGTCTTGTTTCGAAGGCGCGGGGAACATCAACCGTTTCTTCTTGGGTAACGGTGCAGACGCTGTAGGTAAGAACTCCGTGAGGGCGAAGCAGACGGAAAGCCTCATCCAGTAGTGCGCCTTGGACCTCAATTAACCGTGTGATTGCCTGTTCAGAAATCCGCCAACGCGCATCGCTTCGTCGACCCAGGGCCCCGAGACCGCTACACGGGGCATCAACCAAAACCGCATCCGCTGAACCGTCGAGGAAGGGTGCCTGAGTACCATCCCCGACTACAACATTGGTTCCGGGTCGGTAGCGATGCACTAGTTGTTGAAGGAGCCTGGCCCGAGAGGGATCGATTTCGTTAGCCCACACCTTGGACCAATGAGAGCCGAGGGCCGTGGTCTTGCCCCCGGGTGCTGCGCACAGGTCAACAATGACTCCCCCGCTCTCAGAGGCGGCATCGATCGCTTCGCCCACCCATTGAGATGCTTGACCCTGAACGTATCCGTCGGACCTTGGGTCAGGTTGTTCTGGTGAGTTCATCGCAATTAGAGCTAAACGACCATCTTCCCCCCAGGTGTCGACAAATAGATTCCAGATCCAATCCGGGTAGCTGAACTGGGTGGCTTCGTTGGGCCATTCGCGATCACTCGTCGCGACTTTACGCAAAACGGCGTTCACTAAACCGCGAGCTCTTCGGGGCGCTACGGCGACGGTATCGTTCACGGCTGCATGAGGTGGGGTACGAAGATGAAGAATTTGGTGGGCCCCCATCCGCAACGCTGACCGAACATCAGGGTCTAATTTTCCATCTACGTATGGCTCGAGGGCGTAGTCGACGGCTCGCCGCATTCGCGTTGTACCTTGAACCAGTTCTGTGACGAAAGCCCTGTCTCTGACGGTCAAGTCGGTCCCTTGTTCAGTCAGCGCTGCGGCCAGAGCGTCATTAGCTCGTGCGCCCGAACTAATTTCGATCAACGCTTGGGCCGCTAGCTGTCGACTTGTCGTTGCTTTCACGTGCCCAAACGCGTTTCATCGCCTAATCGGGCACCGTTTATCCAATCCGCGGCATCTAACGCTGGTTTCCCCTCGGGCTGGACAACCAAAAGTTGCAGGAGGTCTTTGCCCGTGCCAACCAATCCATTCACTAATTTCCCGGGCTCGCTGTTGCCTTCAACAACAGCGACCCGATGCACCTTCAGTGATGATGAGCTATTGGTCGTCCAAGCGCCGCCTGCTCGAACAATCCGGCTGAGTTGTGCCGCCGGGAGTTCCCAATCGAGTTCACGATCTGATCGATATATTTTTGTCGCGACGGTCACCGCGCCTTCTTGGGGAACCGGGTCGCGTAAACCCTGTTGTATGGCAGCAACGAGTTCTTTGGCTCCTAATACTGCCAGTTCTTCAGTTAGTTCGGAAACTGTCGCTTCAGCTTTGATGGGTATTTCTCGTCTTCTGTACACCGGACCTGTGTCCAATTCCGGCTCGAGACCCATGATGCAAACTCCGGTCGTTTGGTCGCCGGCCAAGATCGCATGTTCGACTGGTGCGGCTCCACGCCACCGAGGGAGCAATGAGAAGTGGACGTTGATCATCGGTAACTTGAGTAAGACCTCATGAGCAATTAACTGGCCATAGGCGACGACAACGCCACAATCGACCTCAGCTGATAAGGCGTCGGAAACTTGATCTGACACCGGTATATCAAGATCAAGGGCCATCTTCTTGACCGGGGTCGGTGAAGGCGCCGCCCTTCGACCTCGACGACGATCTGGCATCGAAACCACGAGTGGAACATTGAATCCTGCCTCCACCAAAGCCAACAATGCGGGCACTGCGGCTTGGGGGCTACCGAAATACACAAGAGAGCTCGGATGTTCAGGAGGTGCAGGAAGTACGACATTCACGGCAATGAGATATCGGTTCTAGATACCAAGTCCGAGTTCGGTGGATTTTGTATTTCGCGCCACTGCCGGAGCGCTGCTTTCCGTTCGTCACGTTCAAGATGGTCCAGGAGAAGGACTCCATCCAGATGGTCGAGTTCGTGTTGAAATAATCGTGCCAGTAGCTCATCGGCTTCTATCGAAACTTCATTGCCATCCAGATCTCGTCCGACCAAGTGCACTTGTTTGGGTCGAATAAGTTCAAACGACAGGCCTGGTAGAGATAGACACCCTTCTTCAAAACTCCATTCGCCATCCGAATCCACGATTTCGGGATTGACCAAGGTCTGAGGACCCTCTCCTATGTCGTAGACGAAGAGCCTTTTTTGGATCCCTACTTGAGGTGCTGCCAGGCCAATTCCCTCAGCCTGATACATGGCGGGAACCATGTCATCAACTATCTGGACAATACGGCCATCGATATTTTCGATGGAGCTGGCCGCTTGCCGGAGAACAGGATCTCCCATCAGACGTATCTGGTAACTCATGGTGACCTCTAGGATACCGGTGTCGCGCAGTCAGGCTCTCAGGGGGTTGATTTCAATACGAAGTCTGCCCGACGGCCGGTCAACACCCCTCAAATGATCGACAAGATGCTGCCGGTCATCGCAACGAACACGCCATCGATTTTCACTCGAGGCCAAGATTTCTAATGCATCAGGATGACCTACACGTCGAATGAACTCGTCCGCGGCTGCTCCCGAAATTATCGCCCAGTGCGATTCGGGGGGCTGTCGGAGTTCCCTGCGGACCTCCAGTTCAGTTCGGGCTAACGAACCCGGGTCTGCATTGATTGCAGCCTGTAGCACGGGATGCTGAGGCATCCGCGTCTGAACCAAAATACGGCCTCCCCCATCACGACTACCTACCAGACGAGAAGCTTGAACTAACAAGGTCATCGCTTCTTCAGCGGCTCTGTAACGCGGAGCTAATAGTTCTTGGTCGAAATCCAAGAACACCACCGCATCGGCGCTCTCGACTCGATGAAGTACTGCTTCGGTGCCGATATATAAATCTGCTTCGGTTGGCAGAGCCCCTGTTGTTGAACTGACTTCAATCACTGGTCGACGAGCGAGACGCCCTAATTCCTCCGCTACACCTGCCACCCCTAATTTCACTCGACGGAATTTCGTGGATGAGCACTCCGCGCACACTGCCGGTCTTTCGTCACCATCGGTGGGGTGCACGAGCCGATCTCCTTCCAAACCCAGAGCTTTGCCAGATACTTCTGATCGTGCTAATTCTCCGCATTGATCGCAGTAAGCGAACCGGGCCCGCCCTTTGCGGTTGAGGACACAAACAATTCGATCATGCTTTCTCAGCGTTCGCGACAGGTGCTGAGAGCACCATGAGCCAGCAGACGGCGCTTCGTCTCGAAGGTCGATCAGATCGATGATTGGCCATCCTGATCGTTCAGTGGCTCGGTCCGATGTCAAGAGAGGGGCACCACAAGTAAGCGCTTCAAGCGACGGGGCAGGTGATGCTATTACCCACCTAGCCCCGTCTCGCTTAGCTCGCTCTAAAACTATGTCGCGTGCGTTCCACGTCGGAGCAGCTTCTTGTTGATAAGACTGGTCATGTTCGTCTAGTACCAGGACCGCGTCTAATTCGTTGATCGGCGCCCAGGCAGCTGACCGCGTTCCTATAGTCGTTCGCCCACCAGCCGACCCTTGCCAGTCTCGGGGATGCAAGGCTATGTCCACACCTGCCCGCTTCATGGCCAATGCAAGATGTTGGGCTCGAGCCATCGTTGGAACGAGAATCAGAGCGCGACCCTGAGATGCCGCGGCGATTGCTAACGCAAAGTCGTCACTCGTTGGCGGCATCCTCACCACCGCCCCGGAACGCCTGAAGGCCTCCTCAGCCAAATCGCTAGTAGCGACGACAAGGGAATTCTGTCGCGGCTTTTGCGAGACCGACGAAACGACCCGGCTATGGGTCGCTGTCCGCAAGAAGTGCACTCGACTGCCGATCCACTGTCGACTCGCCCAATTAGCTAAATCAACTAGTTCCGCGGGGGGCCCGATGCCACTGACTTTCTTGACCTCGCTGAGCGATACGCCCTCGGGAGGGGTGACATCTAAGGCAGTAATCCACCCACGAACCCTGCGGCCTCGCAGGTCAACGCGCACCACAGTTCCGATGCAGATCGGAACAGCACCTGAGGCCTTGGCAACCTCATTGGTGAGCAAATAGTCAAATTCCTTGTCGACGGCTGGTTGGTCGGGAAGAACCCGAACTATTCGGGACACACGCCCATTGTGGTTGACGGGTGGGACCTCGACGACTCAAGTGGGGAATTTATAGCTCCAGCGCCGAACGCACATCCTCCACTCGGTCGGTTCGCTCCCAAGTAAAGAGGTCACCGGACGTTTCGCGACCAAAATGACCGTACGCGGCAGTTGGCTGAAAAATTGGCCGACGAAGATCTAGATCTTTCAGAATCGCCGCCGGTCGCAAATCAAAAACCTCGTTGACCACAGAGGTAATCCGATCCGGGTCGACGTTCTCAGTTCCGAAGGTCTCGACAAGTACCGATATTGGGCGTGCCACCCCTATCGCATACGCGACCTGAACTTCACACTTATCCGCTGCTCCAGCGGCGACAAGGTTCTTTGCCACCCAGCGTGTTGCGTAGGCTGCCGATCGATCGACCTTGGATGGGTCTTTACCTGAAAAAGCCCCGCCACCGTGTCTTGCGTAGCCTCCGTATGTGTCAACAATGATTTTCCTGCCGGTAAGCCCGCAATCTCCCACCGGACCACCGACCACGAAATTCCCCGTCGGATTCACAAATACTTCAAAGTCGTCATCAGCGAACTCGACGGGTATCGCGGGGCGAATCACATGCTCAACAAGATCTGGTTTGATCATGCCGTCTCTATCGATGCCCGGGTTGTGCTGACTGGAAACAAGCACCGTCTTTAGTCGGACTGGCCGGCCGTCTTCGTATTCGAATGAAACCTGTGTTTTGCCATCTGGCCGTAAGTATGGAACTTGGCCGGACTTGCGCGCCTCGGTGAGTTGTTCGGCCATCCGATGGGCTACGTGAATAGGTAACGGCATCAGCGCTTCAGTTTCACGACAAGCGAACCCGAACATCATTCCTTGGTCGCCAGCGCCTTGCCGGTCAAGTTCGTCTTCTTCACCGGCTTTACCACTTCTGACTTCTTCAGAGTCATTGACGCCTTGAGCTATATCAGGCGACTGCTCGTCCAGACTGACCATTACCCCACAGGTACTTCCGTTGAAGTCCAGTGAGTCTCTGTCATACCCAATTTCGTTGATTGTCTCTCGGACCACTGAGGCAATATCTACGAATCCACTTGTGGTGATCTCACCTGCAACGACCACCAGTCCGGTGGTCACCATGGTTTCACACGCCACTCTGCTGTTTGGGTCTTGCTCAAGCATTGCGTCGAGGATGGCGTCAGAAATCTGATCCGCCATTTTGTCGGGATGACCTTCAGTCACCGACTCCGAGGTGAAAGTCCATCGACTCACGCATCTCTCCTGATTATTCGATCAACCCGTTCAAGGCTAGGCCAAAGAACGACTCGAAAGGTAGCTCAACTCATCTTGCAAGTATTTGGATGACCGTATTCAACACTTCGTCGGCAATTTGTCGCTTAGACCGAAGAGAAACATGCCTCTGACATCCGTCGGCTTCAAGGATTGTTACTTCATTCGTCTCGTGGGCGAACCCAACGCGGGGAGCCGAGACGTCATTGGCGACAATGACGTCAATATTCTTTCGTTCTAGTTTCTGTTTTGCATGAGCAATCAAGTCATCAGTCTCCGCAGCGAACCCGACAATTACTTGCCCAGGTCGCTTGGCGCCGCCCAAATCGGTCAAGATGTCTGCTGTCTCCTCAAGCAATACTTCGGGTAGTCCTTCGTTCTTTTTGATCTTGGAGTCTGAAATATCTGTCGGACGAAAGTCTGCTACCGCTGCGGCCATCACAATCACGTCGGCTTCGGCTCTTTCCAGCACAGCTTCATGCATTTGTCGAGCCGACTCAACGGCCACAACTTCGATACCTGCTGAGGTTTCCATCGTGACCGTCGAAATTAGAGTGACATCGGCACCACGTGCTAGGGCTGCTTCAGCAACTGCGTAGCCCTGCTTGCCGGTGGACCGGTTGCCCACATAACGCACCGGGTCTATCGCTTCTCGGGTTCCACCCGCTGTGACCAGCACTTTTCTGCCTTGCAGATCTCCGGCAATTAACACTCCCTTGACGGCGTCAAAAATGGTCTCCGGGGCCGCTAAACGACCAGCGCCAGCGTCTCCACCGGCTAATCGTCCTTCCTCAGCTGGGACAACAATCACACCTCTGTCGACCAAGGTCTTGAGATTCTCTTGGATGGCCGGGTGTTCCCACATTTCGGTGTGCATGGCGGGACAAACGACAACAGGGGCTCGAGTAGCGACGAGAATCGCTGTAAGCAAATCATCGGAAATTCCACTCGCATAGCTACCAATACAACGCGCCGTCGCTGGGGCTACGACAATAAGGTCCGCTGTTTGCCCAAGGGTGGTATGTGGAATCGGATCAACGTCATCAAAGATTGACGTTCGGACGGGTTCTGAAGCCAAGGCATCAAACGTGGCTCGACCGACAAACTTTTGTGCACTCTCCGTCATTACCGGAATTACGTGCGCACCTGCATCAACCAACAATCGGCACAGCAAAACAGCCTTATATGCGGCGATCCCCCCGGTTACTCCCAGGACGATGCGGCGACCCCCCAGCATCAGTAAATGTTCCTACTCTTCGTCAGGCACGGCCTCAAGAGCAGCTGCGGCCGCGGCTGCGTCAGCCTCTGCTTGTGCCAGCGCCTCAGCTTCCAAGCGGGCCCTCTCTTCGGGGTCGAACCGCTCATAGCCGATTTTGTCCGCTTGAATTTCCTCAAACGCCATCGATAGGGACTTGCGTGCGGTGCTGGTGACTTGTGGGGGAACTTCGCTTCCCCCACCGTCTCCTAGTCCGAGGTCATACGAGATCAGCTGACGAGATCTTTTGGCAGCGAGACTTACCAGCGTGAACTTTGAGTCAACCTTTTCAAGCAACGCTTCGAGGCCAGGGGTGATCATGGTGTCCTGTTCATCAGACATCTGCGTTACCTCTATAAGAATTCAGCGACTAAGACCGGTTACCCATGCTATCAGCGGGCTGGTTGACTCTAACGAGCCCCACCCAACATAGGCCTTTATTTCCGTGATCTTTGTTGCCTAATCGACGCAACGATGGATTCGATCACCGATACTGCTGTCTCGACTTCTTCGTTAACCACCACAGAATCAGCAAGTTCTCGTCCCGTTTCTTCCTCTACCTCGGCTGCTCTGAGGCGCTGCTGTATGTGATCCTCGTCGTCGCCTCTCGACCTCATCCGGCGCTCTTGTTCAAGGCGGTCAGGCGGTACGACGAGAACGACAACAGCGTCCGATTGCCGTTCCCTTACGGCAACTGCTCCTTGCACATCTATCTCGAGTAACAGATCCTTTCCCGCTGGGACAATAGGGGTGGGCGTTCCATAACGATGACCAAAGAAATTTGCCCATTCATAAAAGCCGTTTTCGGAAACGCGCGCCTCGAACTGATCCTCAGTCACATAGATATATGCGTCTTCTGGCTCATTGGGTCTACGCGGCCGCGTCGTCCATGATCGACTCAGATGGAGAGTGGAGTCTCGGTGCACCAATTGCGCCACTATGGTGCTTTTCCCCGCGCCTCCAGCACCGCAAACAACGAAGACAATTGGCGTTTTATCTTCGGTCACAAGACCCAATTCTTCAGCATTGGGTCGAAGATCTCAACTCGCAAAAAAGGCCACCAGCTGGTCGCGTTGATTTTCGCCCAGACCCTTTAGTCTTCTGCCTTCGGCGATACCCACTTCCGTCATGAGTCGCCGGGCTTTTACTTTCCCTATTTTCGGCATCGACTCCAAAGCCGCTAGCGTCTTCATCTTGCCGACAAGCTCGTCACTGTCAGCCAAGCGAAGTAGCTCATCAAATGAAACCAGGCCCATCTTTAAGCGGTCCTTCGTTTCGGCTCTTACTCGTCTCGCCGCCGCGGCTTTTTCGAGGGCTGCTTCACGTTGCTCTGGTGAAAGACGGGGCGGGTTAGGCATGGCCGATCAGTCTAACGGGGCGACGGAACCTGTGACTCACTTCTTATATTGCGTTTGCAACTTCCATTGCTATAGCGCTGGCAGCCACCTCAGGCTCATCTGCGGCTGTCACTGCTCGTCCGATAACCAAAATGCCTGCACCGTTTTGAATTGCGGTACTCGGTGTCGCTGGTCTCCCTTGATCGTGACTCGCGACTCCTTCGGGTCTAATACCGGGGACAACTGTCAGAAGTTCTGGAGCTAGCCGTGACACTTGCCCGAGATCACTAGCCGCACATACAACCCCGCCACAATTAGCCTCCGAAGCAAACGTAAGTCTCTCTTCCAAAACAGTCCTCGGGGCGTTTGGTTCTGAGGTCAAAACGGTCACAGCGAGCACCGCCGGAGGACACAGGCCAGCAGCGGAGGCGCCTTCGTGCAGACCGTCAACGGCTGCAGAAAGCATGTCGACTCCTCCCGATGAGTGAACAGTGACATAAGAAACGCCGAGACTCCCTAACACCCTCGATGCCCTTCCAACGGTGGTAGGTATGTCATGCAGTTTCATATCGAGGAAAACCTTGTATCCCTGATCAACAAAGGCACCCACCGCTTCGGGTCCGGCAGCCGAAAAGAGTTCGAGGCCAATTTTCGCCACCGAAAACCACGGCAACATTCGCCGCCCTAAGCGACCCGCCTCAACCAGGTCATCGACGTCGAGTGCGATAGCGAGGCGTGAACGAACGTCGTCTGAGACATCAGGGGGTTTCATGAGCTGTTCCAGTCAAAGATTTCATCGAACTTACGCGACGTTTACGACACCATCGTTCCAAATCTCGAAGGATTCGTCGGGAAGCTTTCGGGTCAGCGAAATGAGCAGAACCCACCTGGACCGCGGAAGCTCCGGCCGCAAGGAATTCGACGACATGTTCCTCTTTGGCGATCCCACCAACTCCCACAATCGGGATGGCTCCTAAGGACGCGTAGACGTCGTACACCGCTCGAACTGCTACCGGGCGGATACTCGGGCCTGAAAGCCCTCCCCCACCATTACCAAGCACGGGCTTTTGGGTATCGGGGTCTATGACCATTCCGAAAACGGTGTTGGTGAGAGTGAGAGCTTCGGCGCCGGCACCCATCGCTGCCCGCGCTATTGGAACAATGTCGGTGACATTTGGACTCAACTTCGCCCAGGTCGGCAAACCTGAAGCTAGTGAAGCGCCCACCGCGGCTTCGCAGGTCTCCGGCGCGTGCGAGAACATGTCCCCTCTATCTTCCAGATTCGGGCAACTCACATTCACTTCAACCGCTGTCAAGCCTTTGACTCCTTCCAGACGCCTTGCAACTTCACCATATTCGGCAACGGTTCGTCCCCAGATACTGACGACAACCCGTGCACCAAGATCCAACAAAGCCGGGAGATCCTCCTGCAGCCAGCAATCGATTCCAGGGTTTTGGAGCCCGACCGAGTTAATCATGCCCGACGAAGTGGCATGCACTCGGGGGCTTGGGTTACCTGGCCACGGCTCAGCCGATAGCGATTTCACTACCACTGCACCGAGTTCCGACAAATCAAAATATGGTGCTAGTTCCGCGCCGTGACCTGCTGTTCCGGAGGCAGTCATTACGGGGTTGGGAAGCGTCACAGAACCGACCTGTACCGAGGTGTCATACGCGCTCACTGTTTTGATACCTCGAGACCAAGGAACTCCTGCAGTGGTCTGACCGTTAACGGATTTGACATCCATTCTCTCATACCAACTGCAGCCGCTCGCGCTGCTGCAACCGTCGTTAAACATGGAACTTTGTGCGCTGTCGATGCGAAACGAATTCGGTAGCCATCGCTTCTCGGTCCTCGTCCTTGAGGCGTGTTGACCACTAGTTTCACTTGACCTGCCCCAATGAGCTCAACTGCATCCACTCCCGCGCTAATCTCTCGGCCCTCTTCACTGAGCTTCGCCACGACCGTTTCGACGTGTACTCCGTTGCCCTCTAGAAATTCAGCTGTTCCTTCAGTAGCTACGATTTCGAAACCAAGTTCTACAAATCCTTTGGCAGCCTCAAGGCCATAGTCTTTATCTCTGTCAGCTAATGAGAAGAATATGGTTCCGCCGAGAGGCAACCCTTCGCCGGCCGCTATTTGGCTCTTAGCGAACGCTAAGCCGAAAGTGGTATCTATGCCCATGACTTCACCAGTGGATCGCATCTCAGGACCGAGGACGGTGTCAACATCGGGGAACCGCTGGAACGGAAGCACCGCTTCTTTGACGGCGACGTGGCCTTCGCGAATGGCATCTGGTAAAGCCTTGGAAAGTCGCAGTTCTTCTAGGGTTTCACCGGCCATTACTCGGGCTGCAACTTTGGCCAACTGCACACCTGTTGCCTTAGCGACAAAGGGAACTGTTCGCGAAGCGCGTGGGTTAGCCTCAATAACAAAGACTTGACCCTGTTTAACTGCGAACTGAACGTTTAACAGTCCAACAACATTAAGACGTTCAGCTAGCCGCTGCGTGTATTCAATTATCACTTCCTGGGTCTCCATGGAGAGGTTGGGGGGAGGGATAACGCACGCGCTGTCACCCGAGTGCACTCCCGCCTCTTCAACGTGTTCCAGGATGCCTCCCAGCACAAATTCCCCCGTGTGATCTCTGATGGAGTCGACATCAACTTCAATTGCGTCTTCTAAGAAGCGATCCACCAGTACTGGTCGTTCCGCGGATAGCTCCCCTTCGCGTCCCAGACCACCGAACGCAGTTAGGTCGTCCATCGCATCTCGTAATTCGTCAAGGTCATACACGATGGTCATGGCCCTACCACCCAGCACATAACTGGGCCTAACTAGAGCTGGGAATCCGATCCGGTCGCAAATCGCTGAGGCCTGTTCAAAGGTGACGGCCGTTCCCCCTGGCGGTTGGGGAATTTCCAGTTGAGCGCACAAGGAATTCCACCGTTCTCTGTCTTCGGCCAGATCAATTGAGTCAGGAGAGGTTCCGCAGACAAGAGAACTCGGCAAGCCAGAAGAAAGTTTCAGCGGGGTCTGGCCGCCCAGGCTGACTATGACCCCAGTTGGTTTCTCGGCATCAATGACGTTCAGCACGTCTTCTAATGTGAGCGGTTCAAAATAGAGACGATCCGAAGTGTCATAGTCCGTCGACACTGTTTCGGGATTGCAGTTAACCATGATCGTTTCGTAACCAGCTTCTTCCAGGGCAAAGCTCGCGTGAACGCAGCAATAGTCAAATTCAATGCCTTGACCAATCCGGTTTGGACCCGAGCCGAGAATCATCATTCGAGGCCGCTCCCCGGCTCGTATTTCGTCTTCATCCTCATAGGTCGAATAGTGATACGGCGTTATTGCATCGAATTCGGCAGCGCACGTATCAACGGTCTTAAAAGTTGCTTTGACACCCTGAGCCAGTCTCGCCAAGCGGACGTCACCTTCATCGACCTGCATCAAATAAGCGAGTTGGGCATCTGAAAAACCCAACTGCTTTGCACGTCGCCATTCAAGTCGACTGAGCGATGAACAATCCGCTAGTTCTAGATGAATGCGTTCTTCGACAATCATCTGCATCTGATCAAGGAACCATGGATCGATTTCACAGGCGACATTGATCTCCTCGATGCCGACCCCTCGCCTCATTAGCTCCGCTATTTGGAAAAGCCTTTCGGCTGTCGGAACCGAGATCTCCGAAAGTAGCTCTTTGGTTTCTTGCTCGAGATAGTGCTTCTCTCCTGGATCAGCGTTCAGCCCCACCCGGCCCTGTTCTAGAGAGCGAATGCCTTTTTGGAGGCTTTCGGGAAAGGTTCGCCCAATAGACATGGCCTCTCCCACGGATTGCATCTGGGGTCCGAGCACGCCGGATGCTCCTGGCAGTTTCTCAAAGGCCCAGCGTGGGATCTTGGTGACGACGTAATCGATTGTGGGCTCGAAACTCGCTGGAGTTTTCTCAGTAATGTCATTGGTAATTTCGTCAAGGCGATACCCAACAGCCAAACGCGCAGCGATCTTCGCAATTGGAAATCCCGTTGCTTTTGAAGCCAAGGCTGAGCTCCTGCTTACCCGTGGGTTCATTTCAATAACGATTTGTTCGCCGGTCTCAGGGTGAACTGCGAATTGGACATTGGAACCGCCGGTTTCAACTCCAACTCGTCGGATGCAAGCAAATGCTGAGTTACGCATTTGCTGGTATTCGACGTCCGACAATGTCTGGGCAGGCGCGACTGTTATCGAATCACCCGTGTGGACCCCCATCGCGTCGACATTTTCGATAGAGCAAATCACGACACAGTTGTCGGCGTGATCTCTCATTACTTCGAGTTCAAATTCCTTCCAACCCTTGATCGATTGTTCAATCAATATCTCGGAGATCGGACTCGCTTCTAGACCTATGGCCGCTACGCGCTCAAATTCTTCCGCAGTGTGCGCGAAAGCCGTGCCCTTACCACCCAAAATGTAGGCGGGGCGAATGATGACTGGAAGCCCGATGTCCTCTATCACCTCCATAGCTTCATCCATGTTGTGAGCTATTCCCGATTGGGCGCACTGCAAGCCTATTTCCTGCATGGCTCGCCTAAATAAGTCTCGATCTTCAGCGGTCGCTATCGCCTCACCGCTTGCACCAATCATCTCTACGTCGTATTGCTCTAACACTCCAGATTCGACGAGTTCAGTAGCAAGATTGAGAGCTGTTTGGCCTCCTAGAGTGGGGAGAATCGCATCCGGTCTCTCGCGTTCAATAATGGCTGCCAGGACATCAGCTTGAAGCGGTTCGATATAGGTGGCGTCGGCGAATTCAGGATCCGTCATGATTGTCGCAGGGTTTGAGTTCGCGAGAATGATGCGGTAGCCCTCATCTCGTAACACACGGCAAGCTTGTGTACCCGAGTAGTCGAATTCACAGGCTTGTCCGATGACGATGGGCCCAGATCCAATGATCAGAATGCTTTCGATGTCGTCACGTCTTGGCATTAGCTAACACTCCCGTGAAAGGAGTTCATGAGCTCGGCAAACTCTTCGAAGAGATAGCGAGAGTCATGGGGTCCGGGGCTAGCCTCAGGATGATATTGAACGCTGAACGCCGGTATGTCGTTACATCTCAACCCTTCGAGAGCCCCGTCGTTCAGGCAAACGTGGGTCTCAGTGACTGCCGGGACTGAACCTGACTCAATGGCAAAATTATGATTTTGGCTGGTGATTTCAATACGTCCACTGTCAAGATTTCGAACTGGGACATTGCCCCCATGATGACCAAATTTCATCTTGTATGACTTTCCCCCGAGTGCCAACGAAAGAATTTGATGGCCGAGACAAATACCAAACACCGGGACTTGCCCAAGTAGGTCACCGAGAGCCTGAACCACTTGGCCCGCCATGGTTGGATCTCCCGGACCATTAGAAAGAAACACTCCATGAGGTTCCAAAGCGAGCACCTGGTCACTGGTTGTGCCCGCAGGAACCACCAACACCGTTGCGATGTCTGATAGTTGTTGAACAATTGATTTCTTTATCCCCAAGTCGTACGCGACGACTCGGAAGGGGCCATCACCGGCTTGGTACAGCTCCGAAGTTGTTACCTCACTGACCAGGTCGATGCCATTGGTCCCAGGTTCCGACGCAGCGGCCTCCTCTAATCGAGACAAGGGGGCTGATCCCAGAGCACCTGGCATAGCTCCGTTTTCGCGCACATGGCGGGTGAGACGTCGTGTGTCCACCCCGGCGATTCCAGGCACCCCCTCGGATCGCAAGTAGGCATCTAGGCCTCCTTCGCTCCTCCAATTCGATCGCCGCCGCGTGAGTTCGCGAACAACTACACCTCTACAGAAGGGCCGCTTCGCTTCATTGTCAGCCACCGTGACGCCGTAGTTACCAATGTGGGGATAGGTGAAATTGATGATTTGTCCGGCGTAGGAAGGATCGGTTATGACTTCTTGGTACCCGCTCAAGACGGTGTTGAAGACTACTTCACCTGCTGCGAGATCAACATCCGCTCCTACCAACTCACCTTCAAATACTGTCCCGTCAGCAAGGACTAGAGCTCCCTCACGGATTGCACTCACCTAGATGCCTCTCCATTTAAGGGTGAAACTGTTGTGAGACATCTCTGACCAAGAGGAGGTGACATCAATCAATCTCGATTCCGAGTCCAAGGAGCCGAAAGAGAACAGCCATTCGAACAGCTACTCCGTTTGTGACCTGCTTCTGCACCAGAACATTCGGTCTCTTGTCTAACACTGCGTCGGCGATTTCAATACCACGGTTGACTGGACCCGGGTGAGTAATCACTACCTCACTCCGCATGGAATTCGCCCGAACTTCAGTCATTCCAAATCGTTCTATGTATTCATCTAGCGAAAGAACCAACTCTTCATCTATCCGTTCATTTTGGATTCGGAGCAATCCGACGACGTCGAGTTCCGGAAGCACATCATCCAAGTCATCGGATACTTCGACTGGCCAATCTTCAATGTCATCTGGTTGTAGCGAAGCCGGGGCCACGACTGTGATCTTTGCTCCAAGACTGGAATATGCGGTGACGTCGCTCCGCGCTACACGACTGTGCTTTATGTCTCCGACTATCCCTATACGGATTCCCTCCAATGAGGCATTGATCCCTGCCGACCCGTTGAAGTGCTGGCACAGGGTGTAGGCGTCAAGTAATCCCTGCGTCGGATGAGCATTCAAACCATCACCGGCATTAATTACAGCAATTGTCTCTCCGACTCCATCCGCTATTTCTCTCGGAAGTCCCCCTGAACTGTGACGGATGACCAGGGCATCAACCCCTAATGCACTGATGGTTTCCACTGTGTCTTGAAGGGTTTCGCCTTTCGAGAGCGAAGAGGTATGTGTCGGGAACTCAAGAACGTCTGCAGAAAGTCGGTGTGCCGCTAGATCAAAAGACATTCGAGTTCGAGTTGAATCTTCGAAGAAGACCATTGCAATCGTTCGTCCTCTTAGCGCCGGAACTTTCGGAATTGGTCGTTGGCAAACTTCCACGAATCGATCAGTGAGATGCAGCAACTCTCGTATTGCACTGTTATCCAAATCCTTAAGGTCAATCAGATGATTGGTCATTTACGCATCTCCCCTAGCAACACTCCTTCCGGGTTGACGTCAACAAGCTCATCGCGGCGAGTAGGTAAGTTCTTTCCGACAAAATCTGGTCGAATGGGCAACTCGCGATGCCCTCGGTCAATCACTACAGCTAACTGGACAGCACGTGGTCGACCGAAATCGGTCAACGCATCGAGGGCTGCCCTGATGGTTCTGCCAGTGAACAGGACGTCATCGACTAGGACCACTACTTTGCCTCCAAGGTCGATCTCAATATCTGTCTCTGCTTCTGGCATAACCGGTCTTAGAGCGATGTCATCTCTGTACAACGCGACATCAAGCGTCCCTACCGGAACGTCGACCCCGTCAATTTCAAAAAGAATCCGAGCAACCAATCTGGCTATCTCGACACCTCCGGTTTGAAGTGCCACGAGCACAACATCATCAAGGCCTTGATTACGCTCAATGATTTCATGGCTGATGCGGGTCAGTGCCCTGCGGACTTGCGACGCATCCAAAACGGTGGTTCGTGCAACGAAAACGCCCCCGTAAGGGGGCGTCATACGGCGCTCGCGGTCGGCCACTGTATTTCCTCCTGCCGTACGAGCCTCTCTGGACTCGCTTCACGGTCAGGAGTGGATCTTAGTGGAAAGAAGCTTCTACACCATGACCATTATCGCTCAGTTGAATCTTTCAACGAATGTCGCGGGCGGCGCTTCCGAGAACACCATTAATGAAGGCTCCACTTTCGTCTGTCGCACCAAAACGATTACCCAATTCGACGGCCTCGTTGATCACCACCGCTACCGGCGCCTCGCCTAGTTGCAATTCATGGACACCTAAGCGGAGAATCCAGAGGTCCAATATTCCAAGGCGGTCCAGCGACCAACCTTCGTGGAGGTACGCGTCGATTTCAGCATCAATCCGTTCAATATCTTGGGAGATGCCGATGGCGAGGTCGCTGACCATTTGTGCAGGTGGCATCACTTGGTTCTCTAGGAGATCGGTGATTGGAATTCCCCTGATTTCTGACTCGTAGAGCAACTCAATCGCCCGCTCTCTGGCCTCTCTCTTCTGAGCTGACACGCTTGGGGCGAAGGGATCACCATTCACTCGTTTGCTCTCTCTATATAGTCACCCGTTCGCGTATCTACCTTGAGTCGTTCCCCTGTTTCAACAAACAGAGGCACCTGAACCACGACACCGGTTTCCATGGTCGCTGCTTTGCGCGCTCCAGATACGCGGTCTCCTTGTACACCAGGTTCCGTTTCAGAGACAGTTAAGACGACCGATGCGGGAAGTTCGGTCCCAACTATTTCGCTACCGTACATCTGCAATACAGCAATGTTGCCTTCAACGAGATAGTCGGCCGCATTACCGAGTTGCTGCCGCTCAACCTGAAGTTGCTCGTAGGTTTCGCTGTCCATGAACACAAACTCGCTGTTGTCTGAGTACAGGTACTGCATCTCGCGTTTGTCAATAACAGCGCGTTCCATTTTCTCCCCAGCTCGGAAGGTTCGCTCGATGACAGCCCCGGTGCGTACGTTTCGCAAGGTGGTCCGAACAAACGCTCCTCCTTTGCCCGGCTTCACATGTTGGAATTCCGAGATTTGGAAGAGACCGTCGTCCAAATCAATAGTCATCCCATTCTTAAAATCTGAAGTGGATATCGACATAGGTTTCCTTCGGGTTTCTCACTCCACTAAATCACTGGATCTTTGGGGGCCGCGGTGAGCCGCCGATGTCCCGACGGCGTAATCAACACAGTGTCTTCTACTCGAACACCGCCGATACCGGGACGGTACACGCCCGGCTCCACAGTCACTACTTGGAATTCTTCGAGTATGTCCTCACTCTGCGAGTTAATCCACGGAGCCTCATGGATTTCGAGGCCCACACCGTGACCTGTCCCGTGAACGAAATATTCGGACAGGTTTTTCTTCGCTAAGTGTGACCGGCAAGCGTTGTCAACTTCAGATGCCTTCACCCCGGGCCGAACTATCTCGCACCCGTGTTTCTGCGCCGCCGTTACCGACTCCAACATGTCCCAGCGATTCTGGTCCACATCTCCTATTGCGTATGTTCTGCTCATGTCAGAGTGATATCCGTCGATGACCGCACCGAAGTCCAGAATGACTAGGTCCCCTGATCGGATGGTTCGGGTTGACGGCCTTGCGTGAGGCAACGCGGCATTCGGACCGCTGGCACATATGGTTTCGAACGAGAGCGATTCGGCTCCTAGCTCAAGCATGGTGTGATCAAGAACACGGGCAAATTCACTTTCGGTTGGCTCATCGCCGAGCCCTAGCACCACTTGAGCCAGTGCTTTATCCGCGATCGTCGCCGCTGCTTCTAAGCGGGCCACTTCTTCGGGTTCTTTCACTTTTCGTAGATCGGAGAGCAAACCCTTTGCTGGCACCAAAGCGACCTTGACAATTTCTTTTAGTTCTTCGACCTCACCCCAGCTGATGCGATCCGCTTCAAGGGCCAATGTTGCTGACCGCGAAAGTTCATGGTGGATCACTTGTTTGTGACGATTCCTGTCACCAACGCAAAGTTCAATTTCGGTTCCTGCGGTCTCTTCCGGCGCCTGGTCGCCATAGCGCCCATCTGTCAACAGCAGAAGCGTGTCATCAGTAACGAGGAGCGTGCCAGCCGAGCCAGTAAATCCACTGAGCCATCTAACGCTGGTGCGGTCTGACGTCATAAAGCTATCTATGGATGTTTTACTCATTGCTTGGCGCAAGTTGGTTATGCGGGGGGCTCGCTGTAGCTCTGGTAGATCAACCATCGTTTTTGGTGCAAGCATTGATCGCTATGTCAACGGCCTCTAGGTAGCCAGCCCCGCCTTTGCCCGTCACGGAGGAAATAGCGACGGGCTCCACGACAGAAAGGTGGCGCCACGGTTCACGTTTTTTAGGGTCGGACAAATGCACCTCTACTACGGGTCCTTCGTAGGCCGCAAGAGCGTCGTGTAGCGCCCATGAATAGTGGGTGAGAGCTCCGGGGTTGATCACTATCGCAGCCACACGCTTGCGCGCGCCATGAATGGCATCGATCAGATCACCTTCGTGGTTGCTCTGAATGTGCTCTAAGTCGAAATCTTGATCGTGTGCGCGCTCGCGAGTGGCTGTGACGTGGTCCAACAGAGAGTCGGTGCCATATACCTCTGGATCACGGTCCCCCAACAAGTTGAGGTTGGGACCAGAGAGCAGGAGAATTACGGGACGGGCCACACCACTAGGTTGCCAGACGTGGAGGCAAATCATTGCCTCACATTCGAGTTAATACTCCCCTAAGTACGTTTTCGGGCACTCCCTCAACGACTTCAAGCCCTTGGGGACCATCTAGTACAAAAGTTAATCCAGTCATTGCCTTCTTATCGCGCCGGAAGAGTTCCATTATCTGGTCGACATCACAACCATCGGGCAGGTTTCTCGGTAAGCCATAGATGTCCAGAACGCGACGATGCTCCGCCAATCTTGCTGGGTCAATTCTGCCCATTTCAAGTGCTACTAGAGCGGCGTATTCAATACCGATTGAGACTGCTTCACCATGACGGAGGTCGAAGCGACCTTCGATCTCTAGAGCATGTGCAAGCGTATGACCGTAGTTAAGAAGAGCCCTTCCCGCACCTTCGCGCTCATCAGCTGACACTATGTCCGCCTTTATTTGCACGCACGCCGCTATGCGTTCTTCGAGAGGAAGGGCATCCAATTGCCTGCCGCCCAAAAAGTGGTACTTTGCCAATTCGCCCATTCCTGAACGCAACTCTCGTTCAGGCAGTGATGCCAGCAACGCAGTGTCACATATGACGGCGCAGGGTTGCCAAAAAGCCCCTACAAGATTTTTTCCTTCTTCTAAGTTCACGCCTGTCTTGCCGCCGATCGCTGCATCTATCTGCCCCAGCAAAGTGGTCGGCACGTGCATCACTTGAATTCCTCGGTGATAGACCGCCGCCGCGAAACCAGCAACGTCGGTAACCACTCCGCCGCCTATACCCACAATGAGGTCACGACGTGTAAGGCCCTCTCGGGCAAATGCTCCGCATAAATCTTCGATCACGGCAAGTCGTTTCGCTTGCTCTCCGTCGGGCAAATAGTGAACAGATGATGGAAGTTCTGTCGCTATCGAAGCGTCAATGCCTTCTTGGGTAACAAACGCCACCCGCGATACTTCTGAGGGAAGCAGCGACTGGAACTCAGAAAGGGCTGACTCCCCGACGACAACGGGATAGCTGCGCGAACCAAGAGGAACCTCAAGACGAATCACACTCCGAAGAGTACCGACTCGGCGGAGTCAAACTGCTTGAAATAACGACAGGACACGGCGACGGCAACCCAGAATCCGATGTCAGTGTCCGCGATTGCACCAAAGCAGTCAGGGAATCTACAAGGTAACTCCGATGGCGTCCGCCATCGCGTGGATCGGTGGCTCCAAACCAGTCCACAACCGAAATTGTTCTCCTGCCTGATAGAGAAGCATTCCTAAACCATTGAGCACCGCCAGACCTCGCGACTCTGCTTCTAGCAACAGCCGTGTTTTGCGCGGATCATAGATGAGGTCGACCACGCATTGGTCCGCCCTCAAAAGATCAATCCCGAAAGGCAACGGGTCGTTCTCGTTCATTCCCAATGGTGTTGCGTTAATGACGAGTTCGGCGTCGCTGATGGCTTCTTGTTGCACCACCGACGAAGCCCCGCCGATGAGTTCGACCAGTTCTTGAGCCGAAGCGTGCGTTCTATTGCACACCCCTACAGTTGAACCGTTTTCGGCAAGCGTTAGTGCTACTGACCGAGCGGCGCCACCCGCTCCGATGATGACAACTCGCAGACCGTCTACATCTTTGTCTGTTTGAGCACGCAGGCCATCCAAGAAGCCGATGCCGTCGGTATTTTCTCCGATTAAGCGATCACCTTCTCGACGGACGCAGTTAACGACGCCAAGTTTGGCTGCAGTGGGAGATAGGTCGTCTACAGCCGCGGCCACAGCTGCTTTGTGGGGCATAGTTACAGATAGGCCATCGAAGCCTTTTCTTCGCATGTCTTCCACCGCCTCTGCCCCCCTGCCGTGGGGCACATGACACGCCACATACATCCAATCAAGCCCCAAGGCCTCGAAGCCTGCATTGTGCAGCCGCGGACTCAATGAGTGACCCACCGGATCACCGATTACCGCTGCTATCCGCGTTGTCGATGTTGGCGTGTTCTGTGGGGGAATTAGCACAGGCCCCGCTCCTGACACTTAGCTTTGTCGCGTTCGAATTCTTCAGTAGTAATTGAGAAATTATGTCGCCCTTCTGAATCGGCAAGCACGTAATACATCCATTGACCGGAGATCGGACCCATCGCCGCCTCAAGCGATGCTTCGCCAGGCGCTGCGATTGGTGTCGGAGGTAGACCTTTCGATAGCCGTGTGTTGAAGGGCGACTCTGTTTGCAAGTCGGTTGAGGTCAGTTGATTATCACCTGTCACATAGATGATTGACGCGTCAATACCTAGGTGCCAATCAGCTGCAAGACGATTGTGAATGACTCTCGATATTTTTGCGCGCTCACTGCCAATGCGAGCTTCTCGTTCGATCAGGCTCGCCAGAACCACTGTCTCATAGGGTGTCAAACCCACTGTTTGTGGTGCTGCGGCGTAACCGAGTTTGGTAAGTATCTGATCGAAGCGTGTGACCATCTGGGTGAGGAGGTCTTCAGGCGTCGAATCTGGCCCGAGATAGTAGGTATCGGGGAATAGCAAACCTTCATAGGGTTCTATCGCTCCGGATGGCATGGCTGTTGGTGACGGCGCGTAATTTGAAACGACGTGTTGCACACGCATCTCATCTTCGAAGTCAGCACCACTAAAAGGCATGTCTTCGATTTCGTCAATTTCATTGATGATCTGTCGAACGGTGAGCCCTTCAGGGATTGTGACTCTAATTCTTACGGCTTGTTCGACATAGCGTGGACCATCTTTGAGGACCTCTAATGCTTCCCACACAGCAGAGTTAGTGTGGAACGTGTAATCGCCAGCTTGGAATAACGGTGCGCCCTTGAGGCGGACGTACCACTCGTATGCGCGGGCGTCGGGGATAACCCCGTATTGCTCAAGAATCTCAGATATTCCGCTCGTGCTCACACCCGGAGGCAACGTCAAGTTGATTGCAGCACCTTGGTCGCCCGGGGGATCGAGTTGTTCTCTTCCCCATTGCACCGCTCGCATTGTTACCCATGCGGCGACCAGTACCAGTAGGAGCAAAAACAGGATCGAGAGGGTGGTTCCTCGGCCTTTGCGAACAAAGATAGTTTCGTACTCCACCCCTTCCCGTTGAGGAGGTCGAGATCGTTCCGGTCGGCGTTGCCGAGGCGGCGGCGGCCGGAACCCTCTAAAGGATGTGCCTGTTGGGTCACTCATCTGGCATCCATCCATGCCTGCAGGATGATGGAGGCGGCAACTTTGTCCACTACCTTTCGTCGCTGGCTCGCGTCAAGACCTTGCTCTTGTAAGACCCGTTCCGCCTCAACTGTGGTCAACCGTTCATCATGCATTTCAAGTGGAATCGGGACTGCTTGTCGAAGGTGTTCAGCTTCCTCGCGAGCGTCAGCTGCTGCTTTTCCCTCTGTGCCGTCAAGCGATAATGGAAGACCGACCACAAGAATCTCTGCCCCTACCTCCTCGACGATACCTCTGATTTGTGCGTGGTCTTGGTCGCGGCTACCTGATCGGACGACGGTCTCGTAAGGGGTTGCAACTCGACTTTCGCTGTCAGACACAGCTACGCCGATACGTTTCTCTCCGAGATCGATTCCAACGGCTCTCATCCGAGGAATCAGCCTCCCCCTATGCCTGCAGCACGTCGCGCGCTGTCCAGTGCTTGTTCGATCCCATCTACGTTCTTGCCGCCAGCGACTATCAGCGGTGGGTTGCCCTTGCGACCGAAGCCCCCTTCAATCGCCTGCGCTGCTTCGTCGATAAGGTCGGCCGCTTCAAATTCGCCTTCCGGTGGAACGGCTGCGACAAGTGCCACTCCTCCTCCATCTGGGGTGCCTGCCAATATGACAGCGCGGATGTGTGGTCGGTCTCTTATTGCTGCAGCGAGGTCTCGAAGTTCGTCACGTTCCATGCCATCTAATCGGGCAACCACGATGCCTTCTTCCGCATTGTCGGCTAACTCATTGGCACGCGCTCCGGCGGTGACTTGTCGAAGAGCCTTGATTTGGCTCCGCAAATCTTTCATTTCCCCTAGGCGGCGTTGCAACGCGTCCAACAACTCATCGGTCGATGTGTTCAAGATCTCACTCATTTTCGCGATCAGGTTCTCGTCGGTTTGGAGTCGTTCGACCGTTGCCAAGCCGGTGATCGCTTCCACCCGTCGGATGTTGGAACCGATGCTGCTCTCCGAAATAATTCGCAGATGACCAATGTCGCCTAGAGCATTGACGTGGGTACCCCCGCATAGTTCTAATGAATGTGGACCCGCTTCTAGAACTCTGACCATGTCTCCGTATTTGTCACCAAAAAAAGCAATCGCTCCAGCTTCTTGGGCGTGTTCCATAGTCGTTTCGTAATGTCGGCAGGGTGCGTTCGTTAATAGTTCTGTGTTGACAAGGTCTTCAATTCTTGAAAGTTCGTCAGAAGTTACTGCTTCGAAGTGGTTGAAGTCGAAACGTAGCCGATCGGGGGCAACCAACGAACCTGCTTGTTTCACATGTTCTCCCAGCACTTCTCTCAACGCCCAATGGAGTATGTGTGTGGCGGTGTGGTTTCGACGTATCGCTGAGCGGCGTTCATCGTCTATTTCAGCGACAGCCTCCGAAGAAGGGCTGACAGTTCCTTCAACTATCCGCCCCACGTGTCGATGTAATCCAGGGAGGGCATAAGTGCAGTCATCTATTTCAACGACTCCACTCTCAGTTGTGATTGTCCCGGTGTCTCCGATCTGACCGCCGCTCTCGGCGTAGAAGGGTGTTTTGTCGAGGAAGACTTCAACCTGGGTGTCATCCACCTGAATCACAGCCAACACTTGGGCATCACGCACAACACCGGAATCTCGGGTGAACTCCGTTACGTCAAATTGATTCAAGAGTTCCCGATATGCCTCGTTAGCGACAGTAGGCCCCTCTGACCTCGCTGATCTAGCTCGTTCTCGCTGCTGGTTCATCTCTGCATCGAAACCCTGTTTGTCCAAAGTGAGGTTTCGTTCGCTGAGAATTTCCTCAGTAACTTCTACTGGGAACCCAAAGGTGTCATGGAGTTGGAAGGCGATACTCCCGGGGAGCGCTTCACCTTGGTCGAGGGCGGTCACGGCCTCATCCAAGATCTGAGACCCGGTGGCTAGTGTGCGACGGAACTGTTCTTCTTCGCGGCCAACTACGTCTTTGACTAGCTCAAGATTTTCTCGCAGTTCGGAGTAATGGTCACCCATCACGTCACAGACGACCTCGACTAGTCGAGGCATGACTACCTCTTCCACTCCTAAGGTCCACGCATGTCGGACCGCCCGTCGGATTATCCGGCGCAGCACATAGCCCCGTTCTTCGTTGGAGGGAAAAACGCCATCGCTGATTAGCAGGGCTGTAGCCCGGGCGTGATCAGCAAAGATTCGCATGGAAATATCGGCAGTCGGATCCTGGCCGTACTTGAGAGCAGTGATTCGCTCCGCTTCGGACAGCAGCGGTGCGAATAGGTCTATGTCCCATGCCGAGGGCACTCCTTGGAGTACCGCTAGGAGTCTTTCTAGTCCCGCTCCAGTATCAATGCCTGTTTGCGGGAGTGGGGTGAGTTCGACTGAGCCATCGTTGGAGAACTGCATGAAAACGAGGTTCCACACTTCGATGAATCGATCTTCCCCGCCTTCCGCCGGGCCACCATCTTCTCCATATTCTGGCCCCAAATCGTAGAAGATTTCACTGCAGGGACCGCAGGGACCTGTGTCTCCCGCAGCCCACCAGTTGTCTTTGTCTAGACGTTGTATGCGTTCAGCAGGCAAACCAACAGAGTCGGTCCAAATTTCTTCTGCGTCGTCATCACTTACATGGACGGTAACCCAGAGACGCTCTTTTTCTAATCGAAGGACCTCGGTGACAAACTCCCATGCCCAAGGTATGGCTTCGGCTTTGAAGTAGTCACCGAAGCTGAAATTGCCCATCATTTCAAAGAAGGTGAAATGGCGGTTCGTTCGCCCTATGTCATCCAAATCGTTGTGTTTACCTCCAGCACGAACGCATTTTTGGATGGTGCACAATCGCGATGCGGGGGGCTGTTCTTCACCCAAGAAATAGGGCATGAAGGGCACCATTCCGGCCACGGTGAACAACAACGAAGGTTCATGAGGTATGAGACTCGCTGACCCGCGAACTTCATGGCCGCGTTCGCTCCAGAACTTTGAGAATGCTTCCCGCAATTCACCTGCTTGCATGCCTCAAGATGGTACCGAGGTGTTGCTACGGGAACTCGGTCCTATTCAATAACGATTGGAAACCTTTGTGCGTTCCGCTCGGAGTTTCATTTCGGTATCGCGCATCTGACGTTGTCCATCAGCCCAAGCATCCCGCAAGTCGCGCCCTATTCTGCGGGCGACTCCGGCGACAGTCGCCGTACCTCGAACTGGTGCGTACCGTTCCGCTAGATGGTGAAACTGGCGACGAACCCATAGTGAGCTACCCGCTCCAAATAGACCTCCCAGTAGCAACCACCTAAGTCGTTTAAGCACGCCTATAGCCTGCCACGAACTTCTTCAACTCGCGCTCATCTCTGCTTGTTACTTCGGCCATATTTGATGCGCCCGAGTCCTGATTTGGCTCCAGCGATGACCGCCTTCGTCTTGATGAATGGCACCGAAGCGGCGCGTCCCGCTGTTCGGCCAGCTGAACGTAAATGTTTTGATACCTCTTCCACCGTTTCGACTACGCCTTGAAGTCTCTTCAATTCAATATCGGCGTGATCGACGGTCTCTCGAAGGTCATCGACTGCAGGTAACGCCTGATCGGCAAGGCGATCTGCTGCCGAACGCAGCTCTCGAAGTACTGATATCAATCGCATCAAAAGCAGCAGGAGAATTGTCATAGTCACGATGACGCAGACTGTGACTATCACCGCTACCAAGTCCCAGACCGTCATGCTTTCTGATCCTTTGCCTCTCTGTTGGCGCCCAAGGCACCATCGGGAGAGCTATCAGCGGTTCGTTGATTTCGCCGACGCTGAAGGATTTCTGCTTCGAATCCGTGGTGGCTAGGCGAGTAGTAGCTCACCTGCGCCATGTCGTCCGGGAGATATTGCTGGTCCACCCATCCCGTTTCGGTGTCATGTGGGTAGATGTAACCCTCGCCATGTCCAAGATCTCTCGCTCCCGTGTAGTGACCATCGCGAAGATGAGGCGGTACTCTCCGTCCGCGTCCTTCTCGCACATCATCTCTGGCTCGAGATAAACCAACTAACGCTGAGTTCGACTTGGGTGCGGTCGCTAAATGAATAACCGCCTGAGAGAGATTCAGTTGTGCTTCAGGAAGCCCAACGAACTCCACTGCCCTAGCTGCGGCGTCAGCAACCAAGAGCGACATCGGATCAGCCATACCGATGTCCTCAGAAGCCAATATCACCAACCGTCTGGCTATGAATCGTGCATCTTCTCCGGCTTCCAACATTCTCACTAACCAGTACAGACCGGCGTCGACGTCAGAGCCTCGAATACTCTTAATGAAGGCGGAAATAACGTCGTAATGCTCATCTTCGCCGTATCTATGGGCACGGGTATCAAGGGCTTGCTCTGCATGGGTTAGCGCTACGTTTGCACCTTTGCCTCCGGCGAGCACCGCGGCTACTTCCAATGCGGTGAGCGCTCGCCTCGCGTCGCCGTCGGCCCTATGGGCGAGGTGATCCGATGCTTCTTGACTCAGGGATACCTCTTCGTGCTTAGCTCCGCGAAGCAACAGTTCTTTGATTGACGCGTCGGTTAATTCGTTCATACGGAACAAATTGGATCTTGAGAGAAGCGGCGGGTTGACCTCAAAGTAGGGGTTTTCGGTGGTCGCGCCGATGAGAACAAGCAGCCCGTCCTCAACTGACGGTAAAAGGGCGTCTTGTTGAGCCTTGTTGAAGCGATGTACTTCATCGAGAAACAGGATTGTCCCAACATTTTGTTCACCTAGGCGCCGTCGAGCTTCATCGATCACCAGTCGAACGTCTTTGACTGAGGCCGACACTGCCGAAAGCGTGATGAACTGTTTCTTCGTGTGGTTGGCGATGAGACGTGCAAGCGTGGTTTTCCCGCATCCGGGAGGGCCCCACAAGATTATGGATGTCAACTTGTCCGCTTGGATGAGGGTTCTCAAAGGCGCCTGGGACCCCAACAACTCCTCATGGCCTACGAGGTCGTCTAGGTGCCGAGGGCGAAGTCGCGCTGCCAGCGGTGCTTGGCGGTTCATTACGTCTTCCGCTGCTGACTCGAAGAGGTCACTCACAGCAACGAACCTAGTTGGCCGCAGATACAAGATCGATCAAGTAGCGGGTGGGAGCACTCTGAGCCCTAGCTCGTCAAGCTGGGTCTGATCGATGGAAGTTGGGGCATTAGTTAGGGGATCAGTACCTGATTGAGTCTTGGGGAAGGCGATGACTTCTCGAATATTTTCTTCGCCTACAAGCAACGCCACCAGCCGGTCGATACCGAACGCGAATCCTGCGTGTGGGGGCGCGCCGTATCGGAAAGCATCCATTAGAAATCCGAATTTCTGCTGCGACTCTTCTTCGCCTATACCCAGGAGGTGGAAGATTTGCTGCTGGATGTCTCTTCGATGGATCCGAACGCTCCCCGATCCTAATTCCCAGCCATTCAACACAAGGTCGTATGCTTGAGATCTCACTTCGAGCAGGTCACTAGCTACGCTGCTTTTTGACAGAAGTTCCAGGTCGTCTGCATGGGGCATGGTGAACGGGTGGTGCGCAGGAAGCGGGTTGCCGTCGTCATCGACATCTTCAAAAAGTGGGAAGTCCACTACCCAGAGAAAGCAAAGTCCTCCCTCATTTACCGGTGGTCTAGCTAATTCCAGTCTGAGGAGCCCCAACACGTGCACTACTTTCCGCCACTCGTCAGCGACGAGGTAACAGATGTCACCTTCCGTAGCTTCCATAGTTGACAGCAAGCCCGAAATCTCGGCTTCGCTCATAAATTTCGCTACTGGTGAGGTCACCTCGCCAGACGAACCGACTTTGACCCACACCAACCCCTTGGCACCCCAACTCTTGGCCTTATCAGTCAGTTGGTCCAGTTGATTTCGGCCTATATCACCACCAGCCTCTACCTTGATCCCCTTGATCGTGGGGGCTTTGAAAGCATTGAAATCTGTGTCAGAAAAGACAGAGGTAAGGTCAACTAGTTCGAGACCAAACCGTATGTCTGGTTTATCTGATCCATATCGGTTCATGGCCTCTGACCACGGGATCTCTGGAATCGAGTCCGGTCTCTCGCCGGTAATGACCTCCGCTGCTTCACTTACCGCTTCAGATATGACGGCACGAACTTCTCGTCCATCTACAAAGCTCATTTCCATGTCAAGCTGGGTGAATTCGAATTGCCTGTCTGCACGAAGGTCTTCGTCTCTCATACAGCGAGCAATTTGGTAATAACGGTCCATCCCTCCGACCATGCAAAGTTGTTTGAATAGTTGTGGGCTCTGCGGGAGCGCGTAAAAGTTTCCCGGACTTAGCCTGCTCGGTACAACAAAGTCTCTGGCGCCTTCCGGAGTTGAAGCTATGAGCATGGGGGTTTCTAATTCGACGAATTCTTGATCGTCCATTGAGCGTCGAATAGCAGCGTTGATTGCGGCTCTGCTCCTCAGATTCCGCTGCATGCGACTGGTTCGGAGATCCAAATAACGGTGCCGGATCCTTATGGTTTCGTCAACGTCAACTCTTCCGCTTATTTGGAATGGAGGTGGTTCTGCGTGAGAAAGAATCTCCACGGTTGCTTCTCCGATTTCTATCGAACCTGTAGGTAAGTCGTTGTTGGCCGTCTCAGGTGGCCGTTCTCTCACTGTTCCGGTTACTGCTAGGACATACTCGCTACGAATATCGTGAGCGTGGTCAACCACACATTGAACTATGCCTGTGCGATCGCGTAGGTCTACGAACGCCAAGAACTCACCGTGTTCTCTGCGTTTGGATACCCACCCGCAGACGGTGACAGTCCGGCCTATGTCATCGCTAGACAGCCGACCGCAGTAATCGGTTCTTTTTGTCATGGTCTATCTCCAGAGCCATAGGCCGTAGTCAAGAGTCCAACCCGAGGAGCTGTCGAACTTGACTGACGACTTGATCCCGCGGGACCACCAGCTGCTCAGCTTGGTCGTCACGCAACATTCGTATTGAAATCGTTGATTCGTCTATTTCCTGCTCACCAATAATTAAGGCGATTTGGGCCCCGGATCGATCGGCGCTACGAACTTGGCTTCGCATAGAGCGTCCATCAAAGGATCTATCTGCGAAGACACCGTTGATTCGTAATAAGTGGGTGAGGTCTCGCGCGGATGACCCATCAGTAACGTCAACGACCCAAACTTGAGTTCTGGAAGATGGGTGTGGGAATGAGCTTTCGGAATCACAGGCCAAAAGCAGCCGTTCAATGCCCATGCCAAATCCGATTCCCGGAGTAGGCGGTCCACCAAGTTCTTCGATCAAGCCGTTATAGCGTCCGCCTCCACACACCGCGTTTTGAGCGCTTTCTAGCGCCTGGCTTTGAAACTCGAACGTGGTGTGGGTGTAATAGTCCAGGCCGCGGACCAGCTTCGGTTCGACAGTGAACGGGATACTAAGCGCGTTGAGACCTTCCCTCACTCGTTCGAAGTGTTCTTCGGCGTCTTTGTCAAGGAACTCATCAATCAGCGGCGCTTCAGCAACAACGCTCTGCGTTGCCGGTCGTTTCGAATCCAACACTCGTAGGGGGTGTGACTCAACTTTGCTTCTATCGTCTTGGTCCAACTCGAGTAGATGTTGTTCCAGGAACTCAGTCAGAGATTGTTGATATCGCTTTCTTGTGTTCAAGTCGCCCATCGAGTTCACCAGTAATTCGACCCGCTCCAATCCGACGGTTTTCAGAACGTCCCACCCTAGAGCGATGACTTCAACATCAATGTCAGGGTCATCTGATCCGATGCTTTCAATACCGAATTGGTGAAATTGTCGAAAGCGTCCAGCCTGGGGGGCTTCGTAGCGGAAGTAAGGGCCCCGGTAGTAGACCTTCCATGGTACGGCTGGGCGATGTTGCACAAAGGCGCGGCAAATCGCAGCGGTTCCTTCGGGACGCAGCGCCATCCGCCGGTCGCCTCGGTCAAGGAATTCGTACATTTCTTTTCCGACTAAATCAGTTCCTTCACCGATACGCGAAAAAACTCCGACATCCTCGAAAATTGGAGTGTCTACTAGAGCGAAGCCCGACCTGGATGCAACGGAGCTAAAGACGTCGGTAACCGCTTCCCAACGAGGGGACTGGTCGGGCAGCAGGTCACGTGTTCCGATGGGAGTTTGGAAGGTATTTGCCTTCTTCGACATGAGTCATCCTCGGGCGCGTCCGGGGTATGTGAAATAGCCGCCCGGTGAACCCACCATCGTAGATGGTTCCAACACAAACTCCCTGACACTTATTGATGTAGTTGAGTTCGTGATCAAGATGGGGGACGAACACTATTGGGCATCACTCGGTGCGCGTCGAACACGCCGTCTATGTCCCGTAACGCCCCGAGTAGCTGCTCTAGCAAGGTTGGGTCACCCACCTCGATGTCGAACTGCAGGATCGAAACCTGGTCGTCGCCGGTAAAGGTATGAGCACTGGAGATACTGAGATGGTGGTCAGAGATTACCGACACCACGTCAGCTAACAACCGGTCCCTGTCGAGAGCTCTGACTTCGACGCTGGTGCGGAACTGTCCGCTGAAGGCGCTATCCCAGTCGACTTCTACCTGCCGGGCGCCCGAAGATCCGACAAGTTCGGAAGCATTTGCGCAGTCATCGCGGTGCACGGAAATACCTCGACCCTTGGTGACAAATCCGAAAATTTCGTCGCCAGGGACTGGGTTACAACATCCGGCCAGTCGGACGAGTGAGTCGTCAAATCCCTCTACATGAACCCCGCTGGTTCGTCGACGACGAGAGCCCCTATGTTGTGTCGGCTTCGCTGGCAGTCTCTGGCTGCTTTCTTCGCCTCTCAAGTTCGCCACCAGTCGCTTGGCTATTGAGGAGGCTTGGAGATCGCCCTTACCAACGGCTTCATAGAGGAGTACCAAATCGCTGCGGTTGAATTGTTCAGCCACACGGAGCAACTCATCACTCTCGATCAGCAGTTGAGCTCGTAAACCTTCCTCCCTCATAGCGTCCGTTAGCTGTTCTCTCCCTATTTCGACTGTCTCTTCACGGTCCGATTTAGCGAACCATTGCTTAATGCCGTTTCTGGCTTTCGGGGTTGTTGCTATTTCAAGCCAATCTCGAGAGGGGCCGGCTCCGTCGACTTTGGAAGTGAATACCTCCACGGTGTCTCCGGAATGCAATTGACGGTCTAGCGGAACAAGCCTTCCATCAATCTTTGCCCCGATGGTTGAATCCCCGATGTCGGTGTGAATGGCGTAGGCGAAATCTATTGGTGTTGCCTGCGTAGCGAGGGTTATCACATCACCTTTAGGCGTAAACACGTAGACCTCGTCTTGGTCCAAATCGACGGCGAGCGTCCGCATGAACTCTTCCGGGTCGTCTGTCTCGGCCTGCCAATCGACAATGGAGTTGAGCCAGGGCATGTCCGCTCCCGATCCTTCTGAGGGATCTTTGTAACGCCAGTGTGCCGCTACGCCGTGTTCCGCTCGTCGATGCATATCCTTTGTCCGGATTTGCACTTCGAGGCTGACCCCCTCGGGTCCTACCACCGTGGTGTGTAGCGACTGGTAAAGATTGAATTTCGGCATTGCTATGTAATCTTTGAATCTTCCCGAAACTGGTTTCCAAGTGCTGTGTATGGAACCCAAAGCGCCATAGGCGTCTCGAATTGTTTCCACTACCACTCTGATACCAACGAGGTCGAAGATTTCGTCGAAGGAGCGGCCTTTGATCACCATCTTCTCGTAGACGGCCCAATGATGTTTAGTCCTGCCTGTTACCTGAGCCTGAACAGAGGCCGTTGCCAATCGTTCGCTGATCGTCTCAGAGACTCCCTCGACGTAGGCCTCCTGGGCGGGGGTTCGTTCGGCAAGTAGCCGATCGATCTCCGCGTATCGTTTTGGGTACAGAGCTGCAAAGGCTAGATCCTCGAGCTCGTTTCTTACCTCTTGCATGCCCAATCGATGAGCTAGAGGCGCGTAAACGTCAAGGGTTTCGCGAGCGATTTGTTCTTGTTTTGTGGGCTGGAGAGCTCCGAGAGTCCGCATATTGTGGAGTCGATCCGCAAGCTTGATCAATAGGACGCGAAGATCTCGGGCCATAGCGACCAACATCTTTCTTAGCGTCGCTGCTTGCTGTGCTTGTTTCGTCGCGAATCTGACCCGGTCGAGCTTGGTGACTCCGTCGACTAGCGAGGCAACGTCTGGACCGAATTCACTTCCTATTTCGATGAGTTCGATACCTGTGTCTTCGACGGCGTCATGTAACAGTGCTGCAGCTATGGATACGTCGTCCAATCCCATTTCAGCGACAACTGAAGCGACAGCTACCGGATGGAGTATGTATGGCTCACCGGATTTTCTACGCTGTCCTTGGTGGGCCCGGTCGGCCATTTCGTAGGCCCGAACAAGCAGATCGGAGGAGCTCTTAGGCCAACGCGCCTTGTAGCGATCGACGACACCTTGGAGTTCTGTGTGGACAGGCGCGGCGGCTCGACGCCATGGCAGCACTCTCGTAACGGTGGCCATTAGGTACTGGGGTGGAGGTCGCTCTGCATCTACCTAATAGTGAATCACGGCAACTACGTCACGTACACCAAGTTGTTGCCGACCATCAAGAAAATCGAGTTCGATAAGCACTGTCGCTGCGACTACCTCTGCTCCGGTTTCAGCTATCAGTTGTTCGGCGGCCGAAAGCGTTCCTCCAGTCGCTAGAACATCGTCGACTAAGAGCACTCGATCTCCCTGGCCCATCGCTTTTGATTGGATCTCTAACCGGTCAACGCCGTATTCCAGTCCATAGCTATGCGAAAACAGCTCACCAGGAAGCTTTCCAGGTTTTCTTATCGGACAGAATCCAGCGTTGAGCTGTTCAGCTATAGCAGGTCCGAAGAGAAAGCCACGCGACTCGATCCCGACTACATGAGTAATTGAAGAGTCGACGAAAGGTGAGGCCATACAGTTGCTGGCAGCGGCTAAAGCCCCCGGTTCATGCAACAAAGGTGATATGTCGCGAAAAACAATTCCGGGTTGAGGGAAGTCTGGAAAATCAGCAATGAGTTCCTTTAACGATTCGGGATCAAACTGATTTCTCATCTCAACAGCACCCCGTTTCGATCAGCGTCTTCGGCCTTTCTTGCGCGGTCGGGGCGGCGAAGTCCTGTCGTAGCGTTCGGCGGCGAGTGTCGTGGCAGCGTTCTCAATGGAGTTGGATGCGCTTATCACTTCTGCGTTTCGATCCTGTTCCGCCCAATGTGCTTCCCTTTGCTTGAGTCTGGCAACCACAGGCATTGCCACAAACAGCGAGCTGTAAGAGCCGACTAACAGACCGATGAGCAGCGCTATGGCGAATTCTTGGAGGCTGGTCGCTCCCATAACGAGCGATCCCACGACTAGTAGCGAGATGACCGGCAACACTGAGGTGATGGTGGTGTTGATGGATCGCATGATGACTTGATTCAGAGAAACATTGGCGAGGTCGGAGTATGTCATTCGTGTTTTAAGCGGGAGAGATCTTTCGTTGTCCTTCACTCGGTCGAAAACGACAATCGTGTCGTAGAGCGAATAACCCATAATCGTTAGGAAAGCGACAACAGTTGCTGGACTGATCTCGAACTGGAAAAGGGCGTAAATTCCTACCGTGAGAGCTATATCGTGCGCGACTGCTAACAGTGCGCCGAGTGCCATTTTCCATTCAAATCGAAGGGTGAGGTACAGGGCGATGAGAACAAAGAACACGACTAGGGCGCGCCGTGCTTTCCCAGCTACCTGATCTCCAAAAGAGGGGCTGACGGTTCTGGCACTTACCGATTCGGGGTCAACCTGAGCCGCTTTAGCGAGCACCGATCCAACTGACTCGGCGGTCTCCCCCGACGGCAATTCGCCTCGAACACGGAAGATGTCGTCGCCTCCTGTGATGCGTTGGATGCGCGCATCGTTCATGTCAATCGTTGACGCTGCGTCGCGAATGGTGTCGGTCGTGATTTGCTCAGAAGCAGGAGCTTCCCAGACGCCGCCGCCTTCGAATTCGATACCAAGGTTCAAACCCCGCGCTAAAAGGGCCACTACGCAGATGAGGACGGCTACGGCGGAGCCAATGAGGACCCGTCCCGAAACCTCCAGAAAATTCCACGATGTCTCCCCTCGGTACATCCGCTTAATCACGAAGCTCATGCTGTTGCTTCCTCTCGGGTGGCGCTGATACCGAGCCGGGTCGGCCGTTCATTTACAAGACGTCGAGCAACCAAAATCACGAGGGGCCGCATGAAGAAGAATGAAACGGCCAGGTCGATCAGAGTTGTAATGCCTAGATAAAGAGCGAAGCCTCTGACAGTTCCACTGGTGAGTTGGTACAGGACTCCCGCGCCGATGAGAGAGGCAAGATCAGCCCAGATGATGGTAGAGAAGGCTGCCCGGAAACTCCCGTCTGCGGCGGATCTGACTGCGCGACCTCGCCGGACCTCTTCTTTAATTCTCTCGTAGTACACGATGTTGGAGTCGACTTGGACGCCTATCGAGACGATGATTCCAGTTGCTCCAGCGAGGGTTAGTGCAAGGCCTCGACTTTCGCCGAGCCACGCAATGATTGACCACAAGGTGGCTCCACTTAAAGCAAGACTGGATATGGCAACTAGGCCGAGCAGGCGGTAATACAGCAGCATGTAGAGACCGACGAGGGCGAGACCCACCAAGCCGGCAATCACTCCGGCCCGCAATGTTCCTTCGCCCAATGTCGCTGAGACCGTTCGCACATCATCTCGTTCGAACTCCACCGGTAGAGCGCCGAACCTGAGCACCAGGGCAAGATTCTTTGCCTCTGCCTCGTCAAATGAACCCGAGATAACTGCTTCGCCGTTGAATTCTGTCGCGTTGATGGTCGGAGCTGATTCGACGACGCCATCTAGGACAATTGCTACTTGACGTTCATAGTTCGCAGCGGCCATTTGGTCGAAGAGAAGCGATCCTTCTTCGTTGAAAGAAATATTGACGATCCATTGTCCTTGGAAGGTTGCTGCCGCCTGGTCGATGACCTCCCCGGTGAGGTCTGCTGGGGAGAGAACAAACCCGGTTAGCCCTGTCGCACCCAAAAGAACAACTCGGGCCGATGCCTCATCTTGGTCAGGTGGCGTCAAGATTTCAGATAGGGACGGTGGGGGCTCTGATTCGCTCGGTTCGCTTGTCTCCTCTGAGTTTGTTGATTCGCTGTTTTCTGCGGAGCTTTCCAATAGTTGTTTCACCGCTGCGAGTTGATTGGGGTCAAGTGGGTCGAACATGCTTTGCACCGGCCTAAAGGTGAGTTCGGCAGTCTGGCCAATGAGGTCTACCGCTCGTTGTTTATCTTTGACCCCTGGTAATTGAATGACCACCTGGCTTCCTTGGCGAGTGATGTCGGGTTCCGCTACGCCGATCGCGTCGACCCGGTTCCGGATAATTTCGATTGCGCGTTCAAACTGTTCGTCAGATACCTCGTCTGCAGGTCGGAGAACAACTTCGACGCCACCTTGAAGTTGAACCCCGAGGACTGGTGTCCAGCCCGCGGACAACACCCCCACTAGTGAGGCTCCGGCGGCGATCAGAACCATCAGCAGAGAGAGAATGTGAGAACGACGCACTGTTTAATCCAAATTAATTCAAGCTCGAGTTTCAGTCTTCGTCACTGGGTTCAACGCCGGTCTCATCTGCGTCTTCTGCTTTGGAGATTATTTCGCCGATAGATCTGCGTTGAACTCTCAATTCAACATCAGTGTCTACTTCTAGGCAGACGACCTGTTCATCTTCCTCGGCAACAATGACCCCGATCACGCCACCTACGGTCGCTACTTCGTCACCGACTCCCGCAGCTCGAACCATTGCTTCGCGTTGTTTCATTCGCTTCTGTTGGGGCCGAAGGATCAAAAAGTACATCCCAACGAAGACAATGATTGGCAGTAGCAGTGCCATAGTGAACGACTCCGGACTCGAGAATTAGAAGGACGAGATGTCAGCGTACTGCTCACATCCTCTCTGTCCATGAATCTTTGTTACTTCGATCGAAGAAACGAACTTATCTAGCCCCAGATCTCAAGTGTCTGGACGCGAAAAGCGTCATAAGTTCCGTCCTCTATCGCTCGCCTCGCCTGTTTCACAAGGTCGATGAGGAACCATAAGTTGTGCATCGTCGCTATACGCGCCGCGGTTGGTTCTTTAACTTGCATGAGATGTCGCAAGTAGGCGCGACTAAAGCTGTTGGACATCGGGTTGACTGGATCTAGAGGCTCATCGACGCCAGCATGTTTCGCGTTACGGAGGTTCAGCTTGCCTGTGCTTGTGAGAACTGTCCCATGGCGAGCAAGCCTGGTAGGCAATACACAGTCGAACATGTCCACTCCCACTCCAATGGCATCAACGATTCGCGCCGGATCGCCGACTCCCATCAAGTAGCGGGGGCGATCCTCTGGAAGTTCTGAGATTGCTGCGCTGAGCGCAGGCATCATTTCTTGATGACTTTCTCCGACAGATAGTCCGCCGATGCCGTACCCGGGAAAACCAAGAGAGCTGAGGTATTTCGCACTCTTTGTTCGAAGGGCAGGGTCAACTCCGCCTTGCACTATGCCAAACAGTGCTTGGTCTGGTTTCCGATGCACCTTGATTGCCCTAGCTGCCCATTGATGGGTTCGTTCCATCGCTTGAAGAATCATCTGGTGATCTGAGGGTAAAGGTGGACACACATCAAGCGCCATCTGGATGTCAGCACCTAGCTGCTCTTGGGTGGAAACGGCATCTTCGGGTGTGAACCGCGTTTTTGAACCGTCGTAGATTGATGTGAACGTAACTCCATCATCGTCGATCTTGACGCTGTCGTTGAGCGACATCACCTGGAACCCACCGGAGTCGGTAAGCATGTGGCCTTCCCAGGACACGAAGCTGTGTAGCCCTCCCAAACTCTCAATCAGTTCTGCACCTGGTCGCAACATCAGGTGATAGGTGTTGCCAAGAACCACTTCGATTTCAAGCTGTTCATAGTCGCGTTGATCAAGATGGATGACGGCTCCCCTGGTTCCAACCGGCATAAATACAGGGGTCTCGAACGAACCTCGAGACGTGTGAATCCGGCCGCGACGAGCACGATGGTCTGCTTTGAGTAGTTCGTACGTTAGAGACACAGTGAGTACAGCATGATAGAGCGCCAGCTAGTTCGACATTCGATCCAACAGCATGGCGTCACCGAAAGAAAGAAAGCGGTATTGGTTCTCTAGAGCTTGTTGATAGAGAAGTTTCCACCGATCACCAATGAATGCATCGATCATCATCAGGAGCGTTGATCGAGGCATATGAAAATTTGTCATCATCGAATCTACGATTTGGAACTGCGATCCGCGCCGTAGAAATAGCTCAGTGCGTCCCGCGAGCGGCCCTCTGGCCGCTGATTCGAGGGCTCTGACCGTGGTCGTCCCCACTGCAACGACTCTCTTCGCTGTTTGACATGCGTGCCACGTAGCCTCGCTGACGTTGTAGCGCTCGCTATGCATAACGTGGTCTGCTGGGTTTTTCACTGTGACGGGTCGAAACGTGTCGAGCCCCACAACGAGATCTACTTTCGCGACGTTCACTCCAATCGCTTTGATTCGCTCGAGAAGATCGTTGGTCAGATGGAGTCCCGCGGTAGGAGCCGCCACTGACCCCGGTGTTCGAGCGTAGACAGTTTGGTAGCGGTCGGGGGAGTGTCCCGTAGAGGTTATATAAGGCGGGAGCGGAGACTCTCCTGCCCGGGATAGACGGTAACAGTCAGCGGGTTCCAAGATTGGTTGTCCATTGTGGATCACTTGCACGCTTCGTCGACCATCTTGACTAATTTCGTCGCCGACGATGACCTGAAGATCACTATCGCGTTCGCTCCGCAACTGAATTCCGCTTCTTACACGTCGCCCCGGGCGAACTAGGGCGGACCAGCCTTCGGCTACCGGTTCCAAGAGGAAAACCTCTACGGAACCACCGGTGGCTTTTCGTAGGGGCAGGCGTGCCGGTATGACACTGGTTTCATTTAACACAAGCACGTCACCGGCACATAAGTGGTCGGGCAGGCTTGCGACCGTCAGGTGTTGGGGCAGCTGATCGGGGCCTCTGTCAACTAAGAGCTTTGCACTGTCTCTTGGCGTAGCGGGGACTTGGGCGACGGCGGTCTCTGGCAGCTCGTAGTCGAATTCCTTTATGTCAGAAACAGAATTTTTAACACTCATGTCAGAGATAATTCTAGGTTTCTGGTTTTACTAACCGAGCTATAGCGTCGCGCGTCCACGTTGGTGTTACTCCACGCGCCCGCATTAGGCGATCAATGTGGCCCTCTTTTTGGTTGGGAGAAGCTTCCACAAATCCGTTTAGGATCGCTGACAAATACGGTTCGCCTGGCGGCATCGGGTCCGGGGGTGTCGGACTCGTAAAAGTCAGCAGGGGTTGCCCGCAATATTTTCCCAGGTAAACAACTCTGGAGTACCAAGTGTCACCGATACTCAGTTCTCCTTGATGAATGATCTCATCAATATCAATTTTGATTTCACCTGGATCAAAACCGTTTTCTTGGGCAGCTACATCCATAAATTGTTCCTGCGTGATATCCCAACAGCGAAGGCACGCTCCTTCGTCTAGGTCGGGTTCAAGAAATGCAACCCCTCCAGCCCATCGTTTCGATGAGAGGCCGAAAGACAGGCTCCAAGGGCCGTGAACCAACGGTGACATTTGTCCTGGTTTTTGACTATCGCGAGCCCCGACCTGCTCAGGGTGATCTGGCAAGTACCTACCACCCTCTAGGTAACACAGAAATCGCTTCCTCAAAAGGTTGGAGCCGTAAGCTCCGTACCAAACCCGTTCTGAAGTCGTCGAGGGCACTCCGTCACTACTCAAATAGCGATGGATCTTCGGTAAGTCGTTCAGGCACTGCTACACCCAGGTGTTCATAAGTTGCGGCGGTGACCACGCGTCCTCTTGGAGTGCGTTGAATGAGTCCCTGTTGAATCAGAAATGGCTCGTAGACATCTTCCAATGTTTCGGGTTGCTCTCCGACGCTAATTGACAGGGTTGACAAACCAACCGGTCCTCCTCCGTGGGTCACGGCGATTGATTCCAAGATTGAACGATCGACTTTATCGAGTCCGAGTTCGTCAACGCCAAAAAGGGCTAGACCATTGCGTGCAACGTCGACATCGACGAGTCCCTCTGCGCGAACTTCGGCGAAGTCTCGGACGCGGCGAAGGAGCCGATTAGCTATCCGCGGTGTACCTCTACTTCTATCTGCTATTTCAGCGGCTCCAGCGGAATCGATTGTGACCGAAAGAATTCCCGCCGCTCTTTCGATGATCAGTTTCAACTCTCCCGAGTCGTAATAATCAAGACGTTCGACAAGACCAAACCGGTCCCTCAAGGGCCCAGCGATTAAACCCGTGCGGGTAGTGGCGCCCACCAGGGTAAAGGGTGCTAAATCGAAGCGAATCGAACGGGCAGCCGGTCCTTTGCCAAGAACAACATCTAGCTGGAAATCTTCCATTGCGGGATAAAGCACTTCTTCCACCTGTTTGGGTAAACGGTGAATTTCATCAATAAATAGAACATCGCGATCTCCGAGGTTTGTAAGGATCGCGGCTAGGTCACCTGCACGTTCGATCGCTGGGCCAGAAGTGATATGCATCGTCACGTCAAGTTCAGCGGCGACGATCCCTGCCAGAGTTGTCTTACCGAGGCCGGGAGGACCTGCAAATAAGAGATGATCGGGCGTTTGTTCCCGACCACGAGCCGCATCTAGGACTACCCCGAGGTGCTCTTTCAGTTCTGCCTGGCCCACGAACTCGTCCAAGCGTCGAGGTCGTAAACCGGCCTCGTCGCCATCATCAACAACAGTCTCAGCACTCAGTGATTCGTCTCGATTTGGGGTTGTGTCTCGACGGAAACCTTCTTCTCGACCCCATTCGTTTTCGGTCATCAGCTCGCCATCCGCTGAAGGGCCTCTCGAAGCATTGCCGAGGTATCTTCCCCTTCCAGGCCTTCCACCGCAAGGCGCACTTCTTCGATGCCGAAGCCCATCTGGCGAAGAGCTTCGCGAACATCGGCTAACGATGTCGTATTTGTTTGTCCCGCAGCCGATACATCGTTTTCAAGGTGTGGTGACAACTCGAGACGATTCTTCAGTTCCAACACCATTCTCTGCGCAGTCTTCTTTCCGACCCCAGGCACAAGACACAACGCATCGACGTCTTCGGTTGCTACGGCGTGTCTCAGATCTTCAGGCGGCAACGTCGCCAGAACCGCCATCCCTAACGCTGGGCCTACTCCATGCGCTCCTATCACTGATTCAAAACATTTTCGTTCAACCAGTGTCGCGAACCCATACAGGTGTTGATCATCTTCACGTATGTGGTGATGGACATGCACAAAGGCGTCTGCTCCGGTATCGGACAGGTCAGCGAGAGTCCGGGGATTAACAGTCACTCTGTATCCGACGCCGGACACTTCGATAACAATTTCCCCTTCAGGGTCCTTATCGATCAACACGCCGCGTAGTGAACCGATCATGGCTGTTTCGCTGCCTCTATGAGTTGGCGACTTGAGGCGTGGGCGAGGTGGCAGAGTGCCACTGCTGCGGCATCCGCTGCATCAGGTGGGGATGGCAAGTGAGGCAAAGCGAGGAGCGACTGCACCATTCGTTGCATTTGTTCTTTGCTAGCGCTCCCCCAACCTGCGACCGCTTCTTTCACCTGGTTGGGCGTGTATTCGACCACCTCGGCACCGGCGAGGACGCCGATAGCCATGGCAAGTCCACTCACCTGAGCAACCCCCATGGCAGTACGAGCATTCACTTGAAAAAATACTCGCTCTATAGCCACGACATCTGGGTGGTACTCCTCGGTAAGACATCGGAGTTCTTGATGGATCGAGGCCAAACGCTGCGCTGTGGGTGCTTTGGAAGGCGTTCTAACTACCCCAATTGCTACGGCTTCCGTCTTTCTTCCTGACCGCTCGACAACGCCATATCCACAGCGAGAGAGACCGGGGTCGATTCCCAAAACGAACACAAGTTCGATTGTACATGACTAGCTCAATACTGCTAAGCAGCCTCAGGTGAGTTCAGCGAGGATTTCATCGGAGATATCAAAGTTGGCGTAAACACCCTGTACGTCGTCGTGATCGTCCAGTGCATCCATCACTGCCATCACTTGCGCTGCATCTCCACTCGAGGACAGTTCCACAATGTTTTGAGGCAGGTACGTCAGGTCCGTTGAGGAAACTGTAATACCCGCTGTTTCGAGTGCTTCCCTAACGGCCGCTGTGTCCGAAGCTTCGGTAGTGACTCTCCACGCGTCGCCCTCAACGACCACATCTTCTGCTCCAGCCTCGAGCGCGGCCATCATGACTTGATCCTCATCGACGGTTCCGGGCACCACCACGACGCCTTTGCGTTCGAACTGCCACGCCACCGCGCCAGGTTCAGCTAGGGACCCACCAGCTCGGGTGAAAACGCTTCGTATTTCGGCACCAGTCCGATTTCTATTGTCAGTCAGCACATCGACGAACATTGCGACACCATGTGGCGCGTAGCCTTCGTAGTTGACCTGCTCGTAATTGACTCCCTCAAGTTCCCCGGTTCCACGCTTGATTGCCCGCTCGATGGTGTCCAACGGCACGGAGTTGTCACGGGCCTTCTGGTACATCGTTCGCAGATTCGCATTGGAATCTAAGTCACCTCCGCCTTCGCGGGCCGCTACTTCAACTTGTCGTATCAGCTTCGCAAACAGCTTTCCCCGAGCCTTGTCGGCTGCACCTTTCTTGTGCTTGATGGTTGCCCACTTAGAATGGCCCGACACTTCGATACCTCCGGTTCATATTCTGCCATTGTCTATGGGATGAGCGAACGCCGAAGCCCCAAGCAATTCACATCATCCCTTAGTTGATGTTCGTAAGAAACATCTGATGAATACGTAAATCGTCAGTTAGTTCCGGGTGAAAGCTACTGACCATGACATTGCCTTGACGGCAAAGGGCCGGCGATTGTTTTCCCCCGTCCAATTCGACGCTCGCGAGGACCTCGACAGACCTGTCAACGGTTTGAACCACCGGAGCTCGAATAAACACTCCGGGGAATGGTTCTTCGAAGCCTTTAATCCTTATATCTGACTCAAAGCTTGCGACTTGTCGACCGAACCCATTTCGGCGAACGGCTATATCAATTTGGGCGAAGCTTTTCTGGTCTGGTCGTCCATCCAAGACGTCTCCAGCGAGCAGAATCATTCCGGCACAGGTACCTAAGACCGGCAGGCCTTCATGCAGTAGCTGCGCTATAGGCTCAAACGTTCCGCTTGATTCCAGAAGCATGGAGATAGTTGTCGACTCGCCACCAGGGATCACTAGGGCATCAATCCCGACAAGATCCTCCGGCAATCTAACTTGATGAACGGTCGCGCCAAGTCTCTTGAGCGCGGCGGTGTGTTCTCTTGAGGCGCCCTGCAACGCTAGAACTCCAACTGCCGCTGACAAGCTGAGCGTCTACCAGCCGCGTTCGGCGAGTTTGGTTTCAAGTTCGCCGATTTCCAGGCCGGGCATGGCATCGCCTAAACCTCGGCTTACCTTGGCAACCATCGCTGGGTCTTCATAATGGGTGACCGCCTCAACTATGGCCTTGGCTCGCGGCGCAGGATCCTCACTCTTGAAAATTCCTGACCCGACGAACACCGCTTCGGCTCCCAGTTGCATCACCAAAGAAGCGTCTGCTGGCGTAGCTATTCCTCCGGCACAGAACATGGGTACCGGCAGAGAACCAGTCTCTGCGACCTCTTGGACCAAGCCCAAAGGGGCCTGGAGTTGCTTCGCCCAATCAAACAATTCAGCCTCATCTGCCTGGGTTATCTTTCGAATGTCACCCAGTATCGATCGAAGATGACGCACCGCTTCAACAATGTTGCCTGTTCCTGCTTCACCTTTTGAACGAATCATGCAGGCTCCCTCTGAGATGCGGCGAAGTGCTTCTCCAAGGTTGGTCGCTCCGCATACAAAAGGAACGGTGAATGACCATTTATCTATGTGGTGGGATTCATCTGCTGGGGTCAACACCTCAGATTCGTCGACATAGTCGACGCCGAGGGATTCAAGAATTTGGGCTTCAGCAAAGTGACCGATTCTCGCTTTGGCCATTACTGGAATAGTGACGGCTGCTTGTATTCCTTCGATCATGACCGGGTCGCTCATGCGAGCAACACCACCATCTCGTCGAATGTCAGCGGGTACTCGCTCAAGAGCCATTACGGCCACCGCTCCCGCATCTTCGGCAATCTTTGCTTCTGCTGGTGTGACCACGTCCATGATGACACCGCCCCGCAGCATGTCAGCCAGTCCTCGCTTGACGCGCACTGTCCCAACCTGCGAGTTCGAACTACTTGTACTATCAGCCATTCCTCTAGTCTAAGCCCACGAATTACAGAACGAGTCGGCTTAACTTAGTCATCAAGTTCGAGGACTTTCACGGAGTCTCGAGGGGCCAGCAAAATCCAGGTGCTTCCGGGCGACATAGCTATCGCACGTCCTGCTTGGTCGACGAACTCAGCGTGAACAGTGATGTTCGCTTTACTCCACCTTCCTTCAACAATCCCGCCGTTCTTGAGTATCCAGGCGGTACCTGAACCTTCCGATACCTGCCCAAGTGGAATTCGAGAACCATTGGCGTCCTCTTCGTTGGTCAACACATACTTTGTGAATTGGATAATCACATTTTGTTGAGCGAGCGCGACTTCGTCACCCTCGGCGTCCACGGCTGTATGGGTATTGCCGTTCTGAACTCTCTTCCACGCTTTTCGCTTGGTATCCCACCGATACGAGACCTTTGTTGAACCCCAGTCCACTTCGATCCCTTCGATGGGGCGAGTCGGCTCAGCATTTGCTTGTTTCGATGATTCGAACGGCCAGAGCGGCTCAGGCGGCAGTGGGTCGCTCCCTGCCTGTTCAACTAGTTGTGAGGATCGAACCCACAAATTGCTCGGTGAGGGTCGCTCACTTTGACGCCAATACGTCGAGGGGTTTCGGTAGAGGCCGACATCTGTGATCGCGACTGTCTCCAAAAGTTTTCGGAACGCCCAGTTCGATCCACTCCAACCGAAAAGCGCCCCATCAAACGGCATGAGAAGCGGTATATCGGTTGATCTCCCGGAGCGAATAGGTCCTACGAACTCTGGAATCTTCGACTGGAAAACGGCAAGGAACCTCGTCAGACCACCTTCAACTAATTCTTCGAAAACAATGTCAGCGTCTTGAAGACCTTCTTGAGGAAGAGCTGTCGGGGCGTTGTCGATCTTCAGCGCAAGGCGGGGCGAAAGAAGGTCCTCAGGGTTGATCGGAACACCTCGAAACGGAGCCAAGGTTTCAATCTCTGATGGTTCTTCTGAAGTCTGTTCTGGGTTGGTCGTCGTCGGTGAATCACTCGCGTCGGAATTAGAAATTTCCGGTGCCTTTGATCCGTATTCACGGGATTCGGTAGTAGTAGTGGAGTCAACGCCTGACTGTGTTTGGTAACTCTGGTTTTGTTTGTCATCTGCGTTATAAGCGTCTTTGGTGTCAGCTGCACAAGCGATGCAGCACATCGCGAATACTCCTATGGTGATGCTGACTCGCTTCATCGGTGAATCACAGTTCGCGGAGCGCTGTCATGCGGGCTTCGACCGTGGGCCTATTGTTCTTCTTGTTCTTCGAGCCAGAGCTAAGTAGCCATAAGGAATCGATGATCCGGCCGGATTCGGTGACTTGGTTCCGATTTTCCATCATCTTCAAGGCTTCCGCCATGCCAGGTGGGTAGCGCGTGATCTTTACTGCAGCGTTGTCCCCAACGAAATCGTCACTTGGGTCGAGTTCTAATCCTATTTTTTTCTTGAGGATCGCCGGCAGCGCTAGGAAAGGTTGGATCCGAAATGAAGCGCTTCCGATCTGTAGACCAAAGGTTGTCAGGGCCACAGTGGTCAACGCCGTTTTACCCGTTGCTATCTGTGAAATTCGATTCGCCAGCACCGCCTCTAGTTCCACTCGACTGGCGGACTCCAAGAGACCCGAGGTAACGATGAGCGTTGAACGTTCAATGGAGCGTCCTACCGCTGCAATGTTGCGCGCTTCGGTTGGGATCACCCGAATTTCGGGAACAAGAATGCCTGTCGACAGACACACGCCTTCCACCAGGTTGATGAGGCGAGGGTGTTCGTTATCCAGAATTTGCTGGCCATCGAAAGTGCTCAGTATGCGACGTTCGGCACTCGCACTTAGGTAGATAAGCGATACCAGGGTCAGAACTGCTAGCAGAACTCCAATCCAAACCGGTAGCGAGAAAATGCTCGCTATGAAATAAACAACAACCGAAAGTGCTGCCGCACTCACCACAAACAGCGCCATCAGAAGGCCAGCGCGTTGCTGATTTTTGTCGCTCAGGTTGTCCATTTGGTTACGTGTCTCCGATATTTCCTGGCAACTCTGCACCGCATTGTACGGTGGTAAAGGTCAAGCGCCGTTCAGCTGTCAAAAGGCCCGATCGGCTTCTTTACCTAACTTGAAGGGCCAACCCATGCGGGTCAACTCGCCCCGCCAACCGCCTCTATCAGGGTCTTCTTTTTCAATCTCTATGGCTCGTTCGTACAGGCCTACGTAGATTTCGGCTAAACGTTCCATCGAGAATTCTGCTACTCGTTTGCTGCCAGCCTGGGAGAGCCCATTTGCTAACGGCTGATCTTTCAGGACCTTTGCCAGAGCCGCAGTCAAGGTCGTCGCATCACCCGGCGGCACGAGATAGGCCTCATCGCCGTTAACAGCAACGTTTCTGTATCCCGGCAAGTCACTTGCTACTACGGGTGTTCCTGCTGCCATAGCTTCTAAGAGGACAATCCCAAAACTTTCTCCCCGAAGCGAAGGTACACACAATATGTCGGCGCCTTTTATCCTGCTTATCTTCTCCTCATCACTGACTGGACCAAGCCAACGAAGTCGGGAGTCTCCCTCATACTTACTTCTCAATTCCTCGGTTTGAGGGCCATCGGACATGATCCACAACGTCACGTCTTGAGGTAACGACATCATCGATTGGAGCAACACTTCCAGCCCTTTGCGAGGTTCGTGTCTACCAACGTAAGCGATCGTTGAGCCTTCAGAAGTAGCCGCTTTCGCGTCCCGAAATTTGTTGATCTCAATGCCGTTAAAGACCACGTCATAGCTCCCACCGAGAGCTTGATGCGCCATATGTTTGGCGTCTTCGGAAACAGCGGTTCGGATATTCATCCTTGTGGCAAGCCATCGGACCCCGGGGGTCATGTACGCCTTGCTGCCTCCCGCCGCGTGCCAGGTTCCTACGATGGGCGCACTACGAAGAAACAATGCCGTTTGGCACGGTCCCGGACAGATCGGCTCATGGATATGTACGACGTCGAACTCTTCGTCTCGGAAAGCTCTAATCGTTCGCAGAGTGCACGCCAAATCTGGCGCAATTGGGGCTATGGAGCCGTTGGCGAAAGTAGGGATGCTGGCACCTAGGGGCGTGACTCCAGTTTCAGGAGGCGCGCCATCACAGGGCCCTAAGACTCGAACCTTGTGCCCAAGTTTTCCCAGGGCCCTTGCTAAAGCGAGGACTTGCGTCTGCACCCCTCCTGGAGTGCTGAGGCTATATGGCGAGACGATTCCTATCCGCACATCAAATAACGCTACGCGATGTAGCGTTCGCTCCACAGAGGAAATTGCGTGACGCTCACATTTCCTCTGATGAGTCACTCGGCCAATTGGGCTGAAACAAGTGCCATTGTTGGGGATCGCGACGTATCAGGGTCTCTAGTTCTTCGGCGAGTGCTTGGGTAATTCGCTGCACATCTTGCTTGACCGTTCCACTTCGGGTCGTATCGATTGGAGGCCTTACAAGGCCGAGATGGTTCTCGCGCGGTTCGAAATACACCGCTGTGGGTAGGATCGACGCTCCCGTTCTCAACGCAAGAAGAGCCGGGCCAGCTGGCAAAGTTGTTCGTTCGCCCATAAAGGTGACTTCTACGCCGCCCCCTGAGATGTACCGGTCGCACAGGAGGCAAACGATCTCGTTTCTCTTTAATGCAGACGCAATTTCGGCTCCTGCTGTCGGGCCGAGAGGTACCACCTTCATGCCTAGCCTCTCGCGAAAGCTGGCAAACCATCGGAACAGTCGATCAGGGTTAATTGGCTCCACAACAACGGTGATCGGCAACTTGTTAACGGTGGCCATCCAGAATCCAGCCCACTCCCAACCGCCCAAATGGGGCAGGGCCAGGATTACTCCTTTGTCCCGATCTAATGCTTCTTCGACGAATCGATAATCCGGGACGTCTATTCCTTCGCTTAATTGAAATCCGTTCCGAGATGGCAGTCGAAAGGACTCGATCCAGTAACGGCTGTAGGAAGCAAACGCGTTCTTGGTCGCAACCTGCACCGACTTTTCGTCCGCGTCAGGACCTAGCGACCGCCTCATGTGTCGCCGAACGATTAATCGTTTCTTTCTCAATATCTGATGAAGAGGACTCGCCAGCAAACCGGGAAGTGCACTTGCAACGGGTCCGGGCAAACTTCGAGCGGCCCGAGCCCCTAGTCGATAGAGCGCTGTTATCCCTCGCCCTGACAAGGTCGTCAACTCTGGTTGTTGGGGCTAGAGATGTCGTTGCTTGCTTGGCGCCATACCTTGAAGAATCTTTGGATAGCTGTCAACGATGTGAGGACCAGCATGATCCAAAGCACGGGCACTAAGAGCACGTCGAAACACAGTCCAAAGCCTAAAACGACCATCCGTTCGGCTCGCTCCATCAGACCGCCTTTGGCTTCATAACCCAACAGTTCGGCTTTTGCTCTCTCGTAGCTAATGAGGGCAGTAACAGCCAAAACTGCCATCGGAAGCAACATGATTGTGCCTCCTTTGGTATCGGCGAGATGCCATGCGATACCACACAGCAAGAGTCCGTCGGTTATGCGATCAGCGGTGGAGTCAAAGAAGGCTCCTCGTTTTGAAGTGGTGCCCGCCGCTACCGCTACTGCCCCGTCCAAGAGGTCGGGTACTGCGGTGAGGATAAGAAATACAAGTCCTAGCTGAAGTCGGTTGTTCCCGATGAGCAGACAAGCCGCTACCGACATCACTAAGCCGACACACGTCAGGAAATTCGCGCTGACCCCCAACCGGACTAAGAGATGTCCGACGGGTCTAACTAGGCGGTCAACTCCGTTGCGAAAATTTCCGTCAAGCATCGAGATTTGTCTCCGGGAGTTCCTTTAAACCGCCAGTCTGAGTCCAGTCTTCGGGATTTTCCTCAACATAGAACTCGACGATTGATCCATCAACGGCGTCCACGAGAACCAGTCCTCTGTTCAGTGGCGGATCTTCGGCCGAATAAACCAGCATTTTCCATGTTGGTCTGCTCATAAAACCCCTCCAACCAAGTTGGGCGCTTGCGTGGCCGACGGGGAAACCCACTGCTCGGTTCGCTGCTACCAGTGCCGCGTTTTCATCGAGTCCAAAAGCGCGGCCAGCTGCAAGGCTGTATAGACCGAACAAGCCCACCGCTATGCAGCCAACAATTAGTCCAGTGTTCACCAAGACGGGTTCTCCGCTAACCGTGACAGACCATGTTCCGATGACCGCTGCAACTAACAGGTACAAAATCCCGGTGACTTTTCGTCGTTTGTTGTCCGGAAACTTGTATACGCCTACAAATCCTCGATCAAGGTCCTCGGGAAGCTGATCGCGCACTTCATGGTCGTCCACCTAGCTCACGCTACCTGTCGTGGGTCATTTAACAAGACTTCACTCAAAAGCGTCCCTCAAACGTTCAAGGGTTGAATCCAATGACTCTGGTAACACTCTCGCTCCGGCAACTGTCGTCATAAAGTTCGTGTCACCATCCCAACGGGGTAACACATGGACGTGCAGGTGGTCGGGAATTCCGGCACCGGCTCCCTGCCCTAGGTTCGCTCCCATATTGATGCCATCAGGCTCATATGCGTTTTCGATTGCCGAAATAGACCTTGAAACCAATTCAAAAACCTCTTGTCTCACTTCATCGCTTAGGTCTCCAAAATTGGCTACATGGTCATATGGCAAGACCATGACGTGGCCCGTGTTGTACGGGTAGGCGTTTAGCATCACTGCGGACCATTGCCCACAATGAACTAACAATTCAGGTTGAGTCTGTCGCAAGTCAAGGACGGAGCAAAGCACGCAGCGACCTTCGGAAGCTCTTGCAATCTCTCCCGTCTCGCCGCTGACATAGTCGCGCCGCCAGGTAGCCCATATCCGTTCTAACCCCTCCATTTAGCTACCTCTGACCGTGGGGTCGACGGCCCAACTCGTTTGCTGTTCATTCGAGACCAACAAGCTTCAGAGCAACTCGGGTTCGATAACGGGTATTGAGTTGAAGAAGAACGGCAGTGAACGCTTCGATGGCGGTCGCGTTTGACAAGTTGCCGCAGTCAAGTGCCCTGGTTCCGGGTATTTTTCCAACTATCTCAGCCACAAGGTCTGTGGCCTCGCGGTTGTCGCTGCATATCAGAATGTCGCTGTCGAGTGGTTGGTCGAGATCGCCTAGTTCTTGAGCCGGGACGTGTTGCAGAGTGGCTGCCACTCTGGAATCAGGCAAGGAAGCTTGTACTGATGCTGCCACGGAACCTCTGGGAGGGATCAGCGGAACAAACTCGTCGTCGACTCGCGCTAGAGCGTTGGACATGGTGACGACGACTTTGTCTCTCACATGGTCTTGAACGCTTCTTGCTGTTATCGCCGCAGCGTCCCATGGGGTGGCAATGACGACGAACTCGCACTGCGCCGCTCCTACGTTGTCCGATGGAGTTATGGCTAACTCGCGGTTTGGCCACCGATCGATAATGCTGTCGACCACTTCCATAGATCGATACTTCGACCGAGACCCTAAAATAATCTCATAACCCGCGTCAGCTAACCGGGCTGCTAGTGCTGAGCCCGCGGGTCCTGTTCCACCAACTATGCCTATCCGCATGAAGTGCCACGGTACTGTCCAATACCACGGTACGGTGACTTCATTACGCGAGTTACTACGACGGCACTGAATGCCTGTGTCGCTGAAACCAAACGGAGGACAATTTAAATGGGTCTGATGGATGGAAAAAAGCTTCTAATCACGGGGGTGCTGACTGACGCTTCCTTGGCTTTCGAGGTCGCTAAATTGGCGCAGTTGGAGGGAGCGGAGGTAGTACTAACGGGAGCTGGGAGAGGGATGCGTTTAACTGAACGTACAGCCAAGAAGCTCCCCGAAAGCTGCGACGTTCTCCCGCTCGATGTCACGGAACCGAACGAAATTGAAGCTGTTGCGGCAGAACTGAATGACCGTTGGGGTCGGGTCGATGGCGTCCTGCATGCCATCGGTTTCGCGCCCGAGTCATGCCTGGGCGGAAATTTTTTGAATGCAGAGTGGTCTGATGTCAGCGTCGCAATGCACATATCCGCATACAGCCTCAAGGCCCTAGCCGGAGGCCTTCAGCCTCTATTGGCGGAAGCTAAAGGCAACGTAGTTGGCTTAACTTTCGACGCTTCGGTGGCATGGCCTGTCTACGACTGGATGGGAGTAGCCAAGGCAGCGTTCGAATCAACTGCCCGGTATCTTGCGAAAAGCTTGGGTCCCGACGGGATTCGGGTCAATTTGATATCGGCTGGACCTATTCGGACAATGGCAGCAAAGTCGATCCCTGGGTTTACGGAGTTCGAAGATGCTTGGCAAAGCAGGGCTCCGATGGGGTGGGACATCAACGACCAGCATTCGGTTGCAAAAACGACTCTGGCGTTGATGTCCGACTGGTTTCCAATGACCACGGGAGAAATTATTCACGTGGACGGTGGGTACCACGCTATGGGCGCCTAACGAACAAAATTTGACTATGGCTCTATAGATCCTTTGAAAGAGAACCAACCAGCCCGCGCATCACATCGTCAAGAGTTACGACTCCGGAATTGACTCCCTGGGAAGTCACCAGTGCTAAGTGGATTTGGGACCTTCGCATTAACTCGAGAACATCTGGCAATTTTGTATCTCGGTTAACCCTAAGCATCGGGCGGATTAGCGCCGGCTGCAGCATGTGCTCTTTAGTTTCGACACCCAAAAGGTCTTTACTATGAACGAAACCTCTCACATCATTCATATCTCGGCCGTATACAACTAATCGTGTGTGCCCAGTCAGAACTATCTGAGACTCGATTTCCTCAATTGACGAATCAACGGCAACGGCATCGACTTCCTTCATCGGTGCCATGACCGAAACAACTTCGGCTTCTCCAAAGGTAAGGGCGCTTTCAATTAGCGCGTGCTCCTGATAATCGATGAGACCCTGATGGTGAGATTCGTCAACCATTAGCAACAACTCAGCGTTCGTCGTCGCATCATCGAGTTCTGAAGTCGGTTCTATCCGAAACACTCTCAACAGGCCATTGACGAAATGATTGAGCACCCGAATTACCGGCCCGGCGACCACCAGATATGCAGCCATCGGGCGCGCAAGCAGCAACAACGTGCGTTGTGGCCCTGTAATTGCCAGGCTTTTCGGAACCATTTCCCCAAGCACCATATGGATCACAACTACGAAGCTGAGGGCGATAGCGAAACTGACTGAGTGCAGAAGCGTCTCGTCCATGTCGATGAATCGATGAATTAGTCTTTCGAGAAGCGACGCTACAGCAGGCTCCGCTAACCGACCCAACACTAGTGAGCAGACTGTTATACCGAGCTGAGCTCCACCTAGGGCCGTCAAAACATCTCTTTGAAGATGCTGTGCCGCTTTAGCCGATTTTCTTCCTGTAGCTGCCTCAGCGTCAATCGCCGATTTCATTGCGCCTAGTAGACCGAACTCAAACGCCACGAAGGTTCCATTAAGAAGAACTAACAAGGCTCCGACCACTATTGCCAAACCGGTCATGAATCTTCGCCCTGCTCGGAAGTACGTAGGTCTGATTCTGCGGGACGCTCTACAGCTATCTCGGCGATACGCAGATTGTCTCTGCTGAGGATCTCGAACTTCCAGCCTTGCCATTCCAGTTGTTCTCCGACGAGTGGCACCGATCCGAACTGCTCGAGCAGGAAACCCGCAACGGTCTCATAAGGGCCACTAGGCAAGCGCAACCCAATCATCTCTTCTATGTCGCCTCTTGAGGTACGCCCATCAACTATGTAACGGCCATCTCTTGTTTCGCTTGTTGTTCGGACTGGTTCGTCGTACTCATCAGAGATGTCTCCTACTAATTCTTCGAGGATGTCTTCTCTGGTGATGAGCCCCGCGGTGCCTCCATGCTCATCTATGACGACCGCCAGTCTGCTTTCAGCTGCTTCAAGATCCACCAAGACACCATCGAGCTCTCGGTGTTCGGGAACAATTACCGCCGGTCTCAGAATTTCCGACAGTGGTCTAAGTTCTCGGTTTTCCCCCGGAAGCGCAAAAACATCTTTTACTTCGACTATTCCCACGATGTCATCAGTGTCTTGTCCGGTGACAGGGAATCTCGAATATCCACTTTCCTTGGTAATCCTCACAAGATCAGCAATGGTCGCTGACCGCTCGATCCCCACCATCGAAGTTCGCGGCGTGAGGGCGTCGGCTGCATCCTTTCTCGACAATTGAAGTGTTCGAGTAATTAGTCGAGCTTCGTCTGCGCTAATAGTTCGGGCACTAGATGCTCTAACCAAATGTTCGAGGTCTTCCAAAGACCTCAAAGAGCGCAATTCTTCTACGGGTTCGATGCCGCATAGCCGTAGTAACCGATTCGCAAGCCCATTGAATGTAGCCGTTATGGGTGCGGAGACCACTCCGTAAATCCTAAGGATCGGTCCCAGCCAGAGTCCTGTTCCCAGTGGCCGAGATATGGCGACATTCTTCGGCGCTAATTCTCCGAAAACCATCTGTATAACCGCGGCAATCGCGATCGCTATGCCGGCTTGAGCCGGGCCGGAGTTCAAGTCAAAACCCGGCAAATAGCCCAAGAACTCACCGATAGTGTCCTCAGCAAGGAAGCCAAGCAGCAAAGAAGTGACGGTTATACCCAGTTGAGCGCCGCCCAGGTGAAAACTGAGGCGACTAAGAAGCTTCTTCACCGTGCGAGCGCGACGGTGACCTTCGCCGGCCATGACCTCGACACGCTCAGCATCAACCGCGACCAGAGAAAATTCGCCGGCGACAAAGATGCCGTTAAGCGCGACAAGAACAAATACTGCGGCTAAGCCCACAACAGGATCGATGGTTAACACCTCCATACGTCTTTATCTATCCGCACCTGGCTAACGCCAAGGTAGCCTCCAAGTAATGCCTAGGGATAACGCCACCTTCGAACCGGTGCGCGACTGGTCAACGTATCCCCCGGTACAGGAAACAATCAGGAGCGATGGCTCCCTTGGGTGGTTGAAGCGCATCAGCCCTGTCGTGCTGACCCACCGATGGCGAATTTTGTGGTCGGTTGTCGCTGCACTTGTCGCGATGGTCGCTCAGATTCTTGTGCCTCGAGTGATTGGCCTAGCTATCGATCGCTCACTCATTAATCGGACTAGTGGGCTCTGGTTCTTCATGGTGTTCCTGCTGATTCTTGGCGTAGCGCGCGCCGCGGCAACGTTCGGTTACCGCTACGGCCTCTACGGCATGGCCTTCAAAGTCGAATACCAATTGCGTACTTTGCTGTTCCAGCATTTGGGAAAGTTGTCGTTTTCATTTTTTGACCGTGTGCAAAGCGGGCAGATAATCAGTCGAGCTAATTCCGACATCAGATCGGTCCAAATGTTCATGGCATTTGCACCAATCATGGCTGTCCAGTTCTTTAGCTTCGTTGTCGCCATAGGCTTGATGGCCGCTATCAGCGTTCCCCTCACTGCCATTACGATGATCGCGTTACCCGGCGTTTTTGCGATCGGTCAGCGGTTACGCAAGATCATGTTTCCGCTTTCATGGGTAATTCAGTCACGTCAGGCTGAAATTGCGACCGTCGTCGACGAATCGGTCAACGGGGTCCGGGTAGTCAAAGCGTTCGCTGCCGAACGCCACCAGATTGAGTCCCTCGCTAGAGGTGCCGAGCGACTTCGATGGGCCAACATGGTCCAACACTGGACTCGGGCTTCCCATACACCTTTCATAGAGAACCTGCCGAGGGTCGCTTTGGCTGTGGTGCTACTCGTCGGTGGTCTTCAAACCATTGACGGATCATTGACCGTTGGCGAACTCGTTTCCTTCAATCTCTATATCTTGCTTCTCCAAGCACCTTTCCGATTCATCGGAATGTTGTTGATCTTGGGACAACGAGCGAAGGCCTCGGCAGAAAGAATTTACGAAATCCTCGATGAGGTCCCGGCGGTGGTCGATCGACACGGCGCTGTAGATCTAGTCCCCTCAGGTGGTCACGTTACGTTTTCAGATGTCAGCTTTGCTTACGGGACCGAAATCGTGGGAGGAACGCCAGGCAAGGAGAGCGCTCCGTTGGTTTTGGACCGGTTCACTCTCGATATTCCCGCTGGACAAACTGTCGCGATCGTTGGTCGAACAGGCTCGGGTAAATCGACGATTGCTCGCCTGCTTATGCGTTTCTATGACGTACAGGGCGGCTGCGTGTCCGTGGATGGACATGACATTGCGTCGGTAACACAAACAAGTCTTCGGGCCGCTGTAAGTCTCGTGCCCGATGAACCATTCTTGTTTTCAACCAGCGTCCACGACAACATCGCTTATGGGAAGCCCGGCGCGTCGAGACAAGAGGTGGAAGCTGCCGCCATTGCGGCTCAAGCGCACGAGTTCATTCTCGATCTCGAACATGGTTATGACACTGTCGTAGGAGAGCGAGGCTATGACTTGTCCGGGGGGCAGCGTCAACGTATTTCCTTGGCCCGGCTTTTCCTGAGTGATCCTCAGGTCATTGTGTTAGATGACTCCACAAGCGCCATCGATGTGGAAATAGAGGAACGAATTCATGGGTCGCTGTCGGGTCTGATGAGGGAGCGAACGACGATCGTCATTGCCCACCGCTTGTCGACCATCGCCCTTGCAGACCGCGTCGTGCTTGTCGAAGGTGGTCGGGTAGTCGCTGACGGGACGCACCAACAACTACTTGATGGCGAGCCGCGTTACGTCGAAACATTGGCCGCTTCCCTTGGAGAAGACTCATGGTGATGATGGGTCCACCAGGTGGAGGCGCGTTCGGGGGGCCCAGTGCAAGCCAGTCCAGCGCGAACGCGGGCCTGCCTTTCGGCGGGGTTCCTTCGGAGATGCAGGAGGGCGCTGACCGCATCCTGAGCAGGGAACCTGAACATCCCGATCCAGTGTTTAAGTTTGAGCGCTTAGCTGCTCGCACTTCGCGACTTAGTCTTCGGTCACTGTTCGAGAAGCGACTCGCTATTGCCCTTTGGGGGTTGCTTCTTTTGGCGATCGAAACAGTCACCGCTCTTTTGGGTCCTGTGCTGACACAACAAGGCATCGACAACGGGGTGATGCAACAGGATCGCGGTGCTCTTTACAAGGCAGTCATTCTTTTCGGGATAGTTATCGTCGTTAATGGCGCTACAAGCTTTTGGCGGCAGAGATGGAACGGCCGGCTCGGCGAAAACATTATGTACGACGTTCGTCTTGAGCTATTCAGCCACTATCAACGAATGGGTCTGGACTGGTACACATCTGGAAAGTCAGGTGTGCTGCTTAGCAGAATGACATCCGATGTCGAAGCGCTGACGCTGCTCGTCAACGAGGGCTTCGTCAATTTGGTGATTCAAGCTCTCACTGTGTCAGTGGTCACGATCATTCTCTTTTCGTACAACCCAGTCTTGGCGCTTCTACTTTTGGGTCTCGTCCTGCCGCCACTAATACTTATGACTCTTTGGTTTCGGGAAGTTAGTGAACGCGGATACTCAGAGGTGCGGGATCGGATCGCGTCGGTTCTAGCTGATCTGTCTGAAAATCTTTCAGGTGTGCGCATAATCGCTGCTCTGAATCGGCGGCGTCAGAATGCAGAGATGCACAGGACTGTGGTTGGGGGTTACTTTGACGCCAATCTCTACACAGCTCGCGCTGGAGCGATTTATGGCCCTGTAACTGAAGGCATAGGTATCGCCGCCCAAGCAATCGTTCTACTGGTTGGCGGATGGATGGTATTGGACGGTTCTTTGCAGGTAGGCGAACTGACCGCCTTTGTTCTGTTTGTGAATACCTTTTTCGCTCCGATCCAACAAATGGTGCAGTTGTACAACACCTATCAGCAAGGCCAGTCAGGGCTACAAAAAATTAGCGATATTCTCAGCACCGAACCTTCAATCGCAGAAAGCCCTGATGCGAGTCCGCTACCCCCTATTGAAGGTCAAATTACATTTGAATCAGTGACCTTCAGCTACGCCGACGGTCCAGAAGTCCTGCGCTCTGTCGATCTTTCGATCGCACCGGGAGAAACCTTCGCGTTTGTTGGTCCGACCGGTGCTGGCAAGAGCACTATGGCGAAGTTGATCACCCGCTTTTACGACCCGGTGTCGGGGGTCGTGTCAATCGACGGCATCGACCTCAAAGAGGTCTCCATTGACTCTTTGAGAACCCAGCTTGGGGTCGTTCCTCAGGAACCGTTTCTCTTTCACGGAACTATCCGAGACAACGTCGCGTTCGCTAAGCCCGACGCGACAGACGAAGAGATTGCCGAAGCTATTGCCCACGTGGGTCTTGATGACACCGTCGCTCAACTAGCCGACGGCGTGGACACCTTGGTGCATGAACGTGGAGTGTCGCTGTCAGCTGGCGAGCGTCAATTGATTGCTTTGGCGAGGGCGTTCATTTCGCGTCCAAGGGTGCTCGTTTTGGACGAAGCGACCTCCAGCCTAGATCTGCGTTCAGAAGCCCAAATCGAAAGTGTTTTGGATGGCTTGCTCGAAGGTCGCACCGCGGTCCTCATAGCTCATCGTTTAGCGACTGCGATGAAAGCGGACCGGATCGCGGTACTTGACGAGGGTCAGATCGTGGAGCTTGGTTCGCACCAAGAGCTGGTGCAACTGGGGGGTCGCTACTCAGAAATGTTTGAAACCTGGGCCTCTCATTCTGAATCTGACACGCAGTCTTCTTTGAATCCTCTTTCGGATTAGTTGAGCGGATCTGGCAAGCTGGATTCGTGGCTGTTCCCTCCTCTGCGGTCGTGCTTCGCGAAGTATCGGTGAGGTACGAGGATAAAACCGTTCTCGGTCCTCTAGATCTAGATATCACCTCTTCTGACCGGTGGGTAGTGCTGGGACCAAACGGCAGCGGCAAAACCACTTTGATTAAAGTGCTTTCGCTTTACCGCTATCCGACCACGGGCACTGTTCGAGTCCTTGACCAAACGTGGGGGGCCACCGATGTTCGCGAGCTTCGTCAACGAATCGGTCTCGCATCTTCTTCCCTTCGGGACCAATTCAGGTCGGATATTTCCGGTTTGGACATCGTCATGGCAGCAAGATACGCGGCGTTAGAAACCTGGTGGCATCAATATTCAGATGCGGACCGTGATGCGGCGCTGGCTTGTTTGACTCGAGTTGGTGCGCCAGAACTAGCAGATAGAAAGTTCCACACAATGTCATCAGGCGAGCAACAACGTGTGCAATTGGCTCGAACACTGATGGGTAACCCCGGGCTACTTTTGCTGGACGAGCCCACGGCAGGTCTAGATCTGGTGGGGAGGGAGCAGCTAGTAAGTACTTTGGCATCAGTAGCGTCGGATGCACAGACGCCCGCCACCGTTCTTGTAACGCATCACACCGACGAGATCCCTCCCGGTTTCACACATGGTCTCCTACTTAGGGACGGTGAGGTAATGGCCTCCGGGCCAATTGATCAGGTCCTCACCGCCGACTCATTGTCTGAATGCTTCGGTTTACGACTTGAACTCGAGAATCGAGACGGCCGCTGGTTGTCTTGGGCTAGCAGCTGATGTCAAAGTGACTAAGTCTGGGCCTGCGAGAAAGCAATCTAAGGTTTTTGGTGAGGTCGCCGAGATCTACCATCGTGTACGACCCGGTTACCCCGAGAGCCTTTACGATTGGGTACTTGAAACGTCCGAGGTCAACGTTGATCAACTCCTTATTGATGTCGGCTGCGGAACCGGGAAAGCATCGGTCTCCTTTTTGGAGCGCGGATTCGAGGTTCTCGGGATAGAACCTGACCCGTTAATGGCTCGTGTCGCCATCAGAGAACTGACCAGTACGGGAACATTTTCTCTTCACCAATCAACGCTCGATGAGTTCACGGGGCGTTCCTCGCAGGCAGGTCTCATCTACGCGGGCCAATCTTGGCATTGGATGAACCCCGATACCCGGTTCAAATGTGTTGCTTCTCTACTTAGACCCGAAGGCTGGCTGTGTGTGTTTTGGAACCGCCCTGAGCAAACGCAACAGTCTTTCGACCAAGAAATGGATGCCGTTTATGACGAACTTGTCCCCCAGTTCAACAACACGCGTTTCAAAGTCCGGCTACCCGGGTCGAAATCGGTGATCAGCGGCGATAGCCCAAAGGACGAGTTCGAACAAAGTGCTTTGTTCGGGCACGTACACACATTTGAGGAACCGTGGGAACAAACAATAAGTACCGATGAACACGTGCAGAACCTTTTGACGCAGTCAGATCATCGAATGCTCGAGGAGGACCTCCGAAGCGAGGTATTGCAGCGAGTTGCTCGCGTCATCGATGCCTCAGGGGGCAGCTACCAACAGCTCTTCACCACTCATGCCTATGCAGCGAAGCTATCTGTCTGAGAAAATCTCACTATGACAACTCATGAGGACCGCATCCGCTCTTATTTCGCAGCTTGTAGCTCCGGCTCTGGTGATGACGTGGCGAGCCATTTCACCGAAGATGCAGTGATCTATGACACTAACCATCCACCGATAGTCTCCTCTGCACACATAGGGAATTTCTGGGTACAGATTCACGACAAGTGGATCGGCGCTAACTGGGTCGTTGAGCGAGTCGTGGAAAATGGGGACTCTGCGGCTATCGAATGGTGCATGGAAGGCGAACACCAAGGGAACACTTTCCAGGTCCGTGGAAGCGAACATTATGACTTTCGTGAAGGCCTTATCGCCGAAATTCGCCAGTACTGGACTTTCGACCCTCAAAGTCCCGGTGGTGGCTTGACCGACTATCCCTACGGCCAGCCGAATCGTTTGGGTTCCGATGAGTCCTAGCGAAGATCCTGTGAACAACGGGGTGCACTTGATCTACCAAGATCCGCAGTTTTCTGCCCGCAGTAGAGCGGCGTCCGCCTTGCGTCGTTTAGGGAATGCGTTTGTGCGTCACCGTGTAAACGAAGACGAACTGGCCTCCATGGAGGAGTGGGCTCGATTGACCGCTGAGGCGTTAGAACGTTCCCAACCCGTGCCCCGACCGTCTGACTATTTCGAACGACGCTATACGGACCCTCGCCCGTCAGACGGATCTGAAGTAATTGCGTTCAGCGACAGAACCTTTAGCGGTCCCGCGAACCCTATGGGCGTTGAGGTAGAACTCAGACGCGATGGTGAAGGGGTAATCAGCAGGGTAATTTTCGGCGCGGCCTTCGAGAGCGCTCCTGGACGAGTTCACGGGGGGGCAGTATCGGCACTCGTGGACGACACAATGGGCTATCTCATGATCGTCCTTGGAGAAGCTGCCTATACGGCACGTTTGGCGGTCGACTATCAGGGTGGCGTTCCAATTGACACCCCGGTATGGTTCCGAGCTCATGAAGCGAGCCGGGAAGGTCGCAAGCTCACAGTTACTTTGACAGTGTCTCCCGATAAAGAGGGAGTGCCTGACGCCGATGCTGATCCTCTTATCACTGCGGAAGGGCTGTTTATTATTCCAAACGTTGTTCCCTCCGACTAGGCCGTTTGTTCTGCTCACCAGCCCTCATCTCGGTGTTCGAGTTTCGTAAATGTGGCATTGCCGAGAAGCTGGATTTCGCTTGTCAGTTTCCTAGGGACAGAGACCTAGTGCCGATAACGATCTTCAGGCTTGCTGAGAGTTTGCATGACACGGCCAGCGTGTCATGGCTACCAACCAGTCTTGTTTTGTAACAGTTCCGAGAAGGGTGTTTCTTTACTAGGACCTGGCTCTTTGGGGAGACCGAGAACTCTCTCTCCAACGATGTTTCGTTGAACTTCATCCGTTCCCCCGTAGATAGACGGCGCCGGTGAGAACACTGCCATCTCTTGAATGACGCCCTCGGTCACTGCTTCTTCACCCCACAAAGCCATCTCGGGACCGAGTATGGAACCTGCGAGTTCTCGCGTTCTACGTAGCGCCGACGTCATAAGGATTTTGGCAAGGTTGCCTTCGCCACCGGTTTGCTGATTTTTTTGACGAGTTCGTTGACCGTTCATCCGCATCAATTCAAGTTCTGTGTGCAGGCGCACCAGTTCTTGCCTGATGGTGGCATCATTCAGTTTGTCGCGTTCTTCGGCGAGTTCTCGTAGGAGTTGCAGTGTTCCTGGACCTACCCCTCCTGCAGCCAGGGCGAGCCGCTTTCCAACAAAGGAACCGGCTGGCCGGTCGAGGTGGCCAGCGATGCTGCCGGGGTGAGCCGCTGCATAAGCCATGCCGTGTCCACCTCCAATTCCGGCACGTTCAACCGTGAGCGTGGTGTTCGCTACACGCCAACCGTCATTCAAGTCGCCAATGAGATCGTCTTGAGATACGCGCGCTTCATCGATAAACACTTCATTGAATAAGGAGCGGCCGGTCATTTCTCGTAGTGGCCGGACTTCTACGCCTTCTTGATTCATCGGGAACGCAAACCAGCTGATTCCTCGGTGCTTGGGAGCGTCTGGCTCGGTGCGAGCAATCAACATTCCGTAGTCAGCGTGTTGTCCTTCAGAGGTCCAGACCTTTTGGCCAGTAATGACCCATTCGTCGCCGTCGCGTGTTGCTTTAGTTTGCAACCCAGCCAAGTCGCTACCTGCGCCAGGTTCAGAGAAGAGCTGACACCAAGAGTCAGTGCCATCAAGAATTGAGGGAACATATCTCTGCACTTGACTGTCGGTTCCGTGGGCAAGAATCGTTGGCGCCGCGAGCATCATTCCCAAACCGGCGGGCGAACCGATAGCGCCACTTTCCCTCAGGGCCGCTGCAAGGATCCGAGTTTCCGATCGACCCCAACCCTTACCGAAGGGCTCGGGTAGACCGGGGTTTGAGAGACCAGCCGAAGCAAGTCGTTGCCACCAATCTCTGACCGGTAAATCTGGATCCCAGTTGGCATCCATCCACTCATCAAGTTCGGTGCGCAACTCGTTACTCATGTGATAGCTCCCGTTGGGGGTCCGGTCGTGATGATTTGTGTGCCCTCTTCACGCTACCTGCGACTGAGGTTCGAGAACAGCTAACGACCGCGGTAACTTCAGATCTAGCGACCACAGCATCGGAGGTAGCTTTGTCTGGTCTAGCTCAAGTGACAATCGACCGTATTCACCATTACAGGGACACGGTACGTGCTTACCAAATCAAGGTCGACGGTCAAGTAGTCGGACGAGTGAAAGACGACAAGCAACATACGTTTGAAATAGCCCCTGGTGTCCATCAGGTCAGAGTGCGTCTTATGTGGCTCCAAAGTCCTGTATTTGAGTTGCACGTAGATGGAGGTGACCACGTGCGACTTCGAACAGGCCCCAACGGCGGCATTTTGCAAGCGTGGAGGATCTATTTCGCTCCCCATACGGCCCTTTTTTTAGAACCAGCCGACTCCTAGCTAACAAGAAGGTCTTCAAGCACCACGGCGATTCCGTCCGCATCGTGACTGGGTGCTACTCGGTCAGCTATTGAGAGTAGTTCGGGGTGACCGTTCTCCATAGCGAACGAATAGCCGGCCCACTGGAACATCTCTATATCGTTCAAACCGTCGCCAAAAGCCCATGCTTGTGCGGGCGCGATCCCGGTCATGTTCGCGACTTCGTTCAATGCGCTGCCTTTACTCACTCCCGATTTGACTATTTCTGGGGTCTCGAGACCAGAGGGTCGAACTTCGATTCCGTCGGGCAAAAAGCCTCTTATCGTTGAAGTAACTTTTCTCGGATCAGCGTCTTTGCAATCGAGCAGCCAAGTCAAGACTGGGCCATCGATCGCTGAGAGGGCGTCAGAGACGCGGATGGGCTCCATCTCAAAATCTGAGGGGAAATCATGAACAAAATGCTCGTCCCAAATGTGGCGACCGTCGGCCATGTCGGCAGCCAAGGCGATATTCGGAAAGAGTTTTCGAGCTATTTCCGGGCCGGTTAACGTCAGTTCTTCTGGCATTGCATTCGACTTGAGTAGCGAGCCATCAGATTTGAATATTGAGGCTCCGTTAAGACAAATGCAGTAGTCAACAACGGCGAGTTCCTCAACGATGGTCTTCACCTGTTTCCATGGTCGGCCGGTTGACAAGACCACTGTGCAACCTCTGCACTTGATGCCTTTTATGGCCTGACAAACTCGAGCCGAGAGTGAGCCGTCCGAACGCAGCAGTGTGCCGTCTATATCGAACGCGACCAAGTCTGGAAATAAGTTCATGGCTCCGAACCGTACATCGGGGCTGTGACACAGAACATTATGTGTCCAGGGTCCCTCCATCTATTTTGAAATCGGACCCCGTGATGTGCCACGCGGCCTCGCTTGCTAGGAATGCAATGTATCTTCCGATCTCTTCAGGGTCTGGTATCCGTCCAGTCAAATTGGGTGTCACATTTTCTAGGGCCCAACGTTGGACTTCTTCCCATCCCTGTGCACCATGGCGGCTGGCACGTTTCTCTAACATTTCTCTGACCTCGTCAGTGGCAATGATGCCCGGACTGATCAAGTTCGCTGTTACCCCGGAGTCACGCAGTTCCTTGGCCAGGCTGCGGACCACAACAGGTAGAGCGGCCTTCGCAGCGTAGTAGTCAGGGTTGTTGCGGCCTGGTCGTTCGGTACCGACAGTTCCTAGAAAAATTATTCTTCCCCATTTCCGTTTCTTCATAGCCGGGAGCACGCTTTGAGTGAGTCGAACTCCAGCAACAACGTTTGTTTCCCATGCCTCGTGCCAGTGTTGAGCAGGGTCACTCCAAGATGTATTGCCCGGTGTTCCGTAGTTGTTAACCAGAACATCGACCGGACCGCAGCCTTGTTCGGTTTGAGAAATTATTGATTCGACCCCAGCTGTAGTCGTGACGCTGCCGTGGACCGCTACGGCGTTGCCACCCTGGTCTCGAATTTGTTGCACAACATCGTCTGGCTGGCCTTCTTCGTGCCCGTGAACCGCGACGATGGCCCCTTCCTTTGCGAATACTCTGGCCGTCCCTGCTCCGGTTCCTCGATACGACCCTGAGATGAGGACCACTTTGTCTTTTAATCCAAGGTCCACCAACGCCCCTAACTCTCTAATCAATCAGTTTCGCCGTTGCGGTCGCTACGTCCAGCAAACGGTCGTCATTTCCCGCGTCAACAATTCTGATTCTGCTCGTCACTGAACTCTCATCAACCCTGAGTGGCTCACCTTCGACTCTAAAAGGACCCGATTTAGCTTGAGCTAAGTAGTGAACCTCCGCTTCGACGCATCTCATTGGTTTCCCAAGAGTCAAGTTGCCCACGTGTGCAGCCATAGCGTCAACGAGAACGGCGACAGCGCCTCCTTGTATGGAGCCGAACGAGTTATGAATTCGCGAGTGGTGGGGCAATTCCATAACGGCCTGATCTGAGCGGGCCTTGATCCGTAGATAATCATCGAGCATCGGACGCGGGTTCTCTTCTTCCTCGGCGTAATCAACTATCCGGCCTCGTGCGGTTCCCACGCTGGGGTTGTCACTCCGAGCAGGTAACCGGGCGTAGGTGCAGATCGACCGAGCCACCTCACCTTGCACATCACCGATGACGGTTTCAGTGACCACGTTATTTCGCCCAATTCGTAAAGGTCGACATTGGGCGGTGACTTCATTCCCCTCGGCTCTTCGCGTTACTACCGTCCCGAGCTCCAACGTGGCAACCCAGTCAGGATCAACTTGTATAACTCCGTGATGTCCTGCCACTGAATCAACCAGAGTGGCAATGGCACCCAAGCGCAACCAGCCTCCACTGTCGAGTAAATCCGGGAGAATCGGCATGGTGGCGCTCACGTTGCCGTCATCATCTACCCGATGACGTAGACGCAGGTGCCTAAGGATGTGGCGTTCGGGCGGGTAGGAGCGTTTCATTATCAAGCCTTTTTCGAGGCTAAGAGCTGTTCGAGTTCACTCCACAACTCACCGGTAGCGTTTGCCAGCGAATCAAGGTCGCCTCCGTTTGCGATGATGAACTGAGCCACTGCTCTGCGTTCTTCGTCCGAGGCCTGCAATTCGATTCTTGCCAAAGCGTCGTCTGGTTTGATTCCTCGTTGATCTTGAAGGCGAGTCAAGCGTTGTGGCATGGGGGCTTCAACCACTACGACCACTTCATAAGGATGTCTCGTTCCATATCCGAGGCGGCTTTCTACAAGAACGGCCATGTCGTATACGACGATTGGGTCTGATGTTTTCAGGGCGTCGACGGCTTCGTCTAGAAGTTCATTGATTGCCGGGTGAGAAATCTCTTCAAGAGCCGTCAACTGCTCTTCATCACCGAAAACTATTGAGGCTAGAGCTGCCCTATCGATACCGCCATCATTCGAGGCCACCGTTGGCCCGAATCGTTCGATGACCGACGAGACGGCTAACCCTCCCGGTTCGATGATCTGACGGCCGAGAGCATCCACGTCAATGACCTCAGCACCTAAGTCGGATAAAAGAGCTGCGACCGTGGACTTGCCGACTCCCATTCCTCCTGTCAGACCGACAATTAGCATCAGTTTGTTGAGGCTATCCGCCGACGCGACCTTCGGGAGCATCCGTTGGGGGTCCAGCGAAGGCTTGCGCAATTTCCATCCACTCGGCTGCAAGGTCCCCCCGAATCTCCAGTTCTGCTTCTCGAGCTCGGCGCCTTTGAGTTACGACCAGACAAAATTGGTAAGAATCGGCAATTACTGCGTCTTCGCATTCGTCGGGGCCCCAAGTCCATATTTCTCCGCTCGGGGACGTGAGTTCCACGCGTACCGGGGATTCGGGTGGCTGGAGTCCCCGATTGACATAACTCCACCCTCTGGTTGTCACTCCGATGTGGGCCACATGTCGCAGGCGATCTGTTCTTGGATACTCGGCACCAAAAGTGTCTGCGACATCGTGACTATGGGACCACGTCTCCATTAGGCGAGCAGTAGCGAAAGACAAAGCGCTCATGTCGGGTCCAAACCATGGGATGCGGTCTTTGGGTTCTAATGCCCTAAAGGCCTCTGTCATTCGGGTTCTCTCATCGGAAAACCACCGCCAAAGGTCAGGTCCATCCAATGAACGGACATCTAGGCCCCCGAAGCTGTGAAGGTCCCCCTCGCCTCGGAGCATCTGCTCTTTGGTTTCCTCAAAACCCGATGGGTCGAGCACCGCGAGACTCGCAGCCACGTCAGCCATTCCTAAATGGATGATGGTCTCATGGCTATCCCAACCGTCTGCGGGGGTTGGCAAGCGCCATTCGTCCTCAGTTAGCCCTGCGACTACTCCCCGCAGCGCTTCGGTCTCAGCATCAAGGTCATCACATATTCCCCTCATATTGGGGACCCTACACCGCTACGGGGATGCACTTCTGATTGAAGCGATTTGGCGGCTACCGTAAGCATCACCTGCACACCCTCGGAGACATCGTGACTCATCCTCTCTGGATTCCAAGTTCAACTCGCCGCGAGGGTTCTAACTTGTGGAACTTTGCTGAATTCGTTGGATTGTCCCGCGAAAATAATTCCTACCGGGATCTGCATCGGTGGTCGGTCCAAGACCAGTTCTCCTTTTGGAGGGCTGTGTGGGATTTCGCTTCTGGCATCGGTGACCTGGGAAAAACAAACCACATCGGCGAGAGCGGTCCTGGGGTTCGTTTTTTTCCTGATGCAAAGTTCAACCTTGCAGAAAACTATATGAGGCGATCTGGAGACGACATCGCTATCACCTATCGAGGTGAGAACGTCGTGGAGCGTTCCCTGACCTTCGATGAACTCAGAGTCGCAGTTGGGCGGGTCCAACAAGCTCTGAAATTCGAAGGCATCCAGTCAGGTGACCGAATAGTGACCCTTTTGCCGAACGGTCCGGAGGCCGTCATTTTCTTTTTAGCTGCTGCGAGTCTCGGAGCAATTTATTCTTCGACCAGCCCCGATTTCGGATCGGCGGGAGTTCTGGATCGTTTCGGTCAAATTGAACCGAAGATTCTCGTAGCGACCGATAGCTACTCATATGGGGGTGTCCGCCACGACATCACGGGAAAAGTCACTCAAATAGCTGACGAGCTTCCGTCGCTCAGACGAGTGGTGCTGGTCAGTTATGGTGACGCTGCGATTGACTGCGAAATTCCATCCTCGATTCTCTTGGAAGATTGGATCGCGAATACAGAAGAACGAGAACCAGAGTTTGTTCAGTTGGGTTTCGATCACCCGATCTACGTTCTGTACTCCTCAGGTACCACGGGGAAACCGAAGTGCATTGTCCACAAGGCCGGTGGGGTGTTACTTAAACATTGGTCTGAGCACCTCTTGCACTGCGATCTCAGATCTGGGGATCGACTGATGTACTTCACTACCACCGGATGGATGATGTGGAATTGGCTTGTAGGGGGTCTGGCTTCCGCTGTCTCACTGGTTCTTTACGATGGCTCTCCGTTTTTTCCCGAGCCGTCTCGTCTTTTTGATCTCGCGGACGAATTAGAGCCACAGCTTTTCGGGGTGAGCGCAAAATTCATTGAAGCTGCCATGAAGGAAGGGTTGAGGCCTCGCGATACACATGATCTTTCCAGTGTGGAAACAATCGCATCGACAGGCTCCCCTTTAGCTCCTGAAGGTTTCGACTGGGTGTATGACGCGGTAAAACCGGACGTCCACCTTGCGTCTTTCTCGGGGGGAACGGATATATGCGGATGCTTTGTGATTGGGGACCCAACTAGCCCGGTGTTTCGTGGCGAAATTCAGGCCCCGGCACTCGGCATGGATGTCGCCGTCTTTGACGATCTCGGGAACCGTCTCCTAGCTGGTTCTCAAGGGGAGCTGGTGTGTTGCAACTCATTTCCGTCAATGCCCTTGGAATTTTGGGATGACCCGGATGGAGCCAAATATCACAACGCCTATTTCGATCGCTTTCCAGGAGTCTGGCATCACGGTGATTACGCCGAGTGGACCTCCGAGGGGGGAATGATCATTTCAGGACGATCAGATGCAACCTTAAATCCCGGAGGGATACGGATCGGAACCGCTGAAATTTACCGACAGGTAGACGTCATCGACGAGGTGCTCGAAAGCATCGTCGTAGGGCAACAGTGGCAGTCCGATACAAGGGTCGTTCTTTTTGTTCGTCTTCGCGACGGCCTAGCGCTCGACGACGACTTGACTCAAAGGATCCGAAATCAAATTCGCGAAGGTGCATCTCCTCGTCACGTGCCGGCTGTCGTCGCACAAGTTCCTCTCATTCCGAGAACTCGCAGCGGCAAGCTGGTCGAGCTCGCGGTCAGAGATTCCATCCACGGCAGAGAAGTGAAGAACGTTGAGGCAATCGACAACCCGGACGCATTGGAGCATTTCCGCAACCATCCCAAATTGACCGATAAGTGAGGCGCGATCGGTTTTCTGTGACGGCGGCCCGATTGAGTGGCATCCTGAACACGTGAATCAGAGGTCAGCGAACCATTCCCCAGCATCGGTTCTTAGGTGACCGCAACGACCAGCAACACAAAAGGCGTGCCCGCCGCAGCGATCGCCATGGTTGGCTGGGCCGCGTCAGGTGTCATCGCCAAAGGCATCACAGAGCTCGGGGCACTAGCTGTCGTTTTTTGGCGTATGTGGATTTACGCGGTCATCGTGCTCTTATTCTTGAAACTTCGAGGAACCCCGCTCCGTAGGGATTCGTTGCGGGTCTCGTGGCGCGGGGGTATTTCTTTAGGCGCAGACATCATGCTCTTTTTCTCTGCTGTGCGTTTGACCACAGTTGCCAACGCCACGGTGATTGGGTCATGCCAGCCGTTGATCATGTTGTTGATCGCCGGTCGGTTGTTCGGTGAACGACCCAAGCGTCACCACTGGTTTCTGGCGTTAGTTGCGATCTGCGGTGTCGCGATCGTGATGTTCGGCTCCACTGGAGTACAAGGGTGGAGCCCCAAGGGCGACTTGCTCGCCGTAGCTGTGGTGGCCGCTTGGACCGGATATTTCGTGTTCTCAAAGCTGAGCAGCCGACAGATTGAATCGTCGCAGTACACGGGTGCCACTGCTCTCATTTGCGCTCTTTTTGCAACACCGTTCGCGTTAGCTTCGGGTCAGGTCTTCACTATGCCGTCAAGCAACGCTTGGGTTTGGCTGGTCGTCCTGTCGATAGGACCCGGTTTCACCTCCCACATGTTGATGAACTGGTCGCTCAGCCGCATTCCCGCGTGGCTCGGTTCGACACTGACGTTGGCCATTCCGGTCACTGCGACTGTGATGGCCTGGATTTTCTTGGGCGAAGAGGTGGCGGCTCTTCAGTTTGCGGGTATGGCAGTTGTTCTCGTCACCTTGGGCGTGATTGTTCTTAGCCAATCCAAGACGGCGAACAACACAAGTCCCTAAAGATCACCGGCCTTTCCATTCTGGAGGGCGTTTCTCGGCAAAGGCTCGCGGCCCTTCACGAGCATCTTCGCTTTCCATCATGGACCTCACAGCCGGATAATCCCGGTAGAACGCTTCACCCAAAGGCAAATCCAGTCCCCTCATCGCCGCTTGTTTCGTAGCTCGAAGGGATAGGGGGGCTCCAAGCATGATTTGATCGATCAAAGTATCTACTGCCTGGTCCAATTCGGAATAGGGGACGACCTGGTTGATGATGCCGATTTCAACTGCCCGTTTTGCACTCATTGATTTGCCGGTGAGTAGATACTCCATCGCTAGTTTCAATGGAACTTGTCGCGGTAGGCGGTGCACTCCGCCACCTCCCGCGTAGATGCCTCTTTTCGGTTCGGGAAGACCAAATTCGACATGGTCGGCAGCGACCACGAGGTCACATGCCATCGCAACCTCGAAGCCACCACCGAGCGCGACGCCATTCACTTTCGCAATAAGAGGTTTGGGATAGTCAAACCGTTCAATCAATTTGACGACAGTTCTCATGAGATCGTTGTCGGCTTGTTTCTCTTCCTCTGAAGAATGTTGAATTCGAGAGAGATACTTGAGGTCGCGTCCGGCGCAGAAGGCTTTATCGCCGATTCCGGTTATCACAACAATCCAGACGTCGTCGTCATGGGCCGCGTGATCAAGAAGGTCACTCCATTCTTTGTGGGCGGGGGTGTTGATCGCGTTTCTGACTTCTGGGCGATTGATAGTGATCTGCGCGACGTGGGGTCGAATCCCGTCGTACAGGAAATATTCGGGGGTCCAATCAAGTTGTTCCATGGGCTGATGGTAGGCAGGGAAGCACGGACGCGTCGGACATGCTGGACTAAAGGAATGAACACTGAAGAAACACGAGCCCTGATTGAGCGTTACTACAACGCTTTAACGCGCGGCGACCGCAAGGAAATTAACGCCTGTCTGAGCAGCGACGTGGTTTGGCAGCTTCCCGTTACAGCAGGGGAAACAGGAACAGGTGGTTCAGATGCCGATGGGATGGTTCGAGGAAGAGAGGCTGTGGCCGAACAGTTGGGCGGTCGAGTCCTCATAGACACCTTCGATATCTCTCAACCATTCAATTTGGAGATCCGGAGCATGATTGTCGACGAGGGTTCTGCTGCGGTTCAACAAAGACTGACCGCCACCACCAAGACCGAGGGCCAGCGATACGACAACCAGTACTGCTGGGTGTATTCATGCGAAGAAGGTCAAATCACTCGCATGGAGGAATACACCGACACCCTTTACGCCGCCCGAACGATGGGATGGGACTTGAAAGGCTCGCAACAATGATCGAAGAGCACGTAGTCATCGAAACACCCGAGGGCGAAATGTCCACTTTCGTCGTCCATCCTCAGTCGGGGGAAGCTTGTCCCGTCATCTTGTTTTTGATGGACGCTCCGGGAAAAAGAGAAGAACTTCACGACATGGCAAGACGAATCGCGACCACTGGCTACTACGTGATGCTTCCAAATCTGTACTACCGAGATGTCCCATCTTTTACGATTCACCGAGAGGACCCTGTCAGCGCCAAGTACATGGCACAACTTATGGGCAACCTTAACAATGCGATGGTGGCGCGAGACGCCTCTGTTCTTCTTGAGTACGCCGCAGCCGATTTGGCGGCTAACGAACATCTGGTTGGGGTGACTGGGTATTGCATGAGTGGCCCATTTGCTCTGTGGCTCGCGGCTGAACATCCCGAGACAGTCAAGGCGAGCGCATCCGTTCACGGAGTTCGGTTGGCTACCGATGCCGACGACTCGCCACACAAGCGAGCACAGGAAATCGAGGGCGAAGTTTTGATCTTGGCGGCAGAGTTCGACGACTGGGTTGATCGACCTCATTTTGATCGTTTAGTGGCCGCACTTGACGACGCCGAAACCAATTACAACGCCGAATGGATCGACGGCGTTCATCACGGCTTTGTATTCTCTCAACGCCCAAAGTACGACCAAGTGGCTTCGGAACGACACTGGGAGTTACTGCATTCCCTGTTCGATCGTAATTTAAAGTCGGGCTCATGACTGTTGTCGCTGCATCGTGCTCGCGTATGGCTGTCGCTGATCCCCCTGAGGTCTCGGCCGCCAATCCCGTTCACGATGAAAATGCCACTGGTTATGGTTATGCGGGGGGCATCGTCGCTGGGATCCACACTTACGGCTGGATGGTTCCGGCAATTCTTGACTCCCTCGGGGAATCTTGGTTGTCACATGGCTGGTGCGACTTTCAGCTCCCCAGACCTGTGTATGCAGGTGACGAACTCGTAACGGAGGTTGTTCCTTCACCACAGAACCCGCAAGTGGGATTAATTACCCAAACGGTCGCCTCCGACGGGCGTATCACGATAGAAGGAACTGTCGGTTTGGGTGACGCTCCATGGAAGAACGACTTTTCGCTCCCGAAAGATCGAACACCTGTCCCGGAGGCACTCGATCGACCTTTTCTCGGCCTCGACGACATCCCAACGGATCTCGATTATCCCCCTATGTCAGTACCTCTTAGGGCAGAAGACGCCAGAACTTGGATGCGCGAAAGGATCCGCGACGATGAGGCCACCTGGATCAGTGGAGATAACCCTTTAACTCACCCATCTTGGGTGTTGGGTCAGATGACTCCACTCATCAGACATTCCTATCGCATGCCTGCTGGGGTCCATGCATCAGGTCGAGTGCAACATTTGAATTCCTTCCGAGCAGATGGTGATGTGGTCGTGGCCGGGAGATGGGGTGACGTCGAAGTGAGAAAAGGAAAACCGTGGTCGACGACGGACGCCGTGTTCATAGACACCCATGGAACCGAAGTTGCACTCGTTCGACAAGTTGCCGTGATCCTTCCGAGGCTTCCTGGGAAGTGAGCAGGAACAACACGGCTCAGATGTTGTAGAACGGGCATGGAAAAGTGTCTCTTGAGAGGGATGAAATGCCTGTAGAAAAGCTCCTCATCGCGAATCGTGGCGAAATCGCGATACGCATAGCTCGAGCCGCTGAAGATCTTGGTATCCCGAGCGTGGCTATTTACAGCACCGATGACCACTCGTCGTTACACACACAGATCACCGACGAGTCGAGAGGCTTGGAGGGAAGCGGTGTCGCCGCCTATCTGGACATCAAGCAACTCGTTGAGACAGCCATCACCACAGGATGTGATGCAGTCCATCCAGGGTACGGTTTTCTCGCCGAAAATTCTGACTTCGCATCTGCTTTGGAAAGCGAGGGAATTACTTTCGTCGGTCCGTCTTCACAACATTTGGCGTTGTTCGGCGACAAGGTTGCAGCTCGAGAGCTTGCAGGACAGCTTGACGTTCCATTGGTACCCGCTACACCCGCTTCAGCGAGTTTGGAGGACGTCGAGGCGTTCCTAGACGAACACGAGGCAGTCATGATCAAAGCCGTCGCTGGCGGCGGTGGCAGAGGCATGCGCGAGGTCCGACGCGGCGACGATGTAGGGAGCATCTTCGAGCGATGCCAAAGCGAAGCAATGTCCGCTTTCGGAGTCGGCGACGTGTATGCCGAACGGCTTATAGAAAGTGCTCGCCACGTGGAGGTCCAGATCATCGGGGACGGGACCGCTGTTGTTCACTTGGGTGAGCGGGAGTGCACTCTCCAAAGGCAGAACCAAAAAATTGTAGAAATCGCGCCTTCTCCTTCAATCGGTTCTGATCTCCGCGACTTGCTAACCAGTTCGGCAACAAGAATGGCTTCCCACGTTGACTATCGGAGCCTAGGGACGTGGGAATTTCTAGTCGACACAAACGACTTCTCTACTGTCGCCTTCATTGAAACGAACGCTCGACTACAGGTTGAACACACCGTTACCGAAGAAGTCACGGGAATCGATCTAGTTCGCAGTCAGCTGCTGCTAGCTGGAGGTGCCTCTCTTTCTGACCTGAATCTCCGGCAAGACGAAGTGCCGACACCTCGTGGTTTCGCAATTCAGTGCCGCGTGAACACCGAGACAATGACTGATGAAGGGTCAGCTCGTCCCACCGGCGGAACCATTTCCACCTACGAAACGCCGACGGGACCTGGAATCAGGACTGACTCCTACGGATATCAGGGTTACCCAACCAACCCCAACTTTGACTCTTTGATCGCAAAGGTGATCGCACACTCCCCCAGCAACAACTACGAAGATGTCGTTCGCCGGGTGAAACGTGCTTTGAGCGAGTTTCGCATTGAATGAGTCCTGACCAATATCACCTACCTCCTCGCTTTACTTGATCGACCAGAGGTGCAATCCAACGACATCACAACTGGTTTCATCGCAGAGTTCGCGGCAGAGCTCGCGGAAGCAGCACAACACATTTCATTAAAGACCCCTCCCGCAGCCGCAACTGCCAGTAGTCCGACCACCTCCCTTGCGGGTGCACAAGTGAGCAGCGACCCCTTAGCTGTTCTCGAGCATGGCGATATCGACGGAAGAGAAAACGAACGCGCATCGGATAGAGGTCAGAACCTCGCGGCTGCTGGACCTGACGGCACGCAAGCAGTGGAAGCTCCACTTCAAGGCACCATCATCTCTATTGATGTGATCCCTGGGGACGAGGTCGCTGAGGGTCAACCTGTCGCTGTCATGGAAGCAATGAAGATGGAACACGTCATCGCGTCGACCGTCACCGGCATCGTTCATTCCCTTGGTGTAAGCAAAGGCGACACCATCTATGAGGGACATCCGCTCCTCTTCATCGAAGAAGCTGATCTAGAGATTCAACGAGGGGAAAGTGAATCCCGAGTTGATCTTGACTTCATCAGACCCGACCTGCAAGAAGTTTTCGACCGTCATTACAAAGGCATGGACGAAGCGAAGCCGACAGCCGTGGAGAAACGCCATGGTCGAGGCCATCGGACAGCTCGAGAGAACCTGTCAAGACTGGTTGATGAGGGCACCTTTATCGAATACGGGCCACTCATGGTCGCGGCGCAACGAAGAAGAAGAACCCTGGACGACCTCATCGACAACACCCAGGGCGACGGCATGGTCGCCGGAATCGGCAGCGTAAACGGCGACCTGTTCGATGAACAAGCTGCTCAGACCATGGTGATGTCCTATGACTACATGGTCCTAGCTGGCACTCAGGGACTCCAAAACCACCGCAAGAAAGACAGGCTCTTTGAAATTGCCGAACACAACAAACTCCCGACTGTTCTGCTCGCTGAGGGTGGAGGTGGACGCCCCGGCGACACCGACACGATGGGCGGAGCGGGATTGGACTGCTGGGCTTTCACCTTCTTCGCGAAACTCTCAGGGTTAGTTCCCCTAGTTGGCGTGACCAACGGACGCTGTTTTGCCGGGAACGCAGTGTTACTTGGTTGCTGCGACGTGATCATCGCCACCGAAGGCTCAAATATTGGGATCGGTGGTCCCGCGATGATCGAAGGCGGAGGCCTGGGAGTGTTCCGCCCAGAAGAAGTGGGGCCCGTCGATGTTCAATATCCAAATGGAGTCATTGACATCCTCGTTGAGGACGAAGACGCAGCTATGGAGGCCGCCAAGAAATATCTCTCATACTTCCAAGGACCGATCGACGATTGGGAAGCACCCGATCAGCGCTTGTTGAGGCACATTGTTCCCGAGAACCGTCTCCGGGCTTATGACGTTCGCGAAGTGATTGAAACCATGTGCGATGTTGACTCGGTGTTGGAAATTCGCAGGGGGTGGGGACCGGGGTGCGTTACCGCTCTGGCACGAGTAGAAGGTCGCCCAGTAGGAATCATCGCCAACAACAACCACCATTTGGGTGGCGCCATCGATGCCGATGTCGGGGATAAAGGCAGCAGATTCATGCAACTATGTGACGCGCACGATATCCCGTTGATCTTTCTGTGCGACACACCAGGAATAATGGTTGGACCACAGGCCGAATATGAGGCCACAGTTCGTCATGCAAGCAGAATGTTTGTGACCTCTGCCAGCGTGACCGTGCCTTTCATGACCGTGGTTTTACGCAAGGGCTACGGCCTGGGGGCTCAAGCGATGGCCGGCGGTAGCTTCAAAGCCCCAGTCTTTTGCGTCTCATGGCCTACCGGCGAGTTCGGGGGAATGGGCCTAGAAGGTTTCGTGAAACTCGGGTATCGCAAAGAACTCGAGTCGATAGAAGACCCTGAGGAACGCATCGCCTATTACGAAGAGATGGTGGCGAAACTCTATGAAAACGGCAAGGCGGTCAGTACCGCCACCTTCTTTGAACTAGATGACGTCATTGATCCCGCCGAGACCCGAACCTGGATCTCCATGGCCCTGAAATCCGCTCCGCCGCCAGGTTCTCGAGATGGGAAAAAACGACCGATGGTCGACACTTGGTAGCTCCTTACCCGACTTGACTACAGAATCGGGTCCCTAACCATCGGGCCTATTCCAAAAGTTCTGCCACCGCAAGTTCCGCTATTTCGTCTCCGTCGTAGCCTGCGCATTCCATCAAAATCTCGAAGCTGTGTTCTCCGAATATCGGACCAGCGTGAGTCACCTGAGCCGGGGTTCGCGACATGTGAAAACGAGTACCGTCGACGAAAAACGGGTCGTGGCTCGCGTGCGCGACTTCCACGAAACAGCGTCGATGCGTCATTTGGTCATCCGCTACCAATTCAGGTGAATTTTGGACGATGTGAGCGGCCACTCCGAGAGATTGGAGCCGCTCCATTAGTTCAAGGCCGTCTTGTTCCGCAGTCCAAGAGGAAATGAGCGAATCAAGCTCGTCGTGTCGATCTCGCCGCTCATCACTGGTGAGATGAACAATGTCATCCACACCCATTTCTCGTGCCAAAGATCCCCACTGATCATCGTCCTGGCACGAGATTGCTATCCAGTTGTCATCTCCTTTGGTCGGGTATCCCCCTTGCGGCGCAAAGATAAGATCGCGGTTGCCATCACGTTCCCAGATGTTTCCATTCACGGAATACTCCAGCAACGCCGGGCTCATAAGGTGTAGGGCTGCCTCAGCCTGAGAAAGGTCTATGTACTGGCCCTCACCAGTTCGGCGTTTGTGTTCGAGAGCTCCCATCACAGACGCAACAAGCCAACGCGGCGACGTGTAGTCGGTGTACGCGCTGTATGGGCCTGTTGGAGCGCGATCGACCCAACCGACTGGGTAAAAGAAGCCCGATATTGCTGCCGCCATGGTGCCGAAACCGGCCAGCATCGCCAGCGGACCCGTCTGTCCCATCAAACAACTCGATGCCATCACGATGTCTGGTCGCCGCTTCCGAATCTGCTCGTAGTCGATACCCCACCCCGACATCGCCTTAGGTGAAAACGATTCGAGGACCACATCTGCCCAGTCGATGAGATCCCATATCACGTCTATCGCGCCCGGTTTGGACATATCGAGAGTAAGACCCCGTTTCCCAGCGTTCATATTGTGATAAATCCCTGATTTATCCGTGTCGGCAACATCATCTGGAAAAGGGGAGATCGTTCGAACCGCGTCGAGTTTGTTTGCCGACTCAACCCTGATGATGTCCGCACCATAATCTGCGAGCACTCGCGAAGCAGCGGGGCCCGCCATAGCCCACATGAAGTCCAAAACTTTCACCCCTTGGAGCGGCAACGCCGTGGACGCGACGGGCTCGGTTGACGCATGGGCCACTCGTTCGGATTCACCCAACACCTCGACCGTATGTTCACCTAGACGCGGAGGTGCTCCCAACACCGTTAAGGGACTTTGCGTGAACTTGGCGAACGATCCGGGGTAATCGACGATCGAGCCGTCACTATGTTCGACCGATTCCCAATAACCACGAAAGTCCAGCTGTTCGCTATTGACTACCTCTTCAGTAGTAGTCACCGGCGTTATCAGGACACGACGTTTCATCGCCGCTTCCAAAAGCTCGGCTTTGGTCTTAGTAGCAAAGAATTCCGTCAGGACATCCTTAACTCGTTGGTACTCCTCAGGTGATTCTCGACCATCGAGGAGCATCATCGCGTAATCGACCCAATCCTTGTCTCGGGTCGCTTCATCGCAGAAACCCTCTTCCCATACCCAAGTCATCAGGTTCTTTGTGAAGGGACCGAAGGCAGGTCCGAACAAGAAACTGACTGACGCGTGACCGTCCAAGCACGGCCACATCACTTGGATACGGATCCCTCCGAGTTCCACTCCGCCAGCAAGTCTGGTCGGGGGCGTTGCTCCCAACGGGGTCGCTAAAGAGTTCGATTGCGTGCATTGATTCATTGAATGCTGAGCCGACACGTCTATGTGTTGACCCAATCCGGATGTCGATTGTCGCTCGAATAACGCTATCAACGCTGCCCCGGCCGCCTCCGATGCAGCGTTACCGAATGCTTGTGGCAAAGTTCCACCAGCCCTGAGGGGCGACCGATCTTCATCGCCGGTTAACACCATGTTTCCCGCGGCTGCTTGGAGCGTTAAATCACTGTGCGCCCAGTTTGCTTTCGGTCCATCGCTGCCAAAAGCGGTAATGGAGACACTAATGATCTGGGGGTTGATTTCAGCGACATCTGAAGGTGTCAAACCCAATGACTCCATGACACCTGGATCATAAGAGTCGAACATCAGATCCGCTCCAGCTATCAGACCCCGGAGATCTTTGAGTCCCTCAGGTGTCTCTACATCCAACACAACACTCTTCTTGCCGCGGTTGTAGGCCCAGTGGTGGAGCGAATGTTCCCCATCATCAATACCGTCAGCAAATGGTGCGAGCCTGCGCGCGCTTGAACCTGACGGGGGTTCAATCGCTATCACTTCGGCCCCCATCTGAGCGAGAATGAATGCGGCCAAGTGGCCACGTTCGTCAGTTAGATCCAAAACTCTGTACTCGCTGAGCACCGATCCCCCCTTGAACTGCGAATTCTTCCTTTGGACGATAGCTCCCTTCCAGCAGTCATTATGACTACGGTGCTGATATGCCATTACCTCCGCATCGCGTCGACTATTTGCCAATGGCAGATCGTCCCAGCATTTCTTGGCCAAATGAGGCCAAGGTCGCCCTGTGGATAGCGCCAAACGTTGAACATTACGAATACTTGCCGCCGAGGGATCCAACCAGAAATCCGTGGCCTCGTTCACCGCATCCAGACGTTCAGGGTTACGCGCATCGCGATTACGGAAATAGAGTTGGCTTCTGGCGCATGCTGGACGTACTCGATCAGTACGACGTGAAGTGCACGGCCTCGACCAATCTGGCCGTGTTTGACCATTACCCCGATATTGGAAAAGCGATGGTTGACCGTGGTTGGGAGATCATGAGTCACGGCATTTACAACACCAGGTATCTGTCCTCATTAACCGAGAAAGAGGAACGCGACTTTTACCTTGAGTGCGTCGAAACGCTTCGGCGTCATACCGGCCAGCAACTCCGCGGCATGTTGGGTCCCGCTGTAAGCAACACAATTCGCACTCCGGATCTAATGGCCGATGCCGGTCTCACCTATCACGCCGATTGGCTACACGACGATCAGCCAATACCGATTCAAGTGGACAATGGTCGCCTTGTTTCTGTTCCTTACAGCATCGAGTTGAATGACGTTCCAGTGTTCCTTCATCATCACGACACAGCGGACTTCGTTGAGATGGCGAAAGCCCAGTTCGACACTCTTTACGAAGAAGGAGCCAGTTCTGGTCGGGTAATGGCCCTAGCGCTACATCCCTATCTGATGGGCATGCCACACAGGATTGAAGGCTTGGAGGAGATCTTGGAATACCTCTTGGGTCACGATCTCGTGTGGCAGGCGACAGCTTCAGAAATCGCCGATCACTTCATGGAGCATCACTACGAAGAGTTTGTTCAGCACTCAAAAACCATAAACACGGTGCAAAATGCCCGCTGACCGTTCCCCGGGTATGGACCACTCACACTACGGCTACTCCCCTCTTCCTGATAGAGATCCCCTGGCCTGGCCCGGTGGACAACCCCTTGCCTTGGGGGCGTTGATCTTGCTGGAACACTACGAGTGGGAGCCGCCTCCGGACGCGTACAGTTTGCGGAACCCAAGTGGCGGTCTAATCAAACTACCTGCGCCTGATTATGTTCATCTAACCCACCGGGAATACGGTCATCGCGTCGGAATTTTCCGACTCCTCGACACCCTGGAACGACACAACGTTCCGGTGACGGTCGCAGTCGATCAACTCACCGCCATGCACTACCCCTGGCTGATCGATCATTTACAAGCCCGTGAATGCGAACTGGTGGGGCACGGAATAGCGGCTAGCCGACTCATCACTTCCAAAATGACCGAAGAGTCCGAAGCTGAAATGATCGACGAATCGCTTGATTTCTTGGAAAAAGCATCTGGTCAACGCCCTCAAGGGTGGTTTTCTCCCGAAGGCGTTGAGTCCAGTCAAACGCCCGCCTTGTTGGCTGCCGCTGGTGTGAGGTATGTGTGTGATTGGCCGAACGATGAACAGCCATACAAGATGACGACGCCGGCTGGCGATCTAGTCTCTTTGCCGCTCTTTCTGGAAATCGATGACGAGTTCGCTCTTTGGCGGCGCAGGGCGAGCCTGAATAGTTGGGAGAAGATGATTGTTTCAGCCGCAAATCGTCTGCATGCAGATGGTCAAATGTCTGCTCGCCACATGATGTTGACTCTTCGCCCTTGGCTCACCGGGCAACCATTCCGAATTCGAGTCCTCGATCGGGCATTGGCTGAAATCACGAAGCTTCAGGATATTTGGACGGCACGAGGCGGGGACATTGTCGAAGCTTTTGCGGCTTTTTCAGCGGGAAATTAGCGTCGCCAAGCCCCTGGTATGGGCTGGGTCAATCCAAGATGATCCCGGAGCGTGTTGCCTGAATATTGGGTGCGGAAGAGTCCTCGCCGTTGAAGTTCTGGAACAACAAGGTCAACAAAGTCTTGGAAGGCGCCTGGCATGTGGGTCCCTGCAATGACAAAGCCGTCACAGGCTGGAGTGGTGAACCATTCCTCAAAGTAATCGGCTAATTCGGTCGGTCCACCTACTACCGGGTGAGCTAAGCGGCCGCGCCCTGAGACGTTAACGAAGTCTCGAAGAGTGGGAGTGTCCTTTCCTGTCACTTCGATGACCTGATTTCGAATTCCTTGAATGCCAGTCATAGCGGCCACGTCTTCGGCAGAGAGTGGATCGTCGAGCTCTTTTTCCGAGAAGTCAAAGTTCAATCCCTCAGACAGCAAAGAAAGATCGTCGATCAGGTTGGGAAGCAGGTCATAGGCCGCGCGCCTGTCTTCGGCTTCGGACATAGTGCGACCTACGACAGGAAAAGTGAGGTTCGCAATCTTTACCTGACTAGGGTCTCGCCCCGCTGCTTCTACCGCAGTTTTGACCTGTGCATAATTTTCACTTGCCCGTGAGAGAGTCGGGTTCGACATAAACAAGAGCTCACCCCAGCGGGCAGCGAACTCGATCCCACGACCGCTCTGACCCGCTTGGATGATCACCGGGTGACCTTGGGGAGTTCGCGGCACCGTGAATGGACCCCGTGAGCTGTAATGATCTCCTTTGTGATCTAGCCGATGGACTTTGTCTCCTTGGGCGTATAGACCGGTTGTCCGGTCCGCGATCACAGCATCAGCTTCCCAGGTGTCCCAGTGCCCATGGACAACCTCCATGAATTCATCTGCTCGGTCGTAACGAACGTCATGGGCTGGTGCTTGGGGCAACCCCATATTTCTAGCTTCGTTGTCGTTGACTGAGGTAACAACATTCCAAGCTGCTCGCCCACCTGTCATGTGGTCGAGGGTTGAGAACACGCGTGCTATATGAAACGGTGGGAAATAAGTGGTGGAGTACGTGGCCCCTAACCCCAACTTCTCGGTGGCCATTCCCATCGTCGTCAAAACAGTCACCGCATCTAACTTCACGCACCTAATTCCGTGCTCGACGGTGTGGCGGTGATCTCCGCCATACATGTCGGGCATGGCCAGGCGATCATCAAAGAATCCCAGATCGAAAAACCCTCTTTCTAAGATTTTGGCTATGTCCTGGTAGAAGCCGACATTCGTAACATCGTGTCGCGCTTCAGGGTGACGCCATGCAGCGGGAATCGTGGTGCAGTTCTGAGCTTGGAGAAAACCAACTAAAACAATCTGGCGTTCCGTTGTTTTCACGAGAGCCTAGATTTGACTAGTTCTGCGACTACTCGTCCTTCTGCCTTGCCGGCCACCTCGGCATTGACGGCTTTCATCGCTTCACCCATGTCCGCCATTGTCGAATAACCACCCTCGGTGAGCACCCGCTCGACAATGTCAGCCAACTCGTCTCCGTCAAGTTGCTCCGGTAAATAGGCCTCAAGGATTTTGAGTTCGGCGCGTTCGTCGGCTGCCTTTTCGGTTCGACCACCCTGTTCGAACGCTTCCGCGGCCTCGACTCGCCGCTTTGCTTGGGCAGCTATGACTTTTTGTACCTGGTCGTCATCCAAGGTGGTAGCCGAGGACCCGGCGACTTCAGCTTCTTGTACCGCTGCGACAACAGATCTCAGCGTAGAGATCGTTAATTTGTCCTTCGATCTCATTGCGGCCGTTAGATCGGCGCGGATGTGTTCTAACAGGCCCATGTGCCTGTCGGATGTCGTTCGGCCTCGTCGGAAGGAATTGCATCGGTCCGGTGGTTGATGGCTAATTCGGTGGAAGGTTCTCCTGCAATTCTTGTGTGCCACATGCGACGCGGTTCAGTCATGTCATATGGAGTCCCTCGATGCTGCAGCCTGCGGTTATCCCATACCACTGCATCCCCCACCTCCCACTGGTGGTGGTAGGTCCGAGGGGGTTGGCAGGCCCAATCATTTAGTTCATCAAGTAGCTTTGTCGACTCTTCTTTATCCATTCCCACTATGTCGTGTGCGTGGCGTCCTAGAAGCAAGTTGGGTTGGCCAGTAATGGGGTGGGTCTTGACCAGCGGACGTAAGGAAACTTCCATATCGTGGTAGCCGTACAGGTTGTAGGTGCCATCATCGTTCTTCTTGTCGGGCAAATTTCCGGCCCGACCTTGGCTGTAATACAAAGAGTGGTACGCCGTGAGGTTAGAAATACGATCACAGGTTTCAGCGTCGAGATCTTCATACGCGGCTCGCATATCAGCCCATCCCGTTGCTGCACCACTGGAAGGCACAATTTCGGCGCTGAATACTGCGCCTTTGGCTTGAACCGGCATGTAAGTGCTGTCGTGATGCCAACCCTCGTTACCGCGCAGTGACTTCACAACCTCGTCGTCGTCTCGGTAATGAACCTTGCCGTCCTTGCCAATGTTGGAGATAGCTGCTCGGGGAAATTCTAAGTCGCCGAATCTATTAGCAAATTCGTCTTGACCTTCAGGACTCAAGTACGCGCCCGGGAAGATCAGTAATGCTCGCTCTATCCAGAGTTCGTATAACTCGTTCCACTCCGCGTCATCTAGGACTTCAAGGTCAATGGCGGTGACCACCGAACCAAATGTGACCCCTTCGAGATGCTCAACTTTCATAGCCCCACATGTCCTTTTAGGTAACGGATAACTAAATCGTAGCGACCGTACGGCCGCTCTTGCTGCGCGCGAGACTTCATTGCATGAGCAACGACGTTAACTTCGACTCTTCTTTGCAAGATCGGTTACGCGGGAACCTGCAACGTCATCAACTACGTGAACACCTCGACAAAGGTCTCACCCAAGCCGCAGTTTGTGTAATTGTTCTCGATAGCGACGCCTCACTTCACGGCGCCGACCCGTTGTCAGAAACTGCAACAGCTTCTGACCGTAAGCAGTTGTTGGCCGATATCCCCGGTCTGCCAACTGACAATGACCTGTCCGGAACGGTGGAGGGTACCGCTGGCGGGGCCGCAGTTCTTCTCACTCGGCGAACATCGAAGTTAAAAGATCATCCCGGCCAGTGGGCACTACCCGGAGGTCGAGTTGATTCGGGAGAGTCAGCTTTTGAAGCGGCCATCCGAGAAGCTCAAGAAGAAGTCGGCTTGAGTCTCACAGCGGACGCTCTGTTGGGTCGGTTGGATGATTACCCAACTCGCTCCGGGTATGTGATCAGTCCTTTTGTGTTTTGGATCGATGGTGAACTTGAACCAATAGCAAATCCGAACGAGGTTGCGTCCATCCATCGGATATCGATTCGCGAACTGGCGAGGCCCGATTCTCCTCGATTCGTGACGATTCCCGAAAGTGACCGCCCTGTTGTGCAACTACCGGTGGGGGGGGACCTGATTCATGCACCTACCGGCGCTGTTTTGTATCAGTTTCGAGCCGTTGCATATGACGGCGATGAAATTCGTGTCGACGAACTCGAGCAACCTGTCTTCGCCTGGCGCTGACACTTCGACTTTTGTGCTTGTTAACCGTGGACTGACATCGACGAGTCAGGGTTGATCGTTCGGGTCCGACGGAAGTTGCCCATGTCTATAGTCAACTCCGTGTGGGGTCCCGTCACCGAAATCGGGTCAGTGTCGTGATCCCAGCCGCTCTCAACAGCAGCAATCAGCTCCGACATGCAGTAGCCAGCTATCCCTGCGTTCTTGAACTGATTGCCGCTCGTCCCGATAGCGACATAGAAGCCGTCGACACAAGTGCGGTCATAGATGGGAATCCAGTCATCGGAGACGTCGTAGACGCCAACGATGCCTCGCTTGTGATGAGGGACACCCACAGACGGAAGTCGACGATTCAAACGTAAAACCTGTGCCTCCCACTGGCCGGCATTAATTTCGCCCTGATAGTCAGGTTCGACCCAGTGGAGTGGATCACAGTCAGGTTCCGTGCTCCCAACAAGAATGTTGTTGCCGAGATCTGGGCGAATGTAAATACCGTTGTCGTCGTCGGCGATGCTGAACCCCCGATGTTCGAAATCAAGCTCTGCGGGCGAAGGAACGTGATGAACCTCTTGACGCAGAGGAGTGGTCCCAATGGACATGTCCTCCATCGCCCCTGCCATCTCGTTGATGACCCGACTGTGGGGACCTGCCGCGTTCACTATCACCGGAGTTGAGATCGTTGTTCCGTCGGCAAGCTGCGCCCCGGTGATTCGACCGCCGTTTTGGATAATTGAGACCACTTCAGTGTTGAACAAGAATTCGCAACTCAACTCAGTCGCAGCTCTGTACAAGTTTTGTGCAGCCAACTGAGGATCACTGATGTATCCGGCTTCAGGAGTGAAGAGGGCTCCTTCCAATAGTTCGGTCGGATCGTCCCAGAAGTCGTCATCATCGGGCCGTTTGGGTGGACCAAAGCTACGGAGATCAAGTTCTGGTAGGTGCTCTCGGAAGGCTTCTAAGTCCCAGTGTTCATAGGGGATTCCTATGGAATCGAAGTGTGGCAGCACTTTCAGATGGTGGCCGCCGGTGGTTTTCAGAGTCGCCATGCCACATTGGTGAAACTTTGCCAGGTCATCATCGTCATCAGCGTTGAGATGCTCTCGCCAGTTTTGCCAGTAGGCCAAGCCTTCATAGGACATGGCGACACCTGGGTACGTCGAATAAGTGAATCTGACGATTGCCGACGAAAAGCTGGTTGAGCCTAAACCCGCTCCTCCGTTGCGATCGATGGTGAGGGTTCGTAGACCTCGTCGTCCAAGCTCATATGTGATCGAGGAGCCAATTACTCCTGAACCAATTACTACTGCGTCATAAGACTGGGCTGACATTGTTTGAGTCTCGCATTATTTGCACAGCAGTTCGGCATTATTAGCCGATGCGAACGGGTTTGCCTATGGCGCCACTCAGAACTTCGGGTTCGTCGTTGGTGACATGGATGTCATCTTCGATACGAATCCCACCGAACCCTCTTAGCGAGTCGACTTCTTGCCACACAACCTCTTCTGAGAATTGTTCGCGCAGGGCTGGATCCCCCAGAAGTGCATCAATGAAATACACACCTGGTTCAACACTTGTGATCATGCCAGCTTCGAGTGGCCGGTCAGTCCGGAGGTATCGGGACTGCGGATGAGAACTGCGTTCCCGTCCGGAGGGATATCCGCCAGCGTCATGGACCGTGAGACCGATGAGATGACCAAGACCGTGGGGATAGAACAAGGCAACGGCCCCTGACGACACCAGTTGGTCCACTTCCCCACGTAACAGGCCGAGCTCCATGAGTCCTGAGCCAATTACTCGCGCTGAATCCATGTGTATTTCGCGCCATTCTTGACCTGGTCGACAACGGTCAATCGCCAACTCCTGTGCGCTTAGAACAACTTGCCAAAGAAACGCTTGGACATCTGAAGGCTCCGCGCCCACCACCATCGTCCGAGTCACATCGCTGGCGTAGCCAGAGAATTCCCCTCCGGCGTCGATAAGAAGAAGCTCTCCCTGGAGGACGGCACGGGTAGCTGGGTTGAGGCTGTCGTCTTGACCATAGAAGTAGTGAAGGAAGGCTCCATTTGGTCCGCTCGCAACGATGCTCGGATAAGCAGTTCGTACCGCTCCCGCTCGGAAAAATTCGGCTTCGATACCTACTTGAATCTCACGTTCTGTCATTCCTGCAGAAACTGTGTTGTAGAGCCAGTCAAAACCGGCTTTAGTCGCTGCCGCTGCTGACCGCAACGCTGTCAACTCCAATTCGTCTTTGCGGACCCGTTCTTCTCCGATGCCTGCCTGCAACTCCGTGCTGTTTGAGACTTCGATGACCTGTCTTCCCTTGCGATCCCCTAGCCAGTCATCCAGTTCTTCGAGGGGAAGACCGACCGGATCCGCGGGTTGATGCCACACCTGATCGTCGATGCTGGACCGAGGACCGAAAAGTTGCCAGTGCCTTTGCTTCGCGTCAAAGGCCAGCACGGCATCGGGGATACCTCGTCCGGTGAGGTACGCGAAATCGGGATGAGGGTGGAAAGAGTGCTCCATGTCGCTACCCGCCATCGGAAGAACCGGCCCCGAGCGAACCAAAACGATTTCATCGTTGAGCTCCCATCGACGCGTAACTCGATCACGACGGGCCGATACTAACTTTTCGCTGTCCGGGTTAGGCATAAGAGAAATCTACTCTCGGTCGCCACTGTTTGGCTCTTCGTGCAATTGTGGTGCCATGACTACTTTGATCACCGGGGGCACCGGCTTTATCGGAGCCGAAATAGCTCGAATGCTTATCGATAGAGGCGAGGAAGTCCATATCGCTCACCGCTCAGGAAATCTTGGTCGCCTTGAAGGCATCGCTGATCAAGTTCATCTTCACCAGTTTGACCTCTCGGTGGCAGGGAGCGCTTCTGCTCTACTTGCCGAGGTAGCACCGAAAAGGTTGTTCCATTTCGGGGCAATTCTTACCGCTCCAGGAGAGGAAGACCCCCAAGCTTTACTGCGAGCGAATGCTCTTGGCTTTATAGAGACGATTGAAGCAGCCCGACTCGCTGGGACTGAGCAAATGATTTTCGCGAGTTCGATCGGTACCTATGGTCGAGATACCGGCGGAGGGGCCATTGACGACCTGACGCTGCAGCGGCCTAACTCCGTCTACGGGGTTTCGAAGGTACTCGGTGAGAATCTCGGAGCCTATTACCGGCATAAGTACGGTATAGATTTCCGGGGCTTGCGTTATCCCTCCATTGTCGGGCCTGGTGTCACTACTTGGAGCGTCGCGCAGTACACAAGTTGGATTATTGAAAAGCCGGCCTTAGGTGAGCCATTTGAGGTTTGGGTACCTCCCGAAGCTGTTGTGGCAATACTGCATTATCAAGATGCTGCACGCGCCGCTATCGAATTATCCGAAGCGTCACTTGAAAGTATTCGTTCCATCAACTATCTCGTTGATGGAATACAACCAACTCCGACCGCTGGTGAGTTAGCGGATGTGGTTCGTTCTCGAATTCCTGATGCGATAATCAGCTTCACCGCGCCTGAAGGGACCCCGGCCGGGTCGGTTCGCATCGACGACAGTGCGGCTCGGCGGGAATGGGGTTGGCAACCAAATTTTGATACGGAAGGAATGGTCGACGCTGTAATCGCAGAAGTGAGCGGCCCCTAATCTGATCGAGAGGCAAAGATCATGTTTGCAAGGCTGTCCTGGTAGTCACTGCTCATAGGATCTAAGGGTGTCTCGAAAGTTACCCAAGTCTCTGTCACTTCGGTGGTGGTTCGAGGACGCTTCAACTGGAAGAATCGTTGTAGCTCAACGACCAAATCTGCTGCTTGGGATTTGTGTCATAGGAGTCCTAGCCAGCTGGGTGTGGTCCCAAAGTGCAGGTGTTCTGTTACTTTGCAGAATTTCTTGGTTGACGTGGGCAGCGGACGAATTGTTCAGAGGAGTCAATCCCTGGCGAAGGCTGCTTGGCTTTCTCGTCGGGCTATTCACCATTCTGAACTGATGAAGGGACGGCGGTTCCGGTAGGGGTCATCCGGGCTAAGGTCCGACAAGTCGAAATCGCTCTCTTAGGGGGAATCCATGAGCACCGAACGCTCCGCAGAAGTTATGGCCACATATTTGGGAGAAGTTCTCGGCAACCGGAGGTTCGAACTTATTCCTAGCTTTGTTGATGAGGAAATGTTGGATCATGCGACTGGGATGCGCGGTCCTTCTGCCCTTCACGCCCACGCGTCTGGCTTTTGCGACAACATCCCCGGGGTCGAGATTGAAATCGAAAATATCACCGCTACAGATGACGCTGCTTTTGGAATCTGGAGTTGGACGGGTGAACCTGTCCAGGCCATGGGGATGTCATCAAGCGGAAACCCGGTATTTCCTCGACGGGTCCTCAGTGTCTTCAGACTTCGTGACGGAATGCTCATCGATTATGAAGCGTTCGTGGATGCCGGGCAGGTCCGCGCGCAAATTTCCGCACCATAACGCCACCCGTCGTTCAACGTCGGCTTCGAGCGCTCTCAACGAGGTGTCCGAGGTTTACACTTTTGGAGTGATGGTTTCTCATCTAAATCTCATAAAGCTCTCAGCTTCAGTTCAGCTTCATTGGAGATGTTGTCCTCTGAACACAGACCCCATTTAGGAGTTCGACAATGATCCAACGCACAAAAGCCAAATGGATAGCACCCATCGTTCTATCTGGAGCGCTAATTGCTGGAAGTTCAGTGGCGATCGCAGCTGCAACTTGGAATGACTCAGACAGCGATGCTTCTGTTGATCTTCCGTTCCGGCCTAAACCTCCTCAAGCAAATCTCGAGGCCCGCAAAGCTGAGATGCAAGAGCGTTTAGCGGCTCGGGTCGAGTCCGGTGAAATCACCCAGGCCGAAGCGGACGACATTCGAGCGAAAATGGCTGACCGTAAAAATAAATTTCAGAGGCGGCAAGGCACAAAACGAGGTTAAGAGCACCTTCTGCTTTGCTCTGCTGAACCCCGGATGTCGATTCGTCGACTCCGGGGTTTCACGCGCTTAGCACTCTGCCAAACCACACGGCGGCTAGCTCGAGTGGGACGGATCGGTCTCTGCCTGGCTTGGCTCGGCTACGACTACCCAGCTTCCCATCGGCACAAGGTCAACAGAAGATAAATACAAGGTCGCTGGGCGCTCAGCTGTACCGACGTCCATGCGAAACAGCAGCCGTCGCGCTATCCGCGCCAGCAAGGTTCCTTTCGGGTCGTTTTGCGAATCAGCTGCACGCTGTGATCGACGTGGAACGTCCGGGACTAAAAACTCCATCACATGATTAACTTAGCAAACGCTTAGTAGGTGACAGGACCTTTGTGTTTGTACCGCATTGCACCTACCCCATCTACCCTCATGTCATGGACAAAGATTGGGTCTCCGCTAGCCACGTCGCAGGGCACGCGGTGGTCGGAGAGTTACTGGGCTTCGAATGCCTAGGACTTACCATTCGCTGGACCGATCAGCATTTGGGCGTCTGTCGTTGGCCGGGGATGCCAGACCAGGTTTTTGATCAGCTGCAGTTTCAGCGCTACGGGCCTGCAGATAGTGAATTCGATGGAGTTAAAGACTGGGTGATACGTCGAACCAAGTCATATCTGGCGGGTTCTGTGGCCGAACAACAAATCACCGGCGTGTTTGACCTCGCATGGCTTACTTCTGATTTGAACATGATCAGCGTTGTTACCCGGAACGTGTTTGGCCTGGAAGGACCGTTCTTTGATGAACGCCTCACAAGCGAGATCTACTACGACGTGGACCTCGGTCTAGAGATCGAAGATCTGGGCCGCGTCGTTGACCGCGCCAGAGAGTTGTGGGAAGACGAGGTGCATCAGTTACTTATGGAACACCAGCAATGGTTGCATCTGGTAGCGGCGAAGCTGAGGGACGAGGAGGTCTTGAGTGGCGACACGATGCGCTCACTGAATGATCATGGCTAACCAAAATACTGTCCAACCAAAGTCGGCTTAAGATCTCGTCATGACTGGATCTTCTAACCAACCGCTACTCGAGTTACCTGAGGTTCACACTTGGGGTCTTGAGGGCAAGACAGTGTTCATTACCGGAGCTGCGTCTGGCATCGGCGCTGCCACAGCGCGTCTAGCTGCGTCCGATGGAGCCGCTGTCTTCGTTTGTGACCTTGACGAAACCAACGGCCAAGCAGTTGCGGATGAGGTCAAAGGTAATTTTGTTTCGCTTGATGTGACTTCCCCCGATTCGTGGAAATTGGCTACCCAAGAATTGGATCATCTCGATATAGCGATTCTGAACGCGGGAGTCGAATTCAGAGACCCTGCTGATTTCGAACGATCCCCCGACGATCCGGGCACTTGGGATTTGGGACTTTACGAACGCGCCAGAGGAGTAAACGTGGACGGGGTCGCATTCGGTTTGCATGCGTTGGTTCCAGTTTTTGATCGTGTGGGCGGCGGTTCGATAACCGTCACCGCGAGCCTCGCCGGACTCATTCCTTGGTCACCGGATCCGGTTTACAGCATGACAAAGTGGGCCGCAGTCGGGCTGGTTCGTGCCGCTACGACATCGCTTCGTCGCAAGAACATAATGATTAATGCCGTGTGCCCGGGTGGAGTGGCAACCCCCATGACCAGAGTGTTCGATGGCTCGGTTCCTCCAGGCATGGCCGACCCTATGCACATTGCGACTGCTCACTTGGGGATCGCAACTTCAGGCTATTCGGGACGAATCGTCAAAGCTGTGGCTGGGTTTCCGCATGCGGCACACCAGTTCGCTGAGGTGACGAACACTTTTTAACCTCTCGCTTCCAGGCAAGGAACGGTCACCTCGATCAACAACTACGCTAACCGCGGTGACCCTAGAAGTTGAACGTTCGTCTGATCATCCCGGTGTGTTGCATTTGAACTTCAGTAATCCACCTGTGAATGCGACCTCTATCGCCGATCTTCGTTCACTTGCTGAAGAGCTTGATTCGGTTTCCGAAGATGACCGGGTGGTAGTGATTTCAGCTAGTGGAAGCGGGTTCAGCGCGGGGGGTGACTTAAAGGAGATGGCCGAGATGGAAGGCCACGAGGGAATCCTCCAACAATGTTTGGAGTCCGCTCGAGCTTGTGCCGCTATCTCAAAGTGTCCAGTGCCTGTAATCGTGTCTGTGCATGATTACTGCCTAGGGGTTGGCATAGAGATCGTCGGTAGCGCCGACATCGCCATCGCCAACGAAACAGCGTTGTTTCAATGGACCGAGGTCGACAACGGCACCGTTGGAGGAGCGGCACAAGGCTTCCGCATGCTTCCTCCCCAAGCGTTACGTCATCTCATGTTCACCGCCGAACCTATAACGGCACGAGATTTGTGGTCGCGAGGGGGACTTACAGAAGTGGTTCCGGAGCCAGAGCTCAAACCCAGGACAGATGAGGTCGCTCAAAGCATTGCTGATAAGCAACCTCATCTGGTGCGGCTCTTGAAATCATCGATGGACGGCATAGAGGACGTCGACATTGAAAACAGTATGCGCTTCGAACAAGGCTTCATCTTCCAACTAAATATGGAGGGCACCGGTGAGGCGGCTAGATCAGCCTTTCTTGATGGAACCCGTCCAGGAGTCAACAAAGAATCTAAGTCCTAAAGACTTAACAGCATCTAGCTACTGACGGGAAGCCGATAATTACGGCAAAGTTCATCGAAAGCTGCGACAAGAACGTCAACCACGCGAACTCATGGGGCTTCCCAAAAAGAAAACCTCGGGTCTCGGAGCGAATATCCTCTTGATATGTCAGAGCCCGCAGTCATGGACGATGTTGCCGCTCACGCGGCGATTACTGAGACGATCCTGAGCTACGCAGAATACGTTGATGCCGGGGATAATCAAAAGTGGGCTCAACTGTTTTGCAAGGACGCAATTTTCGATGAAGGAAGATCTGTCCAAGGGCGCTCCGCAATTGAGGCTTTGTTACCCAAGCTGCTGCGACTCTTCACCGCCACTTCACATCACATCAGCAACATTCGAATTGATCGAACGGCTCCTGATCGCGCGTCGTCTACGTCATATGTGTATGCGTGGCATCGGAAACTTGATGGCACCGATTTTGAATTCTGGGGCAGGTACGTCGACGAGTTGAAGTTCGAAGATGATTCCTGGCGCTTTGCTTCGCGAAAGGTTGAGCAGTTCGGTGCCCGAGGGCTCGACATCACCGTTGATCGTGTGCCTCGTCGCGAATCTGAAAATCTATAGATTCTGCAGGCTCCCGCATGCTGCATCACCAACGAGTGATCTAACGGTGCGGACCCATCCGCTCGATGTATGACATTTCGCCCACCCAGTTATGGTCGCCCATCGACCTAAAAGTTCTTTTTTCGATCAACCAACCATTGTCAATGCGCGCGAGCTCATCCATATACCTCCCGAAGATCCAAGCGTCCGGTTGGTGACTGTGAAATTCATGCCATGCGTTGACGTATGAGGTAGCCACTGCTCGATCGTTCTCAGGGAACGACACTTCAATGTTGGAGACAAAATGTGCGGATCTCGCATACAAGCGATCTGTACCAATCGAAAAAAACTTTGTGGCCGCGGTACGCCCTTGGATTATTGGAAGCTCTCCTCCGTAGTCGAGGTAGCAGTCCTCAGAGAACAGACTCACAACGTCCTCAGGTCGATTGTCGTCGATCGCTCGACAGTAAGCCGATAGCAGATCAGTGATCTCTTGCCGGTCGGATAGTTCGTTAAGTGAATATGTCATCGTTACCTAGTTTCGTTCATTACGCCAAGATCGGTGTCTATGGTTCCTTACGATCAGCATTCGCTTCAACTGATGGTTCTCGAGGAAGGCCGAGTACTCGCTCACCAATAATGTTTCTTTGAATTTCGTCCGTACCTCCCGCAATGGACATTCCGGCCGCGAAAAGCGCTGACTTAAGGAAATGTCCTCCGTCGACGGAGTCTTCGGAAGAGAGCTGTGAGGCTGGGCCTGCTGCAAAACCGAGGTCTCGTAGCTCCCGACATAATGCTGAGTTCAGGAGCTTCCCCACTGAAGGCGGAAGGTCGCGGCCCGAGTTGAGGTCGAGAAGTTCTCTATGCATCTTGGCTTTCGTAGCGGTGTCGCCCAACACAGGGTCATCCGAAGATGCAAGTTGCTTGACCATGTTGAAAGTTACGTCGTCTTTCACCGAACCGGTCGCATAGAAAAAGCCGGAGGTGGTTCCACCTTTTTGCTGTTCTTCTTGTACTTGGCCGACGGGTGCATTTAGATCAACCTGGTTGATGACGTCGCCGCCGCCGTCGTGACCGATGGCATCGGCGTCTCGTTCGTGTTGAAGCATGGTCATCGCGACGCGCCATCCCTCACCTAGTCCACCGATGACATCTCGGTGATCCACTTCTGCATTGTGCAGAAACACTTGGTTGAATTCTTCGGCTCCGGTCATGTCTCTCAGCGGTGACACCGAAACTCCAGGCTGTTCCATGTCGAGAATGAAAAATGAGATTCCGGAATGACGTTCGGCTTGGGGGTCGGTTCGCGCCATGAGAACAGCCCTTCGTGAAACATGGCCGCCTGTGGTCCACACTTTGGACCCGTTGATGATCCAGCGATCTCCGTCTCGTTCGGCCGAAGTCGTCAACCCCGCTAAGTCCGAACCGGCATCCGGTTCACTAAATAGTTGGCACCACATCTCTTGACCGGTCGCTATCGGTTCAAGGTAGCGGTCAAGGAGAATTTCGGGTCCATGTTCCATCAACGTTGGTGCGACCAGTGTCACGCTTACGTCGTTTGGAACTCCAAACGCTCCGACAGCAACACGCGCCCGTTCGACCTCCATGTGTTGTTCGTGGCTCATGTCTTTACCAAATTGGCCTTCTGGCCAATGCGGGTATCCCCATCCTGATTCCGCTAGTCGCCGCCACCAGTTTGCTAGGGACATGGACGGATCCCAGTTGGCGAGAAACCAACTTCGCGCTTTTTCATATACCAACTTGATGCACCTCACCCTGTGGGCATAGACCCCCCAAATCCCACAGAACTGAAGCCGAACCTAGACCATGGTCAATGCTCGCCGCACCGAAACCCTTCGCTGAACTGAACGTTGTCGAACTAGTCGGTTCGATTGCTGGGCGTATTGAGGAAAACGTTTTACCGACGCGCTATTAGTTCCGGAGTTCTTGGCGCATCTCGGTGCCAATCACCTGAAAGCCGAGCTTTTCGTAGAAACCGCGGTTGCCTTCAGTTGATGGCACAAGGTACAGCCCTATTTCTGCGCATCCGCGTTCTTGTGCGTCGTCGATAGTTCGTTGAACGAGGATTCTGCCCAAGTTGAGACCCCTGGCGGATTCTTCGACGATTAACTCTTCAAGTTCGCAGTATTCGCCGCCGTAACGAATAGCCAGGTTGTATGAAACGGTCGCGATACCAAGCATCCCGTCATCGTTTTCGGCTACAACGACTGCTCCGCGTTCTCCTCGCATATGGGACTCGTAGACCTCGACCCAATCTGGATTCGGTGATTCACCGGTGAGCCGTTCAACGAGTTCAAAAACTCTCGACTGATCGGACCCCGTTGCGGGCCGGGTGCGAACCCCATTTGGGTGTTCCTTGATCGTCATCGAGAGGTGTTGCTTTCAGGCGAATAGATCTGATGGGCCCCGAACTGATTTCTCTTCACGGGTATCCCAGTTTCAGCAAAATGTGCCACGCCCCGCACCACCGACTCGAGATAGCTACCAATAGTCCGAAGTACGTTTGCTTCGTATGCCGCTAGTTTCGCCGGATCGCTGTTCGACCGTAAATAAGAGGTCACTTCGATACTGAAATCACATGAGTCGGGAGATGTGGGGCCGATTCGCCAGTTGGCTACAGCTATTTTTTTCGACGGCGGCCCAACGATTAGGTCATAGCCGCTGCCATCAATCCACTGAAGGACATCTCGTTGGTAGTGAACCCCACTGAAATAGTGAACGTGATCGCGGCCTGTTGGGCCAGGCCATGTTTCAACCGGGTTCGATTCGCAGAATGGATGCACGTTCACTAAATTGCCCGGTTCGCTGATCGCAGTCCACACGTCAGACGCTGCTACAGAAACCCGCGCAGTTGCCTCAATGGGCATCGTGGGCTCCATACCTTGAATAGTGAAAACATCAGGATGGTCGTGCATGAAACGAGTCCTCAAATTTCGCGCGCTGGCGGTTGACATTAGCCGCAGCGCCTTAGTCCTCGGGGAGAAGCATTGGAACTTACCCGTGTGATATTGGGCGGAACTATTGGGGTTGGATGACCTCCGGCGATCGTTGCCACAACAAATCCCCGTCAAAGCTCAGCGAATAGTCGGGTTCAAATTTCACAACGACTCGGCCAGGAGAGTCCAGGTATTTCATGAAAGCTTGGGCTTGTGGCCCTTTACCCATGAGGAACTCAGCGAACTCCGGATAAAACCAGTCCTTTGTCGTTTGGTCGTTCAATACGGTGCAGGAGCCCTTGTAGGAAATCGTTTTGTTAGGTCCAACCCTGGTACCGGTACTCGATATACAGATCGATGCCCGGGGAAACCGTCGGATAGCGCTAATCCGTGCCCGATGCTCCGCCGCAGTCAACCAAAACAAGCCATCTTTGGGCAAATACGACATGACAACGCCAAAAGCTTCTCCCCCAACGTTGGTCCACATGAAAACACATTCCCTCTGGTTTCGCACCAGTTCTGTTTCAAGTTCTTCGGTCAGAGCGCAGTCACGTAGATCTTCGTAGTCGTCGGGCATGGCCCGAGGCTAGGGCGCTTTTTTGAAACTGTCTCCAAGAGCCCTCAGTTTGTGCCAAGGTTGCCCTGTGATCATCATCGCGGGGACAATAGATTTTCAGGACAAGGACACCCGGGACTTCGCTGTGGAACAAAGTCTCCCATTGCAAGAATCGACCCGAACCGAAGAACCTGGGTGTGACGCCTACTACTTCGGTCCCGATCCTGGGCGCGATGACAGAATACAGATTTTCGAACTGTGGGCCGACGAAGGATCGCTTGAAGACCATTTCAAACACCCCAATTATCAGGCGATGCTCGGACTAATTGGGAAACTCGGAATGGTGGCTACCGAAACTGCGAAGTACAGGTGTGACCTGAGTGAGCCCATTTACGATGAAACCTTCACTCCTCGAGCCGATTTTTTCACTGACGCGGGCAATCAATGAACATCAAATTTTGCGTCAATTGCCACTCCAAACAGTCGATGAATCGACAGTGCGATGAGTAGAGAAAGACTGTTGGAAGCGGCGCGCCGCACCATTGCACACGCGAAAGCCGGGTCTGCCCCTCAGGTTGACACCATCTTCAGGGTGCCTGCGGACAGTTATTTGGATCCTGACCGCTGGGGACGTGAAGTTGATCTGGTGTTTCGTCGGTTCCCACTCTTATTTGGCTTTAGCTGCGAGTTCACCGAGGAGTATTCGTATCGCTCCATGGAGATTTTGGGGGTACCAGTTCTGGTGTCTCGCAGTGGTGACGGCGAGTTGAGGGCTTTCGTCAACACCTGCAGCCACAGAGGGGCGATTGTCGTTGCGGAACCGGAGGGATCGGCTCGCCGTTTCACCTGTCCGTATCACGGATGGAGTTACGACTCGTCTGGAGAACTTGTCGGGGTCTTCGACAATGACGCGTTCGGCGAACTGGACAAAGGTTGTCACGGTTTAACCCAGTTACCCCTGTTGGAATCAGCGGGACTCGTTTTTGTGGGCCTCAACCACCAAGGAACAGGCGAGCTTGACCGTTATCTGTGTGGCTACGACGAAATGCTTGAGCATTTAGGTTTGGGCGATTGCCGCTTTGTCGGACGACAAGCAGTTGAAGGCCCTAATTGGAAGGTGGCATATGACGGATACCTGGACTTCTATCACCTACCGGTTCTTCACCGCGAGAGCTTCGGAACCAACATTTGCAACAAAGCAATTTATGACGCTTGGGGCCCGCATCAACGAGTGAGCGCACCAGACTCTTCGATGTTGAGGCTTGAAGGGCGCCCAGAGTCGGAGTGGTCGTCCAAAGCACTGACCACTGGTGTGTGGACCATTTTCCCCCACGTCTCAATCGCCTCATTCGAAGTAGACAGTTCCATTATCGGGGACGGGTCAGGCAGTCTGGGTCGGATGTACATGGTGTCGCAGCTTTTTCCCGGCGAAACTCCTCAGTCCTCTCTGACTATCCAAAACTTTCTGATTGACTTCTCGGTCAATTCCGAAGTCCAAGCGTCTTCGGTGGACGCATACAAACGATTCTTGCTGGGCGTTGTGAGAGATGAAGATTACGCGACAGGATTTGGTGTTCAAAGAGGTCTAGCCACGGGCGCGAAGGATTCCGTTTTGTTTGGCAGAAACGAAGCTGGTGGGCAACGGTTCCACCAATGGGTTGACCAGCTGCTGGAAACCACTCCTGAATCCGAAGTCTTAGCGCTGATCGAAAACGCTGGATACCAATCCCAAAGCTGATTTGAGCGTTCTCGAACAACTGGTGCCCCGACGCTGGAAAAGTTGAGGGATCAGACCCTCGGAAGGGTGAGATCAAGGTCACCCATGAAATGTAGTTGCCGCCGACTGGGCTGTTAAAGGGGTGTAACTGTGATGAACTGGCATCGGCGGCCACTGGGAGGACTGCGCGATGTCGAAGGACGAAAGACCCCTGTTATTAGGAGCTACCGCAGCTGATCCCAAACGCGCGGTACTTATTTGGAACGCAATTCGAAAATATTTTGTAGAGCAGGAATTTCCGGTTGAATACGCTCTGTTCTCAACCTACGCGGCGATGTCGTCGGCGCTGCTCGCAGGACACATCGATATCGCCTGGAACGCCCCTATGGCACACGCGCAACTACTTGAGCAGGACTCCGCCTGTCGCACGTTGGCGATGCGTGACACGGACGAGAACGTCACCAGTTTGTTGGTGGTGCGTGCCGACAGCGACATCAACACCATCGAAGATCTCCGGGGCCGAAGTCTCGCTTTGGGGCTGGAGACGTCAAGTGAGTTATGGCTCTTACCGGTTAAGCAACTTGCCGAAGAAGGCATTGACGTGCGAAGCGAATGTTCGCTTGTGGAACTCGAAGCGACCGAATACTCGGATTTACAACATTGGGTGGATGACCGGACGATCTTTGAAGCAGTCGTCGATGGGTCAGCTGATTGCGGAATCATTTTTGAGCCCTGGTTGCAGCCCCTTATCCGCAAACATCGGCTTGAAGCTGACGACGTGCGGACGATCTGGCGAACTCGGGGGTATGCGCACTGCGCTTTCACGTCAGGCCCCTCCCTTGATCAGAGCCGAGCCCAGCAGTTCGTTGACCTTCTGTTGGCGATGAGTTCCGATGATCCTGCTGTAGAAGAAATGATGAGAATGGAGCATTTGAAGAGGTGGGTTCGCGCAACCGATGATGGATGGTCAGATCTTCGCTCGGCAATAGTCGAAGCGGACCTGGTAGGGAAAATTTATTGACTGAGGTCCCTGTCGTTGCCGCAAGAATTCAGGCAATTAGTTGGGGGCTGCTTCAGGCTTGGTCGCTGATCCGAGGTGGTTCGATCCAAGGTTGAGCGATCTCCATCCATTCGGTGGCCCACACTCCTTTTGTTTGAACCTTTGAATCTCTGAGTGGTGTTCGGCGCGTAAGCACCTTGCAAAATTCGTAGGCGCTGGAGATGACCACCTCCTCTGCTTCGTCGGGACCCCAAATCCATAGATCTCCGTTTGGACTAGTGAGTTCGAGGCGAACCGGTTCGTCAGGCATCGTCATGTCACGATTGATGTAGCTGAACTCCCGGGTGACGTAGCCAATGTGGGCGATGTGTCGCAGGCGATCAGTTTGGGGGTACTCAACGTCGAAGGTGTCGGCCAGATCATGGGAATGTGTCCATGTCTCCAAAAGCCGACTGGTGGCTAACGATCTCGCTCCAATAGTTGGGCCAAGCCAAGTGACTCGTGCCTTTGGGTTGACATTTCGTAATGCGTCGATCATCGCTGTACGACCATCAAGAAACCAAGCCCAAAGTTCGCCACCTAACTTTGCTTTGATCTCCGAACCAACCAACTCGTGGACTGATACCTCGCCTTTAGATAAGCGTTCGCGGGCGTCGACAAATGAAGCTGGGTCGGTCACGGCGAGATAGCACGCCCAATCTGTGGCGCCTAGGTGCAGAATTGTTTCGTGGCTGTCCCAACCTTCCGCAACCGTGGGAGCGCGCCATTGGTCTTCGGTGAGACCACTTACGACTGCTGCTAGGGCCGCCGTTTCGGCTTCGATATCAACACAAATCTGCTCCACGGACGAATGCTACTTCCGTTTTCTTTTGAGAAAGAGAGTCGCTCGGTCTTCAACCTTGCCTCGCTTGTCGCAACGCATAAAACGTGACTGCCGCCGCGCTGCCTACGTTGAGTGAGTCCGAATTCCCCGACATCGGAATACGTACCCACCTTGTGGTGGACGCTAGGGCTTTGTCGGTAAGTCCGGAACCCTCGCCGCCGAGCAGTACCGCAACTCTGTCGGTGTCTGAGTACTTCAAGGTAGCTATATCCGTCGCGTCATAGTTTGGTGTCATCGCCAACAACTCAATCCCTGAGCTCTTTACCGCAGCAAGACCTCCCTCTATGTCGTTCAAACGGGCGTAAGGGAGAGAGAAACCTTCGCCCATTGACACACGACAACACCTACGCGACAGCGGGTCAATGGAATCCGGACTCAGCAGGAGAGCGTCGATGTCAAGACCCGCGGCACATCGAATGATGGTGCCCAAATTCGTAGGGTTGTTCACCCCTTCGACAATGACGAAAGATCTGAGCGACGGGTCAGCTAGGAGTTCTTCTGGTCGGCGAAGTTCTTTGCGATAAAAGCAACCCAAGGCACCGCGATATGAGTGATAGCCAGCTATGTGCTCCAATACCGGGTCATTTGCCGCGAACACGTCGACATCATCGAACTGCTCAGGTAGCGGTTGGCTTCTTTTGGCGTCGATGAGAACCGACTGCAATCTGTAGCCAGCCGCTATCGCTCGCTCGATAACTATGTCCCCTTCAGCGATGAAAATACCGGCCAGGTCTCCGCCGGGAGCTTCTCTGCGTTGCCGCAGAACTTTGTCGCGCAGGCCCTGAAACACATCGATGCGGGGATCAGTGGCGTCCTTTACTGCAATGAGCACACTGTCATTCTCATAGAGGCGAAATCGAACAGCAACAAAGAGGAGAAATACCTCGAATGGGCAAGTCGTCGCGGGCTTCGATTCTGGCAGTGGAGCTCGAGATTTCAATTACTGAACGATTGTTTAGTGTAAAATGGTGAGTGAAATGAACAATGAGAACAACCGTAAAAGAGGCAACGGTATGAAAAGTTACAGAGTGCAATATGACACTAGGACCGAAGAGGAAATTGAGAACTGGACCTACGAAGGACCACCTGAATTCGGACCACAAGGAAAGCGCCGGGGAATAGTCAGTCGAATCATCCGGGCACTATTCAGGGTGAAACGCCATCGCAACTACCCAGACGGCGGGTTCCGTCGACGTAAGCGTTCGGCCGCCTAAAAGCACTCCCTTGTATTCCCGGGGACCCTGCTTTCACATTCAACCATCACTTCTTGTTTCTTTTGGCCCGCCGCGTCGGCGATGATGTGACCTGACAACACATTGAAATCAAAAGCGAATAGGGAGTGATCAATGGATCTAGGACTTTCAGGTAAAGCCGCATTAGTGACGGGCGCGACCAAAGGCATCGGCCGCTCGATCGCTGAAACATTCCTAGCTGAGGGTGCGTCGGTCGCAATCTGCGCCCGCGACGAGGAGGGCGTCGCCGCTGCCGTCGAGGAGCTCTCATCGCTTGGAACCGTCTGTGGATCCCCAGTCGACGCTGGGGATCTGGGGACCCTTGAAGCATGGGTCGCTGCGTCGGCTGAGACTCTCGGCGGTATCGATGTATACGTGCACAACACGAGCGCTAAACCTCAACGCTCCCTTGACGATTGGATCAACAACTTCAACGTTGATCTTCGGGCGTTGGTAGGTGGTGTTGAAGCGGCTCAAGAGCATCTGACCGAAGGTGGGGGCACGCTGATCAGCATCGGCACTACAGCGACGGCGGAACACTTCGCTACTGGTGCCGGTAGCTATTCGGCTTTGAAGGCCGCTGTAACGAACTGGACGCTCGGTCAAGCCCAGGTGCTCGGCCCCAAAGGAATTCGGTGCAATGTGGTGCAGCCCGGACCGATTTTCGTTGAGGGCGGCGACTGGAACATGATCAAGGACCACATGGAAGAATTTTTTTCGGCGACCCAAGCTGCTCATCCTCGAGGCGAACTAGGGGTCGCTCAAGACGTAGCGAACGCAGTCGTTTTTCTTGCTAGCGACGCTGCCAATCACATCAACGGTGCCAACTTGACCGTTGATGGGGGATTCACCAAACGAGTGAATTACTGATCATGAGTGAGCGCACCGAGCGCGTTGACGCGTACCTGGTGACGGGCGGGAAGTATCACGACATTGACTTCGCACGGGGCGAGCTGCTCAGCTTGCTGGCCGAGCATTCCCACGTGAGGGTCACCGTCGTTCCCGACTATGAATCGCTCGGCGGTATCGCCGATGCCCAGTTTCTTGTGAGCTACACCTGCGACGTGCGCCCAAGCGAAAAAGCGCAAGCTGTTCTTTGGGGTTGGGTCGAAAACGGTGGACGCTGGCTCGCTTTGCACGGAACAAACGCGGCCCTTGATCTTCCTCGCCCGACCGGAGTCGAAGCACCGCGTTGTTTTCCGACGTGGGCGAAACTATTAGGCAGTCAATTTGTCGCTCATCCACCCATCCACCTCTATCGAGTCGAACTCAGCGATCCTGACCATTGGCTAGTTGCGGACATTGAACAATTCGAAACCGACGACGAGTTGTACCTCATGGAGCATCACGACGCGAATGATCTCATTCCGTTGCTTCACACCAACTGGAGTGGTGAGGCAACCGGTTTCGCAGAAAGTGACTGGACTCAAAGTGAACGACATCTCGTTCAGTACCTCCGTCCCCTAGGGGCTGGCGGGGTTTTGTACAACACCCTCGGTCACTGTCGCGGTCACTGGGACATGCAGCCCCTCATGGACTACTACCCGGTCATCGAACGATGCTCATGGGAACAACCGATGTACTACGAACTACTTCGCCGCGGTATCCGATGGGCGATGGGCAGTTCGATTTAAGCCTTAAACGGTGTCTTCCAACTGAAGCCACGGCCACGGTTCACTATCGGAGGCAAGCAGTTCGTGCACGTGTCAGACTGACCTCATGGCTGCATATTTCGTTGCTCAATACGTTGTTAATGATCCGGAGTTATACCGTGAATACCAAAAGGGTGCGGGACCAAGTATCCAAGCTGCTGGTGCCGAACTTGTTGTGTTCGATGTTGCTGCGGAGACAATTGAGGGAAACCCGCCCGGTCCTCAAACCGTCATCTTGAAATTCGAAGATACCGCTGCGGCGAAAGCATGGTACGAATCCGAGGACTACCAGGAAGTCATAGGAAAGCGACTCGAAGCCACTGAAGGCTTTGCGGTGATTTCGCAGTCCATGAACGCCGGCTAGCTCAGAGCAAACGCACAGCGGACTGGATTCGACTTGCGACACACAGAGCGTCCCTCTGGTCCTTACCTTGGTGAAGCGACGACGCATTTCGGTGAGCGCTAGAGTCCAGCTATGACTGTGACATTGGTGACTGGGGCAAACTCGGGACTCGGCCGGGCAACTGCTCTTCTTCTGGCTCAAAAAGGGCACAAAGTGTATGCGGGAATGCGGGACCTGGAGAAGGGTTCGAAGCTCCTCGAGTTGGCCGAAGGTCTCGACCTTTCAGCTATTGAAATTGACGTCACCAACAACGATTCCGTTCTCGAGTGTGCCCGACACATCGAGGTAAACGGCGACACTGTCGACGTTCTAGTCAACAACGCCGGTGTTGCTTTCAACTCGGTGACTGAAGATATTGATGTCGACAGGGCAAAAGAAGTAATGGACGTGAACGTCTGGGGACCTGTTCGGTGTGTAAAGGCGTTCGTTCCGGGCATGCGAGAACGCGGTTCTGGCCACATCTTCCAAGTCTCTTCGGTCGCTGGTCTTATCGGCCACATCGGCCAAACGGTCTATGTGGGCTCAAAGTTTGCCTTGGAGGGTATGAGCGAGGCGTTAGCCCAAGAACTCATCAGTTTCGGCATCCGGGTCCACATCGTCGAACCTGGGGTTACTCGCACCGCAATTTTGCCGAAGAATGAAGGAAATCCCGTACCTACTGCATACCAGGACCACTACGACAGAATGTTCCAGTTTTATACCGCCGGTATCGCAGCGTCAGTGCAAGCTGAATCATTCGCGGAAACCATTTACGAGGCCCTCACCAGCTCGGATTACAGGTTGCGTTACGTGTGCGGCTGGGGAGGCGAAGAAATCGGTGAACGTCACAAAACGATGAGCGACGAAGAATTCGTTGAGATGGGTTCGCTGGTGTCATCTGCGGAGGAATACGGTCACGCATTCTTCGATCTGTTTGGCCTACGTATCTGACAGCGAAACCCAATACCACCGCAGAGTTTGCCCCGAAGGTTTACTCCAACCCTCGCGGTTCAGTACCCCCCCATTTTTTTCGATAGTTCGGATGGATGCGAGGTTGTCGGATCGACATGTCAGCAAGGTCCGAGGTATCTCAAGTTCTCGACATAGGCCGAGTACCTCGTTGAGCATTGCTGATGCCACGCCTTGCCGGCGAAACGGCTGCGCGACTGAGTAGCCGATATGTCCGCCTTCTTGCTTGAGAGCGGGTGTGAGCCGGTGGCGGAGATTGATCACCCCTTGTAGCTGCTCATCGAATTCCCAAAACCATGTCGAATTCTGAACCCAGTCCTGACCGAGGGGTTCACCGCGAACCCATGTATCTTCCAGGCGTTCTCCGGCGCTCCAAGCGTCCAGTAGTGCGACTGCCTCTTCGATAGAGGCGTCCCGGTGACAGAAGTAGCCTTGTAATTCGGTGGGGTTCGTGTCGAATTCACTGAGAAAAGCTTCGAGGGCATCAATGTGCTCTAAGCCCAGTGAAACAAGTCGACCAGGTATTGGCATAGGTCCTGCTCATTCGGTAGTGATCGACACCATAATTTCAGACTTTGCGGGCTATCCATGCCTCTTCGGCCGGCCATTGCCTAGCCCAGTCAAGCGTGACGAAGGTGTAGGGACTCTCTAGGGCACCAGAGGAAGGATAAAGCTCGATGAGGTCTTCGATTTCAAAGCCGTTTGCTCGCAGGAGCTTGATACGGTCGCCGTGCGAAAGGTGGAACTCCACTCCGGGATCGTCGTCCCATTCCATACGATGCATACCGAATTGAGGGCGTTGCAGTGCCGTAGTAGCTGGTCCATCGTCGTCAGGCACCGAAAGCATGATCTGTGTCGAATTGCCGAGAAAAACTAGACGCCCACCAGATCTCAAAACCCTCGCCACTTCAGGTATCCATCGGTACGGGTCACACCAAATCGCAGCCCCGTATTCTGAGATCGCAAAATCAAACGACTCGTCAACAAATGGCAGATTTTCGGCGTCGGCGTGTATTAAAGGGAAATATAGATCAAAGCGCTTCTGTAATTGATGGGCGCTGGAAAGCTGCATTAAGGAATTATCCACTCCGACTGGGTCGCCTCCTAAGCGAGCCAGCCAGGCCGACACATAGCCAGTTCCACAGCCAAGTTCGATGATCTTTCCCCCGGAAAAGCTGTTGAGTAGCCCGAGTTCAGATTCCGCAATCTGGTGAATGCCCCAGCAAGCTTCATCCATTGCCCAGGCACGTTCGCCCCTCTCAAACCACTCGGCAGCCCAGCCATCCCAAAGATCACGATTTCTGTTGACATGATCCAGCGGCCCATCGTCTGACATGACAGAAGCGTAGACCGGAGAGGGACATCTCCTACTAACGAGCGCCCCGGATGCCCGAGAACACAGAAACCCGCCACTGATCGTCGCGTTTGTGAAGGATGTAGAAGCTATCGATTGACTCGATAACTGAACCGTCTTCACGATGACGGGTTCCTTCAATCGTCAGATGAGCGCGGTGTTCTTCGAGGTGGACAATCTTCGTTTCAGTCTCCGGATGATGAAATCCGGTGCTCTCTCGCATGCGCTCAGGATCGAACGGGTATCGCTCGCGTACTTGTGCTTCCGTTTCAGAGACATAGATCACCGGCAAGTGCACCAAATTTTGCAAGTCATCGCGAGTACCACTGACAAAAGCTTCGTTGTACCGTCCCATAAAAGCTTCAATTTCTGCTTCTAGTTCTTCTCGCCGCTGATCAGTCATACGCATAGAAGGCAACTTAATATGTCAGTGCTCTCTGGGTTTGTTGGTGACCTCGAGATCAGGCATTCAAGCAATGAAAGACTTGCCCGGTAAACGGCAGTTATGTCCCGTCTACCAAGGACAATGTCGACACCCGCTACTGCAACACCAGACTCGACGCTTCAAAAACTGAGCTGTGAATACCTGAAAACCAGTGTCGGGGTCTATATAGCTGTCTTCACCAGCAGCTTCAGCCTGATCATGTCTTTGACGTGCAGCGTCTGAAATCACAGGCGTAGACCCTAGGTCAAAGAAGGCCTGTTACTCCGAATCCATATCTTTCGATTCATTCACAGGATCAGGCTCGGGTCCTTCATCGGTTTCGACAATCGGACGCATCGCCTCCGCTATCCCGGTCACTGCACCTAACACCCCACTGAACTCTGTTGGAACAACGATCTTTGTGGCCCTTCCATCAGCAATCTGAGTTAAAGCTTCGATGTAGCGGACAGCTAGAACATCACTTGTCGGGTCTCCGTCATGGATGGCCTGAAAGACTTGGCGAGTCGCTTCTGCCTCTCCTGCGGCGACAGTTTGCAAACGGTAACTTTCGGCTTCGGCCACAGTTCGTAGCGCCTGGGCTTCACCTTCAGCGGCGAGAATCGCGCTTTGCCTTTGGCCTTCTGCTTCAAGAATTTGGGCTTGTTTGTCACCTTCGGCTCGGGTGATTTCCGACTCTCGGAACCCTTCAGCTTCGGTAACTGTTGCGCGCCTCGTACGTTCAGCCTTCATCTGTTCATGCATAGCGGCCATGACGTCTGGTGGTGGGTCGATACGCTGGATCTCGACGCGAACTACGCGCACTCCCCATTTGTCTGTTGCTTCATCAAGTATTTCTCGCAGGGCCGCGTTGATGCGATCCCGAGAAGTCAAGGCTCCGTCGAGTTGTAGATCTCCTACAAGGTTTCGCAAGTTGGTCTGGGCGAGCTTGGTAATCGCGAGGACAAAGTTCGCGATGTTATAGACGAGGCGCTGGGGGTCGGTCGGTTCGTAAAACACCACAGCATCTACTGAGACAACAACGTTGTCGGAGGTGATTACTTCTTGAGGTGGAACATCAACGACTTGTTCTCGCATGTCAACCCGTTGGATGGT